>CABUEI010000001.1 GCA_902490585.1 uncultured Oscillospiraceae bacterium
CTTCTGCTTGTCAAGTTCCGCCTGTGAGCTGTCAAGCAGTTTTATTCCTGCATCATAGACTTCTTTTGTGATACTTCCGTTCTTGTATGAACTCTCGAGCGTTTCACGGCTCGTATTTATCAGTGCCTGCTGACTTGTTATCTTAGAACTTGCATCGTCAAGCTGCGTCTTGCTTGCTTTAAGCTGTGCGTCCGCATTTTCAAGCTGTATTTTCGCCGTCACAAGCTGAATATAGCTGTCGTCAAGCGTTTTCTTGCCGCTTTCAAGCTGTGCCTTTGTTTCATCAAGCTTTTTCTTGGTGTTATCCAGCACCGTCTTTGTTGCCGTCAGAGTAGCCCCGTTTGTATCAAGCTCTTTCTTAGCCTCGTCAAGCTGTGTCTTTGACTCTTCAAGCGTTTTCTTACCCTCTTCAAGCTTGGGTTTTGCTTCATCGAGCTGCGTTTTGGCGTCTGCCAGTTTCTTTTCGTTTTCCTCTATTTCGGCATACGCTTCACTTTTCTTCTTATCAAGCTCTTTCTGTCCGTCGTCAAGTTCTTTCTTAGCGTCGCCCGCTATCTCGTCAAAACGTTCCTCTTCTCTTACGTCTGCGATCTTCTGTATCTGCTTTCCGAGATCGTCACGGGCATTTTCATATTCATCGCTGTAGCATTTATATTCTTTAAGCTTATCTGAGGTAATGACCACCTGTGTATAAACCTCAGTCTTGAAACAGCTCTGCGGAATATAGCAAAGCATATAAACCGAACCGCTGCCTATAGTCGTGTTTCCACGCTCAACATCGGATATATACATAGGCGACTCGAATTTTCCGACAATCGTAAACTCCTTTACCGAAAGCGTACCGTCTATATCCGTGTCCTCGTCACCGCACAGTGTCAGCTTGTCCCCGACTTTATACTGCGTAAGCATCTTACTGCTGTCTATCACACATTCGTTTTCTTTTTCGGGCAGTCTGCCGTCAATTATCTGTAAAGAGCTGTAAGGGTTGTTCTCGCCCGTATTATCAAGCGAATACACCCTCGCAACCTTCTTTTCACCTGCGTCCGTGTTGACATAAGCGTCCGTGAAATATCCGGGATAGATATCAACATCGGACAGCCCGTCCTTCAGTGCCTTTATATCGTTATCGTCAAAACCGTATGTAGATACCAGTCTGTAGTCAAGCAGTGAGGTTCTGTCATAATAATAATCAGACGATACCTTCATTGCAGGCGCACTCTGCAACAACCCTGCAAAAAATCCCGTGCCGATAGCAATAATTCCGAATATCGAAAGAAAACGGCTTTTGGTTTTCTTCATCTCGGCAAATGCGTTTTTCAGCATTGCATTCTTCATATCCGTTCTCTCCCGTTACCACTCAATTTCTTCAACCGGTGTGGGATGTTCGTTTACAACTATCTCGCTCACCTTACTGCTCTTCATGTGTATGACCCTGTCAGCCATAGGGCATATCGCCGTATTGTGCGTTACAAGTATAACCGTCATATTGTCACTGCGGCAGGTGTCCTGAAGTAATTTCAGTATCATCTTGCCGGTGTTGTAATCAAGCGCACCCGTAGGTTCGTCGCACAGCAACAGCTTGGGCTTTTTCGCAAGCGCTCTCGCTATAGCCACTCTCTGCTGTTCACCGCCCGAAAGCTGTGCCGGGAAGTTGTTTATTCTGTCGGTAAGTCCGACCTTTTCCAGTATCTCTACAGCAGGGATATAGTCCTCCACCGTCTGAGTAGACAGCTCAATATTCTCCTTTGCCGTAAGGTTCGGGATGAGATTATAGAACTGGAATATAAAACCTATATCGTATCTTCTGTAGTCGATAAGCTCTTTTCTGCTGTAACCGCTTATCTTACTGCCGTCCACATAGAAACTGCCCGATGTAGCGGTATCCATACCGCCGAGTATATTAAGCACCGTAGTCTTGCCCGAACCGCTCGGTCCTACGATTATTGCAAATTCGCCCTTTTCAATGTCAAAGCTGACCTTATCGTTTGCGTTGATTATTATATCGCCCATACGGTACTGCTTTGTAATATCGCTCAGCGTAACAAAACTCATTATAATTCCTTACTGCCCTTTCATTGCCGCTCGTAATTTTCAAAAATCGTTATTCTATTAAATTATACCATTTTCTACGGTACAATTCAACATTTATTTATAGTGTATTCCGACAATTTTAACCCCGTTTTAATTCAAAGCCCAAACAGGAAAAAATCAGAAATAAAAATTATTCTCATTTTACTTGACAAACGCATTTGCTTATGCTACAATATCAATCGGAAAAATCCCTTATCAAGAGCGGTTTACATTTTCCGCATAAATGTGCGGATTAGGAGTCAGGCTCCGTAAACCCAGCAACCGTTTCGTAGGTTTATGTCTTACGAAAAATGGTGCTAATTCCTACGGCACGGCAAGGGCTGTGACCGAAAGATGAGGAGCAGGCAGTCAGCAAGCTCCGAAAGGGGCTTTTTTTCATGCAGTTTTACGCAGGGAAAATGCGTATGGAATGTGGCATAAAGCCGCTATATGAAAGGAAAAATCAATGGCAAAATACTTATTCACTTCCGAAAGTGTTACAGAAGGTCACCCCGACAAGATCTGCGACAGAATTTCAGACGGTGTACTCGACGCAATACTGGAGCAGGACAAGAACGCCCGTGTTGCTTGCGAAACCTGTGCTACAACAGGCATGGTTCTGATAATGGGCGAGATAACAACAACAGCAAATGTTGATATCCCCGCTATAGCAAGAGATGTTATAAAGGAAACAGGCTACGACAACAGCGACTACGGTTTTGACTACAAGACCTGCGCTATTCTCACAACCCTTGACAAGCAGAGCCCCGATATCGCAATGGGCGTTGACAACGCTCTCGAGGGCAGAGATAAGAATGAATTTGACACAGGTGCCGGCGACCAGGGTATGATGTTCGGCTATGCGTGTGATGAAACCGAGGAGCTTATGCCCCTTACGATTTCCCTTGCTCACGCACTTTCAAAGAAGCTCACAGCAGTAAGAAAATCAGGCGAGATACCCTATCTTCTCCCCGACGGAAAGACGCAGGTAACGGTAGAATATAACGAGGACGGCACTCCCTCAAGAATTGACACTGTCGTTGTTTCCTCACAGCACAAGGCTGACGTTACGCAGGAACAGCTCAGAGCCGATATTATCGAAAAGGTTATAAAGACTACCATTCCCGCTTCACTGCTTGACGAAAACACTAAGATGCTGATAAATCCCACAGGACGCTTTGTAGTAGGCGGTCCTCAGGGCGACAGCGGTCTTACAGGCAGAAAGATAATAGTAGATACATACGGCGGTGTCGGCAGACACGGCGGCGGCGCATTCTCAGGAAAAGATCCCACAAAGGTTGACCGTTCAGCCGCTTATGCCGCAAGACACGTTGCAAAGAACATCGTAGCCGCAGGCATAGCAAAGCGTTGCGAAGTTGAACTTGCTTACGCTATCGGCGTTGCTCAGCCCATATCGATATTTGTCGATACATTCGGCACAGGCATCAAACCCGACACAGAAATTTCAGCCGTAGTAAATAAGGTATTCGACCTTCGCCCCAGTGCAATAATCAGCACTCTGAATTTAAGAAACACAAAGTACAGACCACTCGCCGCTTACGGTCACATGGGACGTACAGACCTTGATGTTGCATGGGAAAAGACAGACAAGGTTGATGAGCTTAAAGCCGCACTAGATATAAAGTAATCAGCATAATAACATTAAAGCCGTTACGTAACACCGCAACGGCTTTATTTTCTGCCTAAATCCAACACATAACCCCACCGTCAGCCGCAAACTACCGTCAAACAGAACAGCGAATTTGAAGCGGCTCACAGCCCCCCGCCGTCAATCTGAAGCGGCACACTGCCGCATAAACTCACTCACTATATACTTAGGTGCCCCCGGCGTAGAATACACCCACCTGTCAATATGCCCCTCCGTAATAAAATACGGCGTTTCAATCGGCACACACCCGTCATCACAGCAGTTGACGATAATCAGCTTGATTTTCATCTTTTCGGGGATTATCGCCTTGATGTAAACGCAGGCACAGTCTCCCACCTTTATTCCGCTTTTAAGCTCCGCAAGCCCTGCGAGGTTCGGCGCAAGCTCGATAAAAATCCCGTACTCCTCTATCGACCTTACAATGCCCGGCACGGTTTCCCCTACCGTAAAACGTTCCGCATTCTGTTGCCACGTTCCGAGCAGTTCCTTGTGAGTAAGACAGATATGCCCCTCATCTCTGCCCTTCACCACCGCAAAAATATCATCGCCTACCGAAAATCTGTCCGCAGGATGAACTATTCTTGACACGGAAATAGCGTCAATCGGTATCATAGAAGCTATACCGCAGCCTATATCCACAAAACACCCGAACTGTTCAAGGTGCGTCACCCTAGCCCCGATAACATCACCCGGTTCAAGCTTTGATATGTATCTGCTCTCAGCTTCCTCCTGCGCCGCTTTTCTTGACAAAATTGCCACAGGCTCACTGCCCGTTTCATCTATCCCCGTTATCTTGAAGCAGACAGGCTTTCCCACTCTCGATATCAGTGCTATATCCCTTGTCACACCGCTGTCAATGCCGATTGCACCCTCACTGCGTGGAATAATCCCTTTCATACAGCCAAGGTCAACGTGCATATTGTGCTCCGTGTCACATACGGTACACGGTGCTTCAAGTATCGCACCCGTTACCGCCGATTGCATAAGCGTTTTTGCCGATTGCAGAGCCGCTGTGTTCTCCCTGTCCGCAAGCCTTCTTCCCTCAGGTAAAAATTCCGTCATTTGAAATACCGATCCTTCCTCGTTTTGATTTCTTTTTTACAAATGTATGACGGTTTGCGCCCGTTTATGATTCCACTATCTTACATTTCAGTTTTCACAGAATATTTGATGAAATTCTTATAATTATCGTTGATTTTAACAACATTTTCTGTTACAATAGAATTTATACAGGCATTGACCAATATAATCCCGGATTCTGAACGGAGGAATCATGTTTATTCACAGCGGAACATTAAAACGTGCAGGACTTCTTGCCGCAGTAGTTGCTGTCGGCACAGCCGCTGCCATAACCTATAACACATTTTTGTCGTCCGACAGCGGTCTGCCGGAGGTATTATCCCCCTTACAGCCTATCACTAAGGACAACGACGGAGAGGTAAAGCAAAAAACTGATATTGCCTTTTCCCCTGAAGGAAGCTTTTTCAGCGAGGATATAAGCGTTGAGCTTACCGCAAAAGACAAGACGGCTACTATCTACTATACCACCAACGGCGAAACCCCCACAGAAAAATCAAACAAATACACAAAACCTATAACCGTGCACAGCTCGGGCGATGTAAACGCCAAAACTATAAAAGCAATCGCAGTAAGCGAAGACGGCACTTCCGAGGTGTTCACCAAGAGCTACGTTACCGGCGATGACGTATCGGAACGTTTCGAGGACGGAACTTATGTATTCGTACTTTCCGCAAACAATGAAGATCTTTACGACTATGAAAAAGGTATCGCCGTTGCAGGAAAGATCCGTGACGACTGGATAGCAAACGAGTATGACGGCACAAGGGATATAACCCCCAATGACCCTGCTAACTGGAATCAGGTCGGTATGGCAGGCGAACGTCCGATGTATGTCGAAGTATTCTCCAGTAGCGGCGAACAGCTTATTTCACAGCAGGTCGGTGCAAGAGTTGCAGGTGCATACTCTGCGGCGGTAGACCAGAAATCATGGAAGCTTATCGCACGAACAACATACTCACCCGATAACGGAAAATTCAACTATCCGTTCTTCACCGATGCCACCGATGAAAACGGCGCAATACTTACAAAGATAGACCGCATAGTTCTGCGTAACGGTGCAAATGACCGTGAATTTGCAGGTGTGCGTGACGAGCTTTCTATGTCACTTGCAAAGCAGTCGGGTTATCCGGACGCACAATCGACCGCCCCTGCGGCAGTATTCCTTAACGGCAAATATTACGGTTTCGCATGGCTTCACCAGAATTTCAGCCGTGCATATCTTGAAGAACGCTACGGCGGCACAAAAGACAACTATCAGGTAGTCGGAAAAGCCGAGGGTAAGATAGTTGATGAAAACGCCGAGGGTGCGGCAGACGATTATAACAAAGTCCTCGAGCTTGCTGAGAGTGGACTTACCGACGACAAGAAATTCGAGCAGTTCTGCTCCATGGTCGATATCGACAACTATATGCACTACCTCGCAATGCAATTATTCATCGACAACCGTGACTGGCCCGGCAATAACTACAAGGCATGGCGTTACGTTGCGTCCGAGGGTGAAGAAGTCACAAGCGAATATCATGACGGAAAGTGGAGATATTTCTTCTATGACGCCGAGTTTGCATGGGGACTTTATTCGGACGGATATTCCAACAAAACCCTCACGAAGATTTTGAACGGAACACATCCCGCAGGCGGCTCAGTTCTGATAACGGCGCTTATGGAACGTGCCGATATGCGTGAAAAGCTTGCCAACAACCTCTGTGACCTTATCGGCGGAGCATTCAGCTCAGAAAATATTCTCGCAACGCTTGAGCAGAAGCTTGCCGACAGTGATAAGGAACAGATGTACGCCCTGAACAAAGGCATAACATCGGAATGGGCAAACGAGGGCACATTTGAAAACAGCAGAAACGAGATAAGAGAATTTGCCGACAAGCGTGCAAACGTAATTCTCGGCGATATCTGCAATAATTTCGGTATTGACAAGGACGATACATATAAAGTAAAACTCACAGGTGCAAAGGGTCTTAAAGTCACAATGAACATTCAGACCGTAAAGGATATAAACACCGTGTCCGCCGAGTACTTCACTCCCTATAAAGTAAAGCTTACCGCCGAGGATATGTCGGGCTACACCTTTACAAGCTGGGAGATAAACGGCAAGACCTATACCGACCGTGAAATAACGATCGACAGCTCAATGGCTAAAAAGGGCAAGATCACAATAAACGCACGCAGTGAAAAATCTTCATCAACAGGCGATTTACTGTATATAAGCGAAGTCTACACAGGCGGCGATGCCGACTGGATAGAGCTTTACAACCCCAACGACAACGATGTATCAACAAGAGGTCTTTATCTCACCGATAAGGAAGATATGTTAAACCGCTACAAGATACCCACTGTCAACGTAAAGCCCCATTCAACACTAACGATAGTGTGCAAGAACAACAAGTCCGAAAATACGCTGATGAAAATGCAGACGAATTTCAGCCTTAAAACAGGTGAAACCTTGATACTAAGCAACGAAAGCGGAGAAATTCTCGGCAGGGTCGCAATAATCGACTGTGATGAGAATGAATCGCTTGTAAGGCAGCGTGACGGAAGCTACGCAAAAGGCACCCCCACCTTTGAAAAGAACAGTCAATAAAACATAAAAGCCGTGCATCAAGGTGATGCACGGCTGATTTTTTACTTTTTTGCAACAGCCTTGCTAAATACTCCCTTCACCTTTGAAAGAATCAAATGCAGGCATAACAAAAAATAAGCACGGCTACACCCCGTGCGTAAAACAAAAAGGACCGTGAAAACCACGATCCTCTTTTTCTTAAATTACTTGTCAAGATTGTACTTCTTCTTGAACTTGTCAACACGTCCGCCTGTGTCAACCAACTTCTGCTTTCCTGTAAAGAAAGGGTGGCACTTCGAGCAGATTTCAACCTTTATATCCTGCTTGGTTGATCTTGTTTCGATAACCTCGCCGCAAGCACACTTGATAGTGGTGGGCTGGTAGTTAGGGTGGATACCTTCTTTCATGCTGTCACCTCCTGACCTTTAGAATTGATCTAAATTACAGCTTTCGCCATGATTTCAGAATACTGCGCTTTCACGCTTAGGTTACTATTATAGCATATAGTAAACTGTTTTGCAAGAGTTTTTTTAAATTTCCCAAAAAATTTATATCACCGACAGTTTCAGCCTACGATCTTTGTGAAATCTGCCGAGAGCTTAGCCTGCTTTTCAGCCGCATCTTCAACGCTTGAACCGACAGTTGTGTAGTAAAGCTTGATCTTGGGTTCTGTACCTGAAGGTCTGATTACTACGCTTGCGTTGTCCTCAAGGTAGAATGTGATAACGTTTGACTTAGGAAGTGTGAGTTCTTCTGTCTTGCCGCTTTCGTAATCTGTCTTTACGCTGAGCTTGTAGTCAGCCTTGCCGATAACCTTAAGACCTGCAACAGAGTCAAGCTTTTCGTTTCTGAGAGTATCCATAATAGCGTTCATCTTCTTCATACCTGTTTCGCCCTCGAAAGTGAACGTATCAAGCTTGTTGCAGTAGAAGCCGTAGTCGCTGTACATCTTTGCTCTTGCCTGTACAAGAGAAATACCCTGTGAACGATAGAATGCTGCCATCTCGCAGATAAGCATAGATGCCACAACAGCGTCCTTATCTCTTACATAAGAACCTGCGAGGTAGCCGTAGCTCTCCTCAAAGCCGAAGATATATCTGTTTTCCTCACCCTTAGCCTCTAAGAAGCCGATCTGCTCACCGATGAACTTGAATCCTGTGAGAACTTCTCTCAGCTCTACACCGTACTTAGCGGCGATAGCCTTTACGAGATCGGTTGTAACTATTGTCTTTACTGCAACGGGATTTGCAGGCATTGTACCTGCGGCAATACGCTCCTTGCAGATATATTCGAGTAACATTGCGCCTACTTCGTTACCTGTGAACAGAACGTACTTGTCACCGTCGGGAACCGCAATACCTACACGGTCGCTGTCGGGGTCTGTAGCCAGCAGTAAGTCGGGCTTTTCTGTCTTGCACAGTTCAAGACCGAGCTGTAATGCTTCCTTGATCTCGGGGTTTGGATAGGGGCAGGTTGTGAAGTTGCCGTCGGGCATTTCCTGTTCCTTTACAACTACAACGTTGTTTATGCCGATTTCCTTTAAGATACGGCGGACGGGCTTGTTGCCGGCACCGTTAAGAGGAGTATAAACAACCTTCAGTCCGCTCTTTGCGCAAAGCTCGGGGTGGATAGACTGCTTCTTTACGTTTGCGATATATTCGTCAATAACATCCTGACCGATGTACTTTATCTTGCCTTCGCTTACATACTGCTCAAAGTCACCGCTCTTTACGTCTGCAAAGATATCAAGCTTCTCAATCTCGCCGAGGATCTTTTCAGCGGCTTCAAGAGTTACCTGACAGCCGTCGCTTCCGTAAACCTTATAGCCGTTGTACTTAGCGGGGTTGTGGCTTGCGGTAACAATGATACCTGCGTCACAGCCGAGTGCTCTTACTGCCCATGAAAGCATGGGAGTAGGCATAAGCTCTGTGTAGATGTTTGCTGTAATGCCGTTTGCCGCAAAGATCGAAGCGGCGTGCTTTGCGAATACGTCAGACTTTATTCTGCTGTCGTATGCAACAGCAACCTTAAGATCGCTCTTGCCTGTGTTCTTGAGGTAGTTTGCAAGACCCTGAGTAGCCTTGCCTACGGTATAAACGTTCATTCTGTTTGTACCTGCGCCGATAACGCCTCTCAGACCGCCCGTGCCGAATTCAAGATCACGGTAGAAACGATCGTTTATTTCTTCGTCCTTGCCCTTTACGCTCTCAAGCTCTGTCTTTAAATCGGGATCCTTGACCGCTTTTTCAAGCCATTCGTTATAAAGCTCTGTAGTGTTTGCCATAATAATCTGTCCTTTCTGTATAAAACGGTAGCACAGTTTGCTGTATTTAAAAATTAGGTAAATATAGCTGTGTCTAACCTAAAATTCCATTCACCAAACAGTATAACATTTTTCCGCCGTAAATGCAAATAAAATCGTAAAAATATTATTAAATTTTTTGAAATCAAAAATTCCCGTTTTTGTTGAAAATATACCTAAAAGGTTGTATAATTATTACATAGTTATCACTTAAAACGAAATGAAACAGGTGAAAATATGTATTCTCAGGTAAACGGAATGGGACTTTTCGGCATGAACGCCTTTAAAGTGACCGCCGAAATAATCTCTTCAAGGGGTCAGCCCTCGTTCGATATAGTGGGTCTGGGCGATCTCGCCGTGCAGGAAAGCAAAATGCGTATAAAGGGTGCTCTGTCGGGTATCGGCATATCCGTCAGCGGTCAGCGTCTTACCGTAAACCTTGCCCCTGCCGATGTCCGCAAATGCGGCTCGCTGTACGACTTCACGATAATCGCCGCCATTCTTGCGGTAAATAATATAATCACCGACGATTTATCCGACTGTGCCTTTATCGGTGAAGTTTCACTCGGCGGCTCTCTTGTGTTCACAGGCGGAATTATCAGCATGGCAATAGAAGCCAAAAAATGCGGTATAAAACGACTGTTTCTCCCTGCTGAAAACGCTAAGGAAGCGTCCGTTGTCGAGGGATTATCGGTATACGGCATAAACCACATTTCCGACCTTATCAATCATTTCACCGGCAAAAAGCGTTTGTCGCCCGAACCGCCCTACGTTCCCTCCCCCGAGATGTTTGAAACGGAGGACTTATCCGATGTAAAGGGTCAGGCACTCGCCCGTCACGCTCTGGAGGTAGCCGCCGCAGGCTTCCATAATGTATTGCTCATCGGTCCTCCCGGAACAGGCAAAAGCATGATAGCAAAACGCATACCGTCGATCCTCCCACCCATGACCTTTGACGAAAGCATTGAAACCACCGGTATACACTCCATAGCCGGTATGCTCGACCGTGAAAAGCCGATAGTTACCGTCCGCCCTTTCAGGAGCGTATCACATACCGCCTCGGCAGTAGGACTTATCGGCGGCGGAAGTATTCCACGCCCGGGCGAAATATCCCTTGCCCACAACGGCGTATTATTCCTTGACGAACTTCCCGAGTTTGACCGCAGAACGCTCGAAACGCTCCGCCAACCGCTCGAAGACGGCGTTATAACGATATCAAGAGCTCAAGGCTCCGTTTCCTACCCCTGCGACATTATGCTCGTTGCCGCCATGAACCCCTGCCCCTGCGGCAATTTTGGCAATCCGAAAGGCAAATGCACCTGCTCAAAGAACATGATACAGAACTACCTCGGCAAGATAAGCCGTCCCGTCCTCGACAGAATAGATATACAGGTTGAAATGCCTCAGCTGTCATACGAAGAAATCAGCACCGCAAAGAAAGGCGAACCCAGCAGTGCCGTGCTTGAACGTATAATGAAAGCAAGAGAAATACAGCAAAAACGCTTTGCGGGAACCGATATCCGCTCGAACTCCAAGATACCCCCTGCACATCTTCATGAAATGTGCCCTCTTGACGACAACGCAAAGAAGATGCTCTCCGACTGCTTTGATAAAATGGGTCTGTCCGCAAGAGCATACGACAGAATACTGAAAGTTGCCCGTACCTGTGCCGACCTTGCAGGAAGCGAGATAATAAGGCGGCAGGACATCTCCTCCGCTGTCAATTTCAGAAGTCTTGACAGGAAATACTGGGGCGCAGGAAAATAACCGTCATTTTGCCGCTTATCATATTTATTATTTATAGTGCGGTAAAATATCTGACAAATCGACTTCGTTTTTACCGCCGCAGAATTATAAAAATGCCGAAAAATTTCTATTCAGCTTGACAAAAGCAAAAGCAAAATGCTAAAATAAATACAGTCGAGTAGCGAAAAGCGTAAATCCGGACACGGATTTACGCTTTATTTTTTTGCCCGAAAGAAAGGATACAGATATGCAACAGGAAAAAGTAAACAGGCTCGGCACAGAACCCGTCAGAAAACTGCTTTTAAAAACAGGACTTCCCGTAATACTCTCAATGGTATTGCAGGCGGTCTACAACATAGTAGACAGTGCCTTTGTGACCAATATGCAGACAGGCGGCGAAGCGGCTTTCAATGCCCTCACCCTCGCCTTCCCCATGCAGATGCTTATGGTTGCCGTAGGTATCGGTACAGGCGTCGGCGCAAATGCACTGCTGTCAAAGTCACTCGGACAGGGTGATAATGAAAAAGCGAGCCTTACCGCAGGAAATGCGGAATTTCTTGCACTGGTAATATACATCGTTTTTCTGCTTGTCGGTTTATTCGGCGTTGAACCTTATATCCGCACGCAGTCGCAGGATGAAGAAATAATAGGAATGGCAATCGATTACCTTACGATATGCTGTACCATGTCATTCGGAATTACATTCTTTTCCGTTTACGAAAAACTGTTACAGTCAACAGGCAGGTCATTATTTTCAACGATTGCCCAGATAGCAGGTGTAATAACAAATATAATTCTTGACCCGATCATGATTTACGGACTTCTTGGCTTTCCGGAGATGAAAGTAAAGGGTGCCGCTCTCGCAACGGTAATCGGTCAGATAGTTTCCCTTGTCACAGCCCTTATCTTTCACCTTAAATTCAATACGGAAATAAGCAAAAAACTGAAATACAAGAAACCTCACGCCGCAGTTATAAATGGCATATATTCGATAGGACTTCCGGCTATAATCGCACAGGCGATCATGTCGATAATGACCTACGGCATGAACGTAATTTTAGGCTCGATAAGTGTAGACGCAGTCACCGCCTACGGACTTTATTACAAGGTACAGCAGTTTTTCCTGTTTGCCGCTTTCGGTATGCGCGATGCAATAACCCCTGTAATATCCTACGCTCACGGAATGGCAGACAAAAAGCGTATAAACGACGGCATAAAGTACGGTATGCTCTACACGCTTATAATAATGGCTCTCGGCACGGTCCTGATCGAGATTTTGGCGGTTCCCCTCGGCGAGCTGTTCTCCCTGTCGGGAAATTCACTCAGGCTCTGCACCGATGCAATGCACATAATCACAATCAACTTCATCTTCGCAGGTGCAAACATAGCCTTCCAGGGCATATTCCAGGCAATTGACGGCGGCTTTCAGTCCCTCATAGTATCACTACTCCGTCAGCTTATCCTCGTCCTGCCAGTCGCATGGCTCTTCTCTGTTCTCATTCTTTCCGGTGCCCCCGATGCTCTTATATGGTGGGTATTCCCGATAGCAGAAACCCTCTCCGCCCTCGTTTCCGTCCTCTTTATGTTCCACCTTAACAAAACAAAAATCGCCGTACTGTAACCAGCGCATTTAATGAATAATGAATGATGAATAATGAATAATTATTGTTCGCCTTCGGCGGATTTTAAAATTTTCTTTTCACAACCCTCGCAAAATCGTCACTATCACTCAGCTTATCCCTCTCTCCTTGCCAATACATAACACCAACCCTCACCACTCCTACAGCCATTGCCAATTCACCACTATCCCTCGCCCCGCACCAACACCCTTGGTGCCCCTCGAAAAAAGGGAGCTGTCACGGCTCATGCTTTCTTTCTATATTAAAATATCTATTTCTCACAGTCCGTCTTTTGACTTGAATCCTACTTTTCCGTGCCGTGACTGAGGGAATTGTATTCCCTTAGCACTGTCACTTAGTTTACCCACTCTCCTTGTCCATACATGACCTAACCTAGCCGCTCTCACTCCCACCGTCAATTCTGCACTACCCCTCGCCTCGCACCAACACCCTTGGTGCCCCTCGAAAAAGGGGAGCTGTCACGGCTACAATAAGCTTTTTCACTTTCACCAAACTGTCTAACCCAACTATCTTTTATACTTCTCAAACATACCCGTGCCGTGACTGAGGGGATTGTATCCCCTTAGCACTATCACTTAGTCTATCCAACTCTCATCGCCCATAAATGACCGAACCTCGCCGCTCGCACTCCCACCGTCAATTCTGCACTATCCCTCGCCCCGCACCAACACTCTTGGTGCCCCTCGAAAAAGGGGAGCTGTCACGGCTACAATAAGCTTTTTTACTTTCACCAAACTGTCCAACCCAACTATCTTTTATGCTTCTTAAACATACCCGTGCCGTGACTGAGGGGATTGTATCCCCTTAGCACTATCACTCAGCTTATCCCTCTCTCCTTGCCAATACATAACACCAATCTTGCACTCTCACTCCCAACGTCCACCACCACAATTTAAATAACCGCCAACGGCAGAGCACGGATGCTTGTAACGGTCGCACTTAGTCGTTATGCAAGGACGCATAAAGACAGCCACACAAAGCCGTTGTGCAAGGATGCACAAAGACAGCCACACAAAGCCGTTGTGCAAGGATGCACAAAGACAGCCACACAAAGCCGTTGTGCAAGGATGCACAAAGACAGCCACACAAAGCCGTTGTGCAAGGATGCACAAAGACAGCCACACAAAGCCGTTGTGCAAGGATGCACAAAGACAGCCACACAAAGCCGTTGCACGACGCAACGGCACAAATGGCTGTCATTGCACTGACGCAACGGCACAAATGGCTGTCATTGCACTGACGCAACGGCACAAATGGCTGTCATTGCACTGACGCAACGGCACAAATGGCTGTCATTGCACTGACGCAACGGCACAAATGGCTGTCATTGCACAGATGCAACAACCCAAACGGCTGACGAGGCACGGACGCAGCGACCACAAACGACCGTAAAGGCTCCACAATTATTCGTTATTCATCAAACAAAAAAGCACACCCGCCCGGATGTGCTTTTTTCATATTTCTAACTTATTCTTCCCTCTTCTTCTCTTTCCTGAACACGAACACCTTGCTGAAAATATAATTCAGCACCAGCACAACGATATTCGAGAACACCTTTGCGCAGAACTCATAAAGTCCGTTTTCAATGTTCGGAAGATTGACAAGCAGGAACATTATAATAAGATCAACAAACAGCGTGAACAGCCTTGCCGCATAGAACGACAGTGCCTGTACAACATTCTTTGCAAATCCCTTGACTTTGCTTTGGAATACCCATATTCTGTTCGTGATATAGGCAAACGTCACCGACACGATCCAGGATATGATGTTCGGCAGTACGGTTGACGAATCACCGCCGCTGAAATTGAGCCTGTACGTCCATTTAAGAAACGCAGGCACGCTCTCTTCACTCGGGAATATACAGCGGATTATAAAGTATGTCACAATTGACACAAGTGTTGTCAGCGCCCCGAATATGACATACATTATTATCTCACGGTATCTTGTGAAAAGCTCTTTCCACTGTGACGGATGCACAGCCATTTTTAATATTTCCTTTATCTTATCCAATTACATATCCGCCATTTCGTCAAAGTCTTCGCTGTGCAGGTTTGCTTCACCCATATCGCCGTGTTCATGCAGATTTGCACCGACCATATCTCTGCCTCTTACCATGTACTTGTCACGCTCCAGCTTTACTGCCTCGTCAAGTATTCTCTTTACCTCTCTCGGCTTCTTGACCGATACAAGCTCCTTGTTCGGCGTGTCGCAGTCCCTTGATGTAACCACGATAGTACCGCAGCCCACCATTCTCTGACCGAGTGACAGCTTCATAGTCTTGTCAACTATCTTGTAAAGTTCGATTTCGTCCTCCTTGATATTGAGAAATCCCACCTTCGTATATAATACGCTTGACGTAATTATATATCTTGTAAATGAGATAGGCATACCCATTATGCACTTTTTGCCGGTCCACAGAATTTCGCCGTAATCACGCTCGAGCTTTTTCATATTAGCCATAACATTTTTTCCTTTCACTTACCAGAGCTTGTTTTCGTGCGGACATCGGTTGATAGCATAAGCTGCCCTCATCTCCACAAAACAACCGCACTTACTGCACATACCGTTAATAAGGCAGTCGCACCCTGTGCATATTTCAAGACGTTTTTTATACAGCGTTTCATCAGCTTTTTTCTCATCGGGAATAAGCTCTACATTCTCTTTTATGTTCTGAAACGCCTCGGCACTCATTTGGCTCAGCAGACATCTTTTACAGACATTCATGCAAGGATTATCTCAGCTACACTGCAAGGCGGAAGTGTGAACGTTATTCCTCGTTCACTCCTTGTAACCCCGTCAAACTCCGCAATCGTGACATTCTCAGGCTCGTCAAAGGTATTGTGTGCCTCAGCCTCGCCGCTCAGTATTCTTGCCCTTACCGAGTTAAACTCAAATCCGCAGATATCTGCGTCGATCGTCTTGCTCTCGGTAAGCGAGCAGTTTGAAACCGTGATCGTCATTTCATTGTCGCTGTTTACAGATACGCTCTGCGAAATAACGGGAAGATCATATCCCTCCTGCTTTTCGTCCTCTATACTGCTGTAGCACAGCTCTGCGTTCTGGTGGTTCTTATACAGGTCGAACACATGATATGTAGGCGTCAGTATCATTCGCTCGCCCTCGGTAAGAATAAGCGCCTGGAGCACATTCACCGCCTGCGCAAGATTTGCCATAGAGATTCTGTCACAGTGGCTGTTGAATATGTTCAGATTAATTGATGCCACCATAGCGTCACGCATCGTATTCTGCTGATATAAGAATCCGGGATTAGTGCCTTCCTCTACATTATACCACGTTCCCCACTCATCTACAACCAGTTTTATGTTATTTTCGGGATTATTTACATTAAGAATATCGCAGTGACGCTTAACCAGCGTTTCCATGTACCACGTCTTTTCAAGCGTTTTATAATATTCCTCGTCGGTAAATCCGGTAGCGTTGCCCTTATCCTCCCATTTTCCCTTAGGCACAGTATAGTAGTGCAGGCTCACCGCATTCGTATGCCACGGCTTTATATTCTCCGTGATGACCTTCATCCAGTTGTAATCATCCGCACTCGGTCCGCAGGCGACTTTATAAAGATGATTATCGCCGTAGTTCCTGCAATACGTCTGATACTGCCTGTAAAGTGCGGAATACTGCTCCGGCGACATATTTCCTCCACAGCCCCAGCTCTCGTTTCCGACTCCGAGATATTTCAGCTTCCACGGCTTTTCCCTGCCGTTCTTCTTTCTTAACTGCGTCATAGGCGAATCGTTGTCCGAGGTGATATATTCTATCCACTCTGACATTTCCTGCACAGTACCCGAACCGAGATTACCCGAAAGATACGGCTCACAGCCCACCATTTCGCAGAAGTTGAAGAACTCATGCGTACCGAAGCTGTTATCCTCGGTCACTCCGCCCCAGTGGGTATTTATCATCTTCTTGCGCTGTGACTTGTCCCCGATGCCGTCTTTCCAGTGATATTCGTCCGCAAAGCATCCGCCCGGCCAACGCAGAACCGGCATTTTAATATTCTTAAAAGCCTCGACTATATCATTTCTGATACCGTTAGTATTCGGAATACTGCTGTCCTCACCGACATATATGCCGTTGTAGATACATCTTCCTAAATGCTCCGAAAAATGACCGTAGATCTCCGGGTTTATATGCCCCTTTCTGTCACTGCCGTTTACGTACATTTTTGTGCTCATAGCTTTTTCCTTTCTTGATGTTTTATGCAAAGCCTGTTTACGACACATCTTGCCGTATGTAACGATTTTAGCATAATAACGGCATTTAATCAATAACTTTTTATGCAAATTCACGCAATTTAATTTGTTGGCTCGGTTGACAGGACACCCGTTAAGCTATATAATATTATAGATAGTAGCACAGGAAAAGAGGTATTTTATGAGTTATAAAGCACTTATTTTTGACCTTGACGGCACACTTTTAAATACGATTGACGATCTGGGCGACAGCGCAAATCACATTTTGTGCAAATTAGGATTTCCTACCCACACGATCGACGAATACAAATATTTTGTCGGAAACGGTATACCGAAGCTCATAGAGCGTTGCCTGCCGCCCGATAAGCAGGAATACAAGGAACAGGCACTTTCCATGTTCATGGAATATTATGCTCAGCACAGCGAGGACAAGACCGCCGCTTACGACGGAATACCCGAACTTCTCAGCTCCGCTCGTGAAAAAGGCTATAAGCTCGGTGTCATCACCAACAAGGCGCACAATATAGCACAGCAGGTAGTTCCGCATTTCTTAGGCGACGGCGTGTTCGATTATATAAGAGGACTTGACGAAAAGATCAAAGCAAAGCCCTGCCCGGACGGTGCGCTTGACGTAGCCGCAAAACTCGGCGTACAGCCCTCCGAGGTGCTTTACATAGGCGACAGCGGCGTTGATATGCAGACCGCCGTAAATGCAGGCTTTACCCCTTGCGGAGTGCTCTGGGGCTTCCGCACCGAAAAGGAACTGCTTGACAACGGTGCAAAGCACATTGCACATAAACCTTCCGACATTCTTGAGATATTACAGAAGTGAGGACAATATGAGAAAAAAGTTTCTTGAAATAGGTAAGATAGTAGCAACGCAGGGGCTCGGCGGTGAAGTCAGAGTGCAGTATTACTGTGACAGTGCCGATGTTATATGCAGTTTTGACCGACTATTTTTAGGCAAGGACAAGCAGGAGCTTGAAGTCGAAAAGGCACGCCCCCACAAGACCCTCGCCGTGCTTAAACTCGGCGGCATCGACAACGTTGACGAAGCCAAGACGATAGTCGGCAAAATGCTTTACATGGACCGTGACGATGTGGAACTCCCCGAGGGCGTAAACTTCATTCAGGACCTTATCGGGCTTGAAGTCCGTGATGCAGATACAGGCAAGGTTTACGGCAAGGTGACGGATATCTATCAGCACGGTGCGGCAGATGTTTACGAGCTTAAAACCCCCGACGGCAAGGAGCTCATGTTCCCTGCGATCCCCGAAGTTCTTCTCGAAAAGAACATAGATGACGGCTATCTCGTTATAAGACCGCTCGACGGCTTGTTTGATGAAGAATAACCCCGATAACAAAACGGAGAACCTATGATAAGAATTGATATAGCTACCCTCTTCCCCGATATGTGCGAGTCGTACTTATCCGAGAGCATAGTCGGCAGAGGCAGGAAAGCAGGTTATATAGACATACGTTGCCACAATATCCGTGACTATGCCGGCAACAAGCACAACCGTGTTGACGATAAGGCTTACGGCGGCGGCACGGGCATGGTAATGCAGGCACAGCCTATTTACGACTGTATAACCGCAATAAAGCAGGATAGCAACTCCTCTCCCCGCATAATCTATATGTCGCCGCAAGGCAAGGTGCTGACGCAGGATATCGTAAAAGAGCTTGCGGCAGAAGCCAGCCTTATAATCCTCTGCGGACATTATGAGGGCGTTGACCAGCGTGTACTTGACGAGCTGAACGCCGAAGAGATCTCGGTAGGCGATTATGTACTGACAGGCGGAGAACTTCCCGCACTGATACTTTCCGATGCGATAGCAAGATTACAGGACGGAGTACTCCCCAACAGTGATGCCTACAGCATAGAGAGCCATTATAACGGTCTGCTTGAACACCCTCAGTACACACGCCCTGAGATATGGCACGACAGAGCCGTTCCCGGCGTTCTGCTGACAGGTGCGCATGATGCCGTAGCAAAATGGCAGGAAGAAACCGCCCTTGAAGTAACACGCAGAAAACGCCCCGATATGCTGTACGACCACCGCACAGACGGCGAACCTTACGCAAGATATATCCGTGTTTTCGTGCCGCACAAAGAGCGTGAATACGATATAGTAGCTTTCATGAAGCTGATATTCCACAGACGTATTCTTACAAACCGTGAGCAAAAGATTTTAAAGCGTATGATGCCCGTACTCGACTCTCTCCCCACTCCCCCGGAATGCACGGAGCAGTCAGAAAACGTAGCAACATGGCTGAAAGCCAAAAACGCAGGACATATTCTTGATATGTACGCTCCTCTTTTCGATATGCTGAGAGAACACGGTATAGATTACCGCATAGAATACAGTGACACCCCGAACGGCAACCCAATAGCCGAAAACGACAATTTTACCGTATTCGCCTGAAACCATATATAACAAATGCCGATGAAAACTCATCGGCATTATTTTTGATCCGTGCGAAGCACACCACAATTATTCATTATTCATTAACTCTACAACTTTTCCTATCTCTTCCCAACCGTACACCCGTCTGATATTCTCATGCTCGAGCCCCTTGTTATAAGGTGCGTCAAACAACAGAACTTTTACTCCGTTGTCGGCTAAGAACTTTGACACTTTCGGATTATCGTCAATCATAATATCGACCTTATACTCTCTGCACCCTCTGAGCTTGTCCCCATTTGAATCCTTTTCGGTGCAGAAATATGTATCGTCAAAATTGTAGTTGTTTTTCTTTATCCAGTCAGTATACAGTTTTTTGCTGTAAAGTCCGAGCGGATTTTTATATGCCGCAAATCGTCTTGCGGTGATCTGATACACCCCGTGACCGTTTTTCTTAAAGCTGTTTATTACACTCAGCGAATTTTCCCGTGTGTGTGCATTTTTACAATATGAAAAGAAATAACGAACACCAAACATAGCCTCACTCAGCTTTGAACAGCCGAAAACCTCTGTCGCTCTGTACCCCGACGGATTATCAGGCTCACGCTTGAACCATTTCTTGCCGTATTCGATTATAAATTCGGACAGGTCGGTGAGTACGCCGTCACAGTCTACGCCTATGTTCATACCGTTCTCCTTAAAGTTTGATGTATACTCATTATACTATCAAACAAGCCGATTGTCAATTTTTATACGGCTGAATTACCACGCTCCCTAATAAAACAGCTCACAGCCGCAAAAAAAGCGGTCAAAGCATATCACTGTAACCGCTTTTATTGATTATTGCTTTGTGTAACTCCCGCCGTTTTGCCGTCCTTAAAAGATATATAGCGTTATTAAAGGCGGAACTTGAAGCGGCTCACAGCCGCCCGCCGCCCGTCAGTCCTCAAGACCTTTGAGCGCCTGGATTTCTTCTTTCTTGATTCTTATCTTGCCGTCCTTCAGAAGCTTAACATCTTCCCTCTTGAACGCCGTAGCGGCGGCATCGGGATTCTTGTCAAGCTTTACCTTGAGTACACCCGTCAGCAGATTTGCGTCCTCAACAATACCTCTGCCCTCGGCAGTCTCAACAAGCGCACCAACCTTGGGTGTTATTGCAAGAAGCTCCTCATAGCAGTTCTGCTCATATTTAAGACAGCACATAAGTCTGCCGCAGGTTCCCGAAATCTTTGTCGGATTGAGCGACAGCGACTGCTCCTTTGCCATCTTGATAGATACAGGCTGGAATTCCCCGAGGAAAGTCGAACAGCAGAACGGTCTGCCGCAGATACCCAGTCCCCCGAGCATCTTTGCCTCATCACGCACGCCTATCTGACGTAATTCTATTCTTGTACGGTAAACAGATGCAAGATCCTTTACAAGCTCTCTGAAGTCAACTCTGTTTTCTGCGGTGAAATAGAACAGTATCTTGCTTCCGTCAAATGTACAGTCAATATCTATCGGCTTCATGTCAAGCTTGTGTTCCGCTATCTTCTGAGCGAACACCTTCATGATTTCCTGCTCTTTTTCACGGTTCTTCTTCTGTGTTTCGAGATCCTTTTCCGTAGCTATACGGATTATGCTCTTGAGCGGCTGTACGACCTTGCCGTCCTCGACCTCACGGTTTGCGATAACGACCTCGCCGCACTCCACTCCTCTTGCGGTTTCCACTATAACGTGTTTTCCGCACTCAAGTTTATTTCCGTTCGGGGAAAAGTAGTATATCTTTCCCACGTCCTTGAATCTGACTCCTATAATTTCAGTCATTTATATTCCTTTCTTATTGCTCTTATTGTAAAACAGCAAACAGCTTTGCAGGAATGTACGCCTGCATCAGTTTTACATTTATATTGGTTCCGTCCATAAGCATGAAACCGTTCAGCACCTCATACAACGCATACAACCTTGCTTTCGTAAGTTTAAGCAACGGTTGTGATGATTGACCGCCGCCCGTTTCAAGCGTTCTCAGCGCATCGGTGACGTGTTCATATAGTATTGTGATAACGCCGTACAGTTCTTCTCTTGTCGTGCAGGCTGTCAGTGACACTGCGGCAGAATACTCATTCTTCTGCGATAAAGCCACACTAATTTTCTCAGCCGTATCATACAGCTTTATCCGCTTTTCGTCCGACAGGATTTCAAGTATCTTGCCCGGATTTGTCCCGTACAGCTCGACCGACTGTTTTGCCTTATCGCTGTCACATCCGTTATATTCAAGGCAGGAAACGCACTCCTGTACCGTCATGTCCGATACGGGAATACAAACAAGCCTTGACATTATCGTTTCAAGTATTGCCGAAGTGTTCGAGCAGGTGAAGATATAGCGGTTGTGCCTTGACGGCTCTTCAATAGCTTTCAGCAGAACATTCTGCTGCTCTTCCGTCATTTCCTCGCAGTCCTCATAAATGAAAACACGGGTATCACTGTCATTCGGCAGAGTTGAGGCAAAACGTACATTGTCACGCACGCTGTCCTTAGTGTACTTATCGCCCTTTGCGTAGATAACGTCGGCGTGTTCTCCCGATATGATATTACGGCAGCTGCGGCACTTTCCGCACGGCATATTGTCCTCAGGAGCGGAACACAGATACAGCATAGCGCACCACTTTGCAAGGGTACGCTTTCCAAGTCCCTTTTCTCCGGTCAGCATTATTCCGTGAGGAAGTCGGTCGTTCTCCGACATTTCCGACAGCAGAGCGGTTTCACGCTGTTTTCCGAACAGCTTTATATTATCGCCGTTAACCTTGTTTTCCGGCATCAGACTTTCTCAAATCTCTCAATGTTGGTTACGAAGATAGTCGCACCGCCTACAAATACTTCAACAGGGAAGCTTGTGTAACTGCCGACACCGTAAGATGCGGCAGAGGGAACAAACTGCTTTCTCTTGTGTGAATGGTCCTTGATAATAGAAATTATCTCGTCTATCTTATCATCCTCCGAGCAGATAAGAAACGTTGTATTTCCCGACATCAAAAATCCGCCTGTGGATGCCAGCTTTGTAGCCTGAAAGCCTGCCTGTGTAAGTGATGAAGAAACTGAATGAGCGTCATCATTATTTACGATTGCATATATAAGTTTCATAAAGATTACCGTCCTTTCTGTACCGGGTTATCCTTGTGAGTTTGATTTTTCAGAATAATTATATCACATTTCTGTTTTAAAGTAAAGAAAATACCGCATAAACTTCAATTTATTAACTTTCGGCAAGTCAATTTGAAAAATATTTTTGGCGAAAAATGCGAAATACGCTGTCAGAACCGGATCATGTTGCATATTGTGCAGTCACAGTGCTTTGATGTGACGAAATCCCGATTGCACATCATTCCTTTGATTTAAGCCCCGTTTTCACTGAAACAGCGGAATTTCCTTTATTCATGCGGTCAGACGACAATTGACAGGTCGGCAACACTCTTATCACGAAGCGTTCTCGCCGCATCTATTGTGACAGTTTCACCAGGCATCACAAGCGGTATTCCCGGTGGGCACGGAGCTACCACCGTGGCACAGGTTTTTCCGACCGTCATCATGACAGGCAGTTTCACTTTTCCCGAGAAGTACGCCTTGGTCGGCGAGCAGGCGGCTTGTGTCCTGATATGTATCGGCGGTGACGGCAGGTTCCTTACGAATATCGACCTCGGCGTGTTCGCCGTCAGCACCGTCTTTACCGTTTTAATGTCAACGTCCGTGGTTCCGCTTCCGAACAGCATTACACAGCGGTATTCGTCCGCATATTCGCACTCTATGTCAAATTCCCTGAGCATCTCAGCCATAGCAAAACCGGTCGAATGTACCGCCGCACAGTCAAACGTTATCCTCATATAATCGCTCGGTGACAACACATATCCCATGTTCACACAATGCTGTTTCAGTGCAGTTATCTTGTTGCAGATTTCCGCTAAATAAAGCGGTTTGTCGGCAATTGCCCTGTTGAATCTGTCCAGGCTGTCAAGGATAAGATAGCTCGGGCTTGAGGTTGCAGTCAGCGCCATTGCCTCCTTTGCCATAGCGCAGTATTTCTCGTTTGCTATATGCAGATATGCGCCGCCAGTCAGCACAGGTAAGGTCTTGTGGGCACTGTCCGCACACATATCCGCACCGAGCGTCATCGGGTGTAAATCTACCGGTGCGAATTTCAGATATGCACCGTGAGCGTTGTCAACCAGTAAAGGTATACCGTGAGAATGGCACACTTCCGCAATTGCGGAAATATCGCTCATTCCGCCGTAATAATCAATTGAATTTATAAATACCGCAAGTGTTCTGGAATTGATTTTTGATTCGATGCTTTCGGGGGTTACTGCGGCACTGAGATATTCTTCGGGATATACCCATGACGGAGTAAGTCCGAGCAGAACACAGGAATTTATGAAACTGCGGTGCGAATATCTTCCCGCTATTACATGATCCTTGCCGTTGCCCCTGAGCTTTGCAAGCGTCAGCATTGTCTGTATGGCAAGCGTGCTTCCCGAACAGGAGTACAGCGTTCTCTTACTGCCGAACAGTCTTGATGCGTTTTTTTCGCTCTGTGCTATTATGCCTTTTCCGCCGTTTTCGTCAGTGTCGTAAAGGCTGTCTGCACCATCGATTTCGGTAATATCAAGCGGATTTTCCGTTCCTTTATGTCCCGGCATATAACAGCGTATGGTGTGCTTTTCACCGTTCTTTACCAGGAAGTCGTGAATAGGCGTTGCCATTTCTTCGGTTAAATTTGAAATATCCATATATTCTCCCTTTCAGCAGAACAATATTCTCTCGTTATCAGTTAATATTCTATCACAACTCCGTATTATTTTCAATTTTTTTGTAATAAAAAAATCAAAAAAGGTTGAATTATTCTCCGCTTTTCATTATAATTATAATCAGCAGAAAATATGTGATCGAAAATAAAAAACAAATCAAAATTCTGTAAACCTGTAGTGGTTTACAGAATTTACGAAAGGAAGTATAAAAATGCCCGCACCGAAAAGAAGAGGCAGACCGAGAAAAGAAGAATCCGCCGCTAAAATCACTACAGAAAAAAATTCCGCAACAAAAAAATCAGCCGCTAAAAAAACTACCGCAAAAAAGCCGTCTGCACCTGCTAAAAAGACGCTGAAGCCGCAGGGAGATACCGTTTTTGCACTTGATATCGGCACAAGGACGGTTGTTGGGGTTCTCGGATATATGGACGGTGAAACGTTCCGTGTTACCGATACCGAGAGCGTTCCGCACTTAAAGCGTGCTATGATAGACGGACAGGTTGAAGATATAGAGCAGGTCGCAAAGGTCGCACGCACGGTCAAGGAAACGCTTGAACAGCGCAACGGCATTAAGCTTACCGAAGTTTCGGTTGCCGCCGCAGGACGTGCGCTCAAGACATATCGTGTATCTATGGACTTTGACGTTTCCGACAAGAACACGATCACCGCAGACATGGTACGCACCATGGAATACGAAACGATACAGAAGGCGCAGAGCGGAATTGACGAGAAATTCCGTGATGAAGATGCGGTTTTCTACTGTGTCGGTCACTCGGTAGTGCATTATTACCTTGACGATTATGTAATGGTAAACCTTGAAGGTCATAAGGGCGACAAGGTTACAATAGAGCTCATCGGTGCATTCCTGCCCGAGGTTGTTGTAGAGGGTCTGTATGCCGTAACCGACAAGACAGGACTCAAAGTAAAGAGCATGACGCTTGAGCCTATCGCCGCAATGAACGTAATAATTCCGCCCGAAATAAGACTTATAAACATCGCTCTTGTCGATATCGGCGCAGGCACTTCGGATATTGCGGTTGCCCGTGACGGTGCTATAGTTGCCTACGCAATGGCGACTGTCGCAGGCGATGAAATAAGCGAGGATATAGTAAGGAAATTCTTTGTTGATTTCAACATGGCTGAGAGTATGAAGATACAGGCAAGCGGCGACACGGACAGTATTACATACCGTGATATATTCGGTAGAGAGCAGACTATATCAAAGGCGGACTTCTTTGAAAAATGCAGTCCGTCCGTTGACAGCCTTGCTGATGTAATAAGCCAGACGGTTTGTGACGCAAACGGTCAGAGCCCTGCCGCAATGTTCCTTATAGGCGGCGGAAGCATGGCAAACGGACTTACAGACGCACTTGCAGAAAAGCTTGGAATTGACCCCGGCAGAGTTGCCGTGGGCGGTCAGGAATTTCTCAAAAACGTTGATGTCGGCGACAGAAAACTGGGACCCGAATATGTAACCCCTGTCGGCATTGCAGTTACTGCCTGTACGAACATGGCATACGATTTTTCGACCGTGACGCTCAACGGCGAACAGGTAAGAGTGTTCGATACAAAGTCGCTCAGCGTGTTTGAACTGCTCGGCTCAGCAGGCTTCAAGACCTCGCAGATAATGGGTCACAGCGGTGCAGGACTTAAATTCACTCTGAACGGCGAAACAAAGATGATCAAAGGCATGGCGTTCACACCTGCCGTTATAACAGTCAACGGCAAGCCTGCCGCACTTACGACCAAGGTAAAACAGGGCGATGATATTACGCTCGAGCCTGCCGTAAACGGCGAAAACGCACACGCATTCATCCGTGACTATGCCCCCGATATATCAAAAGCGAACGTTATATTCTGCGGTGAAAACGCAGTAGCGGGAAAACGTGCCTACGCAAACGGAAAAGAGGTCGGCAAGGACTACGAGATCCAGCCGCTCGACAATATAGAAATACACGACGCAAGAACGCTCGGAGCATTCCTCATGCAGTACGGAGGCGATACCGAAACCGCTACGGTATATGTAAACGGCGAGGAAAAGCCCGAAAGCTATGTTCTGCGTGACGGCGATATACTCGGATTTGACAAACGAATATCAGAAACTGTCGCACAGCACGTTGCTGTCGCACAGCACGTTGCTGTCGCTCAGCACGTTGCTGTCGGACAACCTGAAACGGCTGTATCTTTGGCACAGCAGGCGTATGAAAGCACAGTTGAGAGTGCAGAAGAACAAGGAAACTTTGTATCAATAATATTCAACGGTATTCCGACCGATCTACCCGAAAAGGAAAGCAAAACGCCGTATATGCTTATCGACCTGTTTGAAAGAGCGAATATTGATATTGAAAATCCCACACGCAGACTTGTACTTTCGGTGAACGGCAGCAGTGCGAAATTCACCGACAAGATACAGTCAGGCGATATAGTTGTAATAAAGCAGGAGGACTGACTTGCAGATTAAGAAACTCACGGCGGTTGCACTTGCCGTTATAATGCTTGCAGGCTGTTCGGAAGTTGATTATTCCGATATATCGGCAGATAATTCTTCCGAAACAACTGCGGCACAGGATACGTCCGTACCCGAGGCAAACATAGTAACAGAGAACAAGATAAAGGAATACAAGATCAACAAATCGTCATACAACTATGCTCTTGAAGCTGAAAAAATCGACGGTACAAAGCTTATATCGGACAGCAAGAAGTACAGCGGTGACGGGTATATAACAATCGGTTCGTATAACTCGGTTTCGTTTGATATAGAGGTACCGTCAACGCAGTTTTATGACATAGCGATCACCGCTCTGTCGGACGACGGCGGAAGCATAACGCTTATCATAGACGGCGACAAGCAGATCGACAGCGAAAACGGCGGTTATAAGCGTATAAACGGCGAGCTGTACGGCGCATATAACATCGTACAGAGCGACACTTTTGAAAGTCGCTCGCTCTGCCCTGTCTATCTTACGCAGGGAACGCACAAAATAACGCTCCAGACGGTAAAAAACAGTGTTTCGATAGATAAGATCACAGTAAAAAATACCGAAAAAGCAAGCGACAAACGTTACAGCGAGGCAGGAACGTGGATCTCCGGAAAAGACGTGAACACAGAGCGTATAGAGCTTATGGACTATCTCAAAAGCATATACGGCAAGAAAACACTCACGGCACAGACGGTAACTCCCAACACTAACACGGAAATTGACGCAATAGTAAAGAACACCGGACGTTTTCCTGCAATAAGAGCAAGCGATTTAAGATATTATACGGCAAGCGGCTCAAAGCTTGTCAAGAACAACACCGACATTCAGCTTTCACAGGAATGGGCGAAAAACGGCGGTATAGTGTCATACACATGGTATTGGTATACTCCGATTGGCAAGACAACATTCTACCGTAACGAAAGCAGTTTTGATGTCGGTGCGGCAATAAGCGATTATGAGGATCTGGCAGTTATGAACGAAGAATCGCTGGCTATTCTTCTGGAAGACGAAACAATTTCAGAAGAGTGCTATGCGGTGCTGTCGGACATGGACGCAATAGCAAAACAACTTTCGGTACTGAAGGACAGCGGCGTTACCGTACTGTTCAGACCGCTCCCGACAGACAGCGCAGGCTGGTACTGGTGGGAGAAAGACAGCAAGACTTATAAATGGCTTTGGCAAACAATGCACAGACGATTTGACGAATTGTACGGGCTGTCAAATCTGCTGTGGGTATATACGGCAGACGTTGACCCTCAGATGTTCCCGGGTGATGACTATGTCGATATAATCGGCTGTGACGTATACGACAACACAGATACCGCTCATCTTGCGGCAATGTACGCTACGGACGCATTATCCCTTAACAAGCGTATGCTGGCACTTACCGAATGTGCTGTATCGCCCGACCCCGATATAATGGTAAGGGACAACGCAATGTGGCTGTGGACGGCTATGTGGAATGGTAAATATCTCATAAACGAAAGCGGAGAGCTTACAGGCAACTATATATCGGTTGACGAACTCAAAAAGTTCTACAACCATGAGGCGACGATCACAAGGGACGAGATAGAAAAAGCGGCTGAATAACTATGAAAGGCGGTGAAATAATTGAGCAGAAAACAGGCAATGTATGACAAGCTGATAAGCGGTAATTTTTCTGTTGAAAACCGTTATTTCACCTTTATTTCAAGGCATAAAAAGCTGCACGGAAAGTTTCCTGTATTGTCATGGGGCTACGCATCGCTACTCTATATAAAGTACAGGATATTTCATTTTCCAGACAGAAAATTCGGGCAATTCACAAAATCGGCAGAAGAAACCGCAGAAATTCTTTGCAAAGCCGATATAATATCGTTTGACATTTTCGACACGCTGATTTTCCGCCGTATTACTCCGAAACAGCTCTTTGAAAATACCGGTGAAACGCTCGGAATAACGGATTTTGCCGATATCAGAACCGACTGTGAAAGTAAGGCACGGAAAGAAAAGAAAGAGCCGTGCTTGAATGATATTTATCGTATTGCAGTAAAGGAAGAAAGGTTTACGGACAAGAAAGCTGAAGAGGCGATGAAAGCTGAATGTGTTGCGGAATTTTCGGCTTGTTACGCAAACCCGTTTATGCTTGAAGTGTACAGCAAAGTGATTTCAAGCAAAAAAACGGTTATTATCACAACGGATATGTATCTTACTGAAAGCGTTATTTCAAAACTGCTGTATGATAACGGCTTCAGAGGTTTTGAAAAGCTTTTTGTTTCATGCGAATACGGGTGCGGAAAAGCAGACGGAAAACTGTATGAGATAGTCAAGAGTGAATACGGTGATAAAAGAATCGTTCATATAGGTGACAATTATATGAGTGATGTTCTGATGGCGGAGAAAGCCGGGGTTGAAGCGGTGTATTATCGGAAATAGAATAACAAAAATCCGACAGGTTGTGTTCCTGTCGGATTTATTTATACGCCCTCTAAATCCCATTCGGGAGTGTATTCAAATGTTGCGCTTGCTTTATCCTGCGTGTAACCGTCAAAGCCGAGTTCTGCGGCGTAATCGGTAACAGAGTTATACTCGAATGTTGTCAGCTTCCTTGAAAGATTTTTTATTTCAAGTGCTTTTCCGCATGGCGTATACTGCCGCATAAGACTTATACGGATATCATCTGTCGGCACCGTTTCTTTGAGTATATCAAGCACTTTCATACTGTCATGACGGCAACCGGGTAATACAAGGTGTCGCACAAGAACGCCTTTTTTCATAATTCCGTTTTCATCGAAATGTACCTTTCCTGTCTGACGGTACATTTCGGCTATTGCCGCCGTGGCTGTCTGCGGATAGTCGGGAGCTGAGGAATATTCACGGGCGAGTTCGGGTGAAGCGTACTTGAAATCAGGCAGATAAATGTCAACCAGTCCGTCAAGCATTTCAAGCGTTTCAACTTTTTCATATCCACCGCAATTATATACAACGGGAATTTCAAGCTGTGGCTTTATTTTCTTCAGCACGCCTGCTATAACATCGGCGTAATGGGTCGGGGTTACAAGGTCGATATTATGTGCACCCTTTTCCTGTAGTTCGAGCATTATTTTGCCCAGACGCTCAGGCGATATTTCTTTACCGTAACCGTCACGACTTATCGGCATATTCTGGCAGAATATACATTTGAGCGAACAGCCCGAAAAGAATATGGTTCCTGCTCCTTTTCCGTCTGTCCCCGATATGCAGGGTTCTTCGCCGAAATGGAGTGACGCTTTTGCTATTTTAAGTCCTTTTACAGAACATACGCCTGTTGTTTTACTGCGGTCGATACGGCAGTTTCTGGGGCATAATGTACATGAAGATAAAGGCATATAATTCTCCCTTTAAAAAACCGCCCCGGGTTATTGGGGCGGTTTAAATTTCAGATTATTTTTATTCTGATGTTGTGGTGTCGGACGATGTTTCCGATGAGGTTTCGCTGTCAGCCTTTGAATCTGCCGAGCTGTCGGAGGATTCGGACGAATCGGATGAAGTATCCTCTTCCTTGGTTATGTTCAGCTTATCATAGTCATATTCATAGCCGACTGCATTACGCCATTCTTCGATAGCATTGTTTGTTGCATCGCTCTGACGTGATGTGAGAAGTTCTTCCTTTACGGTCTTCTTGTACTCGTTGATGTCGGAATCGGAAACGGTAGCCTTGCTTTCGTACTTGACAATATAATAACCGCCGTCTGTGGCGATAAGTCCGCTTACATCGCCGGGGTTTTCAAGACCGAATACACCGTTGTAAAGTGCTTCTGAAAGTCCGTCCTTATTGTTGAGAACAAGGGTTGTCTGACCTGCGGTATCTTCGCTGTAGGCACTGCTGTATTCCTTGATCACGGCATCAAAGTCTGCACCGTCAGCCGTAGCCTTGGCAAGTGCTGTTTCTGCCTTGCTCTTTATTTCTGCGAGCTTTTCATCACGGAGCTTATCAATCTCTGCGTCATCTGCACCGCTTTCATTTCTCTTGGCGTTGATTTCCGCATAATCCGATGAGGGAATAGATACTACAATATACTTTATTCTTCTTGCGTCATCGGGTACCCATACCTTCTGATATTCGGAATCGTTTGCATAATCGGATACGCTCTTTTCGTATGCGGATTTTGCTTCTGCTATCAGCTTTGTGATATAGTCGTCAACCTCGGAATCGGCAACGGTTATATCCTTTATAAGATAGTCGTTGACTTTCTTCTGGATTGCGGTGTTTGTCTGCCATTTCAGGAATGTTTCCTCAGAAAGACCGAATCCCGAAATATACTCGTTGAAAAGTTCCTTTTCCTTTTCAAGAATCTTTTCTTCGGTTGCATCATCCTGCGTTTCCGACGTATCGCTTGTGCTTATACCGAGTGCGTCCTTTGCCTTTGTTTCAAAAGATGCGTACCAGTCGTTGAGGTTCTTCTGATATGTTGTTTCAACCTCTTTTATCTCATCTTCCGAAAGAGTGTCAAGTCCGAGCTCCTCTGCCTTTTTGAGAATGAGCTTCTCGTTTGTCAGCATATCTATGATATTTTTTCTGTAGTACTGAGCGTAAGCGGAATAAGCGGTATTTGTTTCGTCAAGTCCGTAGTTTGTAATTGTGAAAGAATACTCGGAATAGAAATCCTTGAACTTGATTTTGTAATAGTCCTTTTCCTCGTCAGAAAGCGAATCAACGGTAGTCCATGCTACAACATCATCATCGCTTGCTGTCCATATATTTTCTGTGCTTGTTGTGCTGTCTGTACCCGATGATGATAAAATGCTGTCGCTACAGCCCGAAAACATCATTGTGCAGGCAAGTATTGCGGCTACAGCCGCTGTTCTCTTCTTCATTTCTATTAATCCTTCCTTAAAATGTGCAGTAGGATATTTGTGTAAATTGTATAACGTACTGCTTTGACTATATAAGTATATCACAAATTTAGAAAAAATCAAAACAAATTTGCAAAAAAGAGGGTGAATTTTTTGTGAAAATGTGTTATACTTGTATTGAATATAATGAGATAGCTGTAAAATCTTAATTTCAGCCGTCTATTAAAACTTACCCGGAGGTAAATTCAAGTTGAAAAAGCTTTCAAGATACATAAAAATACTGGCTCTTGCGATGGCGGCAGTACTTACACTCTGTGCCTGCTCGGGCGAAAACGCAAGCTCGGACGACAGTTCTTCAATGCCAAACTACGCTCCCGATACGTCTGCAAAGGTCGGATATGTATATAATGAAGAGGTGTCACGGGACAACATGACATATATGTTTGAGAAAAGCCGTAAGGATATAGAAACGGCACTCGGACTTGAAACGTGCTATGTTGACGGCGTTGCGGTATCACAGTTTGAAAGTGCGGTAAAGGCACTCAAGAACGAGGGTTGCAGTATTATCGTTTCCGCTTCTCACGTTTTTGCAAACTCCGCACTCAGCTACGCAAAGAAAGATAAAGATGTATATATATTAAGCTACGGCGGTACGGCATCGCTCACAAACCTCACCACATTCCGTCCGAAACTGTATCAGCCTGCGTTTATCTGCGGTACGGTAGCCGCATGGAATTCATCTTCACATAAGATAGGCATTGTGGCAGACGACCTGATGTATTGCTCGAACGGTGTTGTAAACGCATTTGTACTCGGTATTCAACAGATTTACAAGGAACGTGAAACCGACGTTGAGATAATCTACGCCGAAACAAAGGCACAGACCGAAACGGCGGTAAACACGCTCGAAAGCAGAGGCTGTGACGTAATATTCTCGTACCAGTCTAACGACTACTGTATGTACTACTGCGATTCGATAGGAATGAAGTCGATAGGATTTACAAACGACATGGCTTATTCCGCTCCGAAATACGGACTGGTCGGATATTATCTTGGCTGGGCAACATATATCACAGATACGGTAAGAACCTGCATAAACGACAACTTCCTTGCCGAAGATTATCTCGGCGGATTCAGCGAGGCTTTCGTAAAACTGACGCCTTATTCGGCGGCTTGCAAAAAAGAAACGCTCACCATTGCCGATACGCTTTACGACTATGTAAAGAAAGGCAAGGCAAAAATATTCGAGGGCGAAATCCGTGACAAAGACGGACTGGCAAGAGTAGGCGCAGGCGCAACACTTGACGACTTACAGATACTTACTATGGATTATCTCGTTTACGGCGTTACTTATATTGATAATATAATAGACCCCGTGCCGAACCCCGTAACTTCCGATCTTACAGTAAAGACGGAATATATTTCATAAACACAAAATTAAAAGGCTGTCACATCGCTCCTTATCGGCGTGACAGCCTTATTTTTATGTTTATTCTGTATCTTCATCTTCGGCAGAGGTTTCCTGTTCTTCGGTTTCTTCCTCGGTGTCCCTGCGTGTCATTTCTGTTTCGAGAAGAGGACGTAAAAGCGAATAACGGAGCATCTTTCTGTCGTTGTCAACCATGGTTTTTACAAGCTCTTTTGTGCCGATTACGATTATCATTTTCTTGGCACGGGTAACGCCTGTGTAGAGGAGGTTACGGTAAAGAAGGTTGTGGGTGAATGCGGTTATCGGAATGATTACGGCGTCGTACTCGCTACCCTGACTCTTATGTATAGTAATAGCGTAAGCGTGTTCGAGCTTTCTCAGCATTTCTGAGGTGTATATCGCTATTCTGCCTTCAAAGTCTATAGTTACGTTCTGTGAAAAGCGATCGACGGCACGGATAATTCCGATATCTCCATTGAAAATTCCACTGCCCTTTTCATTGTTTTTCGTCCACAGTACGTCATAGTCGTTTTTGGTCTGCATTACCTTATCGCCCGTGCGGAAGATAACATCGAAGAACTTGAGTTCCGCTTTGTTCTGTGAGGGGGGATTAAGTGCAAACTGGAGCTGTTTATTAAGCTCTCTTGTTCCTGCCATGCCCATTTTTGTGGGACAAAGCACCTGTATATCGTCTATCGGCGAAAAGCCGTATGTACCCGGCAGGCGCTGTTTTGTGAGCTGTATGACAAGGTCAGCTATATCGCTTTCGTTCGACTTGTTCATGAAGAAAAAGTCGTTCTGCCTGTCGTCAAGCACGGGAAATTCGCCTTTTACTATTCTGTGGGCGTTGGTTACGATAAGGCTCTGCGCCGCCTGTCTGAAGATTTCTTTAAGCTCAACGGACGGGATATAGTGTGAAGCGATAAGGTCTTTCAGTACGTTTCCCGCACCTACGGACGGAAGCTGATTTGAGTCGCCCACCATAATGAATTTAGATGTGGGCTTAATCGCTCTTACAAGCGAGCACATGAGAAGTGCGTCTACCATCGACATTTCATCAGCTATTACAACATCGGCAGGGAGCGGATTTGTTTCGTTGCGTTTGAACTTCAGCTCACCTTTTGCGGTGTAATCTACTTCGAGCAGGCGGTGTATGGTTCTTGCAGGTTCTCCGGTAAGATCGCTCATTCGCTTTGCCGCTCTGCCTGTAGGTGCACAAAGAAGTATGCGTTTTTTATGTGCTTTAAGTATCTTGATAACACCGTTCAGTGTTGTGGTCTTACCTGTACCGGGACCGCCCGTGAGGATAAACACAGAGCCTGTAAGGCAGGCACTTATAGCGGCACGCTGTAGATCTTCATACTGAATGTTCTCGGAAAATTCCACTCCTCTTATCTCATCGGAATAGTCCTTTTCGTACTGTGCCGAGGTTCTGAGCATAAAGGCAAGTTTTTTTGCAATATAGGTTTCCGCAAGGTAGTATTCGGGGAGATAGACGAATTCGTGCTTACCCATAGCGAGCCTTACGACCCAGTCTTTTTCCTCGCAGTCGTCAAGACAGGATTCAAACTGTCTGCGTTCAATTCCAAGATTATCACAAACGGATTCACGCAGTTTTACCGTGGGCAGACAGGTGTGACCTGCATTTGCGTTTTCACGCAGAACATAGACTATTCCTGCACGGACACGGTTGCTGTTTTCTGCGTCAAAGCCAAGATCGGCTGCCATGCGGTCTACCGAACGGAAATCTATATCTATACCGCTTGTGCAGAGTATATAAGGGTTGGTTTTAATCTGTTTTATGCTGTCATGTTCAAACGCAGACCATACGCTTATGGCGTGGGCAGGTCCGAAATTATATTCACCGAGGAACTTTATAACCTCGTTGACACCCGTTATCTTGTGATATTCGTTTGATATGTAGAGCGCCTTATCCGAGGTTATACCCTTTATTGCGGTGAGCTGCATACAGTCGTTATCAATTATGTCGAGCGATTCGGTTCCGAACAGTTTGACTATTTTCTTTGCTATTGCAGGTCCAAGCCCCTTTATTACACCCGAACCGAGATATGCGGCTATTTCACTTTCGGTAACGGGCATTGAACGCTCACACATTGCCGCCTTGAACTGTCTGCCGTATTTTGCGCTCGTTATCCAGCCGCCACGCAGATTAAGGCGTTCGCCCTCGTTCACGTCACCAAGAGTTCCGACAACCGGAACAAGACCCTCGTCACAGCCGAGGTTTATAACGGTATAGCCATTATCGGCGTTTTTATATATAACATCCTCCACAGAACCGCTCAGTTCTACGGAAATATCAACTTTCTGATTGTCCAATACACAGCCTCCCGTTTATTATTTATCTTTATTTTCTGTTTTGCCTGTTCTCAATGTCACTCTCGGACAGTCGGCGGCAAGAGCACGGCATATTTCCTTGAATTCGCTGTCGTTTTCCAACTTTTTGCTGACATTAATTATAACCTTGCCGTCTGTCGCTTTAAGGGCGGTTCTTACCTTTCCCTCAACATCGTCACAACCGTCCGGTGTTACAAAAACGGGCGGTGCGTGAGGTGTGCCAAGACTGCCGATAAAAAGTATCACGTTCACAGCGCCCATAATTCCGAGAAAAATCATGGCAAAAAGCATTATGTATGCACCACTCATAAGCTCCACTCCTTTTAAGGTTTATCTCATTATATGGTGCAGACGTTTATTCTGTTACGGATTGCATGTGCAGAGGATTGCGTTCCAGCCCTCTTTTTCAGATACGCTTTCTACCTTTATATTGTTTTCTTTCAGTGCGGACAGTACTTCGTCCAGTCTTTCTGTTATGATACCTGATACTATAAGCTTGCCGTTCTTCTTTAAAAATCCGCTGAAGTAAGGCGACATGGATATAATGACATCGGCAACGATATTCGCCGTGATTATGTCAAAGCCTGTGCCTATCTTTTCTCTGAGAGGTTCATCGTCGCTGATATTTCCGACATAAGCCGAAACCATATCACTTCCGAAACCGTTCTTTTCGGTGTTTTCCTTAGCGGTGCGGACGGAATTTTCAAATATATCAACCATTACCGCCTGCTTTGCACCGAGGAGCAGTCCTGCTATCGACAGTATACCACTGCCTGTGCCGAGGTCAAGCATTCTGTCGCCCTCGTGTATCTGCTTTTCGAGCAGTTCCATTACAAGACGTGTCGTATGGTGCTGACCGGTGCCGAATGAAGAGGCAGGGTCTATTTCAAGTATCTTTCTGCCGTCCGTATTCTCTACTTCTTCCCAGCTGGGCTTTACTATCAGCTTTTCGCCGACTGTAAAGGGCTTATAGTACTGTTTCCAATTATTTGCCCAGTCTTCTTCACGCACGCAGTCGATCTCTACATCAAGGCTTCCGTAAAAATCGTCTTTATCGTTTGCCTTGAGCTCGTCAAGTGTTCCGCTGAGTGCCGACAGCATTTCAGCCCCCTGCTCATTATCCTGGACGTAGCAGGTGATATGGGGCTTTACGGTTTTCAGTCCCATAAGGCTGTCGTCTACATAGTCCCAGTTGTACTCCTTGTTTTCAAGGAACTCCTCAAAGTCTGCCGGGTCATGAATTATAAAGCCGTTAAGTCCGAGTTCGGATAAGCGCATTGTAAGCACCTGTACCGCCTCGCTTTTCGTATATATGTCTACCTGTCTGAACTGCATAGTAATACCTCTTGTTTCTTATTTGCCCACGGGCATAAATATCTATTATATATTATCCTACATTTCGGACAAAAAAGCAAGTGGTTACAGCAAAAATGCACCGCCCTTATCAAAAGGGCGGTGCAACACATTCAAGGAAGAACCAATGTTAACTTTTGCTTTTTATCAATCGTTGTCCTGTAAAGCTTCGTAAGCTTCTTCGCCTGTACGAACCTTGATTACGTTTTCAACGTCGTAAACGAATATCTTACCGTCGCCTATTTTACCGGTGTAAAGTGCATTCTTTGCAACTTCTACAACCTTTTCAACAGGAACCTTGCAAACTACGATTTCGACCTTCATCTTAGGAAGAAGTCTTGCGTCTACGGGAACGCCACGGTAGAACTCAGTTGAGCCCTTCTGCATACCGCAACCCATTACATGAGATACTGTCATACCGGTGATACCGATAGATGAAAGTGCGTGCTTGAGAACCTCGAACTTCTCCTGATTTGCGATGATGTCTACCTTTGTCATCTTTACGTCGCTGTCGCTGATAGGAGCTTTTGCCTTTGAAACGTGCTGTACAGGTACTGAAGTTTCAACAGGAGCAGCCTCAGTAACAACTGCCGTATCTTCTGCGGAAGAACCGCTATACACGCTGTCGCCTGCGATAACGAAGTCTGCATAAGAGCTAGGCAGACCGTGCTCTGTTGTATCAAGACCCTTGAGTTCTTCTTCTCTCGAAGCTCTGAGTCCGATTGTGTGCTTTAAGATAAAGAATGTGATGAACATCGTTACGGCTGTGAATGCACAAACCGAAACAACACCGAGTAACTGGATACCGAGCTGGCTGAATCCGCCGCCGTAGAACAGACCCGTGATACCATTCTGACCCTTACCTGTTGCAAATAAACCTACTGCAAGTGAGCCCCATACACCGTTTAAGAAGTGTACTGCTACTGCACCGACAGGGTCATCAATCTTGAGTTTGTAATCGAGGAGCCATACACCGAATACTACTAAGAAACCTGAAACGATACCGATTACCGTTGCACCGAGTGCGTCTGTATCCGCACAGGGAGCTGTGATTGCTACAAGACCTGCGAGTGATGCGTTAAGGCACATCGAAACATCGGGCTTGCCGTTTTTAAGCCATGTGAATATCATTGTTACTACCGTTGCAACTGCGGGAGCAATTGTTGTGGTAAGGAATATCTGAGCGAGATAGTTTACGTCTGAAGCGGCGGCACCGTTAAATCCGTACCAACCGAACCAGAGAATGAATACGCCGAGTGCGCCGAGTGGGATCGAGTGACCTAAGATAGCTCTGGGCTTACCATCCTTGCTGAACTTGCCGATACGGGGTCCGACCATTGCGGCACCGATGAGTGCTGTAAGACCGCCGACCATGTGTATTGCCGTTGAACCTGCAAAGTCAACGAAGCCGAGCTGTGCGAGCCAGCCGCCGCCCCAGATCCAGTGAGCCTCGATAGGATAAACAACAAGGCTGATTACGAACGAATAGATGCAGTAGCTGATGAACTTTGTACGCTCTGCCATAGCACCTGAAACGATTGTTGCGGCAGTAGCGCAGAATACTAAGTTGAATACGAACTCTGCACATCTGTTGAAGTCTGACAGCTGAGTCAGAACGTCAAGATTCGGAACACCGATAAGACCGAAGAATGTATCTTCACCGAGCATAAGACCGAAACCGAGAAGTACGAATGCGATCGTACCGAGGCAGAAGTCCATTAAGTTTTTCATTATAATGTTGCCGGCATTCTTTGCTCTGGTGAAACCTGTTTCAACCATTGCGAAACCGCACTGCATGAAGAATACCAATGCGGCACCGATGAGGTACCATATACCGTTGCCGTCGCCGACATTGAACATCGTGGCATTTACGGTATCCTGAATTGAATTTGCTGACTCAGCAGCAAGAGTTAGCGTGGATAAGAAATCCATTGATAACCGCCCCTTTCAATAGGTAATTTTCTGACTGCGGCATTGCCGCTTTTTCTTTAAGTGAGTCTGAAAAAATCCTATCTGCACCCCTCTGCGCCTTTGCAAATCTTGCAGAACTTTTGCAATCTCACTTAAAACAAAAGGAGCCGCACGAACTTGTTGTGTTCGTGTAGCTCCGTTGCTTACAAGTATTATTATACTGACGGCAAGGCGGTTTGTCAACGCTTTTTTGCAAGTTTTTTATTTATATCTTGCATTTTGTGAAATGTGCATAACAAAAGTGTGAATTTTTTGTGCTGTAGTTATGCAGTTATGCTAGCTGTTTTAAGGATAGATACTTACTTGATGTGCTTTATTTTCCTGATTTTTGCTTAAAATCATCAAATTTGCGGTATTAAAAGTCGTTTTGACGTATGAATGACGTTATCCGTCATACTGCATTTTAGAGGAAAAAATAATTCATGTTTTGCGCGATATCACGATTTATGCGTAAATTTCTGCAACAAGTTAATAAATTTCTCGCAATATTTATGTAAAAACGACAGCATGTACGGCTTATTGCAGTCAAAAAAGCGGCAGGTAAAGCCATGTACGGCAATTCATGGGCAGAGCCACCGTACATTCTGCCGCTTTTTTAGTATTATATGCTTATCGGGGGATGCGGTGAATGTCTTACTCCTCGCACCTTTCAGCCATATACATTCCAAGTTCGGCGAATACGGAGGGGATATCGTAGACTGTTCTTCCGTTCTTTTCGCACATTGTACATTCGCCCGGAGTTTCGGGTGAGATCATATCCCATGAGGTAACAAGGCTATCAGTCTTTTCTATGCCGAAGTTTTCAAAGAAGCCGTCATAAAGTCCGTTTTGTTCATCATTGCTATACAGATTAACAATGTTGTACTTGCAGATCATCATTTCATCATTTGTGATATGCGAGCCGACGCCGAACTGCGATATTCCATCATCAAGCAGTATTTCTCCCACGATATCAAGCACATCTCTTATCATGGCAGGCGTGCAGTCGTCAAGATAATATATATCCTTATGGAATGCGGTGATATTTCCGTTTTCATCTTTTGGCTCGGCGGTTTCGGGAGTGGGGAGTTCAAGAACGAAGAACAATTTTTCATCTTCATGCAGTTTTATGAATTGTTCAAGCAACGGCAGAGTTTTTTCCGCTGATGCGTTTGCGGTAATGGATTTCCCGTCTGATTTATAACCTTCGTTCAGCTTATCAGCAAACGTGACCGAAAAGCCTTTTCTCAAATTCAGCATTATTCAATACCTCTCTTGTCAAAATGCACATCAAGCTGTTCATACGGTACAGTAAGACCTTTTCCGGCATATACGTCCTGGATAACTCCGAGCGCCGCTCTGCGTACAGGATTTTTCATATCTTCCTTGCAGTGTATTCTTATACGGTACTGAATGTTTGAATTATCAAACTTATCCGTGCCGAGAAAATCACAGCTCTTTACATTCGGGATAGCGCAACATCTGTCCGCTATCTCTCTGCATATCTCACGCATACGCTCGGCAGGGATCTCGTATGACGCAGGAATATTGACATCGCACCAGTCGGAGATCAACTCGATCTCACTTAAGTTTCTGTTGCTGACTACTATCATACTGCCGGTATTCACATCGAGTATCTTGGTGGTTTTAAGGTTGAACTGATGTACCACTCCCTCGTACTGCTTGTACTTCACATAGTCGCCGACAGTGAAAAATTCATCCCACACGATACCGGCACCCATTATCAGATCCTTGAGCAGGTCCTGTAGCGCAAAGCCGACCATAACGCCGGCTATTCCGAGACCTGTCGCCATAGCGCTGACATTCACGCCGTTTATCTGAAGTATCATTATTATTACAAGCAGGGCGATTATGTACTTGGTGATGTTCACCGCAATCTGAATACTGCCCTCTTTTATCTTTACGCGCTTATGATCTATTATCTTGCCCTTGGTGAAGTGTTTTATCAGTTTCCATATAACTATACCTGCGATCAGTACGGCAATGCTCACCCACGGTTTGAATGATAAAAGATATTTTTCGAGTTCCTCCATAGTTTTGTTCCTTTGCTTTATATTTGTAACTGTGATTATACTACAAAAATGCGAATTTTGCAATCAGTTGCCGTTTTAAACCGATATTTTTTATTTCCGGCAACAGCGCAACCGCAAACACAAAAAACACCGCAGTGTTTCCACTGCGGTGACTGCTATTTGCCGTGATTATTTCAGCTTATCTGCATCGGGTATAGCCTCGGTTACTTCTACCTCTGCTGTCTGTTTGTAGCAAGCGAATATCTCGTCAAGCTCAAGCTTTTTCATCTTAGGCGTAACAAGGCTCACAAGCGGAACAAGAACAAGTCCTGCAACCATCAGGAACATACCGAAGTTTACGGGAGATGCAACATTGAAGCCGAGTATCGTACCTGTAGGCTTGATTATCATGTGCAGTACAGTGCCGATAACGCCGACGCCGAAGCTTACATATACGCTTATCTTGGTAACGCCCTTCCAGAAAAGTCCGTACATAAACGGCGCTAAGAATGCACCCGCAAGCGCACCCCACGAATAGCCCATAAGGTCTGAGATAAGGGCGTTCTTGTTGAGAGCGATTATAACCGATATTGCAAGGAAAACCGCTATAAACGCGCGCATTACTATAAGCGACTTCTTTTCATCAAGCTTGTTCTTGCAAAGCGGATTTATAAGGTCAAGCGTCAGTGTTGAGCTTGATGTAAGTACAAGCGATGACAGCGTTGACATTGATGCAGAAAGAACAAGGATAACAACTATACCGATAAGTATTTCGGGAAGAGATTCAAGCATCTTAGGGATAATACCGTCCGAGCCTATCTGTGCAAACTCTTCATCAGATACGAATATTCTGCCGAAGCCGCCGAGGAAGTAGCTTCCGCCGGCAACTACAAGCGCAAAGATCGTAGATACTATCGTGCCTGTTCTGATAGAACGCTCGTCCTTTATCGTATAGAACTTATGTACCATCTGAGGAAGTCCCCACGTTCCGAGCGATGTGAGTATAATTACGCCGAGCAGATTTATCGGGTCTGGTCCGAAGAACGAAACAAATCCGCCGTTTAAGTCGGGTGACGCAGTACCCTCTGTGCTGATATGCGACAGCTGATTTACAGCCTCGCTGAAACCGCCCTTTGATGCAAGAGTAGCCGCAATTACCGCAACGATACCGATAAGCATTATAATGCCCTGTACAAAGTCGTTGAGTGCTGTAGCCTTATAACCGCCGACAATAACGTATACGGCGGTAATCACTGCCATACCGATAACGCAGAATGAATAATCAATGTTGAACGCCATACCGAACAGTCTTGACAGACCGTTGTATACGCTCGCTGTATACGGGATAAGGAATACGAATACGATAACCGCAGAGATTATCTTCATTGCCTTACTGTTGAAGCGCTTACCGAAAAATTCGGGCATTGTGGCGGATTCAAGGTGCTTTGACATAACTCTTGTACGTCTGCCTAAGATAAGCCACGGCAGAAGCGAGCCGAGTATTGCGTTTCCTATGCCTATCCAGGTTGAAGCAAGTCCGAAGTTCCAGCCGAATTTGCCTGCGTAACCTACAAAGATTACGGCTGAGAAATAAGATGTACCGTATGCAAAAGCCGTGAACCACGGTCCGACGCTTCTGCCGCCGAGTACGAAGTCACTTACTGTGGAAGTCTTTTTACGGCAGTATATGCCTATACCGACTACCGACAGAATGTACAGAATGAGTATTGCTAATATCATTTTCTGTCCCCTTACAAATAAGATAAAATAATTATGACCGTTTAAAGTGTTATCGCTTTCAAGTTACGTTACTTTAAACGGCTAAATTGATTATATACGGAAAAACCCTCTTTGTCAAGCAAATGACAAGAGGGTTTTTAATAATCGTTATTTGTTACAAAAGGGGGTGAAGAAAATTATGCAAGATTACATCTTGTTTAGCCGTCTTCTCTCGATACCTTATCAAGTGCGATAGAAGTAATGGTTTTCTTATCTCCGCTTGTTGTGATTACATAAGTCATAGACTTACTTGAAACGTGCTCGGTTACAAGTCCGGGGATAGATACGGTAGGCGGATAATAGTCAACTGTCAGCGTGTATGTTTCACCGACATTTTCTATCTTTGAAACCTGCGGATAGTAGTTCGGGATACGGTTTGTATCGGCTACGATATATACCTTCTTCTCGGCATTGTATGTTGCCAGATCCTGAACATGACCTACCGTCTGATGTGTGACCTCTATGCTGTTGCCGAAGATATTTTTTGCCGCTGTTTCAACGTCAAATTCGGGGATATACATTACGCCCGTGTCGGTCTCATAGTTTGAAGTATCGCCGGTAAGCAGTATTCTCGAAACAGCCGCCTTGATTATGGTCGACTGGGTAAGCGTTGACGCGTCCTCAAAGCTGGGCGGGTCGGTCGCTACTATCGGATAGAGATAAAGCGCAAACTCTTCCTTGAGGTCGGTCTGATTTGATATCCGGTTAATCGCACCGCTTGCCGCTATCACGGTGTTGACAACGCCAACAACCGCAAATACAATAACCAGCAGTCCGACAACGAAATAAGCGACCTTCTTTGCAATACCCTTATGCTTGCGTTCGGGTACATCGACAACAATAACTTCGTCCTGCTCTATTTCGCTTACATCTTCGGAAAAAGCCTCTTCAAGCGAACCCGCAAGTCCGTGCAGAACCTTGTTCTCGCTCTTTGCTTCTATGCGATTTTTGTTTTTATTCCTCTTTTTAGCCATTTATAAAGCGTTCCTCCTAGCCTCTTATCTGACCGTTTCCGTTGACAAGATATTTGAACGTTGTTAGTGCCTCAAGTCCCATAGGACCTCTTACATGAAGTTTCTGTGTCGATATGCCGATTTCTGCACCCAGTCCGAACTCAAAACCGTCAGTGAATCGTGTGCTGGCATTGACATATACAGCCGCCGCATCAATTTCACGCTGGAACTTCTCGGCATTACGCAGATACTCGGTTACTATACATTCGCTGTGACCTGTACCGAAACGATTGATATGAGCTATAGCTTCATCAATATCATCAACGATTTTTACAGCGATTTTCAGGTCAAGGAACTCTCTGCGGTAATCCTCATCATCGGCGATCTTTTCAAGTGTGATATACGCACTGCTTGCTTCATCACCAACAAAAGCGACCTTGCCGTTCCACTTTTCCGCCAGCTTCTTCAAAAAGCCCTCGGCAATATTCTTATGTACAAGTACATTTTCGATAGCGTTGCATACTGACGGACGCTGTGTCTTTGCATTGTCAACTATATCCACTGCCATGTCGATATCTGCAAAGCGGTCAACATAAACGTGGCAGTTACCCTCGCCTGTCTGTATTACGGGAACTGTAGCGTTCTTTATGACAGCGTTTATCAGTCCGCCGCCGCCTCTTGGGATAAGCACGTCAACGTATTCGTTGGCTTTCATAAGCTCGGTTGCGGTTTCTCTTGACGTATCTTCAACAAGCTGTACGATATCGGGATTGACACTGTGCTTTTCTGCCGCCGCTCTCATGATATTTACAAGGCACTTGTTTGAATTTATCGCATCGCTTCCGCCACGCAGAATTACTGTATTGCCTGCTTTAAGACAAAGACAGCCTGCGTCTACCGTGACATTTGGGCGTGACTCAAAAATTATGCCGATAACGCCGAGCGGTACGGATTTTTTAATTACGGTAAGACCGTTCGGTAAGGTGTTACCGCCGAGGATCTTTCCTACAGGGTCGGGCAGAGCCGCAACCTGTCTTACACCCTCAGCAATGCCGTCAATTCTTGCATCGGTAAGGGTAAGACGGTCTACCATTGCCGCCGCCATATTGTTTTCATGTGCCGCAGTTATATCAAGCTCGTTTGCCTTTTTTATCTTTTCTCTGTTTTCTTCAAGCATTGCGGCAATTGTGCCGAGTATATTGTTTTTCAGCGACTGCGACAGCATTGCCGAGTTTTTAGCCGCCGATTTTGCCTTTTTTCCGAGTTCGTCTATGTAGCTCATATTTTTCCTTTCAGTCCTCATCTGCGGTGAATACTGTGCAGACAGCCTTATTCTCAAACAGATCGTAAAGTATTTCGGGACGCTGACCGTTTATTATTACAGTCGGTATGCCGTGTTCCTTTGCGATAGTTGCCGCTTCGAGCTTTGTTATCATTCCGCCGCTTGCAAACTCACTGCCCTTGTCCTTTGCCGAACTTATCATCTCGCTTGTTATCTGCTTTACCTCAGGAATTAGCTTTGCGCCGGGAAGTTTAGGGTTCTTGTCGTATAAGCCGTCAACATCGGTAAGGATTATCAGAAGGTCGGCACTGCACAGCGCCGCTACTATTGCGGATAATGTATCGTTCTCGTCAAAGTCAAGCTCCTGTATCGAAACGGTATCGTTTGCGTTAATTATCGGCACTATTCCCATATCAAGAAGTGTGTTGAAAGTATTTGTAACGTTCTCTTTTCTTGTCTTGTTGCTGATTACGTCACGGGTAAGAAGCACCTGCGCTACCGTGTGATTGTAGTTTGCAAATTCACGGTCGTATATGTGCATAAGCTCGCACTGACCTATAGCGGCGCAAGCCTGCTTTTTGGGCATTTCAGTAGGCTTTGAGTGAAGTCCTGCCTTTGCCACACCCACACCCTGAGCGCCCGATGTAACAAATATCACGTCCTTGCCGGAATTCTTGATATCCGACATTACTTCCACTAGCTTTGATACACGTCTGATATTCAGATTTCCTGTGTTATGCGCAAGTGTGCTTGTGCCTACCTTTATAACAATTCTCTTTTTTGTTGAAAAATCTATCATATATTTCCTCTTGTTCAGTCGAGCAGAATACGCTCGTCACAATATTCACATTCGCATATATCGCCCTGTACCTTGAAGCTGTGGGGGAGATAATGCTCTGTCTTTGTTATACACTTGGGGTTTGTGCACTCCACGTCATTCTTTACAGTGCCTGTAAGCAGTTTCGGTGCGCCGAGTCTGCCCTCAAGAACACATATAATAAGTGCCATACGCACAAACATACCGTTCTTAGCCTGTGTGAAGTACATAGCTCTAGGATCATCGTCAACGTCCATTGCTATCTCATCTACTCTGGGAAGTGGGTGCATGACGATCATATCCTTCGGAGCTTTCTTCATCTTTTCGGTATCAAGACGGAATACGTCTTTCTGTTTGTTGTATTCTTCCTCGCTTGCAAAACGCTCTTTCTGTATTCTTGTCATATACAGCATATCGAGCGATTCCTCGGTTATAGCTTCATCAAGCGAATAGATCTCCTTATAAGTACAACCTCTTGCATTGAGTACGTCCTTGATATATGACGGCAGGGCAAGCTCAGGAGTTGATATCAGGATAAACTCGTTACCCTCATAGCGTGACAGTGCTTTGAGCTGTGAATGTACCGTTCTGCCGTAACGTAAATCGCCGCAAAGGCCTATCTTCAGGTGGTCAAGTCTGCCCTTTTCATTTTTGAGCGTCAGCATATCGGTGAGCGTCTGTGTCGGGTGAAGATGTCCGCCGTCGCCTGCATTTATAACGGGACAATCGGCTGTCAGAGCCGCCGCCTTTGCACTGCCCTCGTATGGATTTCTCATTACAAGAATATCGGCATAGCTGCTGACTATTTTCGTTGTATCCTTGATATTTTCGCCTTTGGAAACAGAGGATGTTGACGGATTATCAAATCCTATTATCGTACCTCCGAGCCTCAGCATTGCAGTCTGAAAGCTCATCTGCGTTCTTGTAGATGGTTCATAGAACAGAGTACCCATTATCTTTCCGCTACATCTTGAACGGTAAAGTGCGGGGTTCTTCTGAATCTGCTGAGCCAGCTCAACTATCATATTCCACTCTTCCGGTGAATATGAATCGAGGTCGATAAGATTACTGAATGTTTCCATTGTCGTCATGTCCTTCCTTGCTTTGCATATCCTCACCTTTTTGCAGGGGAGTTATATATCCTTCCTTTATACCCTCTGTGCTTTCTTCGGGCATAAAGATAATTTTGACGGTTTTAAGAATAAGCAGAATATCCTTGGCAAGCGTATACTTTTCGATATACATAAGGTCAAGCTTCAGCTTATCGTAAGGAGTGGTGTTGTACTTTCCGACTACCTGCGCATTACCTGTAAGTCCTGCCTTGACTTTAAGGCGGAACGCAAACTCGGGCATTTCCTTTTCATACTCACGGCTGATCTCGGGACGCTCGGGACGAGGTCCTACTACAGACATATCGCCCTTGAAGATATTGAATAACTGAGGCAGTTCATCAAGTCTTACCTTTCTGATGAACTTGCCCACGGGAGTAACTCGCTTGTCACCGTCGCTTGCAAGTCTTGCAACACCGTCACTTTCGGCATTGACAACCATGCTTCTGAATTTTAAAAGCTTGAATTCCTTGCCGTCCTTGGTAAGACGCACCTGTTTGTACAGCACGGGACCGTGGTCACAGAGCTTTATCGCTATTGCTGTTATCAGCATAAACGGAGATGCTATTATAATGCCTATTGACGACAGGAGAATATCAAAGCAACGTTTGAAGAAACGCTGTTCTATACCAAGTCCGTAATTTTTTGAGATAATAAGCGGAGTATCAAACAGCTCCATATTATCTCCGCCTCTTACGATAATGTCGCTTATCTTAGGCACAAGATAGGTTCTGACAGAGGTCTTGAAACAGAATTTCAGTATATCGTTTCTGATTTCGTTGGGAGTATCGCAGATAACTACGCCGTCATATTTCGGTATCTCGGCAGTAATAGCTTCCAGTCCCTCCGATACATTTATCATTCGGGTAATTTTGTACTTATCACGGCGCTTGCTCATCTTTTCAACCAGCATTCTTGCAGGCTGTTCAAGTCCGTATATCATAATCACGTTCTTGGCAGGATACAGCGCACGGAATATCTTTCCGCTTATAAAAGCCCACAGGGCGATTACCACCGCCTGATACAGCGTACCGACAAGAAGCGGTCGGGGGTCAAGCATGGAACGGGAAATAAGGCATATCTGGATATAGGTTATAAAGTTTGTGCAAAGCGTTGCAAGTATCTGTGACACTATTATATCCGCCGTTTTATGCGAGCCGATTTTAAGTCCCTTATATATCCTTGAGAATACATAAAGAATAGCAAAGTACAATCCGAATAACAGCCAGTTTCCTTTTCTGAAGAAGCTGAAAGCCATCTCGCTGTTATAGTAATTCAGCCATATAATGCCGAAGGTTGAGGTTTCCCATGTAAGAAGTACCAGAGCATCTACTATAAGAGCGGTACGTTTGTATTTTTCTTTATCCTTGTTCAATACGACACATCCTTGATACCGCATTTAAGCGGAAGTAGTTTATAATCGAATTTAGTATAGCACAATTTGTCGTAATAATCAAGACTTTAGCCCGGATATCACAAAACGCTCACCTTATATTATTATAAAAGCAATGACAGCCCACTGTAAAACAGCAGGCTGTCACCGGGAAATAAGGAAATAAGGAAAATACAAAAGAAAGTGTCGCTTTCTTTTTGTATTGTCTTGAGTATATCATAGCAGGTGGACTATAAAAAGGACAGGTTTGTTCCGAGTGTAAAAAGCAAGCAGGCTTACCGGTAAGGGTAAGCCTGTTTGCCAAATACATAAAATGGATGGTAACCAAAATACTGAAAGAGGTTTATCGAAAACGCTTGCCCGAATAATTTAACAGGTAGCGTATCTTCCGTTTCCCGTATCAGTAAATATGATACGGGAAGTTAAAAAGGAGAACGCCTCTGTGCCGAAAAATGAGGAAAAACAGCACAGAACTATGTCAACAGTGAACAGATAAAAGCCTTTCACGATGGGTTGTCAAGCCATCAGCCTTTAACGTTCATATCCGCCGTGGCGGACTGTAAGTTTTGGTTGGCGGTCAGTATCTCTATTGACTGCCATTTGAAAAGGATGGTATACACTATGTTTCGGAGCATTTGCTCCTCGTTATATTTATATAACACCGCTTATGTCCTATAAAAAGGAACGGTAATAATTTTTGATTTGCAGTCACCGTAGCCGATGACCGCAAAACGAAAGAATGTGATTATTGTCCGGAGCTTTTCGCTCCCTCGTTATGTTTATATTATAACAGAGGTTGTGTCCTATAAAACGGACTGCTTTTCCAGTTTCCAATAATATTTTCTGTTTGCACGGGGGAAATCACTCATAACCCCGTGTTCGGGATCGTAGAATGTGCCATCGGCATACAGCGACCAGTGCCAGCAACGTGGTGTTTCAAGGCTGAGCAGGCAAAGGGGAGGCAGCTGTTCCTTTTTCTGTACCGCTATACGCTCATCCGATATATGAACGCCGTGTTCTCTGAACGTTCTTTTCATCTCAGCAAGGGTGGTTTCACGGTCATTTTGAAGAAATGTCACTATCTCGTCAACCGTCTTTCCGAGTACCATAGCAAGCACAGCCTGACCGCACTGTAAGTCTGTAGGCTCGTGAATATACTCTATCATACCGTTGCCTATCCTCTTTTCTTAGGAAGAATAATATTCACCGACTCGTGCAGTACCTCAATATGAGTATCTTTTCCTCCGTCTGCCTCTTCTCCGTCAAGCGACCACGGCAGAGCCTCGTCACTGTGGATGTCAAGCTGTTTCGTGTGGAAGAAATCAAGAAATTCATTATCGTAATTTCCGCTGAGAAGGGCCTTTGCCATAAGGCTTATCTGGACAGGCGTTTTCGGGCAGCGTACAAGCATCACTTCAAAAACTCCGTCACTCAGATCTACAAGATTCTCGTCGAGCTTGATTATTCCGCCGACAGATGTTGCATTGCAAGCCGCACCGAATATATAATCGCCCTCGTGCAGTATTCCGTCCGAATCATATACGCTCATATGATACGGCTTTATCTCGGCAAGCTCCTTTATTCCGCTTAAGATGTACGCAAAATGACCGAATGCGTTTTTGAGATTCTGCGGTGTGTCGTAAGAGCTTTGAGTAAATGCGCCGAAAGAGGCTATATACATAAATTCACGCTCGTTGAATCTTCCTGCATCAAACGCTTTGGGCGTACCACTTACAATATCGTCAGCCGCTGTCATAATATCTGACGAAAGTCCTATGCCGTATGCAAAATCATTTGTTGTGCCGGACGGAATGTACCCGATTTTTGTCTTGTGGCCGCCCTTTATCATACCGTTTGCCGTTTCGCTGAGCGTTCCGTCGCCGCCGCAGCAGACAATCACATCATATTCGCCGCCGTGTATCCTTGCGGTTTCGGTAGCGTCGCCTCGTCTTTCGGTAACGTGTACGGTGGTTACATATCCGCCCTTTTCAAGACGGCTGATTATCTCTACAAGCTCACCGGTTATTCTTCTTTCTCCCGAAACGGGATTTACTATCAGTAAGGCTTTCATATTAAAATTCCTCCGATATTATTTTCTTATATTATATTACACGATTTTTAACTGTCGGTCAACTGTGGCGCAAAAATAATACCGCACAGCATTTTTATCTGCCATGCGGTATTTTATCTTTAATCTTTGATTATAGGCTCGGTTGAACTTCCCGGGACTGCGCTGTCACGGGCGTAAACGGCTTCTTTCAGCTTTTCAAAGCCGCTGTACAAGCTCTCCTCAGGCAATGCCCTGAGTGCCGTTATCTGTTCAGCCGTAAGATATGACGCTAATTTCTGAGCGGTTTCTATGGAAATATCCTTGCTCTGCAAAGCCTCAATGTCGCTGATGCTCAGCTTTTCGGCAAGTGTTTCAAATGCAGTGTTTGCTTCGGCGTTGTCGCTGAAAACTATCTGGTTTAACGTCTGCTTTGAATCGCTCTTAGGTATCATCATGCCGTTTGAATCAATCGTATAATCACCCTCAAGCAACAGTTCGCTCACCGTGCAGAATTCAAATCCCTGTTCTTTAAGGCTTTTAAGTACTGTAGGCAGTGCCTGAGTGGTATTTTCAAGATCGTTATGGAAAAGCAGTATCGAGCCGCCCGAAATATTCTTTGTTGTACGCTCGATTATCGTTTCGGGTGTCGGCTTATCCCAGTCTATACTGTCTTTGTTCCACTGGATAACGCTCATTCCCATACCGAAAAGCGTGGTTACCGCCTTGTCGTCATATTCGCCGTAGGGCGCACGGTAGAGCGTCGGAGCGTTTCCGGTTATCATCTTTATCTTGCGTGAACATTCCTTTGTATCGGCTATGAGGTCGTTTACGTTCATACCCTTTATGTGCGGGTGCTTGTCGCTGTGGTTTGCTATTTCATGACCGGCGTCACTGAGCTTTTTTATGTCATCGGCATATTTATCCGCAAACTCACCCGTAACAAAGAATGTTGCTTTGACATCGGCTTCGGATAATATCGAAATCAGCTCGTCTGTGTTACTGTTTGCCCATGCACAGTCAAAGGTTATGCTGATTTTATTATCGGTACGCTTGACGTTATAAATCGGCAGTTTGACATTCTCAGCTCCCGTGTCTATTGATGAAAGTATCGCAAACACCCCGATAGCTATACCTGTAATAAGCACCAGAACAAACATGACCGCACGGATAAGCTTGCGTTTGGTCATTGTCATTACGAACATGATAATTCCTCCTCGTTTTTTTATCTGAAGAATTATATGTCCGTGTCCGGAAGAAAATGACAAGCAACGGGGATTTTTTGTCTTGTGGGCAAAAGAAAAGCTGTCATACGTCTTACCGCATGACAGCTTGTATTTATTACTGGAAATTCTTCTTGAGGTCGTCGCCGAACTTCTTTATCTTATCAAAGAAACTTGTACGCTTTTCGTAATTTGACGGAGTAAGCTCCTTTTCAAAGTTCTGCAAAGCGTCTTTCTGCTTCTTGTTCAGCTTCTTGGGTACTTCGATAACTACCCTTACCATCTGGTCGCCCCTGCCTTCACGCTGGAGCCTCTTTATACCCTTGCCTCTCAGCCTGAAAACAGTACCCGGCTGTGTACCCTCGGGTATGCTGTACTTTACATTGCCGTCTATTGTCGGCACTGTAAGCTCATCACCAAGGACTGCCTGTGAATATGTTATCGGTATCTCGCACCATACATCAAAGCCCTTACGTTCAAATATCGGGTCTTTACGGACTGTAATGCGGACATTGAGGTCGCCCTTGGGTCCGCCGTTGGTACCGCAGTTGCCCTCGCCCCTTACACAGAGCGTCTGACCGTTATCTATACCTGCCGGTACATTGATAACGACTTTCTTACGGCACTGTACTCTGCCCTGACCGTTACAGGTGGGACACGGAGTTTCTATGATCTTGCCCTTACCGCCGCAACGTGAGCACGGACGTGTAGAAGACATCATACCGAACATACTTCTCTGCTGTACTCTTACCTGACCGCTGCCGTGACAGTCGGGACAGGTCTTGGGAGTTGTGCCTGCCTTTGCACCTGAGCCGTGACAGCTGTCACAGGTTTCGGCACGGTTTATCTCAACCTCGTGCGACAGTCCCTTGCACGCTTCCATAAAGCTTATGTCAAGGCTTATTGCAATATCAGAACCCTGTCTTGGCGCATTGGGGTTGGAACGCTGTCCGCCGCCACCGCCGCCGAATATTGAGTCGAATATATCACCGAGGTCTATGCCGTCTGCCGATGAAAATCCACCGGAGAATCCGCCGAATCCACCGCCGAATCCGCCTGCACCGCCGCCATAAGACGGGTCTACACCTGCATGACCGAACTGGTCATACTTAGCACGCTTCTGCGGGTCGGAGAGAACGTCATTTGCCTCGTTTATCTCCTTGAACTTTGCTTCAGCCTCGGGATTATCGGGATTCAGGTCGGGGTGATACTGCTTGGCAAGCTTACGGTAGGCTTTCTTTATTTCATCTTCGGTTGCACCTTTCTGCAAACCGAGCACTTCATAATAATCTCTTTTTTCTGCCATAATGATCTTACCTTCCCGACAGAATTATCTGCCGTGTTTTAAAGTATTGCAAAATCAGCAATATGAGCCGAGAGTTCCCGGCTCATACGCAATGTGTTATTAATTAGTTAGCGTCTGTGTAATCAGCGTCAACCACATTATCATCAGAACCGCCTGCGGCATTTGTGCCTTCGCCCTGAACATCTGTCTGAGCCGCACCTGCCTGCTGAGCTGCTGCACCCTGCTCCTTGTAGATTCTCTCAGCTACTGCGTAGAATGCTGTCTGAAGCTCTTCCTGAGCCTTCTTGATAGCCTCAACATCTGTACCCTTGAGTGCTTCCTTCAGTGCGTCGAGCTTGGGATTTACGGAGTCCTTATCAGCCTGTGTAACCTTGTCGCCGAATTCGTTCATTGACTTTTCAGTCTGGTAAACCATCTGGTCAGCGGCGTTACGAGACTCAACCTCTTCCTTCTTCTTCTTATCCTCAGCGGCGAATGCTTCAGCTTCCTTTACAGCCTTATCAATATCGTCCTTGCTCATGTTTGTAGAAGCAGTGATACTGATGTGCTGTTCCTTACCTGTGCCGAGATCCTTTGCAGATACGTTAACGATACCGTTTGCATCAATATCGAATGTTACTTCGATCTGGGGGATACCACGGGGAGCGGGAGCAATGCCGTCAAGTCTGAACATACCGATCGACTTGTTATCCTTTGCAAATTCACGTTCGCCCTGTAAGATATTGATATCAACTGAGGGCTGGTTATCGGAATAAGTTGAGAATATCTGGCTGTGCTTTGTAGGAATGGTCTTGTTTCTCTCGATCATTCTTGTGCAGACACCGCCTGCTGTTTCGATACCGAGTGACAGAGGAGTTACATCGAGCAGTAACAGACCTGTTACTTCCTTGTTAAGAACACCACCCTGGAGAGCGGCACCCATAGCAACGCACTCATCAGGGTTGATGCCCTTGAAGGGTTCCTTGCCTGTATACTTCTTAACAGCTTCCTGTACAGCAGGGATTCTTGTTGAACCGCCGACTAACAGAACCTTGTCGATTTCGTTCATTGAAAGACCGGAATCGCTGATTGCCTGCTTGAAGGGTCCCATTGTTGCTTCTACAAGGTCAGCTGTCAGCTCATTGAACTTAGCTCTTGTAAGCTGAACGTTCAGGTGCTTAGGACCTGTAGCGTCTGCTGTGATATAAGGAATATTTACGTTTACGGAAGGAGCATTTGAAAGTGCGATCTTAGCCTTTTCTGCTTCGTCCTTTAATCTCTGCATAGCGAACTTATCGTTCTTGAGGTCGATACCGTCGCTCTTCTTGAACTCTGCTACGAAGTAGTCGATTAATCTCTGGTCGAAGTCATCGCCGCCTAAGTGGTTGTTACCTGCTGTTGCGAGAACTTCCTGAACTCCGTCGCCGATTTCAATTACGGATACATCGAATGTACCGCCACCGAGGTCGTATACAACGATCTTCTGCTCGTTTTCCTTATCAATGCCGTAAGCTAAAGCTGCGGCTGTAGGCTCGTTAATGATACGCTGAACGTTAAGACCTGCTATCTGACCTGCGTCCTTTGTTGCCTGACGCTGTGAATCTGTGAAGTAAGCAGGAACAGTGATAACTGCGTCTGTTACCTTTTCACCGAGGTAACCCTCAGCCTCTGTCTTCAGCTTCTGAAGAATCATAGCCGAGATTTCCTGAGGTGTGTACTTCTTACCGTCAATGTCTACCTTGTAATCACTACCCATGTGACGCTTGATTGAAATAACTGTCTTATCGGGGTTTGTAACTGCCTGGTTCTTAGCGAGCTGACCTACCAGACGCTCGCCGTCCTTTGTGAAAGCAACAACTGAAGGAGTTGTTCTTGCACCTTCGCTGTTTGTGATAACAGTAGGCTCGCCGCCTTCGATAACTGCTACACATGAATTTGTTGTACCTAAGTCAATACCTATTATTTTTCCCATGATAATTATCTCCTTGCTGTAAGGTTCATAACCGAACCCTTTATTTTTCGGGGTTTAACCCATTTGATTGCTTTTTTACTTTACGACTGCTACCATCGCAAAACGGAGAACTTTTTCTCCAATCTTATAGCCTTTCTGAAATGTGGCGGCTATGGTACCCTCTTCCTTGCTGTCGTCCTCAACCTGCTGTACAGCCTGATGATACGAAGGATTGAACTGTGCGCCGTCCGATTCGATCGTTTCAACGCCTAAGTTCTGAAGAGCCGTAACAAAGCTCTCGTGTATCATCTCGACGCCCTTCTTGTAGTCGGGGTCTTTGCACTCCGCCGCAAGCGCTCTGTCGAGATTATCCATAACGGGTAAAAACTCCGTTAAGTTTCTTGCCGTGATTTCAGGGGAAAGCTCCATTCTTTCCTTGGCGGTACGTTTTCTGTAGTTGTCGAACTCCGCCATGGTTCTCAGTAGCTTATCTTTAAGGTCGGCAATTTCAAGATCCTTGGGATCTACCTTGATTTCTTCGGCTTTTGTTTCAGCCTTTTCTTCTGTCACCTCTTCGGTCTTTTCAGCTACTTCTTCAGTGGCTGTGTCTGCGGTCTGCTGAGTTTCTTCCTTGGTTTCCTTTTCTTTCTTACTCAAACTGAATCCGCCTCCTTTTCATCGTTCTTTTCTTCTTCCTCATCATTGCCTCCGGACAATGCGTCGGTGACCTTTGATGAGAAATATTCAATATAAGGAATCAGCTTCTTGTAGTCCAGTCTTACAGGACCTATAACTCCGAAAGAACCTGCCTTTCGTCCGTCCTTATTAAAGCTTGCCGCTATCAGACTGGAATTTGTAACGGCAAATGTATCACTTTCGGCTCCGAACTTTATCTGTATGCCTGAGAACGTATCGTCAAGCCATCTGCAAAGCTCGTTCTTACCGTCAAGTATCGTTGCTATCTGAGTGTTTGAGAAATCCGAGCAGGTCAGAAGGTTTTTCTCACCGCTGAACTCTACCTGCTGCTGCATCTCAGCCGATATATCAACTACCGCCTTGAGAAGCGGCGATAACGTCATCATATATCCGCCCATTGCCTGCGTCAGCTTTTCGATGTATTCATCCGAAAGCTCGTCAAGATTTACACCTTTGAGATTTTCGTTTACAAACTGTGTGAAGAAATCCATCTGTTCGTTTGTAAGGTCAAAGCTCAGTCTGCAAACCCTGTTTCTGATATTACCCTCAGAGGTTATCAGAAGAAGAACGTACATTCTTTTGCCTGTCGGGATAACGTCTACCTTTGTTATAACCGAAAACTTGTTTACGGTGTTGGTAGAAACTATCGCACATTTAGTAATATCCGCAAGCGCCCTTGACGCATTGTCGATTATTTCATCGTCAGTCGCTCCGCCGATATTGTCAAATATACGGTCGATCTCTTCTTTTTCTTCATCGGGTAACTGTGCGGGTGACATTACCTTTTCTATATAAAGTCTCAGTCCCTGATATGTCGGGAGCCGTCCCGAACTGGTATGTGTATGTTCGAGATAGCCTTGCTGTTCAAGCGCCGCCATCTCATTTCTTATTGTTGCACTCGATACCGCATTGTCAAGTTTCTCTGCGATCAGCTTTGAGCCGACCGCCTCGCCTGTGCGTATATATTCATCAACAATCGCTTCAAGGATCCTGAGTGTACGGTTTTCCATGTTCCTATCCCCTTCTTTCAGCGGAGTTCCGCTGTTTCCGGCTCGTTAGCACTCAATAAATTTCTTTGCTAGCACTCTACCTCTCTGAGTGCTAAACACAATATATCACACTTTTTGCACTTTGTCAAGAGGTTTTTGACTAAAATTTGCACAAATCATTATTAATTTTCATGTACGAATTTGTGCATTTACATTTTTTAGAATTTCCTATAACTTCTGTCTTAATAATGATGCGGATTTTTACGCATACTATTCATACCGTTCGTGATACAAAAATTTTTCGAAAGGAATAAACATGGATAACCTGAACCTCAAAAAGCAAAATGAACTTATGAAAAAGCCCGTCCCCGAAACTCCTGAGGAGCGCAGTGAAACGGAAGAAATAATACTTGATAATTTCTGCGGTTGCTGTTCTTCGTGCGACTGCACCGGGCTTATTCCGTCCGACCCCGACAGTAAAGCTCAGGCTGACGAATATCGCAATGTTCTGCCTTATGCCGTGCCGAATACTGACGGTGTACCGTATCCCGAAAACAACAAAAGTAAAAAGACTTACGGTAAAGCCGGTACGCACGGTGGCGTATAAATATCAAAAGGCTGTCAGCTAACAACGCCGACAGCCTTTATAATTATTTGATGTTTTCCAGTACGTCTATCACCTTATCGAGTGACGGCGCAACCGCATATACAGCCTTTAGCTGTTCTTCCTCAGGCTCGGTAAGATCGGGTACCATTACGGTGACACAACCTGCACTGCTTGCCGATTTTACACCGTTCGGGCTGTCCTCAAGTGCCATGCACTGCGAGGGTTCAAGCCCGAGCCTTTCGCAAGCGTAAAGATATATATCGGGACACGGTTTGCCGTTTTCAAGCATATTACCGCAGATTATCGTTTCAAACTTATCATACACGCCTATCTTTTTGAGGTATTCCTCGGCACGTTCTATATTGGTGGCCGTAGCGACCGCCGTCCTGTAGCCGTGCACAGTGAGATAGTCAAGCAGAGTATCAAGACCCTGCTTCTTCTCTATACCGTGTACGTCCGTATATTCTTTCATCAGCTTTACACGCAGATCGTGTATAGCCATATAGTCACAATCCTCGCCGAACCATTCTTTAAGCTGAGGTATTGCGAACTTTCTTGAAAACGATCTCAGTGCAAGTGCGTGCTTACGCTCCATAGGAAAGCCGAGCTTGTTTGCCGCTTCGCACCAGTATTTGACCAGCAGTTTCTCGGTATCGAGCATAAGCCCGTCCATATCGAATATTACAGCTTTTATCTCCATAGTTTCTCCCGTCTTATATCTTCGTCATCTTTGCAAACTTTGCGGCAACCTTCTTTGTGCCTTTATCGTCAAACGCTATCTCAAGCAGCCAGTCGCCGCCCATAGCCTTGGCGGAAAGTATCGTACCGTCACCGAACACTCCGTGATGCACACGTTCACCCGGCGCATAGCTTACATTCTCTGTACGCTTTTCCATCTCATGCTGTTCTGTACGGTAAGACCTCTGCTGTTGCTGTAAATAGCTTGCACGGGGCTTCATCTGTTCCGCACTTCTTGCCGCCGCAGATGCCGTTATAGCCGTATGGTCATCATAAGCCATATACTGTGACGGTATTTCCACTACAAAGCGTGAAACCTTGTTTCTCATTGTCTGACCGTACAGCATACGCTGTTTTGCACAGGTGAAATAAAGATGTCTTTTTGCTCTTGTTATAGCAACATAGGCAAGTCGGCGTTCTTCTTCTATTTCCATAGGGTCAAACTGTGAGCGGTAACCGGGGAAGATATTTTCCTCCGCACCGACTACAAATACGGTATCAAATTCCAGACCCTTTGCCGAGTGCATTGTCATGAGTACTGTCTTATCATCATCGGCTTCATAGCTGTCCATATCGGAAACCAGTGCTACCTGCTCCAGAAATTCGGACAATCCTGCACCCTCGTTTTCCTTTGCAAAGGTTATCATGTTTGATTTAAGTTCGTTTATATTTTCAAGACGGACTTCACCCTCAAGTCCCTGTCTTTGCATAGCTTCTCTGTAGCCGAAACGGTCAAGTATATCGTCTATAAGGCTACCGTCCGAAATATCATCAGTATGCTGTGACAGCTCATGGAATGTTTCGCCGAGCGGCACCAGCACCTTTGCCTTTCTGGAAAGCGACGGCAGACTTTCACTCTCACACATTGCCTGTACATAGGATATTCCCATACCGGATACTATACGGTTCAGCTCGTCAAGCGTCGCCGCACCTATTCCTCTTATCGGCTCGTTTACTATTCTGCCGAAACGCACCTCATCATAATTATTATTGAGAACGCACAGATATGCAATTATGTCCTTGATTTCCTTACGCTCATAGAAACGCACGCCGCCGATTATCTTATAAGGTATACCGCTCTTTGCAAGCGTTGTTTCGACTGTTCTTGACTGGGCGTTGTTGCGGTAGAGTATAACGTGGTCGGCATACTTCTTGCCCTGCTTCACGCCGTCAAGGATACGTTCTGTTATGAACATAGCCTCTTCCTGCTCTGTCGAGAAACGATCCATTCTTATCTTGTCACCGTCACCAAGGTCCGACCACAGATTTTTGTCCTTATGCTGTGTATTATTTGCAATGACCGCATTTGCCGCTTTTAGTATTGTAGCGGTTGAACGATAGTTCTGCTCAAGTTTTATAACCTCTGCACCGAACTCTTCTTCAAACGAGAGAATATTCTCGATAGTGGCACCTCTGAAACGGTAAATACTCTGATCCTCATCGCCTACAACGCACAGGTTTCCGCTGCCCTCTGCAAGCAGTGATACCAGCTTGTACTGTGCCGCATTGGTATCCTGATACTCGTCCACCATTATGTATTTAAATCTGTTCTGCCAGTGTGAAAGCACGTCCGGGCACTGTGCGAACAACCTTACCGTCAGCATGATTATATCGTCAAAGTCGAGTGCATTCGCCGCCGCAAGCCTTGACTGATAATCTGTATAGATAGTCTTTGCGGTTGACAGCTGATAGTCGTCATTTCCGTTCCTGCCCTTTGTGCTGAACTTATCGGGTGTTATCAGCTTGTCCTTTGAACGTGAAATTAAATTCTGTATTGACTTCGGGGTTACCGCCTTATCGGATATGTTATGCTCTTTCATCACCGTCTTGATGACTTTAAGCTGATCGTCGGTATCATATATGGTGAAGTTAGATTTATAGCCCATGCCCAGCTCTTCTATATCCTGACGGAGTATTCTCACGCAGGCACTGTGGAACGTTGCCGCCCATATACCGTTAACATCGGCACCCATGTTTTCAAGACGCTCCTTGAGTTCTGCCGCCGCCTTATTTGTAAAGGTTACCGCAAGTATATTCCACGGATTTATTCTGTCCTCGCCGAAAATTTCCGCCAGTCGCTCAGCCGCATCAAAGTTGTTGATTTCTCCCGCCAGAAAGCTCTGTGCAAATGCAACATCATCGTCCGACAGCTCTCTTACCGTATTGCTGTTATACGCATTTCCGAAAAGGAGCATATTTGCTATACGGTTACAAAGTACAGTAGTCTTACCGCTTCCTGCGCCTGCAACTATCAGCACTGCCCCGTTTATACGGAACACCGCCTTTTTCTGCATATCGTTTGTACGGCTGAAATACTTGTTCAGCACCTGCTTTTTGAGTGTTAAATAGTCCATAATTACCCCTTGATTTTAATACCGCTTAAACGGCAAGAACGGGGAGGGTATTCCCCTCCCCTGATTTTTAATGAAAAATGAATAACGAAAAATGAATAATGATTAATTGAGGTTGCCCTACGGGCGTATTTCAAAATTCCTTATTCTGACCGCACCAAAGCTATCAGTTGCTCTTTGATGTGTTGTCGCTCTTGCTTTCTGTACTGCTTGCACTGCTGTCGAGATTTACGAAAGGATTTACACCGTCACCGATTATCTGAGGTAACTGACCGTTCCAGCTGTTTATCTTCATGTAATCAATGTAGTTGGGGCTTGTTTCAAGCTGTTTCTGTACAGCCTGGATAGCGTAAGCCTGAGCGTCGGCTTCAAGCTTCGTGCTGTCCGCCTTTGCCTGAGCGGCGATAACGACCTGCTTTGCCTCTTCCTCTTTTTCCTTTGTCTTGTTCTCCATCTTGAGAGCGTCCTGTGCGGCTATGACCTTAGCCTGAATTGAAGTTTCAAACGCTTCGTCAAATGCAAGGTTCTCTATTGCAAAAGAAACAACTATAATACCGCTAGGAGCAAGCGTCTGCGTAAGCTCCTCCTGTATAGTCTGCTGAACGTCGGCTCTTGACTGTACAAGTTCCTCCGCCTTGACCTTACCGATTTCATTCTTGGAAATCTTGGCAACGTTCTGAACGAGAAGCTTTGACTCGACATTGTCGATACCGACATTTCTTATAATGTCGGACAGCTTTGCACTGTCGTATCTGTAGTTGAGCTTGAGCTGTAAAGACTGTACCGTCTGTGTATCGCTTGTATAAGCGTCGTCGGTCACGGAATAAACCTGTTCTCTTGTATCAACCTGTCTTATCTCTTCTATAAAAGGTATACAGAAGTTAAGACCGGGCGCAAGATTGTCCTGAGTTATCTTTCCGAATGTGTACTTTACGCCGATAAAGCCTTCATTTACTATCGAGAAGCAGTTGAATAAAACGATAATAAGAGCCACGGCTATAACAGCGATAACAACTATCTTTCCTGCTTTCTTCCCGTTGAATTCCTTAGTGTCCGATGAGCTTGTGCTGAATTTCATTTCTGCCATAATATTTGCCTTTCTTTTGTCGGGTTTATGTTACATTAACAGAATAACACAAGGTTATTAACTGCACTTAAACATCGAGTGCGGAATATTTATCGTTGATTTTTACCTTTGCCTCGGGTGCGACAATATTTTCTTCTGTCGGGAGCTTCTTCTCACGCATCTGTCTGAATGCCTGGGTAAGCATAAGCTTGATACGATTGACCTGATTTACCTCCGATGCGCCGGGGTCATAATCAACGGCTATGATATTAGACTCGGGGTTCTGTCTGCGCAGTTCTCCGATAATACCCTTGCCTGTAACGTGGTTTGGCAGGCAGGCAAACGGCTGCATACAGATTATATTGTTTACACCGCTGTGGATAAGCTCTATCATCTCAGCCGATAAGAACCAACCCTCACCTGCTATATTACCTGTAGATACAACACCTTTTACAAGCTTTCTCATATCACTTATCTTCATAAACGAGCCGAACTTTGTGCCCTCAATTGCACCCTTATATGATTTCTGCATGAATTCGATAAGCTTTATAGCCATATTACTCAGCTTATATCTTGCACCGGAAACGGTAAGCAGCTCGTGGCGTGAATTTGCGTGGTCACAGATAAAGTAGATAAATCCCATAAGATCAGGTACTACAGCCTCTGCACCCTCTGCCTCTACAAGCTCAACAACGTTGTTGTTTGCGGCAGGGTGATATTTTACGAGTATCTCACCGACAATACCGACACGAGGCTTTTCAATATCGAGTGTGGGTATAGAATCGAAGTCGGCTACGATAGCCTTTACATTCTTGTTGAAACGGGCGAGCGACAGGCTCTTTATCTCGCCTTTCAGCTTTTCGTTCCACTTTTCGTACATCTTGTTGGTTGAGCCCTTTTCGGCTTCGTAAGGACGTACACGGTATACGCAACGGCTGAGCAGATCGCCGTAAATTACCGATATGAACGCACGGTAGATAAGCGGAAGCGTCAGCGTAAAACCGGGGTTCTTCTCCATGCCGACAACGTTCAGCGAAATCAGCGGAACATTGTCAAGACCTGCATCCTTGAGTGCCTTTTTCAGCATACCTACATAGTTTGTAGCACGGCACGCACCGCCCGTCTGTGTGATCAACACGGCTACCTTGTCCTTGTCGTACTTGCCGTGGTTGAGTGCATAAAGAAGCTGACCTATAGTGATTATCGCAGGGTAGCAAGCATCATTATTGACGTACTTTAAGCCCTCGTCAACTACTTCCTTTGAATAGTTCTTCTGTATCTCTACATTATATCCTGAATAACGGAATGCCTGTTCGAGCAGTTCAAAGTGGTACGGAGCCATCTGCGGAGCTATAATCGTATAGTCCTTCTTCATTTCCTTTGTGAACAGCGGCTGACGGATATAGCCCTTGTACTTCGGTACAGGCTTTATGCCGTTTCTTTCACGCTCTTCCATTACGGAAATCAGCGAACGCAGTCTTATTCTTGCCGCACCGAGATTGTTTACCTCGTCTATTTTAAGTACGGTGTACATTCTGCCGTAGCCCTGGAGAATTTCCTGTACCTCATCTGTTGTGATAGCGTCAAGTCCGCAACCGAACGAGTTGAGCTGTACCAGTTCGAGTTCAGGAGTCTGACCTACAAGTGTGGCAGCCGCATAAAGTCTTGTGTGATACATCCACTGGTCAACTACACGGAGAGGACGTACAACTGTGCCGAGATGTGCAACACTGTCCTCTGTAAGTACGGCAAAACCGTAACCGTTTATCATTTCGGGAATACCGTGGTTTATTTCGGGGTCAACGTGATAGGGTCTGCCTGCAAGAACAATACCCTTCTTACCGGTATCCTTGAGCATCTTGAGAACTTCTTCGCCCTTTGAACGTATATCGTCCTTGAAGCGTCTGTCCTCTTCATAAGCGGCTTTGAGTGCAACGCCTATTTCCGCACCGCCTATACCGAGCGGCATAAACTCTTCTATAAGACGTTCAATCATTCTGTCCTCGTCATATATCGGCAGGAACGGATTCATGAACGTTACATCATCTGCACGCAGTTCGGGAACAGAGTTCTTGATAACCTCGCTGTATGTTGCAACAACAGGGCAGTTATAGTGGTTATCTCCACCGCCGCCGTTATCCATTTCATACGGCAGAGCAGGATAGAATATGAACTTCACACCATCGTCAAGAAGTGACATTATATGTCCGTGTGACAGCTTTGCAGGATAACATACCGACTCAGACGGCATTGTTTCAATACCTCTATCGTATATCTCACGGCTTGATTTAGGCGACAGTTTTACGCTGTAGCCGAGCTTTGTGAACAGTGTGAACCAGAACGGATAGTTCTCGTAAAGTCCGAGTACACGGGGAATACCGACAACACCTCTGGGTGCTGTTTCGGGATCAAGCGGCTCATAGTCGAACAATCTCTTATACTTGTAGTCAAAGAGGTTCGGTAAAAGTTCCTTGCTCTTTTTTCCGAGTCCTGCACCACGCTCACAACGGTTGTTGGTTATGTATCTTGTGCCGTCCGCAAACTTACTGATAGTAAGCAGGCAGTTATTTGAACATCTTCCGCAACGTGCGGTAGTTTTCTGTATAGTAAAGTTTTCGAGTTTTTCAAGCGGTGCTAACGTACTGCCCTTACCGTCGTCACGGGACAGAGCAACAAGTGCACTTCCGTATGCGCCCATAAGGCCTGCCTTGTCGGGACGTACAACTTCACGTCCGCAGGTAAGTTCAAACGCACGCAGTACCGAGTTGTTGAGGAATGTACCACCCTGTACTATGATCTTTTCACCCATCTGCTTGGGGTCACGGATCTTGATAACCTTGAACAGAGCGTTCTTTACTACAGAATAGGAAAGTCCGGCTGAAATATCGGCAACGCTTGCGCCCTCTTTCTGAGCCTGCTTTACACGGCTGTTCATGAATACCGTGCAACGTGAACCGAGGTCAACAGGGCTCTTTGCCGAAAGACCTATCTGTGCAAATTCTTCGGGCTGCATACCGAGTGCATTAGCAAAGTTCTGTATGAACGAGCCGCAACCTGACGAACAGGCTTCATTAAGCAGTATGCTTTCGATCTCGCCGTTCTTTACACGCATACACTTCATATCCTGACCGCCTATGTCAAGGATAAATTCAACGCCGGGGAGAATTTTCTCGGCGGCTTTGTAATGCGCCATTGTTTCGATTTCACCGAAGTCAACGCCGAGTGCCGCCTTGATGAGATGCTCGCCGTAACCTGTAGCGGTTGACTTTGCTATATATGCCTTTTCGGGCATTTTTGAATATACGTCTTTTACTATCTCAATTACGGATTTGAGCGGATCGCCCATGTTGTTTCCGTAATGTGAATAGAGAATATCTCCGTCTTTATTTATAAGAGTAGCCTTTGTTGTGGTAGAACCTGCGTCTATACCGAGATAGCACGGACCTTCAGCTTCAGACAGCTCCTTTACGGGAATGACAGCCTTTGCGTGTCTGTCATAGAATTCTTTAAGTTCCTGCTCGTCCTTGAATAACGGAGCAAGTCTTTCAACCTCGTGTACTTCTACGGTAGCAAGCGCCTTTAAATCCTCTTTCAACTTGTCCACAGAGAGCTCCTCACGGTTTTCAGCAAGCGATGCACCCATGGCAACGAAAAGGTTTGCGTCGGGAGGGAACACTATATGTTCATCATCAAGCTGCAATGTTTCGATGAAGCGCTTTCTGAGTTCCGAAAGATAGTGAAGAGGTCCGCCGAGGAAAGCAACGTGTCCTCTGATCGGCTTACCGCAAGCAAGTCCGCTTATCGTCTGGTTTACGACCGACTGGAATATTGATGCGGCAACATCGCTCTTCTTTGCACCGTCATTTAAAAGCGGTTGGATATCAGACTTTGCAAAAACGCCGCAACGTGATGCGATAGGATAGATTGTGGTATAATCCTTTGCAAGTTCATTGATACCGGTGATATCGGTGTTGAGCAGTGAAGCCATCTGGTCGATGAACGCACCTGTACCGCCGGCGCATGAGCCATTCATACGCTGTTCGATACCGCCGGTCAGATATGTGATTTTTGCATCCTCACCGCCAAGCTCAATAGCTACGTCCGTCTGAGGAATAAAAGTCTGAATTGCAGTTGTTCCTGCGGAAACCTCCTGTACAAACGGTATACCGAGCCAGTGCGATACCGAGATACCGCCCGAACCCGTTACCGCAACGGTAACCTTTTCGTCCTCAAGTGTTTCAAGACATCCTCCGAGCACCTCGGCAATTGTCTTTTTTATATCGGAATAATGTCTCTGATAATTCTTGTATACTGCATTATTCTCATCGTCCAATACCGCAATTTTAACGGTCGTTGAACCTACGTCAAGTCCTATATGTAACATCTGTTCTTTTCCTTCCGAGGATTTATACGGCTTTGTGCCGTTTATAATACTGATATTCTGTCATGTCCCGTTTAACTTAATATTAACTTTTTCGGGAACGCTACACATTCAAAATTATACACTATTCCCTTGCAAATTTCAAGAGATATTCCCGAATTTATATTAAATAAGTGTAATTTCTGCCCGTATTTCCTGATTTTTGAGTAAAATTGCCGTAAAACACTCTTATTATTTGGCTAGTTTTAAGTGCCGTTATTTCTTGACTTTTTACGCATCAGCGGATATAATGATATTGTGTATATCTGTGTCGATATAAAGACACGCCGATTACAGAAAGAAAGGAAACTTAAAACAAATGGCAAAGATGAATCCGGGCTTTTTAAATCTGAAGAAAAGCTATCTTTTTATTGAAATAGGCAAGAGAGTAAGAGAGTATATAGCCGCTCACCCCGATAACAAAATTATCAAGATGGGCATAGGCGACGTAACACAGCCTTTGGCTCCCGTTGTAGTTGAGGCTATGAAGAAAGCCGCCGATGAAATGGGCGTTAAGGAAACATTCAGAGGTTACGAGGACAGCGGTAAGGGCTACGACTTCCTGCGTGAAGCTGTTGCAGGCTACTACAAGAGTTTCGGCGTAACGGTATCACCCGAAGAAGTACTTATAAGCGACGGTGCAAAGAGCGACTGCGGCAATATCGGCGATATCTTCAGCGAAAACGAAGATGTTGTTGTAACAGACCCCGCATATCCCGTATATGTTGACTCAAACGTTATGGGCGGAAGAGAAGTCCACTATGTAAACTCTACTGAAGAAAACGGCTTTGCCGCTATGCCCGACGAATCAATGAAACCCGGTCTTATCTACCTTTGCTCACCCAACAACCCCACAGGTTCCGTTTATACAAAAGAACAGCTCAAGGTTTGGGTTGACTATGCCATAAAGAATAAATCCGTAATTATCTTTGATGCGGCTTATGAGGCTTTCATTTCCGATGAAACTCTTCCCCGCTCGATTTTCCAGATAGAAGGCGCAAGAAAGTGCGCTATCGAGATCTGCTCACTTTCAAAGACAGCAGGCTTCACAGGTACACGTTGCGGTTACACCGTTATCCCCGAAGAGCTTATGCTTGAAACTCCCACAGGTGAAGATATCAGCTTCATGCAGTTATGGTGCAGAAGACAGGGCAGTAAGTTCAACGGTGTTTCATACCCCGTTCAGCGTGCCGCAGAAGCCGTATTCACAGAAGAAGGCTACAAGCAGACAAGAGCTACTATCGCTTACTATATGCAGAATGCAAAGGTTATGAGCGAAACTTTCGATGAACTCGGAATCAAGTACACAGGCGGTAAGAACAGCCCTTATATCTGGTTCAAGTGCCCCGACGGAATGGACAGCTGGACATTCTTCGACAAGCTCCTTAACGAAGCTGAAGTTGTCGGCACTCCCGGCGCAGGCTTTGGCAAGAACGGCGACGGCTGGTTCAGACTTACTGCATTCGGTACTCACGAAAACACAGTTGAGGCTATGCAGAGAGTAAAGAAGCTTCTTTCAAAGTAAAATGATTAAATCAGCCGACAGCTTATCCGGACCGATAAAGATACTGTCATACACACTGACAATTCTCGGAATTGCCGTACTTGTAATGTTCATAATACCGCTTTTCAGCGGAACACTGAACACAGGCTCATATTTCGGGTTTGTTATCGGTGCGGTTACATTGCTGATGGGTATCTTCACGCCGAAACTGTTTCATAACGGCAAAAAAGCGGTAAGATACATCTTCCGCACGTTGCTTATCATATATGCCGTGCTTGTGGCTTATGCCGCTACGCTGTCGGTATTCATGATAGCGAATATGAATGACGCTCCCGAAAAGGACGGCTCACGGACAGTAGTTGTACTCGGCTGTCAGGTCAGGCGTGACGGTCCGAGCCTTATGCTCAGCCGCCGCATAGACGCCGCTTACAATTATCTGTCGGAAGACGAAAAAGCAAATTGCATTGTTTCGGGCGGTAAAGGCGACAACGAGCATATCAGTGAAGCCGAAGCTATGTATGAAGCACTTGTCAATGACGGCATAGCACAAAACCGTATCACGAAAGAGGATAAATCTTCAAGCACTTATGAAAATCTGCTGTTTTCAAAGCAGATTCTTGAAGATAACGGCAAACCGCTGAGAATTGCGATCGTAACCGACGGCTTTCATCAGTGGCGTGCAAGGCTTCAGGCTGAAAGTCTGGGATATGACGTAAAATGCGTCAGCGCCGCTACACCGTGGTATCTGATACCTGTATACTGGGTCAGAGAATGGTTCGCACTGAGCTATCTGTTCGTATTCGGCGTTTAAAATGGGTAAATATTATTATGATATAAAAATTCAGAGGTCAGGAAGGAAAAGAAATATGGAAAAAGATATTTCAAAAGCAAAAGTCTTAGTATGCGATGACTCTATGATGGTCAGAAACAAGATGAAAAAACTTCTTACCGCATACGGTTTCACACAGATTTTCGAGGCTAACGACGGTGCCCAGGCTGTTGAAAAATTTGCCGATATCGCACCCGATGTTACTTTCATGGACATTGTAATGCCCGAACTTTCAGGTGTTGAAGCATTGAAGCTTATCAAGACAAATTCTCCCGATGCCGTTGTAATAATGGCTACATCGGTCGGTACTGTCGGAAATCTTTCCGAAGCTATAAAGCTCGGTGCCAACGACTTCTTACAGAAGCCCGTTGACGAAGAACAGCTTGACAAGCTCCTCGACAACTATTTCAAGAAGGAGGCTTAATCAATGTTCACACAATTTTTCGGAAGCTATCTGCTGAACAAGAAAATCGTTTCTCCGGCAAACCTCCGTGTTGCCCTTGAAAAGAAGGACACGACAAGAGTAAAGCTCGGTGTGCTCGCAATAAATGCAGGCTATATGACCGCAAAACAGGTTGACGCTGTACATAAGAAACAGGCAACAGTTGATAAGAGAATAGGCGACATTGCCGTTGAAATGGGCTACCTTACAGAAGCTCAGGTTGAAGAACTGCTTTCAAGCCAGAAAACAGGTTGCCTTTTACTCGGACAGGCACTTGTTGATATGGGCTGCCTTACAAATGAAGAATTTGAAACTGTCCTCAACGATTATAAAAGTGAAAACGGACTTACCGACAATGATTTCAGCAACGAGGATAACGAAAAAACAGAAAACGTCATCTCGTCATTCTTTGCTATTGAAGGCGAGTACAAGGATTACTGCTCAGAATATGTAAATGTTCTGTTCAAGAACCTTATCCGTTTTGTCGGCGACGACTTTACACCTTTACAGTCAGCCGTTACTGACAGCAACGACACAGCGGTTATACAGGAACTTTGCGGCGATTTCAACGCAGTTTCCGCTATAACAGCCGACAGCAAGGCTGCCGCAGTATTCGCAAGCCGTTTTGCAGAGGAAGAAGTAACCGACAGCGACTATGCAAAGGACGTTATCAGCGAGTTCCTGAACCTCAGCAACGGCCTTTATAACGTAAACATTTCCGAAACAACAGGCAAGGAAATCGGACTGAACCCCCAGGAAACAACTACTGCATCGGCTGTAAGCAGTATAAAATCAAAGTTCACGCTTACAATACCTGTAGAGTACACATTCGGTACAGTCGTATTCACACTTGCAGTAATATAAATCTATATATAAAAGCGGACACCCCGTATAAGACGAAAGCCTTATTCACGGGGATAAGTCTGCGTGTTTTGAGTAAAACAGCTGTAACAAGGCGGTAAGTATACCGTTACAAAGACGTAACGGCAATGTAAACCGCACAGCTCAGATGAAGAACAAAGAAAGAGCTTTACCGCATTTCCGACGGTAAAGGAAGAAAATCCAAAAAGACAAGTCTGGAAAGGAAAACTATGGATATTTTCGGCATTCTGACTATGGTCGGAGGACTTGCAATGTTCCTGTTCGGTATGAACACCATGGGACAGGGACTTGAAAAGCTCTCGGGAAGCCGTCTTGAACGTATTCTCGAAAAAATGACCTCCAACCCGTTCAAAGCCATTGCACTCGGTGCTTTAGTCACGGCAGTAATCCAGTCATCATCGGCAACCACCGTAATGGTAGTAGGTTTCGTAAACTCAGGTATTATGAAACTGTCACAAGCCATCGGCGTTATCATGGGTGCTAACATAGGTACGACAATGACCTCGTGGCTGTTGTCACTCACAGGAATACAGGGTGACAGCATATTCATGCAACTGCTCAAACCCTCATCATTTACACCTATACTTGCAATAATCGGCATATTCTTTATAATGATGTCAAAATCCAGCAGAAAAAAGGATATCGGTACTATCCTTATGGGTTTTGCAATACTTATGTTCGGCATGGAAACAATGAGTAATGCCGTTAAACCGCTTGCCGAAGTTCCCGAATTTACAAATATCCTGACAATGTTCTCAAACCCCATACTTGGTGTTATCGCAGGTGCGGTACTTACCGCCGTTATCCAGAGTTCATCGGCATCTGTCGGTATTCTCCAGGCTATGTGTGCAACGGGAGCGGTTACCTACAGCACTGCACTGCCGATAATCATGGGACAGAATATAGGCACCTGCGTTACCGCACTGTTATCCGCAATCGGTGCAAACAAGAACGCAAAGCGTGCCGCGCTGGTTCACCTCTACTTCAACCTTATCGGTACGATAGTATTTATGGTACTGTTCTATGCGATAAATGCCATATTCCCGTTTGAATTTTTCACAGAATCTGCAAACCAGGCAGGTATTGCAATAATGCACAGCGTATTCAACATTTTCGCAACGATAATCTGGTTACCGTTCATGAAACTGCTTGAAAAGCTTGCATACATTTCAGTCCGTGACAAGAAAAGCGACAACGGTCCCACAGACGAGTTCCAGATACTCGACCCCCGTTTCCTTGCTACTCCCTCTGTTGCCCTTGAACAGTGCAAATCGGTAGCTGTCAGAATGGCAGACTGTGCAAGAGATACATTGAAGCTTTCAATGGGGCTGATATCCAAATACAATGACCGTGATGTCGAAATAGTAAACGAGAATGAGGAAAAGGTCGATGTCTATGAGGACAAGCTCGGCAGTTACCTGTTACAGCTCGGTTCAAAGAATCTTACCCCCGGCGACAGCCAGACGGTAAATATGCTCCTGCATTGCATAAGCGACTTTGAACGTATTTCCGACCATGCGGTAAACATCTGCGAATGCGCAAAAGAGATGCACACAAAGGGGCTTTCGTTCTCAAAAAAAGCTGTTGAAGAAATACACATCTTCAACGGTGCTTTAAACGAAATACTCGACACCGCAATTATGGCATTCGAGCATGGCAACATTGAACAAGCAAAGTCTGTCGAGCCGCTTGAAGAGGTAATCGACAACCTGCGTACCGAGATAAGAAACAGACACGTCAAGCGTCTGCGTAAGGGCAAATGTACCATTGAAATGGGTTTTGTACTGACTGACCTTATCACGAATTACGAAAGGGTTGCAGACCACTGCTCAAACATCGCAGTCTGTATGATACAGATTCACGACAACAGCTTTGACACACACAGCTACATCAGCGACCTCAAGGCTACAAACAACGAGGAGTTCCGCAGAAAGTTCACAATTTTCAGCGAAAAATATATGCTCCCCGACACAAAGAAAAACGATTAAAATATACCGCCGTGAAAACAGATCACGGCGGTTTTTCATATTAATACCTGCTGTTTTCAATTGACAAACAGGCGGTATTTATGTTATATTAATTTTATTATAAGCTAAATCTATTTTTTTCAGAAAGGCTCAACTATGGAAAGACGAGATAAGATAAATTACTACCTTGACATAGCCGAAACTGTCTGTGAGCGTGGCACCTGCCTGCGCAGAAATTTCGGCGCAATAATAGTACATAACGATGAGATAATTGCAACCGGTTACAACGGTGCTCCGAGAGGACTAAAAAACTGCTGTGACCTCGGTATATGCACCCGTGAAAAGCTGAATGTTCCCAAAGGTCAGCGCTATGAACTTTGCCGTTCTGTTCACGCTGAGGCAAACTGCATAATCAGTGCCGCAAGAACAGACATGATAGGCGCTTCTCTGTTCCTTGCCTGTCATGAGATGACCTCGGGCGGTACACTCTGCGGAGATGTAGAGCCTTGCTCAATGTGCAAGCGTCTTATAATAAACGCAGGTATCAAGGACGTGTACATACGTCAGACAGCAAATGAATACAAAGTAATCAATGTTGAAAGCTGGATAGAGAACGACCCCAGCCTTGACGGCTCAGGCGGATATTAAGAGGTGATATTACGCTCACTAAAAAGACAAAGAAAAGAATAACAGTCGGCTGTATCGCAGGTGTTGCAGGTGTAGCTCTTGCCGCTTTCGGTCTTGTAGCCTGTGATATGAGATTGCAGACGACAACCTATGAAATAAAGGACAGCAAACTGTCAGCGCCGATGCGTATTGCATTTATTTCCGATCTTCACAACAGCCTTTTCGGCAAAGGTCAGTCGGAACTGATAAACGCAATAGAGCTTGCAAAGCCCGATATAGTCATATTCGGCGGAGATTTAGCCGATAAGACACAGGACTGCCTGCCCGAAAACTCATATATTCTTGTAAAATACCTTGTAAAGCGTTACCCTTGTTTCTACGCTATCGGAAATCACGAAAATGCAAGAGGCGACAGCGCAAGGATAAAACAGCAGATGGCAGATTTCGGCGTGACTGTGCTTGAGGGAAACGGTACGGTTGTTGATATAAAAGGCAACGAAACGGAAATCTGCGGTATATATGACGCTCACACCTATGACGAAGTGAACGGTGAGCTTGTGAACCAGCTTGAAGCTGTGACTTCCGAAAAGGACAGTAAGCGTACAAGAATACTGATTGCACACTTCCCCGAGCAGATTGACGAATATCTGAAGGGCAACTTTGATATAATTCTCTCGGGTCACGCTCACGGCGGTCAGTGGAGAATACCGGGACTTATTGACGGTGTTTTCGCTCCCGGACAGGGCGTATTCCCGAAATACACATCGGGCGTTTATATGCACGGTGATACAGCTCATGTTGTCAGCCGTGGACTGTGGAAACCGTCAACCGTAGTCACAGTTCCGAGGGTGTTCAACCGCCCCGAGCTTGTATTTGTCGATTTAACTGACTGAAAACAGCATAAAATAAAGGGATACCCGTTTTTAAGGTATCCCTTTTGTTTATCACTTATCAATCTCCGCCCTCTGCGGTACCGTTATAAATCTTAACCAGCTTTTCGCCGATTTTCTTTATATCCATATTCTCCACAGCCTTGCGACCGTTCTCACGCAGTGAAGGGAGCTTACCCTCGTATATCTCCTTTATCATACGTTCAAACTCGTCCTTATCCTTAGCCTTGTAGCAGTCTGTGCCGCCGTTCAGCCAGTCAAATACGGGGATATCACGCACAATAACGTTTGCCTTTGCCGCAAGTGCCTCAAGAAGCACTATACCCTCGGTTTCCTCTAAAGTCGGGAATATATAGACATCACAGCCGACATAAGCCTGTTTGAGCTCATCGGGCTGAACATAGCCTGCAAATGTGAGGTTTGGGAGTTTTGCCTTTACCGCTTTTCTTATCTTATGCGGTACACTGTAGAGCGGTGTTTTTCCGAACCATATAAACTTATAATCGGGCATATCCTTTGCCATCTGTACAAAGTCAAGCAAACCCTTACGCTCAAAATAAAGACCTACCGAAATTACAACCTTGTCATCATCTTTAAGACCGAACTTCTTACGGAATGCTTCCCTGTCGTTTTCCTTTGGCTCGTATCTTGCCAGATCAATACCGTTTGAAACGGCATAAATCGGAGCAGTAAGCCCGTAACCTCTTATAAGCGACTTCGAGTATTCCGTGGGGGTAACTATAACGTCACCTCTGCGGTAACAACTGCATATCCACTTCTTGAAAAGGCCGGAAATCAGATTTGAGCCGATGAACGAATTACGGAAATCTTCCTGTGTAGAATGAGCGTGGTAGACTACTCTCTTACCTGCTTTCTTTGCCTTTTTGGCAAGGTGCTTTGATTTCAACCCGAGTGTGTTTATATGAACAACGTCATAGCTGTCCTTTGGGTTCAGCGTATATTCGATACCGTTCAGCTCCATGGCTCTCTGCTGGTGCATAATAGCTCTGCCTAGTCCCGATATCTTGATAAGATTCATACCTTCTGAAAACAGGAGTACTTTCATGAATAATTTCCTTCCATATAATTACTGTCTGCATAAACGTATAACAGTTATTCTATCATAAATGCGGCTCACCGTCAAGTAAAATCACGAATGATATCTTTCAAGGAACTGACGTGTACGCTCGTTCCGGCTGTTGTTGAACACTTCATCGGGAGTGCCGTTTTCAATGACATATCCGCCGTCCATGAATATTACACGGTCGGAGATCTCGCTTGCAAACTGCATTTCGTGAGTTACTATAACCATAGTCATCTTCTCTTCCGCAAGGCTCTTGATTACTTTCAGAATTTCGCCTGTAAGCTCAGGGTCAAGAGCAGAAGTCGGCTCATCAAAGAACAGGAGTTCAGGGCTGAGTGCAAGCGCTCTTGCTATAGATACACGCTGTTGCTGTCCGCCCGACAGGTTGCACGGATATTCGTTTGCTTTGTCGGCAAGTCCCATTTTACCGAGCAGTTCCATGGCGGTTTTTTCTGCCTGTGCCTTGTCCTGCTTTAGTACATGGACAGGTGCTTCAGTGATATTTTTCAGCACCGACATGTGAGGGAAAAGGTTGAAGTTCTGGAACACAAGCCCGATTTTGAGCCTTATATCATGGAGAGTCTTGTTGTCTGCATATACAGCCTTGCCGTTTTCGTCGTTTTTAGTCATGGTAATGCCGCAGATTTCACACTCGCCGCTGTCAATCTTCTCAAACTGATTGATACAGCGAAGAAGCGTTGACTTACCGCTACCGGACGGACCTATAATAGAGATAACTTCGCCCTTTTCAACATTGAACGAAATATCGTTTAAAACTTCCAGCTTTCCGAAGCTCTTTGATAAATTCTTTACACTCAGTATTGACATTCTGTCCGCTCCTTATCTGTAGTAGTTCAGTTTCTTCTCGATAAAACCGAACAGTGCCGTCAGCACCGTAGCCATTACGAAATAGAATACACCGGCGATAAACAGAGGAACAAGCGAGCTGTAGTTCATCATCTGCTGTTTAGCCGCAAGCATAATTTCCGAATAAGCAACGACGTTCGCAAGTGACGTATCCTTTACAAGTGTTATGACCTCGTTTGAAGAAGCAGGCACGATACGCTTGATAACTTGCGGAAGAATTATTCTGAAGAACGTCTGTGCCTTGGTCATACCCAGAGCCGCCGCCGCCTCATACTGACCTTTCGGTATGGATTCGATGCCGCCTCTGAATATCTCGGCGAAATACGCTGCATAATTGAGTACGAATGCGATAATTACCATTGTGAACATGAAGCTCTCAGCCGCAGGGTCAACGCCGCTCAGCAGATTTTCCATAAATCCGCCCGTACCCTTTGTTGCCGTCTTTAAAAACGGCAGAGCGTAATAAACAACGATAATCTGGAGCATAAGCGGAGTGCCACGCATTATCAGTATGTAGAGATTTGTCAGCCATGAGATCGGCTTGAATCTGCACATTTTCAGTGCCGCAACGACAAGTCCGAGCGGTATCGAAAACAGCAGGGTAAAGCCGAATATTTTAAGTGTTGGGATAAGGTTTTCGAGAAGAATCCCCGTAACCTTCATTATCTGTTCGCCGGTCATATTTCAATCATCCTTAATTTCATAATAATTCATCACGGTAAAGCGATAATTCGCTATTACGGCAGTATATTAGTATTGTACCATAAGTAAAGGGGTTTTTGCAAGTAAAAGATGAAAAAACAGAGAAATTAACAGACAAACATATTTTCAGAGAGCACAACAGCTCGATTGGTCACATTTTACAAAAATTTTTTCTCAATTTCGGTACATAAAAACAAAAAAATTTTAAAAAGTACTGGAAAAGTACGATAAAATCTGTTATAATACTTATTGTATGGCTGAGAAGTCTGTAATTCTGCGGTTTTGCTGCAGAAATGGAAAATTCAGACAAACGGCCGGAATAATAATTTAGGAGGAACCCCCCAATGGCACATAAGTATTGCTACCTCTTCTCAGAGGGTAATGCTACAATGAGAGAGCTTCTCGGCGGTAAGGGTGCAAACCTTGCAGAGATGACCAACATCGGTCTTCCCGTACCCCAGGGCTTCACAATTTCAACAGAGGCTTGTACAAAGTACTACGAAGACGGCCGTAAGATCAACGATGAGATCATGGCTGAAATCAACGAATACATCGTAAAGATGGAAGGCATCACAGGCAAGAAGTTCGGTGATAAGGAAAATCCCCTGCTCGTATCAGTACGTTCAGGTGCAAGAGCTTCAATGCCCGGTATGATGGACACAATCCTTAACCTCGGTCTTAACGAAGACGTTGTTGCTGTAATGGCTGAAAAGTCAGGCAACGAGAGATGGGCTTGGGACTGCTACAGAAGATTTATCCAGATGTACTCCGACGTCGTAATGGAAGTTGGTAAGAAGTACTTTGAGGAACTCATCGACAAGATGAAGGCTGAAAAGGGCGTTACACAGGACGTTGAGCTTGACGCTAACGACTTAAAGAGCCTCGCAGGTCAGTTCAAGGCTGAATACAAGGCTAAGATCGGCGAAGACTTCCCCTCTGATCCTAAGGAACAGCTGATGGGAGCTATCAAGGCAGTATTCCGTTCATGGGACAACCCCAGAGCTAACGTATACAGACGTGACAACGATATCCCTTACTCATGGGGTACAGCCGTAAACGTACAGTCTATGGCATTCGGTAACATGGGTGATGACTGCGGTACAGGTGTTGCATTTACTCGTGACCCTGCTACAGGTGCAAAGGGTCTGTTCGGTGAGTTCTTAACAAACGCACAGGGCGAAGACGTTGTTGCAGGTGTTCGTACACCTATGCACATTCAGGAAATGGAACAGAAGTTCCCTGAGGCTTTCAAGCAGTTCACAGAAGTTTGCAAGACTCTTGAAGACCACTACAGAGATATGCAGGATATGGAGTTCACAGTTGAACACGGTAAGCTCTATATGCTCCAGACAAGAAACGGTAAGAGAACAGCTCAGGCTGCTCTGAAGATCGCTTGTGACCTCGTTGACGAAGGCATGAGAACAGAAGAAGAAGCTGTTGCTATGATTGATCCCCGTAACCTTGATACACTTCTTCACCCCCAGTTCGACGCAAAGGCACTCAAGGCTGCTACACCTATCGGTAAGGGTCTCGGTGCTTCTCCCGGAGCTGCTTGCGGTAAGATCGTATTCACAGCTGAAGACGCTGTAGAGTGGGCTGCTAAGGGCGAAAAGGTTGTTCTGGTTCGTCTTGAAACATCACCTGAGGATATCACAGGTATGAAGGCTGCTCAGGGTATCCTGACAGTTCGTGGCGGTATGACATCACACGCAGCCGTTGTTGCTCGTGGTATGGGTGAGTGCTGCGTTTCCGGTTGCTCTGCAATCAACATGGACGAAGCTAACAAGAAGTTCGAGCTCGGTGGCAAGACATTCGTTGAAGGCGATGTAATCTCTATCGACGGTACAACAGGTAACATCTATGACGGTGCTATCGCTACTGTTGACGCTACAATCGCAGGCGAATTCGGCAGAATCATGGCTTGGGCTGACAAGTACAGAGTTCTGAAGGTTAGAACAAACGCTGATACTCCTGCTGACGCTAAGAAGGCAAGAGAGCTCGGTGCTGAAGGTATCGGTCTTTGCCGTACAGAGCACATGTTCTTCGAAGCTGACAGAATCGCTGCTTTCCGTGAGATGATCTGCTCAGATACAGTTGAAGAAAGAGAAGCTGCACTCGCTAAGATCGAACCCATGCAGCAGGCTGACTTTGAGGCTCTTTACGAAGCACTTGAAGGTTGCCCCGTAACAATTAGATTCCTTGATCCTCCTCTGCACGAATTCGTTCCTACAGAAGAAGCTGACATCGAGGCTCTCGCTAAGGCTCAGGGCAAGTCAGTTGAGACAATCAAGAACATCATTGCATCTCTCCACGAGTTCAACCCCATGATGGGTCACAGAGGATGCCGTCTTGCTGTAACATACCCCGAAATCGCTAAGATGCAGACTAAGGCTGTTATCAAGGCTGCATTAAACGTTAAGAAGAATCACCCCGACTGGACAATCGTTCCTGAGATCATGATTCCTCTGGTTGGCGACGTTAAGGAGCTCAAGTACGTTAAGAACTTCGTTGTTGAAACAGCTGATGCTGTTATCAAGGAAGCTGGCTCAGACCTCAAGTACGAAGTTGGTACAATGATCGAGATCCCCAGAGCTGCTCTTACAGCTGACGAAATCGCTAAGGAAGCTGAGTTCTTCTGCTTCGGTACAAACGACCTTACACAGATGACATACGGCTTCTCACGTGATGACGCAGGTAAGTTCCTCAATGCTTACTATGACGCTAAGATCTTCGAGAACGATCCCTTCGCTAAGCTCGACCAGACAGGCGTTGGCAAGCTGATGGAAATGGCTATCAAGCTTGGTAAGGCTACACGTCCTGATATGCACGTTGGTATCTGCGGCGAGCACGGTGGCGACCCCTCATCTGTTGAGTTCTGCCACAAGATCGGTCTGACATACGTTTCATGCTCACCCTTCCGTGTACCGATCGCAAGACTTGCAGCAGCTCAGGCGGCTATCGCTGACAAGAAGTAATTAAGGATTTTTGATTTTGGGCGATACCCAATAGCAAAACCATAATAGAAAAATTGACCTTGCAAGAGCAATCTTGCAGGGTCTTTTTTGTGCCGAAAGACTCACAAATCCGGCATTTTGATAATAAAATATGAATTTTATTGTCGTTGATTGCGGCGGTACAGATGATAGCGATTTTCGTATCGTGCCTGATAAAGACCTTTACACAATGCAAATCCAGCAGAGCAAGTAACACTCGACACCCATTTTTTATAATTAAGAGGTTTATCGACAGCCTGTAGCCCCGATTTTTCGGGGCAAATACATAGTTTAAAATATCGTCAAAATTAAATTAACAAAATCTGTTGAAAATATCATCTTGATGTGTTATAATAATTCTCGAAAGGAGTTGATACAAGTGATTACGGAATTTGGTAAAGCATTACGCAAGCTGCGAATTGACCGTGGCGAGACATTAAAAATAATGGCTGATAATCTTGAAATGACATCGTCATATTTATCAGCAATTGAATGTGGCAAACGTAATATCCCAACGGATTTAATCGAAAGATTAACTTCAATCTACAAATTAGACGTTAATGAACAGCAAGAATTATCTGTTGCTTATGATAAAAGTCTTAGCAGCGTAGCGATTGAGTTGTCTGAAAGCAATGATTGCAAGCGTGATTTAGCATTGCAATTTGCGAGAAAATTCGATGATATTGATGATGAACTTGCAAATCAGATAATCAAGTTCTTAAATCGTAACAGGGGGGATAAAAATTAGTACCTATCGTGTAGAAGCAAAATCAAGGAACGACTTACGTTCTCTTGCAAAATTAATTCGAGAAAAACTGAATTTATCAGATGTAATGTACTTCCCAATAGTTAACGTGCTTGAAGTTATACATATATTTGATGATGATGCACATTTTGAAATTGTTGAAGCAAATGAACTTGAACCTAATGAACACGCTGTAACAGATATAAATACGAAAACAATAAAAATAAGCAGCGATGTTTACGATGGTGCTTGCGAAGGAGTCGGACGTGACAGAATGACAATTGCTCACGAATTTGCTCATTTTATAACTCTTTGCGTATGTGGTTTTAGATTGGCTCGTTCTTTTGATGACGCTCCAATCCCAACATATTGCGATCCTGAATGGCAAGCCAAGTGTTTAGCCGGCGAATTAATGGTCGATAGTGACCTTGTAAAAGGTATGTCAGCCATAGAAATAAGTGTAGCCTGTGGAGTTTCCCTTCCGGCAGCAAAAATGCAATTAAGCAAAATTGCTTGATTTTTACATACTTAAAGGTGGTGAGGCTCTTGATTGTATTGTCACGACAAAGAAAAAACGCACTGAAAATGTTGCCGGTAACAACAAATCAATGCGTTCTGTCGTTATGCTGTAATACATAACCTTAAGCAAGTCCTATTATAGCATAATCGACTTTCTTTGTCTACTGTTATTTTGTACAAAATTTACAGAACGGTACTTAAAGTACCAGAAAGGCGTTTTTATGCGTAAAAATATTATTGATGACGGTTTCAGATCCGATTTGGTAGAAACTGCCCTATTTGACGGCTGTTTTGAAATTCCTTCAATCAGCAAACCTGATAAAATAATCATACCGAAAGGTATTGTTCCTTTTACCAAAAGGAAACGTGATACAGACAGACAAAATTTTATCTGCTTTTATGAACACGATTTAAAATTCAGAGATTGTATTCTTGCGGTAGATGAATACATAGACGAGTTGTCAGAATATCCGGGTATCATATCCCCTGATTGTTCACTCTACCTTGATATGCCACTTTGCTTACAGATTGCAAATGTGTATATGAACAGAGCTATTGGGCACTATCTTCAGGAAAAGGGATTATATGTAATCCCTAATGTAAGATGGGGTGATGAAAGAACATTTACAACAGATGTTTTACCTGAAAAGGTAGCCTTCTTGGGTATTCCTAAACACAGCATAGTATCAATCGGAACATACGGGTGCATAAAAAGCAGAGTAAATAAGCAGTATTTTATCGAAGGTTTATCTGCTATGCTTGATGAGTTATCTCCAAAAGTTGTGCTTGTTTACGGCGGAATGCCTGAATCAATCTTCGGACAATTTAAAGGAAGAACCGATTTCGTAAATTATCCCGACTGGATTTCTACTAAAAGAAGGAGGTCGGCATAATGGGGACGGGTTATTCAGGTAATTATGCAAATACTAAAGGTAGCAATACGCCAGTTTCAAAGACAGGTGATGTTAGGTATAGTCATAAAAAGACCGTTGATTATTTGCTAAATCCCAATCATCCTCAAGGCGGTCCAAAAGCAAAATTTATGAAAGATGTTTTGGGATACACACAAAAGGATGCAAAACTTTTCCACAAGAACGTTGTATCTGCTATTCAGGGTAAAACTCCAGAAAAAACAACAACCTCACAATACGGCACCAAACATACTTATAATACAGAACTTATAAGTAAAAGTGGTGCAAAAGTCAAGGCAAATGTTGTTGTGGTTATCCAAAAGGATAATGGAAGGACAACATACAAAATTGTTACGGTATATCCGGGAAAGAAGGATTAAATTATGAAAGAATTAGATGTTGTACGCCTTACAAAAGAATTTGAAGGTCTTGCTATCGGAACAAAAGGCACTATTGTGCTTGAATATGACGGAAAATTCTTCGAGGTAGAGTTTTTTGATGATGACGGCAACACCATAGATGTTCTCACAACACCTGTTGAATGTATCGAACTTGAAAAAGAGTTTTAAAACTGAACATTACATAAGAGCTTCTCACACGAGAGGCTCTAATTTTTATCGCTTGTTGCAAAAAAGCCAATAGGCTGTGAACTGATTTCACGGTCTATCGGCTTTTATTCTGTCGCTTATCACTTGCCAAATTCAGCGTCTACTGCAGTGAGCGCTGCGGCAATTACCTTATCCATATCGTAGTACTTATACTGTCCGAGCCTGCCGCCGAAGATTACATCGGGGCGGGTAGCGGCGAGGGCCTTGTACTTCTCGTAAAGAGCATTGTTAGCTTCGTCGTTTATCGGATAGTAAGGTTCAATGCCCGGCTGCCATTCGGCTGAATATTCACGGCTGATGACCGTCTTTTCCTGCTTGCCGAATTCAAAGTGCTTATGCTCGATTATTCTCGTGTACGGCACTTCCCTGTCGGTGAAATTAACTACCGCATTGCCCTGATAGTTATCGGTATCGAGTATCTCGTTTTCAAACCGTACCGAGCGGTAACCGAGTGCGCCGTATCTGTAACCGAAAAATTCGTCTATCTGTCCAGTGAAAACGGTCTTTTCGGCTATGTCGGGGTTTTCCTTGATAAATTCGAAATAGTCGGTATCTATCTTAACGTCAGAGCCTGCGAGCATCTTTTCAATTATCTGAGTATATCCGCCTATCGCTATGCCCTGATAGCGGTCATTGAAATAGTTGTTGTCATAGGTGAATCTGAGCGGCAGACGCTTTATTATAAACGCAGGGAGCTCGGTGCAGGGTCTGCCCCACTGCTTTTCCGTGTAGCCTTTTATCAGCTTTTCGTAAACGTCCGTTCCGACCAGCTTCAGCGCCTGTTCCTCGAGGTTCTGCGGCTCGCCTATATTGAGATTTGCTATCTGACCGGCTATTATCGCCTTTGCTTCGGCGGGCGTCTTTATTCCCCACATTTTGCTGAAGGTGTTCATATTGAACGGCAGATTGTAAAGCTCGTCCTTGTAGGACGCTATCGGGGAATTGATGAAGTTGTTGAAATCGGCAAAGCGGTTCACATATTCCCATATCGCTTTGTCTGACGTGTGGAATATATGTGCGCCGTATTTGTGGACGTTTATCCCCTCGATATTCTCGGTGTAAATGTTGCCTGCAATGTGATTTCGCTTGTCGATAATAAGGCACTTCTTGCCACGCTGTGTTGCTTCATAGGCAAAAACCGAGCCGAAAAGCCCTGCTCCGACTATCAGGTAATCAAACTTTGACATAGCTCCTCCTTTTTGTAGCGTAAAATCAGAATTACTTTATCCTGTCCATAATCATCCCTACCACCTGCTCTGCCGTGGTGTTAAGGCAATCTATTGTTATATCTGCGTAGCGGTTGTAGTACACCTCACGCTCGGCAATTATTTCCGCTACCGTTTCACCCGGACGGCAGGCTATACCTCTCGTCTTTATATTCGTAAGACGGCGGATAAGCTCCTGCTCGTCAACTCTGAGATATACGCAGACGCCGTTTTCTTTGAGATGTGCCATACCTGCGGCTGAAAATACGGCTGAACCGCCTGTTGCGATTATCGCTTTTTTATCGTTTATTGACAGCAGTGCCTGTTCTTCCGCCTGCTTGAAGCCGTCAAGCCCACGCTCGTCGATTATGTTCTGAAGCTTTGTTCCCTGCTGTTTTTGAATAACAAGGTCAGCATCCACAAAATCATATCCCATAGACTTTGCAAGCAGTACGCCGACAGTGCTTTTGCCTGCGCCGGGCATTCCGATAAGAATTATGTTTTTCATTTTTGTGTCCTTCTCTTTTGTTCTTTGTGTCAGCCGTTATCGGCTGTCATTAATTTCTCATAGTAGTACCAGTTATCGCCGAGCGATGAAGTTTCGTTGTCGGAAATATCCTTTGCAGAATAGATAAGCTGTTTTGTGTTGCCGGTGTTGAAGCTGAAATGTACTGCATTATCCTGCTTTTCTATGCCGTAACAGTAAGTATGGCACAACACATCAAGCTCCTCCGTCAGCTTATCATAAAGCGGCTCGCCGTTTTCATCAGCCTTTATGACCGACTTTTCAAAAAGTCCGCCGTGAGCGGCTGTAATCTTGTAGTCGGCAATATCGTTGCCTGCGCATACAACGCTGTCAAGTATCGCTGAATATTTCGACTTTACCTGAAGTATCTCACGCTTTTCGCACTCGGTAATTCCTGCCCTGAGACAAATATCTCTCAGAAAGAACGAGCCTATAAGCAGTGCGAACACACCAACAATTATAACGGCTGTTATTATTTTACGCTTGACGCTTTTCTTCTCAGCCATTCTTTTCACCGTCCTCAGTTTCTGTCTTTTTATCCTTATCTCCGTCAACCGACTGCATTGCACCGAGCGTATCGCCGAGCATTGCGAGCGGTCCGCCGTACTTATCGACACCGCTTACACGGAAATTCGGTTTGTCGGTTGCAATATTCAGCATCATCGCCTTGCCGAACTTTCCGCCGACGGCAGAAACACGTTCCATTGTCTTTTTATCAATCTTTTCGGGATAGAAAATCATTATGTCGCCGCTCTGGATTATCTCGGTGAGGTGCATCTTCTGAGCTATTCGTCTTAACTTTGCGACCTCGATAAGTCCCTCAACCGCTCTCGGTACATCGCCGTAACGGTCGATAAGCTCATCAGTGACATCGTAAGCGTCGTCATCATTTTCTATCATCGCTATCTTTCGATAGCAGTCAACACGCTGTGCTTGGTTTGAAATATACTTTTCGGGAATGAAAGCATCAATCCTTATGTCAATAAGGCACTCGGGAGTGATCTCGGGGGCTTTGCCCTGCTGTTCGAGAATCGCTTCGTTAAGCAGTTTGATATACATATCATAACCGACAGAGGCTAAATGTCCGGACTGGCTCTGACCGAGAACCGAACCTGCTCCTCTTATCTCAAGGTCTTTCATCGCAATTCTGAAACCTGAGCCGAAACGGGTAAATTCTCTTATTGCATCAAGCCGCTTGGTAGCGATCTCGCTCAGCACCTTGCCTCGCTGGAATGTGAAGTAGGCATAGGCACGGCGGTTTGTACGTCCGACACGACCTCTCAGCTGGTGGAGCTGGGCAAGTCCCATGCAGTCGGCGTTTTCTATAATAAGGGTGTTGCAGTTCGGCACATCTACGCCTGTTTCAATAAGCGTTGTGCAGACAAGAACGTTTATTTCGCCCTCAATCAGTCTTCTCCACACATCAAGCAATTCTTCCTCGCTCATTCTGCCGTGGGCTATACCGATATTTGCTTCGGGAACCATTGAATGAATGTCGGCGGCGCAGGAATATATGCTTTCGATGCGGTTATGAACATAGTAAACCTGTCCGTTACGGCGGAGCTCCTTGCTGATTGCCTGAGCTATTACGCCACGGTCGTGTTCAACAACATAGGTGGTTATCGGGTGGCGGTCGCCGGGCGGAGTTTCTATAACGCTCATATCCCTTATTCCCGACATTGCCATATTGAGTGTTCTCGGAATGGGGGTTGCGGATAAGGTGAGAACGTCTACGTTTGTGAATGCTTCTTTCAGCTTTTCCTTATCGTTTACGCCGAAACGCTGTTCCTCATCTATAATTACAAGTCCTAAATCCTTGAACTTTACATCGTCCTGTACAAGTCTGTGTGTACCTACTACAAGGTCAAGTTCGCCCTCTTCAAGCTTTTTGAGAATTGCTTTCTGCTCTTTTGCGGTGCGGAAGCGTGACAACAGTTCAACTCTTACGTTGAAGCCCTCCATACGCTTTAAAACCGTCTGGTAGTGCTGCCATGCAAGAACTGTTGTCGGAACAAGGATAGCGCACTGCTTTCCGTCGCCTATGCACTTGAATGCGGCACGGAGTGCAACCTCGGTCTTGCCGAAGCCAACATCTCCGCAGAGCAGTCGTTCCATAGGAGCGGTACGCATCATATCGTGCTTTATCTCTTCTATGCAACGGAGTTGGTCGTCCGTTTCAACATAGCTGAAATGATCCTCAAATATATGCTGTTGCTCGGTGTCGGGAGAAAAAGCGTAGCCCTTGGCTTTCATACGGCGTGAATACAGCTCGATGAGCTCCTTTGCCATCTCCTGCGTTGCCGCTTTCGCCTTGGTCTTGGCTTTTTTCCATGTATCTGTGCCGAGCTTGTTCAATCTTACCGTGTCGGCATCGCCGCTTCCGATATAACGTGAAATAAGGTCAAGCTGGGTTACGGGAACGTAAAGTACGTCCGTACCTGCATATTTTATCTTGATATAGTCCTTTGAAATCTTATCTGCGGTGAGCTTCTGAACGCCCTCGAACACACCGATACCGTAAGAGCCGTGTACAACTAAATCGCCCTGCGAAATATCACTGAGAGAGCGTATCTGTGCACCCTTTTTGAATTTCTTTTTAGGGGCTGAAGTTTTGGACGATGAGGCACTGGTACGGGTAAGCACCGCAATCTTTTCCTCGGGATATTCAAAGCCTGCCGAAATAATTCCCTCGACTACGGTAATTCTGCCGAGGTAGAATTTTTTAGGATTCTTTGCATAGTCGGCTTTATAACCCTTATCGTGCAGGTCTTCGGCAAGGATTTTTGCCGCTTTGTCGGTACCGCCGAAAATAACGCAGGTGTAGCCGTTTTTGCTGTAGTTGTCAAGTTCTTCGCACAGCGTTTTGGTTTCGCCGCTCCATGCGGAAAGCTGGATAGAATCGACCTTTAAAATATCGCCGAGGTCAATTCCGCCGCCTCTTATGAATGTGTCCATGTACAGCCGTACATTCTCTTTTACTGCGTCCTGGTATTCCGCTTTACTCATCAGGTACTTGTCAAGTCCTTTGCAGAGTACGCCGTCCTCGGTGAGCAGTTTCATATCCTCAAGGTGAGCGGATATCGCACCCTTGGCGGATTCTGCGGCGGTAAAGGATTCGCAGACTATTAAAGCGCCTGCATAGTCGAAAATACTGCCGGGGGTTTTATAGCACAGCGGAAAATAACGTGTAAGGCAACATACTGAAAGACCGTCACGCAGTCTGGCTATGTCACGTCTTATACGTTTTGCCGCTTCGGCGTTTTTCTTTTTATTCTTCTCGGTCTTTTCAAGTAGCGTCTGAAGTACCTCGGGGAGAGCACCGTCTTCAAAGATAGTTTCTCCGCAAGGGGTTATGCTGACGCTTTTGACCGTGTCAATTCTTCGCTGGGTGTCTATGTCAAATGAGGCTACCGTGTCAATTTCATCACCCCATAGCTCAATTCTGACAGGGTAATCACTGCTGACGGGGTAAATATCGGCGAGTGAACCACGGAATGAGAACTGACCCTTGCCCTCTATCATGTCACAGCGTGTATAGCCTGCGGACAGGAGTGTTTTTGCGAGCTCGTCAAGCTTTATTTCGTCACCGGGTTTCAGTGTTATTGTGTGCTTTTTCAGCACATCTTTCGGAACGGTGAGCTGTACTGCCGATTCCGATGAGGATATTATAAGCTTTGCTTTGCCTGAAAGAGCGGCAGACAGCGTTTCTATACGCTTATGCTCGTACTCGTGGGACTGTGCCTCGGTGTCGGTAAGCGTAAGATCCAATGCCGGAAACTGATATGCGGCGGTATCACCGCACATTGTGTTAATATCCTCGGTAAGCTTTGCGGCGGACGCTTCGCTCTCGGTTATGACGAGTATCGGGGTGGGGATCTTTTCATAGCTCAGTGACGCTAAAAAATGCGCCTTGTGTATATGCGAAAGCCCCGTGACCAGTAAGGGCACGGGTTCATCGCTTAAAATATGCTTGACTGACTTTTTATACTCGGTCAGCGTGTCAGCCATATTTTTAAGAAGTTCCATATTGTCTGTCTTTCTGTAACTTTTTAAGGTTGTTCTTACGAATTGTATTTATTCATTGCCATGTCGATTTTGCCTGCGACTATGAGCTTTGCGGCTTCGGTTGCATTGTCGAGGGCTTTCTCGAGATTTTCGCCGTCTTCCTTTTTGAAGCCCGAAAGCACCCAGTCGGCAAGCGGAAAATCAGGGTGCGGCTTTGCACCTACGCCTATCTTTATACGGGGGAAAGCATCGCTGTTTGTGTGCAGAATTATGCTCTTTATACCGTTATGACCGCCGTCACTGCCTTTTCTGCGTATCCTTGTTCTGCCGACATCAAGCGAAATATCATCGTACATCACAAGTATATTCTGAGGGGGTATCTTATAGAAGTTCATAGCCTCGCCTACCGCCTCGCCACTGTTGTTCATAAAGGTTGACGGTTTCATTATAATGCAGTGCCTGCCCTCTATCGCACAATCGGCTATAAGGGATTTGAACTTCAGCTTTTTTATCTGTACGCCGAGTTTTTCCGCAAGGGTATCCACCGCCATGAAGCCTGCGTTGTGCCTTGTGTTCTCATACTGAGTGCCGGGATTGCCAAGCCCCACTATAAGATATTCGACAGCGCCCTGCGGTGCAGGCTCTCTGCCTGCGGCTATCTTATCAAATATATCGGATAATGACATTTTTATTTGTCCTTTGCATTTGCTGTTACCGACGGCTTTCTGAGATAAGCTGTAGTAAGCTTATTCATAAGACGTGCGGATTTTTTATTTGCGGGCTTTTTCATTCTCCACGTCCAGTTTCCTCCGACAGTCGAGGGAACATTCATACGTCCCCTGCCGTCTATGCCGAGAATGTCCTGCATCGGAATTATCGCAAGTGCTGCAGGGCTTGCATAAACGCTTCTTATGAAGCTGACGTTCTTATGCTCCAGGAAGTTTGCGTTTATGTAGCTCTTTGCCATCTTTGCGGCTTTCGCATCTACTGATTTAAGCCAGCCCATTATAGTATCGTTATCGTGAGTGCCTGTATACGCTACGCAGTTATTTACATAGTTATGGCACAGGTGGATATTGTCCTGATATTCGTTGTTGAAACCGAACTGTAAAACTCTCATGCCGGGGAAACCTGTATCGCTGAGAAGTTTTTTTACGCTGTCGAATATGTCGCCTAAGTCTTCGGCTATGATGTTTACATCGCCGAGCTTTTCTCTTACCGTGTTGAACAGCTTCATGCCGGGACCTTTTTTCCACTCGCCGTATTCGGCGGTCGTGGCATCGGCAGGGATAGCGTAATAGGTGTCGAATGCACGGAAGTGGTCTATTCTTACCATGTCGAACAGTTTCATTGCATGGTCTATTCTTGACAGCCACCAGCTGTAACCGTCACGCTCCATAGCATCCCAATCATACAGGGGATTTCCCCAGAGCTGTCCTGTGGGAGAGAAATAATCGGGCGGTACTCCTGCGACAAGAGTGGGACGGAGGGAAATATCTATTGTGAAAAGTTTCGGGTTTACCCATACGTCTGCACTGTCCATAGCGGCGTATATCGGGATATCGCCTATTATGGATATGCCGTTTTTATTAGCGTATGCTTTCAGCTTTTTCCACTGGGTAAAGAACATATACTGGACGAAACGGTGGAATTTGATTTCATCTATATGCTCTTCCTTGAAAGCGGCAAGCGTTTCGGGCTTTCTGAAACGGAAATCCTTATCCCATGTAAGCCACGAACGCAATTCGTTATGCTGTTTTATAGCCATGAAAAGCGCATAGTCTTCAAGCCACCAGCCCTGCTCCTGAATGAAAGCAAGGTAGGCAACGTCTTCCTTGAACGAGAAAAATGCCTTATGGAGAAGTTCGTTCTTCTGCGCTATTACCTTTTCATAATCTACTGTGGACGGGTCTTCGCCGTATTCTCTGCCCTTTATGTCATCGGGTACGAGAAGTCCGAGTTCGACAAGCTCCCATAAATCTATAAGGAGTGGGTTGCCTGCGAACGCTGACGGTGACTGATAGGGTGAATCGGCATAGCCTGTCGGGTGTATCGGGAGTACCTGCCAGTATTTCTGCCCTGCCGCTTTCAGCCAGTTCACAAACTCAAAGGCAGGTTTTCCGAGTGTTCCTATTCCCTCGTTTGCAGGGAGGCTTGTTATATGGAGTAATACTCCGCTGCTGCGTTTAAGTTCCATAATATTGCCTTTCGGAATTATAAAATCTTACTTTTCGTCATTCATGCTTGTTCTGAACGGAGCAACGGGGATACCGTTCTTGCCGTACAGAGTTACATCGCCGTAATTTGTCCAGAGGTAACGAACGTAAGCAGGCTTCTTTACTTCGTCTGCGTAAACGCTGATTGTTCCGTCCTCGCCGATCACAGCGCAGGCAGGCTTGTATTCCTTGTCTGCACCTGCGACCTCAAAGCCTGTTATGCCATTGTCGCCCTTGATGTCAAAACCGCTCTCGGCGTGGTCAAAGCTGATAACCGCTCTGTCACCTGTTACGGTCATGTTCTTGTAGATAGGTCCGAATGCTTCGGTTTCGTTATCGCCGTAAACGTGGTGCATAGCCTGTAAATACAGTCTGTGACCTACGGGTACCTTGTTCTTGGGGTGGATCTCATTGAACTCGCCGCAATCAAGGATAACTGCGATACCTGTATTCTTTACCGTCTTGAAAGTACGCATCTGTGCTTCTCTGATAAGGCACCAGTGCTTCCAGTCGGGGTCTGCTTTATAACGATGCATCGGGAGCTGTACAAACATGAAAGGGAGTTCGTCATCGCCCCAGTCATCTCTCCAGAGCTGAATAAGCGATTTGAACAGTTTGAAATAAGTTTTCGGTCTGTTGTCGTCCGTTTCGCCCTGATAATAGATGAAGCCCTTTATAGTATACGGGCATACACGCTTTAACATACTGTCGTAAAGTGCGGTTGCATGGAAAGGATTGAGAGGGGTCATAGGACCGGGGTACTTGCTGACACCGCAGTAAGCCTGGCACTCGTCCCATGTTCCGTCGGGGTGGGTGCTGTAGAACTCTACGGACTTCTTCTGCCACTCTTCTTCGTATTTCACATAGTCAAGGTATTCCTTGTCCATTTCTTCTCTTGATCTGCCTGCAACGGCATTGTCGAAATCGTCAAGGTAAGCCTTTAAGTCAGTATCTTTTTCAAGGGATTCACGGCTCATCCAATAGCTTGCGCTTGTGCCGCCCCAGTTACAGCCGATTATTCCGACAGTAACACCGAGTCTTGCGGCAAGCTCCTTTGCATAGAAATACGCTACTGCACTCCATGCTCTTGCATTTTCACTGCTGAAACAGCTCCAGCCTGTATTCTCTTCGTCACGGAAGAACTTTTCATCCATGTTGCAGTTCTTCTGTGTGTAATAGTAGCGGACATTTTCTGTCTTGTCGTTTGCAAGGAAATCCTTACCGCCTGTGCAGTTCTGAAGCTCAAGCTCCATGTTGCTCTGACCGCCTGCAAGCCATACTTCACCTACCATGACGTTGCCGAACACGATAGTTTCATCGCCGTTGCTTATCTTCATCTCGTAGGGTCCGCCAGCTTTCATTGCAGGAAGAGTAACACACCACTTTTCATCGGCAACCTCTGTCACCGCTGTGTTACCGCATATTGAAACTATAACGCTTTCGCCGTTATTACCTGTACCGAATACTCTTACGTTCTTTTCTCTCTGGAGAACCATGTTGCTGCTGAATACCGCAGCCGCCTTGAACTTAGCCATTGTTTACGTTTTTCCTTTCCGTTTTGACTTTTATACGCTTTCTGCCGGTTTTGACGGCAGGGATTTTTTTATTGCTTTTTTCCTGCAACGCAGGATATTTTTCCTTTAATAGCGATGAATAAAGCTCCTCGTCCTTTTCTTCGGACAGTGTGTATTTCTTTATCCATCTGTATTCGCCGTCCGCTTTCTTCTCAAACCTTACCGTGACCTTTACGGAGTGCTTGTTGCAATGCACTACAGCCATATAGTTCATCGGGCTTAGCCATATCAGCCTGCTTTTCAGCGTTGCGGGTTTACCGCAGACAGGGCAGATATAGCGGTTAAGCTCCGATAATCTCGGCACTGCGTTCATACGGGCGGTCTTTACCGTACCCTCCGAGGTCTGTCTTAGGCTCAGAAAAGGATTGCTGTGAACATAATCTATCTTTTTCTGCAGCTCTATTTCGCTCGGTATGTCGTTTATCTTAGTAAGAACCAGTGCGGTATAGTACGCATCGTTTATTGCGCTGTGGTAGTCCAGTTCCTGCTGTACGCCGGTGATTTCCACTGCCGACTGCAAGGTTATCTGTGGACGGTCAATGTCATACTGTCTTGTCATCAGCGGCTGAAGATTGAACCAACGTGGGATCCAGTCGGTGTCAACTTCATAGAAACTGCACTGTTTTTCGAGTGTGGGGATATCATCGGGACCCCATGTTGCTATTACAACATCGTCACCGAACTGACTCAGCCACTTTCTGAACTGCTTGAGTACAACCGTGAGGTCGTGAGCACCTTTCAGGTCGCTTTTTGTTATGCCTGTGAGCTTTTTAATTCTGCCTTTAAGCTCGAAATAATATCTCGGTCTTACATATTTCGAGAAGAAATCTTCATTAATAACGCCGTCTGTCACTGCGACTGCGCCTATCTGTATTATTTCAACCTGAAGAACCTTTGTACCTGCTATGCGTGTCTTTTCCCTGCATACAGGCTGGCTCCATTCCAAATCCAATACAATATATGTCACCTTGTGCGCCTCACCTCCTGTATAAACACTCATAGCCCCGCAAGGCAATGCGGGGCATTTGTTATGTCATATCGCTACTTCGATTTTTTCATCGAAATCATGATATTTATAGTCTTTCAGCGTAAAGCTGTTTTTAGTGAATTTATAGAAATCGGTTATATCCTCGACCACCATTTCGGGTGCAGGATAGGGTTCTTTTTCTATGATACGTTTAACTGCGTCTATATGTCTGTCATAGATATGAGCATCGGCTATGACGTGTACAAGCTCGCCTGCTTTAAGTCCAGACGCTTTTGCGAACATTATAAGAAGTGCGGCATACTGGCACACGTTCCAGTTGTTCGCAGTCAGCATATCCTGTGAACGCTGATTAAGAATAGCGTTCAGGGTATCGCCCGTTACGTTGAACGTCATACTGTAGGCGCAGGGTGCAAGTCCCATTTCATGCAGATCCTTATGGTTGTACATATTGGTCATTATGCGGCGGCTTGCAGGGTTGTGTTTAAGGTCATACAGCACTCTGTCAACCTGGTCAAACTCACCCTCGGGATAGATGCTCTTCTGTCCTAACTGCCAGCCGTAAGCCTTGCCTATTGTACCGTTTTCATCTGCCCACGAGTCCCATATATGAGTGGATAAATCGGCAACACGGTTGCTTTTTTTCTGATATATCCAGAGAATTTCTTCTATCGCCGAACGGTAGTAGATACGGCGGAGCGTCATTATGGGGAACTCTTCCTGTAAATTGTAACGGTTCACCACGCAGAACTTTTTTACGGTATGTGCAGGTGTGCCGTCTTCCCAGTGGGGTCGGACATTACTGTTTGTATCCCATGAGCCGTGTTCGATTATATCACGGCAGTTTTCTATAAAATATTTATCGGCTAAACTCATTATGATTCCTTAAATTTTTGATAACAGCTTTGTTGTAGAGAAATCTATCTGGTCGAATGTACGGCTCTCGAACATATTAAGGCTGTCGATACCGCTCATATTGTAGATAGAAACACCTGCGCTGGATGCGTAAGTCTTTACGTTTTTAAGCAGTGTCTGTGCTTCTTCGGGGTAGTCGTACTTCTTCTCGTCATTTACGAGAGCTTCTTCATAGCTTGTTATCTGTGCATCGTAAATTCCGTCAAAGCCATAGATATAGATTTCAGAGAAACCTTCATACAGTGCAAGCTGTAAAGCTATGTAAAGGTCATCGACACGTCTTAAAGCTTCGCTGTGCTGTGTTGAGCCGAACGAGGGGAGCTGGGGGATAAAGCCGTTACCCATTATGTTGAAGTAGGTGGGTTTCTTTGCAAACTTATCCTCAAATACGGTCACATTGCTTGCTACAAAGCTGTCCATAGCCTCGATGTACTTACCGTTGCCGAGGTAGTGTTCGGCATTTGACAGTATGTACTGTGTGGGGCGGAGAGGAGTTTTGGCGAAGAACTTGCATATACCGTTGTAGCTTATGCACTTCTCGTTGAACAGAAGGTTCAGTTCATCAAGCTTTACGCCCTCTTTATAGCCTACTATGAAGCAACGCTGTCCACGGAACTTATCCTTGCACTCTTTAAGCTGTGCTTCGGTACGGCGTACGTCCTTTTCGAGCTTGTTCTGCTCTGATTTATCGGAGATGTTGAACTGTGAACGTTTCATCTTCATATATGTGCCGAGGAAACCTACGGGCTGGTTTACAAGGCAGTAGTCACGCTCTGTAAAGCCGTACTGCTGTAAACGCTTTTCGATAGTCTGTGCACTTCCGACACGTCCGGTCATGCCCTTTAAATAAACTTCAAGTTCATCGTAAGATGATGAAACGAGGACATAATACGCCTTTGACATACCTTTAAGCTCTGTGATACTGCGCAGTGAATTGTCGCCCTTTACGAGAGTACGCTCATCGTTTGTTGCCATGAATGCAAGCTCGGGAACACGGACACCTTTTTTTCTCAGCTGACCGAGAACCTTTTTGAGTATCTCGGCGTTTACGCCACGTCCGTCACCGAGTATTACCAGTTTACGCTGACCGATAATTTCGATGTTCTTGATTATCTGCTTCTTGTAGTTACCTGCCTTGAAGAACTTTGTCAGCTTAGCATTGGTAAGAGAATCGTATGTCATCATAACCGCTCACTTCTCCTTTTAAAATATATATTTCTCTGAATTTCAGGTCTGATATTGAATATATCAGAAATCTAACCTCCCCCCTGCCCCTCCATAGGAGGGGAGAAAGAAGTGGGGCTGTCGCCCACAACCCACTTGGGGCTAAGCACCCCAACCCACTTTAATTTTCAGCGATTAACCTTCGCTGAGTATGAACATATCATAAATAACCTTGATAGCCTTCTCGAAGTCAGCCTCGTGGATACCTACTATGATATTAAGCTCACTTGAACCCTGGTCGATCATCTTTATATTGATGTCTGCGTGTGATAAAGCCGCAAATATTCTTGTAGCAGTACCCTTCTTGGACTTCATGCCACGTCCGACTATAGCGATGAGGGCTAAGTCGTTTTCTATTTCAATATGGTTGGGGTCTGTAACCTCGCATATCTTTTCAACAATGTCGGGAGTCTTGTCAACGTCCTTACCGTCAACAATGATGCTCATTGTGTCGATACCTGTGGGGATATGCTCAAAGCACATACCGTTAGCTTCAAGAACTGTCAGTATTCTGCGTAAGAAGCCGATCTCGCTGTTCATCTCATCCTTTTCGATTGAGATAACGCTGAAGTGCTTTTTACCTGCGATACCTGTGATTATGTGCTGAGGGGGTTCGTTATCCTCTGCAACAATCATTGTGCCCTTTGCCGAGGGGTCGTTTGTATTACGGATATTTATCGGTATCTTAGCACTTCTTACAGGGAAGATTGCGGCTTCGTGAAGAACAGACGCACCCATGTATGACAGCTCACGGAGCTCCTTATATGTGATCGACTCGATAACCTTGGGTTCGTCAACTATTCTGGGGTCTGCGATAAGGAAGCCGTTTACGTCTGTCCAGTTCTCATAAAGATCGGCGTTGATTGCCTTTGCAACAATTGAACCTGTAACATCGGAACCGCCTCTTGAGAATGTGCGGACTGTACCATCGGGATTGGCACCGTAGAAACCGGGGATAACTGCGTGTGAAACGCCGTGCAGTACAGATGCAAGGCAAGTATCTGTCAGTGTATCGTCGAACTTTCCGTCGGGGCGGAAGAATACGACCTTAGCGGCATCTATAAACTCATAGCCGAGGTAGTTTGCGAGAATGATACCGTTTAAGTATTCGCCACGGCTTGCGGCATAATCTCTGCCGGCTTTCTTGCGGAAGTTTTCGATTATTGTTTCGTACTCGTCATCGAGTGAAAGAGTAAGACCGAGGTCGCTTATGATTCCGTTGAAACGTTCTGCGATAGGTGCGAACTGGTTGTATGCGTTCTTGCCCTCGTTTGCTACTGCGTCATAGCAGGCATAGAGCATATCCGTTACCTTGATGTCGTCCTTATAACGCTTGCCGGGGGCGCTGGGAACTACATATCTGCGCTCCTTGTCGCTTCTGATTATGTCAGCTACCTTGCGGAACTGATTTGCATCGGCGAGTGAGCTGCCGCCGAACTTGACTACCTTACTCATTTTTTAATTTCCTTTCTTGTATACCGTTTACGTCCCTTTTTATGTTGATTTTTACGGATTTTATAGTATGGGACTATATTCTATAATATTTTATCACAGCGAAAAGGAAAAATCAATATGTGAAGGTGAATTTTAAAGGGTTTGAGGTAAAAAAAGGCACGTTCTGCATAATGAGCGGAATGTGCCTCTTTATTTAATTTATCCTCATCCCATAGCAAGCGCCGGAGTTTCACTCTTCCTCAGCCTTGCAGTCTGCTTTTGTGCCATAACAAGCTCATAATATACACCCTTGCTTTGTAAAAGCTCGGTGTGTGTTCCGATTTCGGCAACTCTGCCCTTTTTCAGCACTATAAGCCTGTCGGCATTTGCAAGCGTTGACAGCCTGTGAGCTATCGCTATTGTTGTTCTGCCCTTTATCACTTTTTGCTATCATCTCCTTTTTCTGCAATTTTTAAGTATACTTCTTTTATAACAATTTTTATACTTTCTAATTTGCCGTTTCTTAAATTACGATTCCACTCCATGCCCATAATGTATGCTTTTCTTCCCATTGATTCATAATACAGTTGTTCTTTGTATTGGAAAGGATTTCCGAAATTTGTTTTAATTTCTAGAATTGCACTCTTACTAGATAAATCGCATATTGCAAAAACATTGTGCTTGTCATCTATAGAAACTTCTTGCGAAAATATTTTTTCGTCTTTGAATATATCATGCTTGATAAATGTAATTAGTGGTTTTATTTGAGTTTTTAGTTTCATTAAAGTGTCATTAATTCTTTCTACAGATTTTTCAACTCCTTCATCTACAGCAGTTATAGTTCCATCATCATTGAGTTGCACCCACATATATTCTTGTACGGACTTTATACGTCCCAGATATTCAAGCTTGCATTTATTTTTAAGCGTAAATTCTCTAGAATCAATTTTTGTAATGTTGAGCATTGAATTTATAAGATGTTCTATTGTAACACCGGTAATATTCCCATCAAAATGTTCTATCGTATCATCACAGATAGACAATTCGTAAATTTGTTGAAAATCAAATTCTATTTCTGGCAGTGTTAGATATTTTCTTAAACGAGTATGTGTATCAAGCAAAGAAACTGGTATTATATAATCTTCATTCAAAACGAACAAATTTATCCACTTATCTCCTTCAGTTGCTAGCAAAGGTCTGCCTTGTATTTTTTCGAAAAGTTGCCACTCAAGCTTACAATCATTTTCACCAGAATGTACCTCAGTTACATTTTCAATTCGAAACATTCTACATAAATTATCTTTACTTAGCTCTCCATTTGAAAAACGAGATGAGCAAATCAAATTTTTAAAATTGTAAAACTTCAGCCTGCTAAATCCATATAATTTGTGCCGTTTGAAATACGCCTTTAAAAAAGTTTTATCTAAATCGCCATAATGTAATAAAACTCTTTTATCCAGTTCGTATTCAGCAAATAATTCATCAACTTCGTCTTGCGTAAGAGGATATTTGCTTTTCACATCTTTTATTGTAATTCCATTTATTTTAGTTATGTGTTTAGGAATTATTTCATTCAGTTCAAGAGGCAAAAATCTATTGTATAACTTGTTATCATCTGGTTTATAAATTGAAATTGATAACAAGTCATGTTCCTTGCTACGCAAACCGTTTGTTTCGACATCTAAAACAACATAGTGTTTTGCCGAAGTATCAATTTTATCAAATGACATACTCCACCTCGTATCTTTCAATTTTTAAAATAGAGAATATATATTTGCTACACTGTTATTCAATATTTGGAATAGCCGTTTCACTCTTTCTCAGCCTTGCAGTCTGCTTTTGTGCCATTACAAGCTCATAATATACGCCCTTGTTGCGTAAAAGCTCGGTGTGAGTGCCGATTTCGGCTACTTTTCCCTTTTTCAGCACTATAAGTCTGTCAGCATTTGCAAGCGTTGACAGTCTGTGAGCTATTGCAATTGTGGTTCTGCCCTTTACCAGTCTGTCGAGAGCGTCCTGTATCTGCTTTTCGGTCTGGGTGTCAAGCGATGCGGTGGCTTCATCGAGGATAAGTATCTTCGGGTCGTGCAGTATCGCTCTTGCAATCGCTATTCGCTGACGTTCGCCGCCCGAAAGATTGTAGCCTCGCTCTCCCACAACGGTATTATAGCCGTCAGGCATACGGGTGATGAAATCGTGGCAGTTTGCCGTCTTTGCGGCATTGACTATTTCCTCAAAGCTTGCATCGGGCTTTGCATAGCGGATATTGTCAAGCACCGTGCCGTTGAAAAGGTAGGTTTCCTGCAATACTACGCCGACCTGCGAACGCAGTGAGTTCTGCGATATGTCACGCACGTCTGTACCGTCTATCAGCACCTGCCCCGATGTTGCGTCATAAAGGCGCATGACAAGGTTTATAAGCGTGGATTTTCCGACACCGGAATGTCCGACTATGCCTATCATCTCACCCTGTTTTATGCTGAAAGAAATGTCCTTCAGCACGGGGTTATATGCCTTGTAGCCGAAATACACGTTTTTAAACTCGATGTCGCCCTTTATATCAAGGCTGACAGCGTTTTCGGTGTCGCTTATGTCGTTCTCCTCTTCAAGTATCTCGAATACTTTTCCTGCGCTTACTCTTGCCTGTGCCAGCACTCTGGGCAGACTTGTAAGCCACTGGATAGGTCCGTAGAGCATGGCAACGTAGGTAGTGAACTGTATCAGTTCACCGAGCTGCATCTCTCTGCCGAGGATCATACTTCCGCCGAAGAACAGGGCGCAGAACTCACCTATGCTGAATATGTAGCGGATAGGCGGTTGCACCATGTACCAGAGAATGTCGGCTCTCATTACGGAATCAGCCCACTTAGACGAGGCTTTTCTGTATGCTTCGATTTCTCTGTCCTCATTGCCGTAGTTTTTTACTACCCTTATTCCGTGCAGGACGTCATGCAGAAGTTCGCTTGCACGGCACTGGAAACGCCATACTCTGCCGTATCTTACGCTTATCGCATTGAACGATTTCACGGAAAGAAAAGCCGCAAGCGGCAAGGGGATCGTGATGACAAGTGCAAGCTTCCAGTTTGTGATGAACATGATTATCAGCAGTGCGACAAGAGCTGTCGTCTGGAATATCATATCCTTGCCCTGACGTGTCATGAAGTCCTGTAATGTTGCCGCATCGCCCGATACACGATTGATAAGTTCACCGGGAGTACGCTTTGCAACATTGCTCATTGACAGCTGTTGGGTCTTGTTGAAGATATCACGGCGTAAATCTCTGCCGTATGCCGTGGATATCTTGTAGTTGCATACCTCCTGCAACAGTCTGAATCCCATAGATGACAGATTGATTGCAAGAATGCACAGCGTTATCTTCCAGAAAAGTCCCCAGTCGCTGTTGTTCGGAACTATGAGGTCGTCTACCAGTATACGCTGGAACAGCGGATTGATAACGTCAAAAGCATACAGCACGAATGTTGCCAGAAGCGACAGGCAGAACTGCACCTTGTACGGCGCAAGCCTTTTTACGAGTTTTAGGAACACACCTTTTTTCGCATCGCAGAACATACATTTACTGCTTCCGTTAAGAGCCGCTCCGCATTTTGCACAGCTGGGCTCGTCGGCATCGGTATGCTCGGTGAATTCGCCTGTTGCAATAAAATGCTCGTATATCTTGGCAAGTTCGGCATAGCGCATATAGTACTTCTGCGAGAACTGACATACGCAGATATCCTTGCCGTGTAAATCTCTTATGCACAGCATGGAACAACCGATAAGCTGTTCGACTGTTATTTTACTTATATCGGGTACGGAAAATTCCCGTACCGCTTTATCGTCATAATATACCGTGAGTTTGTCTTTTGTGGCGGTAAGATGCCCGTTTGCCGTTTTTGCTCTCCGGTCTATGTCAAACGGCAGTGAAAAGCTCACGCTGTCAACATCCACGCCTTTCGGGACTGACAGTTTAAGATTCATTTATAACCGCTCCTTTCTTAAAAGGTCTTAAAGGTCATGAAAGCAAATCAGATGAACAGCTGAAGTTTTTTAATGCTTGCCTTATCCAGCCTGTCAACATCGGGTATGCTGTAGCGGTTTCCGTCTGCGTCCGTCACGGCAAGCATCTTTCCGTGTATCACTCTGAAATTGTGCCACCAGTCATACACCGCTATCTTCTTTTCACCTGCCGTTGTTTCGGCTTCAAGGAAAAGATATCCCATCTGATTATCCGTTATCTTATTGATTTTTTTGATTTCGGGAATGTAGTACTTGAGTTGAAGATAAGAGCTGACTGTATTTTTAATATCTTCCGTCAGGTCGTTCAGGTCTTTTATAACGCCTATCTCTTTCCACTCGTCTTCCTCATTCTTATAGCTTACGCTGATATATTTGTTTTCATCGTTGAAAGGTACAAGCCTTGTAAGGTCAACCTTTTCGTAATTCTTTCCGTCGTATGAAAGTGACAGATAACCGCTTTCATTTTCGGTAAGCCCGATTTTATCGGGTGAAAGAATGTTAAGCGTATCCACATCATAAATTGCAGTTGCATTCTGTTTCATAAGCGCTCCTTTCTGCATCAGTCAAGTCCGACAGATTTCAGCGACTCGCTTTGCAGCTTATACAGCTCAAAGTATTTTCCGTTTGTGCGTATCAGCTCATCGTGAGTTCCGCTCTCCTTTACCTCGCCGTGTTCGATAACATACAGCTTGTCTGCGTCACGGAGCGTTGAAAGGCGGTGGGCTATCGCTATTATTGTTCTGCCGCTCTTGAGATTATCTATCGCACTCTGTATCTTACGTTCTGTTGCGGTATCCATAGCCGCCGTGGCCTCGTCAAGTATAAGTATGTTCGGCTTCTGTATCAGCGCACGGGCTATTGATATACGCTGTTTTTCGCCGCCGGACAGGCTTACGCCGCCGCTTCCCGTTACGGTATCGTACCCTTCGGGGAGCTTCATTATAAAATCGTGAGCGTTTGCGCTTTTTGCCGCTTGTATCACTTCTTCCATTGTCGCATCGGGTCTTGCGTATCTGATATTGTCAGCGACAGTTCCCATAAACAGATATGTTTCCTGTGACACAACACCGATATTCTTTCTGAGAACGTCAAACGGTATCTTCTTCACTGGTATTCCGTCTATCGTTATCTCGCCCGATGTTACATCGTACATTCTTGATATGAGATTGATGATAGTTGATTTTCCCGCACCCGTCTTGCCGACAATGCCGGTAAATCTGCCTGCCTCGGTAGCAAACGACATATTTTTAAGCACCGGTCTGCCTGCCTCATATTCAAACGTTACATCTCTGAAACAAATATCGCCCTTTAAAACACCGTCCGGTATAACGGCAGGCTCGGCGGGAGGCTTCACTGTAGGCTCGCTGTCGAGTATTTCGAACATTCTGCCTGCGGCATCGGTACACCTTGCCCAGTCATTGCCCATATACATAAAGAAGAATATCGGATCCCATATAACGCCGAAATAGTTTATGAGCAGTGTCAGTCCGCCGAGCTGAAGGTTACCCATCAGCACAAGAGCAACGCCAAGGCAGTATATAACACCGCTGAAAACAGCATATATTCCGTGCTGTACAGGGAAGAAATGAGCGCTCCTCTTATCCCTTGCGTATTCAGCCGAATAAAGATTATCATTCTTCCTGCCAAAACGGGATATTTCCTGTTCCTCACGGGAAAATGCCTTTACTACCCTGTGTCCGTTCAGTGCGTCCGACAAGGTAGACGTAACGCCTCGTCTTGCAATATCACGGTTTCTCCAGTGCCTTCTCTGACCTCTCAGCCAAAGCACCTCGCACAGCAATACAAAGAACACAGCAAGGAACATCGACAGCGATATTATCGGGTTCACCATAAGCATAAGCACGACAAGTCCTGCTATCTTTATCATATTCGCAATAAACTGCGGAACTATATCAACGAAAAATCCGTACACGTCAAAGCTGTCACGGTCTACCCTGCCCATAAGCGAGCCTGTCTGCTTAGTCGTGAAGAATGACAGCGACAGCTTCTGCATAGAAGCAAAAATATCCGTCCTCAGCTTATGTATTACCTGCGGCGTTATCCTGCTTATAATAACACCGTAAATCATCGAAAATCCCGTAGACAGCAGTGAGAATGCCGCCATAACGAGTATCACGAACAGTATCTGCCCGTGCAGACTTCCGCCTTCACTCAGAACGTCATCGTATAGCATCTTTGTGCCAAAATAGGGGGCGATAAGTCCCAGTGCCACCGATACCGCTATCAGAACAAGTATCACCGCTATCTGCTTTTTGTAGTCGCCGAACATACCGAGCAGCCGCTTGAACACCCATGTACGCTTTGTGCAGTACGGGCAGAAGGCTCTGTTCGGGTCGGGATATTTTCTGTTGCACTTCGGGCAATACAGTGTCTTGTCGTCAAGTGCGGAATCGTCGGGCGTTTCGCCCTTTTTGATTGTTTCATAACGGCGGCAGAACTGCTCGAATTTTTCGGAAAACCCTCCCGAAAACATCGCAAGCTGTTTTTCCGTACCGTCCGTCATCTTCGCCATCAGCCTTGCCGTAAACTGATAGCGGTCAACATACAGCTTTTCAATCTTCTCCATAGGATATTCGCTGAAATCCTTGAAATCAAACTGTGTGTCAAACGTCTTTTTATTCTTTACAAGTCTGTCATAGCCCGATAACAGATAAAGCGTTTTGTTATCAAACGTGATGTAGGTGTCATAATAACACCCCTCGCCGTCCATATCTGCTTTTACGCAGTATAACAGCTTATCCGTATCGACCGCCCTGACAGAAAAAGCTGCCTGCACAGCGGCAGACAGCTTATCAAAATACTTCATTCATTCACCGTTTCTTTCCGACCGTAAATGCGGTCTTTCGAAACACAAAAAAGATACGCAGACACAGTTGTATCACTTTCGGTAAACTGTGTCGTTTACGGCATACAAAACAGTTGCTTGATATATGCGGATATCTTTTTATGTATTTCAAACGTTACGCAAACCTGCATTCAAGCAAACCGTCAAATAAACAAAAAAGTTAACCGACAGTACAAGGCTTGATCACAGGCTTCCGTCTTAGAATTTTCTTCTGACAGCTTATCTGTAAAAGAGCATAGCATCCCCTTGTTACAGATTCGCCCATGTGGATATTATATTAATTCCGTTCCTGTTTTCCTTGTATGTCGGTCAATGCTTATTATCTGTACATTGTCTTTGCAACTTCAGCGAGTATATCTACACCCTTTTCGATCTGTTCGTCGGTGGGTGTCGAATAGTTCAGTCTGAATGACAGACAAGGATCGTTTTCATTTGTAAGGAATGCGTTACCGGGAACTACGGCTACCTTGTTCTTTACTGCCTTCTTGCAGAAGTAAGGCATATCGCCGTCGGGGAGAGTACCCCAGATAAATAAACCGCCCTCGGGTTCAGTGAACTTTATGGACTTGGGCATCTTCATCTTGAGGTTTGTAAGCATAAGGTCAGACTTATGCTTATAGATAGCTCTCAGCTTTTCAAGGTGCTCTTCAAAGTTGTTTTCGGTAACGAACTTATAGGTGATCATCTGCGGCAGGATAGATGTGTGAACGGTTGAAACCTGCATGCAAACGACTGCCTTGGCAATTACATTCTTGGGAGCGCAGAGGTATCCTACACGAAGTCCGGGAGCAAGAGTCTTTGAGAATGTTCCTGCATAAAGGACATTGCCGTTCTTGTCGAGCGACTTTATGGTAGGTACGTCTTCTCCGAGGTAACGAAGATCACCGTAGGGGTTATCTTCAAGAATATATACGTTGTACTTCTGAGCGAGCGCAAGCACTGCCTTACGCTTTTCAAGGCTCATTGTCTTACCTGTGGGGTTCTGGAAGTTCGGGATAAGGTAGATGAAAGCTGTTCTGGGGTTCTCGATAAGAGCCTTTTCGAGCTTGTCTATATTTATGCCGTCTTCTTCCATTTCAACGCCTACAAGCTTAGAATTATAGGAACGGAAAGCATTCAGCGAGCCGATGAAAGTAGGAGCTTCACAGATAATCGTGTCACCCTCATTGCATATCTCCTTGGTTACTACTTCAATAGCCTGCTGTGCGCCCGATGTGATAACCACATCTTCATCATTCTCGTTGAACATACCTTTTTTCTTAAGGTCGTCCTTTATCCAGTTACGAAGGGGCGTATAGCCCTCCGTGATAGAATACTGAAGTGCGTCAATGGGCGTGGTTGTAAGTATTTCATTTGTTATACGGGCAATCTCTTCTGTAGGGAAAGCCTCAGGAGCGGGATTGCCCGCTGCAAAGCTGATTACCTCAGGATCTGCCGTAAATTTAAGTATCTCTCTTATTGCTGATGGCTGCAATGTCTGTACTCTGTATGAAAATGCGTTCATATTTATATATTGGTCTGCCGCCGCATAAACGGCTGACCTTTCCTCCTTGCATTTATTTTGTAATGGGTGAACGGCATATTGGGACTACCGCTTTTACAATAGTTTTATTCTATCACACATTTAAGCGAATTGCAAGAATTTTTATGTTACACAGCATTTTACTGCTGTATTCGGAAAAAATGAAATAATTTTCCTAGCGAAATTTGTATTCATTACTTAAAATTGAACAAAATCTGTTGACTTTTGGTTATTAAAGTTCTATAATTTAAGTAACGGCTTTTCGCCGGATAAATGTATTATGAATTTTTGATTGTACTCGGAGGTAAAAACAATGGCATTTTGCAACAAATGCGGAAACCAGCTCCCCGACGGAGCTAACAACTGTCCTAACTGCGGTTCACCTGTTGGCGGAACACAGCAGAACGCACAGAACTTTGTAAACAACGTAATGAACACAGCAGACTCAACAGCAGAGTTTGATCCTCAGGATATCGCTAACAACAAGGGTATGTCTGTACTCGCTTATATCGGTATTCTGTTCCTCATCCCCCTGCTCGCTTGCCCCAACTCAAAGTTTGCACGTTTCCATACAAACCAGGGTCTTGTACTCTTCCTGCTCGGTGTTGCAATCGGTATTGTAACAGCTATTATCGGTCTTATCCCCGTTATCGGCTGGATATTCGGCGGACTTATCAGTGCAGCAGGCAGTATCTTCACTCTGGTACTTATGATTATGGGTATTGTTAACGCCGCACAGGGACAGGCTAAGGAGCTTCCCATCATCGGCAAAATCACACTGCTGAAGTAATTTGCATAACATATCATATAAACAGCGTTGCCCCCGTCTTTCTGACGGGGGCTTATCTGTTTTTATAGGCATCGTTAAAATAGGACACAGCATAAAACCGCTCCGCCGTAAAAAATACAGCGGAGTTGCTTTTTAGTTATTCTTCGAAAGCCATATACTTGCTACGTCGAGTGCTTCGTAAAGACTGCCTCTTTCGCTTGTCTTTGTGATTATCTCGGTAGCCGGGGTTTTCGGGTCGGTTGACATAAGCTGAACTCTTGTCTTGTCAGCTATTTCAAGATCCTTGACCTTGTGGGTGGATAATACAGTCAGCATGGCAACGTATTTGTCGGACATATTGCCATAATAGATGGTGTTGTCTTTCCTTACAAGAGGAAGACCTTTGTAGGTGAAAAATTCCTGCTCTGTCATAATAACCTCCACCGTCGCACTAACGGTCAATATGTGACGGACAGAACCCGTGCAAAATTTAAGTTCCGCCCCCTGTCGTCACATATCAATTATATAAATAATGCAAATGCCTTGCGGCATCAGAACTCTGATACGATTTCTCCGCCTGTGAGAAGTGCATTCAGATTCTCGAGAAGTCGTGTTGCGTATATCTGTCTTACCTTGTAACGAACATCGCCGTTTACAACGATAATGCAGGTACGGTCGCTCTCACTGGCATAGAACTCGACAACGTCGTTTTCCTTGCCCTCTTCACGATGATCATAGGTTACGCCTGCGATGAACTTATTATCATCGGTAAGGTCTTCAATGTAAATCTGTTCGGCGTAAGCTGAAAGCAGATACTGATAGAATGACTTGAACTTTGCGGAGTCAACTTCCTTACCGTCATAGGTAAAGCTTGAATCGTCGGCATCGCCTGTAATCTTGAAGTCGTAAGCCTTTCTGTCACTGTCATAGATAGTAACGCCGTCAAGGTAATAGATATAAGGCGTTAAGAACAGCTTATAGAGCATACCCTCGGGTGTTGCCGTAAGCCACGGCAGAGAGTCGGGCGAGAATACATATATTGCATCCTTGTCTGACAGCATACCGTAATAACCGGTTATTGTCTTTATCTCTTCGCCTGTTTCATCGTTCTTTGTAACGGTGTATACGGCTGAACCGATTGTGAGCTTTGTAACGGTATCTTCATTGCTTACCATTGTAACGGTACAATCGGGGTCGTCAAGTCCTGCCTGCTTTTTCTGCTCGTCTGTGGGAGATACCGCAAATACATCAGATGCGGAAATTCCGTACAGACCGTAAACAACGTTCTTGTCAAGTTCATCATCGGCAAGAATACCGTTGTGGCTGGACATGGCATAACCGACGTATGTCGATGAAAATTCTTTTTCGGTTTCCTCGGGGAGCTTGTCAAGGACAATATCCTTTTCAAGATCCTTACGCTCGATACGGATTCTGTTTACTGTATCGTTCTCGGAATCGAATGACGCAATGAGGGTTGACTTATTTACATAAGACAGCTCATTGTTCATGGCGAAGCTTACGCCTGAATTTGCAACAAGATATACCGTATCGCTCTTATCGGTCTTTACATACCATGAGTTTTCACCCTCGTACTTGATACCGATAAGGCAGGTTATATCCTCAGCCTTGTTATCCTTGAATGTCATTTTAACGGTTGCGGTGGGGTTGTCAAAACCGTATTTTGCAAGGTCGGTCGCGTTTTCTTCAACGACCTGCTTTGCACTCATACCGCCTGCACTGCTCATAGCGGTTGAATATGAACTGCTGTTTGCAAGTGCCTCGGGGATAGAATCAATGCCCCACTTTTCCTTACCGAGTCTGTTGATCGTATATTCACCGCTCTCGTTCTTGATCGTGAGCGTTGAAATATCATCGGTTTCGTAATCGGTTATGCTGACCGAAGTATCGCTTGATGTGCCTGAATCGGCAGTGTCGTCCTTCGGCTGTGTCAGTACCAGTGCGAGCGTTGCCGCACCGAGTACTGCCAGACCGATTACCGAGCCGAGTATTATCTTTGTGTTTTTCTTCATTTCTGACCTTTCGCTTATCTATGCAGACGTCTTACCCAGATGATTATACCGAATACTATCAGAAGTACGGGCAGAACGATTACAAATCCGATAACAAGACCGTTCTTCTGAGCGTCTGTTATCTCGAATGTTGTGGTATCGTATGACTTGGGAGTGAGTGTGATGCCCTCTTCCTTGTCACAGCTTACGTTGAATATGTTCATGATAAGCTGAGAGTTATTTACGGACGCTGTCTGTAAGAACGAGGTGTTGAGAAACTCCATACCGCCTATTGCTACTATACGGCTTGAGAACGGGGTTGTACCCTCATATCTTGTCTTTACAGCCTGCATGATAACGGAGTACTGTGTTCTTGTGGCATCGCTTTCGGGTGTCCAGTTGTCGCCGCTGTCCTGGGGCTTGATTACCGCACCGTCATAAGTGTTGAGGATAGACTGAATTGTGATGTTGCCGCTACCGCTCTGGTCTGCCCACTTTGATGTTACGGGGCTCATGTTGTAGCCATGAACGGGTGAGCTGTTTGTGAACTTGCTGAAGTCTGTATCGGGTACTGAAAGCACCTGATATGTGTTCATACCGCTGTAGGTGTAGTTTTCGTCTGTCTGGTAGGTGATACCCTTTTCGACCTTCAGACCCCACTGGTCAAGCAGACCGTCGAGGTTGGGTGAATCGCCGAGTTTGGGATTGCCGACATAGATGAGGTTCTTTCCAAAGTTGCCGCTGTTGTCAAGCCATGTGTCGAGCTTGTTGATATCTGCAACAGAATAGTCCTTATCAGGTCCGAAGATAAATACGAAGTCATAATCTTCGCTTATCTTGTCTGTAAGAGTGATGTTTACAGATTCGATAACATAGCTGTTTGTTTCAAGAAGGCTCTGTAAAACGGAGTTCTCTGTTTCGCCGTAACCTGTTATTACAGCTACCTTTACGGGATCGTTATCGGTAACGTTCATGATAGCCGATACTACAGCCTGTTCTGCATTTGCTTCAACCTTTTCGGGCTGTTTGATGCCGTAATAGTTGAGGTACTGCTCATTATAGGTAATGCTGAGGAAGTCCTCATAAGTCAGAACCTTTACACGCTTTGTAGCCTTGCTCTCAACCATAATTTCGTTTGAGGTTATGGTTTCGGTGTAATTTGCTATAAAGCCGGGGTTTGAAACTACATCAATGTACTGTAATGTGATATTTGAATTTGCCGCTGCAATCTTCTTTAATATCTCATTTGTCTGGTAATAGTAGGTGCTTGAACCTGTAAATGCGGATTCTTCGCTTGTTACCGTGATCGTAACCTCGTCTGTTACTGTTTTGAGGTAATCTACGGTTGACTGTTCAATGCTGTAAAGACCTGAGTCTGTAAGGTCAGCCGCCGGCATGAATCTGTCACCGAGCAGTGTTATTATCACGTTTACAAGAACTACGGCAACTATGAAGATAACCGTGAAAAGTATCGACAGACCGCCGTACTTCAGCTTCTTGTTCTTAAACGGATTTTTATGTGGTTTCTTTGCTTTGCCGCCGTCGTTTCCGGGAGTGGCGGTATCTTTTATATTCTCAGCCGCTGTCTGCTTAACTTCAGCCGCATCGTTAATTTTACTCATGCGTTTTCTCCTTTGTCGTAGTCACTTATGCCCAGCGGCGCTTTTCAAGTACCCTTACAGTAAGGAACAGGAAGATAAAGATAACGCTTATAAAGAATATCAGGCTTGAAAGGCTGAATATTCCGTTTGTTATCTGGGAGTATCTCGAATATACGGAGATGCTCGAAAGTACATCCTGTAAAAATCCTGTGGGGAGTGCACTTGTAAGTGTGTTCATGAGCAGTATCATAAGATTGATGAAGAAACTGCCTATTGCCGCAATCATCTGGTTTTCTGTAAGCGATGATACGAACAGACCGATAGAAACAAATATACCGCCGAGCAGTAACAGTCCTACCGTGTTACCCCAGATGGGAAGCCATGAAACTGTGGCAAAGGTTGACATTACAAAGCCATAGATCGGCATAACCGCAACGCCTATTGCAAATATTGCATAAGCGGCAAGGAACTTGCCCATTACGATTGATAAAAGGCTTACGGGAGCCGTTAAGGTAAGCTGGTCGGTCTTCTGCTTCTTATCCTCCGACAAAAGTCGCATTGTAAGCAGAGGAACGAAAACCATAAGTACCATGAACATCATCAGGAATACGCTTGATATATCCGTTGAACCTACAGACAGGGCGAATATATAGAAGAACAATCCTGAAAATGCGTAGAAAATAGCAAGGAACACATAGCCCAGCGGCGATGTGAAATATGCTCTGAATTCTCTTTTAAATATTGCAAACATTCTTATTCCGCCTTTCCGATCACTTTGTAAGCTTCAGCTTGTCAACCGTATCGCCGATATTGCCGTAAATATCGCCTGTAGTGATCTTGAGGAACACTTCTTCAAGCGTAAGTTCGCTCGACTTCATCATAAGCAGTGTGTAGTTTCTTGACGCAAGACGCTTTGAAACTTCACGGCGGATATCGGTACCGGGCTTTGCGTTGAGGAAGTACTCGCTGACATCCTCTTCAACGTTCTCACGGTTGACAAATACTTCGTCCATACCGGGAATAGATGAAAGGAGCTTCTTTACGTCAGTGGGGTTGCCCTCGCAACGTATAACAAGCTTGTGGTCTGCGGACATATTTCTTGCAAGATTGTCTGCACTGTCGTTTGCAACGACCTTACCTCTGTTGATGATTACTATCTTGTCGCATACTGCCTGTATCTCGGGGAGTATGTGGCTGGAGAGGATAACCGTGTGGTTCTTGCCGAGCTTCTTAATAAGCGCTCTTATTTCGATTATCTGCTTGGGGTCAAGTCCTACTGTGGGTTCGTCAAGGATAAGCACGGGGGGATTTCCGACAAGTGCCTGTGCAAGACCCACACGCTGTTTGTAACCTTTTGAAAGGTTCTTTATAACACGGTCCTTAACATCTGTAATTTTTACAAGATTGCAGATCTCCTTGAGGTGTGAGTTTATCGGAAGCTTGCACTTTTTCAGTCCGTAAACGAACTTTAAGTATTCCATTACCGTCATATCGAGATATAACGGAGGCTGCTCGGGGAGGTAGCCTATCATTTGCTTTGCTTTTACAGGCTCTTCAAGAATATCTATACCGTTTATCTTTGCCTCGCCCTCTGTTGAGGAAAGATAACCCGTAAGGATATTCATGGTAGTTGATTTTCCTGCACCGTTCGGTCCGAGAAAGCCGAGTATCTCGCTTTCTTCGGCAGTGAAAGAAATATTGCTGACTGCTGTCTTAGAGCCGTAACGCTTAGTCAGATTCTTTACTTCTATCATTTTCTGCTCCTTAAAATGAAGTATCCTGCAAGGCACACCCGCCCTGCACGTATCTGCTATATTTTAACTTATACAGGTGAAACCTGTGTGACAGTACGGTGTAATTATTGCTTTGCCGTCATTTTATCCTTATCAAGCTGGCTTTTAAGCTCGTCCACGCTGTCGAAACGGCGCTCCGGACGGATAAAATCAATCAATGATACACGCAGTGTCCTGCCGTAAAGGTCACCGTCATAGTCCATTATATGTGTTTCCGCAAGCGGACTGTCCTTGTAGTCCACTGTAGGCTTTACGCCTACATTTGTAACAGACGGCATAACCCTGCCGTCAAGATATGTCACGCTCTTGTATACGCCGAAACGTGGCATGACTATATTATCGGGGAAAATCTGGTTTATAGTCGGACTGCCGATAGTTCTGCCTATACGGTTGCCCTCTATGACCTTGCCCTCGATTGAAAAATCGTAACCGAGGAGTTTGTTTGCCTGTGCGATCTCACCCGATTTTATAAGATTTTTTATCGCCGTTGAATGTACAACACAGCCGTCAAGACTGAACGGCGGTATTATAACAACTTCAATGCCGTACTCACGGCATATTTTTTTCAGCTCGTCCGCATTGCTTCCGCCGCCTGCGCCGAGTCTGAAATCAAAACCGCATACAACGACCTTTGCGTTCATTATCCTTACGAGAACCTTTTCGATAAAGTCCCGTGCGGTATAATCACACACCGAATTGAAATCGGGAGAGTAGATGTATTTTACGCCTGCTTCGTCAAGCTTTTCGAGCTTCATGTCGTTAGTAAGCAGATTTTCTATCTTTTCCCGTTTCGGCAGTGCAGTATCGCTGTGGAATGTGAACATTGCCGGGCAAAGTCCGTCATGCTTAAAACATTCCTCCACGACTTTCATGTGTCCTAAATGTAAGCCGTCAAAGAAACCGAGCGCTGTCGCTGTCGGCGGGATAGGTATTATATTTTCGGTAATGTCAATCAAGAATAAACCTCCGTGTCCCGCATTACATGGGAAAAATCAGGATAATATATTGAGATAGACGCTTTTAAGTCCGTTCTCCTCATTCACCTTTGCAACACCGATAAAAGTATCGCCGTGTTTAAGGCGTAAATGTGTGCCTATGGGATAAGAAATATCCATTCTGCCGCAGTCAAGTATCATGCCGTTCATGAACAGCTTTTTCTGTGTATCGTCAAGGCTGATTTCGTCATAGCACGAGAAAACACGTTCTGTCGGGATAACGAGCTTTGCGGTGTCCTCGGGCGGCATATTCCGCAGTTTCTCGATATCATGGCAATCGTCAAGGGTGAAACCTGCCGCCATTGTACGACAAAGTGATGTCATGATCGCACCCGTGCCGAGCTTCTTTCCTATATCGCTTATAATTGTGCGGATATAGGTACCTTTTGAGCAATGGATATCAAGGGTGCCTGTCCTGTTTTGCTCGTCATAATCCGATAATTCTATCGAATAGACGGTGACGGGACGGGCGGCACGTTCGACTTCAATCCCCTGTCTTGCAAGGTCATAAAGCCGTTTACCGTTAATCTTTATCGCCGAATACATAGGCGGCGTCTGCATGATATCGCCCTGCATGGAATTTACCGCATCGGTTATTTCCGCCGGTGTTATCGGCTTTTCATCTTCGGTCAGCACATTGCCCCACACGTCCTCGGTATCGGTAGTTACTCCGAGCCTGAACGTTGCACGGTATTTCTTATCGCTGACAGGATTTAAATCCGCCGTCTTTGCCGCTCTGCCGATATATATCGGCAAAACGCCCGTCGCCATAGGGTCGAGCGTTCCGCCGTGACCGATCTTTCTCGTACCTGCGGCTCTTCTCATAATTGCCACAACGTCAAACGAGGTGAAATCCTGCGGTTTATTGATACAGATCACGCCGTTTATCGTATTTATTTCATTCATTCGCTTTCAGCGCCTTTTCAAATACGGGGAGCAGTTTTGCTCTTACAAACTCTATACTGCCCTCAATTGAACAACCTGCCGCTCTTGCGTGTCCGCCGCCGCCGAACAAGGCACATACACTACCTGCGTTTATCGGCTCTGCGGTTCTGACTGAAACCTTAAAGGTTGTGGGACCTTTCTGCTTTACGGTAGCACCTAATACAACGCCCTCGACCTGTCTTGGCAGACTTGCAAGTCCGTTGAAGTCCTCACTGTCAACTCTGCCTGCGAAACGCTCCATAAGCTCGGTAGTAAGCCATACTACAGCTATCTTATCATCGCAGAAAAATTCCATACCCTGTGTTATAGCCTGTTCAAGCTCAAGTCTGCCCTTTGACTTCATATCAAACAGCTTATAATTAATATCTGCTACGTCAAAGTCATAAGCCATAAGCTTTGCGGCAATCATGTGGGTTCTGCCTGTAGTATTTGAATACTTGAAACAACCTGTATCGGTGGCAAGCCCTGTATAAAGGCATGACGCAATTTCTCCGTCAAGCTGTGCGTTCATCTCTTCGGCTATCTGGAAAATCAGCTCGCAAGCCGCAGCCGCACCTGCATCGACCAGAGTGTATTCCGCAAACTCCTGTCTGCTTTCGTGGTGGTCTATCGCAAGATAAATCTTATCACCGTACACTGCGTCAAGGTCGCCGAGCAGTTTTCTGTCGGCTACGTCAACGCTGACTACGGTCTTTTCTTCAAAGCTCTGCTGTATTACCGTGTCACGCAGATACTTCATACGGGGTGCTATTTCATCGGCACACATGACCTTTGCACGCTTACCCATTTTCTGAAGTATTCCGCAAAGTCCGTACGCACAGCCTAAAGTATCACCGTCGGGGTTTGCGTGTGATAATATAAGAAAATCGTCATTACTTTTCAGTATCTCTGCCGCTTTTTTTACGTCTGTTATCATTGACACTTACCTTTCGTCGTCGCCGTTATCACCGGTGTCGGCGGGCTTTGGCAGTTTGCTTATAACCTCGCTGATATGCTCGTAATAATCCATTGAATTATCCGGCACGAATATCAGCTGAGGGAGCTTACGCATTTTCACACGCTCGTTTATTCTTCTCTTGAAAAAGCCCTCAGCCTTTTTAAGATGTTCGGCAACAGTCTTTGTGGTGTCGCCGCCCGCAAGCGTTGTGATATAAACCTTGCAATAGGATAAATCGCTTGTCAGCTCACAGCGTGATACGCCGACCATTGCCTTTACTACGGCACTGTCCTTTATATCACGCATGGCTGTGGAAATTTCACGCTTTATATCCTCAGCAAGTCTTGCTGTATTGAAATTTGCCATTAATCTCTGTACTCCTCGGTAACAAACGCTTCAAATACGTCGCCTTCCTTGATGTCGGTGAACTTTTCAAGCGTGATACCGCACTCGTAGCCTGCGGCTACTTCCTTAACATCGTCCTTGAAACGACGTAAACCTGCTATCTTGTCAACAGCAACGATTATACCGTCACGGACAACTCTTACCTCGCCGTTTCTCTGTACCTTACCGTCAAGAACATAAGAACCTGCTACTATGCCGACGCTTGACAGCTTCATTACCTGTCTTACTTCTACACGGCCTGTATCAACTTCTCTGTACTTGGGAGCAAGCATACCCTTCATGGCTGTCTGCATTTCTTCGATTGCGTCATAGATTACTCTGTAGAGTCTTATATCTACACCGTCACGCTTTGCGTTTTCGGCAGCGGCAGGGTGAGGTCTTACGTTAAAGCCAACTATAATAGCACCCGATGCCTTTGCAAGCATAACGTCGCTCTCTGTTACGGCACCTACTGCGCCGTGGATAACTTCTACTCTTACCTCTTCGTTTGAAAGCTTTGACAGTGACTGTGAAACAGCTTCAACAGAACCCTGTACGTCTGCCTTTACGATGATGGGGAGCTTCTTCATTGAGCCTTCTTCGATCTGCGAGAACAGATTGTCAAGGCTTACCTTCTTATAGAGCTTGAACTGCTCTTCCTTAGCATCGAACTTTCTCTTTTCAACAAGTTCTCTTGCAAGCTTTTCATCTTCAACAGCCGCAAAGTCGTCGCCTGCGCTGGGAACTTCCGCAAGACCCATTATCTCAACGGGAACAGAAGGACCGGCTTCCTTTACCGCTTTGCCCTTGTCGTCACGCATTACACGGACACGTCCTACAGCAGTACCTGCGATAATTGTATCGCCTGTGTGGAGCGTACCTGTCTGTACGAGAACAGTAGCGATAGGACCTCTGCCCTTATCAATTCTTGCTTCGATAACAACGCCCTTTGCAAGTCTGTCGGGGTTAGCCTTGAGCTCGAGAACGTCTGCTGTGAGGTTTACCATTTCAAGCAGTTCGTCTATGCCCTCGCCTGTCTTTGCAGATACGGGAACGCAGATAACGTCGCCGCCCCACTCTTCGCATACAAGGCCGTGCTCGGTGAGTTCCTGCTTTACCTTGTCGGGATTTGCCGCAGGCTTATCCATCTTGTTTATTGCAACGATGATTGAAAGGTTTGCCGCTTTAGCATGGTTGATCGCTTCAACTGTCTGGGGCATGATACCGTCATCAGCCGCAACAACGAGTATTGCGATATCTGTAGCAAGTGCGCCTCTTGCACGCATAGCTGTGAAAGCTTCGTGTCCGGGAGTGTCGAGGAATGTAATATCCCTGCCGCCTGCCTTTACTCTGTAAGCACCGATGTGCTGTGTGATACCGCCTGCTTCGCCTGCGGTAACGTTTGCGTTTCTTATTCTGTCGAGAAGTGATGTCTTACCATGGTCAACGTGACCCATAACAACAACGACAGGTGAACGGGGCTGTAAGTTCTCGTCTGTGTCTTCAATTTCTTCAAACAGACGCTCTTCGATAGAAACTACAACTTCCTTTGTTACCTTTGCACCGAATTCTTCGGCTACGATACAAGCTGTATCATAGTCTACAGACTGGTTTATAGTAACCATTACACCGAGTCCGAACAGCTTCTTTATAACGTCAGCCGCTGTAACTTTAAGACGTGATGCGAGCTCGGATACTACTATCTCATCGGGAACCTGGATTTCAAGCTGTTTCTTTCTTGCCTTTTCAAGTTCAAGACGCTTCAGCTTCTGAACTTCGGTTTCCTTTTTCTTGCTGAACTGCTGTTTGCCCTTCTGGGACTTCTGGTTTATCTTCTGCTTCTTTGTATAAGCATCGTTCTGTCTTCTGTTGCCGCCCTCGGTAGATGCGATCGTTTCGTACTTCTCGTTATACTTATCAAGGTTTACATAGCTGCCTCTTGTATCAACGTGCTTTGTAACCTGCTCGCCTCTCTGTACGGCTTCACCCTTGACGTGCTTTGTCGGAGGTGCATTTGTCTTGATATTTGCAAGGTCGATAACGGGCTGTGCAGGTGCTGTCTGCTGTGCAGGCTTTGAATCTCTGCGGTCGTTTCTGCCCTGATAGCCGTTTCTGTTATCGTTTCTTCTGTCATTGTTACGGTCGCCGAACTGCCTGTCGCCACGGTCGTTGTTTCTGTCACCGTAGGGTTTTCTGTCGCCGAACTGTCTGTCGTTACGGTTACCGTTACGGTCGTTGTTTCTATCGCCGTAAGGCTTTCTGTCGCCCTGCGGTCTGTCATTGCGGTTACCGTTACGGTCATTGTTACGTTCGCCGTTTCTGTCGCCGTAAGGCTTTCTGTCGTTACGATCGTTTGAAGGCTTTCTGTCTGCAGGCTTGTCGCTCTTTGCTTCGGGCTTTGTTTCTGCCTTGGGCTCGGGCTTTGCTTCAGCCTTTACTTCCGGCTTTGCCTCTGCCGGCTTAGCCTGCGCCTTTTCTGTCTTTTCCGCCTTATCGTCAGTCTTTGCTGTTTCCTTTTTGGGCTCGGACTTCTTTTCTGTCTTCTTAGCGGGCTTTTCCTCGGGCTTTTCTTCCTTTTTCTCAGCCTTGGGCTTGCTTGCAGAAGCAAAATACGAATCGAAGTTCTTTACCTGGTTATTCTGAGAATACTTTTCAAGTACAACGGAAAGCTCATCTTCAGAAAGCGAAGCCTGAGATTTCTTCTGTACGCCGAAATATTCCTGTACGACATCTGTAATGTCATTTGCAGAAATGTTAAGATCCTTTGCCAACTCGTTTACACGATATTTTTTATCCATTCACTGATCCCCTTTTTTATGTCAGATTTAGTATTGTATATATAAATCGGGCCAACCGCTTATTTCCCTGTAAGGCTCTTGTATAAACCCTCATCGAGAACGGCAAGCACTCCTGTGCGTTTTCCGAGGACGGTTTTGATTTCATCCATCGTACATTCGCACTGTGACAGCTTCACGCTGTACTTATCGCAGAAAAAGTGCATTTCTTTCTGCGTTTTCTCCGAAACGTCACTTGCAAGAATAACTCCCGCAATTTTTGATTTCGGATTTTTAAGTTCCTCGCAGACGGGGTCGAAACCGTGTATCAAACGTCCCGACTTTCTGCAAAGACCGAGTGTGCTTAAAAAATTCATTGCCGTCACTCACCGTCGCTTTCTTCAATGCTTTTCAGCAGTTCGAGATATATCTCCTGCGGTACGGCGCATTTAAGAGAACGTTCAAGTCCTCTCTTCTTCTGTGCCGCCTCAAGACAGCTGCGGCTCTTGCAGACGTACACGCCACGTCCCGATTTCTTGCCCGTAAAGTCGAGCATGAATTCTCCCTCGGGTGTGTGAACTACTCTGACAAGCTGTTTTTTGTCTTTCATCTCGTCACAGCCTGCACATTTTCTCATTGGTGTCTTTTTTACTGCCAAAGCGACTCTTCCTTTCATAAAGGCGGTTTATTACTCTGCCTGAGCTTCTTCCTCAGCCTTATCCTGCTTGCTTTCTATTCCTTCATAGAAACCGCTTTCGGGACGGATATCTATCTTGAAGCCTGTGAGCTTTGCGGCAAGCTTTGCATTCTGACCCTTGTTACCGATAGCAAGTGAAAGCTGATTATCGGGAACGATAGCTGTGCAAGCCTTTACTTCGGGGTCGGGTATCTCTACTCTGATAACATCACTGGGCTTGAGTGCCTGTGCGATGAACTCCTCGGGCTTTTCGCTGTAGAATACAACGTCCATCTTTTCGCCGCCGAGCTCTGCACATACCTTGCTGATACGCTGTCTGCCGGGTCCTATGCAAGCGCCGAGTGCGTCAACGTCGGGGTTGTTGCTGATAACGGCGATCTTTGAACGTGAACCTGCTTCACGGCTGATAGCCTTTATCTCAACGGTACCGTCGTATATTTCGGGAACTTCGCTTTCAAACAGACGCTTTACGAGTTCTTTGTTAACTCTTGAAATCTTCAGTGTGGGTCTGTGGTCTGTTGCGGAAACGCCGGAAACATAAACCTTTACCATATCGCCGGGCTTTAAAACTTCGCCGGGGATCTGCTCACTTCTGAACAGAGGTACTTCATTACCATTGAGGTTTACCGTTGCGTTGCCTGTTCTGGGCTCGGTTTTAAGTACTGTAACGGTAACTGCCTCGTCCTGAAGTCCGCCCCACTGTGCTACGAGCTGTTCACGCTCGATTTCTTTAAGTCCCTGCTTTATAACCTGCTTTGCTGTCTGTGCGGCAATTCTGCCGAAATGCTGTGTATCGAGCTTTATTGCCACGATATCACCGTATTCAAGCTTTCTGCGTGTGTGAGTCTTGGCTTCTTCCATTGAAATCTGGTTTGCACTGTCCTCAACCTCTTCGGCAACTTCTTTCTGGATTGCCACGTCGAACTTGCCCTTTGTGATATCAATATCGAACTTGATATTCTCACTTCTGGGATATTCCTTCTTGATAGCGATAACGAGTGCTGTCTGAATCTTCTCTATCAGTACAGCAGGGTCAATCCCTTTCTCCTTTGCAAGCAATGTCAGAGCCTCAAAAAGCTCCGTTGTGTTGCTGTTAGCCATTTTTAATAATTCCTCCGTTAATTATTTTTTATGCGTCAAGGGCTATTCTTCTGCACTTGGCGGTATTGAACTTCATATCGCCGTCTTCTGTCTGTACAGTAAACTCGCCCGAATTTTCGTCATAATCTGCAAGAGTGCCTGCATAATAAGCTGTCTTGCCGTTTTCGTCACGCACCGTAACCTTGATACGTTCGCCCTTCATCTTCACAAAGTGGAAAGGCTTTCTCAGCTGTCTGTCAAGTCCGGGTGAACCCACCTCGAACACATCTACAAGGTCGATACACGGCAGTGTGTCAACCGCCTTATTGAGCGGTTCCGTTATCTCCTCGCACTCGGTATCGTCAATACCGCCGTCCGCTTTGTCAAAGAGCACCTTGAGATACCACATCGCACCCTCTTTTTCAAAGATAACATCCCACAGCTCGTAGCCGTACCGGTCAATTATCGGCAGAACTTTCTGCTCGGTAAGCCGCTCGACTGTTTCAGCCTGATTTTTCTTGCCGCCTTTTTCTTTCGGCACTTTGAAAGCCCCCTTTCAGACAAGAGCTGTAAAAAGCCCTATATATAAGCTAAAGACCGAGATGAACTCAGTCTTTAGCCTACCATATTCTACTTTAAGTAAGTATATCACACATTATGCCCGTTGTCAAGCAAAATTACGTTAATTTACCGTAAACAAGCCGTTTTTCGATGTTTTCGGTGATTTTAATCAATTTTCTTGTGACAGATACGACATTTTCCTGCTTTTTTAGCCTTATAGAGCTGTTCATCGGCTTCATCGAAATACTGCGAATAGTCTATGTTGTTGCTTTCGCTCCACGCTATGCCGATACTGCACTTTATATCATACAGTTTGCCGTTTATCTCGGTGTTTCTGACTGTTTTCAGAAAATCCTCGAAATTATCGACAATCACCGATTCGTTTACCGCTCTTGCGAATACGATAAATTCATCACCGCCGAATCTGCCGATAACGAAATTCGGGAATTTCTTTGAAAGCGACTTTCCGACCGCCCTGAGCACATCATCACCGAAGCTGTGTCCGTAAGTATCGTTGAACGCCTTGAAATCGTCAATATCGAGCATTACGAAGAAACTCTTTGCACCCGTCTTTTCATCAATGAGCCGCTGTATGTGGTTTGTTATAGCCAGCTTATTGAGAAGCCCGGTTGTGCTGTCAAGCTCGACAAGCCGTGTCATTCTCTGGTGTTCACGCTTTTCATCATCAATATCGTGTGTTCTTCCGAGAACCTTTACGACCTTGCCGCTTGCGTCCGCAACGCTCGAATAATAAGTTCTTACCCAGCGGTAACTGTTCTGGTCGATTATCGTTGACCTGTAATCGAGTATCATACAGCTCACAGGTTCTTTGCAGGCGGCTTTAAGTGCCTTATAGAACTTCAGTGCATCCTCGGGGTAAACTATCTTGGTACGCTTTGATACCTCCGTATAATTGCTTATGGCACGGTCAGCCGCATCGGGTTTGCCGTTACTGTACGAGAATGTCATTATATCATTCGGAACGTCATATTCAAAGGTAACCGCATTGGACGTTGCCTCTAGTATACGATAACGCTCTACATTAACCGCATTTTCGTATTCGGCAAGTTTTCTGCTTGTGATATCCTGCACAATTGCAAGAAATACAGGGTGTTCGCTTTCTATAAAATCAACCAGCTTCGCCTTGACAAGCACCCATATATCACTGCCGTCATAACGTCTGCCCTTACATTCGGCATAGAACGTTTCACCCGTCTGTGCCGAACGGAATCCTTTTTCAAATATAAGCTGCGCCGATTCGCCGTAAAGCGACGAGGTAACACTGTCGGCATACTGCTTGTACTGTTCCTTTGTGTAGCCTACCATATCATAATACTGCTCATTGAAGTAAAGCGACCTTACTTTATCGGGACATAGCTCATATATAGCTACACCGCACATAAGGTGGTCAAGCATGGTAGAGCATATCGTTTCCCAGTCGTGACCCGGCTTGAAACGGTTCTTCAGTTCGCTCATATCCCTGTTTACTGGTTCAATCATTGCGGCGCAATTGTTTTCAGCCATAGTACCTCTCCGTTATCAAGTTAATTTATGTATTGTTCTGCCAATCATTAATAAAGCCGCTTTACAGCAGCTTATGAAATCTTAACTGATATAAAACTGCTGCATGAATCTTACGCACTGAACATATTCATTTGCAAGCTGTTGTGCGTCTACATTGTACTTTTTAACGAACTCCTCAACCTTATCCCAGTTTGCGTGCTCATAATCGACTACAAGTCTGAACACATCTCCGAACAATCCGTCCGCACCGAGCAGACCGTTCTTTATCTCATCGGTTACGGGAAGTTCCTTCATTACGTTTCCGATATCACGCTCATCCGTGGTACCTGCAACGACTGACATAAGTCCCATGAGGTACATTTCTTTCCTGTGTATGTACTGACCGGGCATTACTTTTGAGATACTCTCGCAGAATTTCGCCCTGAACAGTGCAAGACGTATAAGCTCATCGGGAGTATCTTTCTGAAGTCTTTGCAGTCCGACAAGATATATCCATTCTTTCAGCTTTTCAAAGCCGAGCAGGACAAGCGCCTGATGAATTGTCGAAATCTTGTTGCCGGTGCTTCCGTACATGACGTTAATAAGTCTTAATAATCTTATCGTCAGTACAACGTCAGTGGAAATTACCGCCGCTATCTCTTCATAGTCGGGGTCGGGCGAATACACAAGTCCGAGTATATGCAGGAATGTCTTTGCCATGGGCGTATTCGTCCTGTGTGTCATAAGCAGAGGCTTTGCAAAGAAATATCCCTGCATATATGTACAGCCGAGCCTTTTGGCATATTCCACCTCGAGCTGAGTTTCCACCTTTTCGGCAAGCATTATCTTATTATATGTAATACACTTTTCCGCTGTGCGTTCCACTGCCTCACGGGAGGTATGGAAGTCAAGCTTTACTATGTCCGCAAGCTCAAACAGCGCTTTTGTATTCTCACCGTACTCATAGTCGTCAAGAGCGAGGATATAGCCCATCTTTTTAAGCTCTATGCAACGTCTTACTATTTCTGCATCCGCCATAACGCTTTCAAGCAGTTCAACTACAAGAATATCGCTTGAAATCATCTTCGGCACGCCTCTTTTTATGAGGTTTCCCGTAAAATTGACAAATGCTTTCTTTCCGCCGAGGACACTTGTAATATTATCGACAAAAAATGCGTTATTGATAACGTCTGCGGTGCTTACATCACCGTTATTTCCCGTATATGCGTTGACTCCGGGCTGATTTCTGTAAAGCAGTTCATAGCCGTATGTATTATTATTCACATCGAGTATGGGCTGACGTGCAAAAAATACGTTCTCCACAGAGATCTCTCCTTCGCTTTAATCCTTATTTAGTAATTTTACATTATTTCACGCATAAAGTCAACAATAATACCTAATTTTCTTCTTTAATACAGAGTTTTTTGTAACTTTATACAAAAAATATGAAATATTTCACACGTTTCAGCTTACAGCTTTTTCTACTTTTTCATTAAATTGCTTTGCAAAAACTCAGATAATATTTATTTACTTACACGGTATATAAAAGCGGCACACCTTCTCAAAGGCATACCGCTTCAGCTTGTAGAAAAAGTCTGTTTTTTATAAGATAATGCGAATTCTCTATCCCTATAAGAACGCTTTGTGGGCTTTGCGTCCTGCAAAGCCTTTGGGCGTTCTATCTCGGCATCCTTGCCGAAACCCCAAACCCCTTCCCTGTGGTGAAGGGCTGTGTATGCTTGGTTGGCTCTGCATCGTGCAGAGCCTTTTGGCATACACGCCTGGCATCCGTGCAGGGGCTATTTTGCTGGGGCTACCGCCCCTAGTCCAAGCAAGGATGCTTGCAGTCAGCCACACAAAGCCACTATGCAAGGACGCATAATGACAGCCACACAAAGCCGTTGCACGATGCAACGGCACAAATGGCTGTCAATGCACAGATGCAGTGGCACAAATGGCTGACGACCTGTACGGGGGCTACGCCCCAAAGCAAGGATGCTTTGGTTGCTTGCCAAAAGTTTTGCACGATGCAAAACCAGCAGAGCAAGCAACACTCGACACCCCATTTTCAGAAAATACAAAGGTTTATCGACAGACTAAAGCGGCACACCTTCTCAAAGGCATACCGCTTGATAATAATTGCGTTATCAACTTTTAAAGTAGCTGTACAGCCTGCACATAAGCATACCGTTATACAGCTTTCTGTTCTTGTCGGCTTTCTTGCCGAAAAGCTCTTCAAACTCGCTGTCCGGAGTAATAACAAATAATCGTCTGCTGTCTGTCGGGAGCATTCTCTTACCCATGACTCTATACAACTCATGAGCCTGCTCCTCGTCGAGCATACGCTCACCATAAGGTGGATTACACAGTACAACGGTACAGCCCTCGGGATATGTGAAATCCGCAACGTCACGCTGAGCGACCTCGATATATTCGCCGACACCTGCCTTTACGGCATTGTCACGGGTCAATCTGACTGCTTCGGGGTCTATATCAAAGCCGTACAGCTTGAAATTTTCCGGCTTTCTGATGTTTGCTCTGAGTGCTTCTCTCTCCTCGTCCCACAGTTCTTTGGGCAGGAACTCCCACTGCATAGCGGTAAATTCTCTGTCAAGGCAAGGCGGAATATTCAGTGCCTTGAGTGCACTCTCTATAAGCAATGTACCGCTACCGCAAAATGGGTCGCAGATAATATCGTTGTCCCTTATTCTTGCAAGATCCGCTATACCTGCCGCCAGCGTTTCCTTTATAGGTGCGGCGTTCGAGAAGCGGCGATAACCTCTTTTGTGAAGTCCCTCACCCGATGTGTCGAGCGTCATGGTGACATTATCTTTCATGATTGAGAAGCGGAACTGGAACAGTGCCTCTGTTTCCTGGAAGTAGCCGATTTTATAAACGCTCTTCATTCGCTCAACCATGGCTTTCTTTATTATCTTCTGGCAGGCAGGAACGCTCGTAAGTTTGGAATTAAGGCTGAAGCCCTTTATTGGAAACTTGTCGAACTTGCCGACGTACTTTTCAATCGGGATAGCCTTTACGCCCTGGAACAGCTCTTCAAATGTCCTTGCCTTGAACTCGGAGAGCAGTATTCCTACACGCTCTGCGGTTGACAGGCACATATTGGCTCTTATAAGTACACGCTCATCGCCTGTAAATGTAACACGTCCGTCCGATACGGCTATATCCTCGCCGCCTATTTTACGCACCTCGAAAGAGAGCGTCTTTTCAAGTCCGAAATGGCAAGGTGCCGTAAGTCTGAATGTCATAGAAAATCCTTTCATCAAAACAGCGGCTTTTGTAGAGCCGCTGTCAGTTGTTTATACTGTTAAATCAGTCAGAGCTTGTACTGCTCGTGTTGTCGTCCGCTTTCTGTGCTGTCCAGTCGGGCGTAAGAAGTGTTTCGCCGCCGTGCTTCTTCACATACTCGCCGTCCTTGTGAGTAGAATCGCAAGTCTTGGGAAGAGTATCAGCCTTATAGTAACCTACAGCAGTATTCGGACACTTTGATGTTGCAAGAAGTCCTGTTTCGGTACAATAATTCTTCTCGACTACGTTTGAATCCTTGGCAAACGTCTTTGTTGAATTTTCATTTACAACGTTCACCATGAAGTTGTGCCATACCTGTGCAAGATAGATATAGTTAGTTGTACCGATGTTCTTGTTGTCGTCAAAGCCGAGTCTTATAACACCGCAGTAATCCGCAGTAAGACCTGCAAACGCAAGTACACGTTCATCGTTTGAAGTACCTGTCTTGCCGACAACTTCGATGCCGTCGATCTTGGCGTATCTACCGGAACCGTTGGTTGTATCGGTAACAGCCTTGAGCAGTCTGTTTGTGATATAAGCGCTGTCGCTGTCCATTACTCTGTCGCCGAGGGGTTCCTGCTCGATAACTACCTTGTCGTTATAGTCGGTAATGAGATTATACAGCTTAGGCTCGTAATATACACCGCCCGAACCGAATATCTGATATGCACCTGCAAGTTCCATAAGAGTCATACCCTGTGTGAGCTGACCGAGTGCTATGGGTGAATATGCCTTGTCGTAAGTGTAGTCAAGCGTCGTGATATTGAGCTTATCTGTAAGGAAGTTGAAGCAGGTGTCGATTCCGAGTACCTGTGCCATTCGTACAGCCGTCGTATTCTTTGACTGCTGTACCGCATACCACGCAGGAATATATCCGCCTGAGCCGTAGTCGCCCTCAAAGTTACTCGGCCAGCTTGTACCGTCGTTAAGAGTGATACATCTGTCGAATATCATTGACGAATAGCTGATGATGTCCTTATCAATCGCCTGACCGTAAACCGATATAGGTTTCATTGTCGAACCGATAGGCAGTATAGCCTGTGTTGCTCTGTTGAAACAGCCGTCACCGGGTTTATCGCCGATACCGCCTGCAAGCGCAACTACATTACCTCTGTAGTCGGTGAGTACAAATGCCGCCTGTGCGCAGTTTTCCTCGATAGCGGTCTTGTCGTAACTGTAGAAGAAGTTGTTAGGATCTTTGAAGAACTCTTCAAGCTTATCCTGGATATCCATATCCATGTTGAGATAAATCTTGTAACCGCCCTTGTAAAGATCAGTCTTTGCCTCGGAATATGTCATACCCTTGGCTTTACTTAAATCTTCTATAACCTGCTGTATAGCCGCATCAACGTACCAGTTCTGCGATATTTCGTACTCGTTCCAGCGATAAGCTTCGTAAGTATCAACATCATCGTACTGGTCGCTGTTGTCGTCCTGATTTGCGTTGTTTCCGTAATATTCGTCATATCTGGGGTCTTTATAACCGTAAGCGTCACCCTCAACGATAAGTCTGAACTTTACCTGCTCAACCTTAGCCGCTTCATACTCGTCTGTAGTGATAAGACCCTGGTCGTACATACATTTCAGTGCATAAAGCTGTCTTTCCTTGGAGCGTTCAAGGTTGGCATACGGATTCAGTACACTGGGCGAACGTGTCATACCTGCAAGTATTGCACTTTCCGCAATGGTAAGCTGATCGACTGTCTTGCCGAAGTAGTAGTAAGCCGCAGAGCCTACACCGTAAACTGTACCGCCGAGCGGAACACGGTTGAGATACGCCTCGAGTATATCTATCTTTGTGTACTGTTTTTCAAGGTTCAACGCACGGAAGATCTCTCTTATCTTACGCTCGGGAGTTACTCTGTCGTCGCCCGTGATATTCTTTACAAGCTGCTGTGTTATGGTCGAGCCGCCCTCGCCGTAGCCGTTGAACAGGGTCGATACGGTTACACGGACTGTTCTCTTCCAGTCAACGCCGTCATGCTCGTAGAAACGCTTGTCCTCAACTGCCGCAAATGCGTCCTGGGTATGTTTCGGGATCTGCTCCATATCTACCCAGATACGATTTTCGTCACCGGACAAACGCTTTATCTCTACCTGTTCGCCTGCACTGTTCTTTGCATAAAGGAAACTCGTGTAGCTGAGGTCAACATTTTTGAGGTCAACGTCAAATGCGCTGTCAGCGAACTGCATGATATATACCGTCAGCGTTACCGCTACTATACAGCAGGTAATGATTACTATCATGAACAGGCTGAGAAACGTTGTTCCGATAACTCCTAAAACGTGCTTTACGGTATCCAGCGTCTTGTTTTTCTTTTTCTTTGATTTTTTTCTGCCGGCAGGTGTGCGTTCTTCTTCAAGTTCCGCATCTGCATTAAGATATTGCGTTTTGTTTTTGCTCATATTTACGTCCTTTTAAGGTGTGTTGTTTACTTTATTATTGCCGTATGAGGCGCAGATATATTCTCATGTAACAGAGTATACCATGTTGTAAGTATAGCACAAATCTGCACAAATGTTAAGCCTTTTGCGATGAATTTTCATAAAATATTCAAAATTGCCGTTTGCCGCACCATTTTTCGACGTTTCGGATAAACGTTTTACTCCCGTTACACAAAAACGCCCCGCAAAAGCGGGGCGCACATTATCAATATTTTGTTGTCATCAAGAATAGTCCACAACGTCAAGCCATGTGAAGAGGAGATCCTTCTCTTCCTTGCTTGTAACACCCTTTGCGAGTGTTGAAGCAGCCATGATAGGTAACCATTCCTGAACGTACTTCTTGGAAGTGTTTGTCTTCTTGCAGAAGAGGTTGAGATACTTCTCTGCTGTTTCTGTTGATGTAAGTGCAAGCTTCAGGTATGTCTTTGCAACATCGGCACTGGCGTTACCTGCGGAAGCACCTATCCAGTCAACTATGTAAACCTTGTTGTCGTCAGTTACAACTATGTTCTCGGGACCGAAGTTGCCGTGGCACAGCTTAACGTGCTTGGGTGTGCTGTCAAGTCTTGTGAGAAGGTCATATCTCTTGATATGGTCGATTACGTCAAGGCTCTCGATCTCTTCTCTCAGGTTATCCTTGAGCTTTGAAATGCCTGTAACCTTCTTAGCGTGGATGCTGAGCTGAAGCTCTACCATGTCGTCAAGATAGCCGTCGCAGTTCTCGGGTTCTTCCTGCATGATCTGTGCAAGAGTCTTACCCTTGATAAGCTCTGTAGCTATTGCCCACTTGCCGTCTATAAGCTCAACTTCCTTTATCTTAGGAACATTCAGTCCTGTTTCTTCAACCTTGGCATCCATGAAAGCCTCATAGAAAACTACTGTCTTGGGTGCATCGGGCTTGAATACCTTTACTGCAAGGTCGCCGCTCTCGTATACGTCAACGGTTTTACCTTCGGAGATTTTTTTACCTAATTTTATTTCATTCATACTTAAGTCCTTTCCGGGAGCGCTGTGCTTTGTGCTGCGGCGTTTCCTTTTAATGTGCCTTGATTATACCACTTTTTTGTTCGTTTGTCTATAGTTTGATTGAAAATTTAACAAAAATGCAACAAAATATTTTTCTATGTTGTGCAATTTGACGAAAAATGTAGTGGGGTCATTTACAGTAATTTTTCACCATACTCATAATGAAAAAGCACTGTAAGCACACTGTAAAAGCACTGTAAGCAGTTACACAGTGTTTCACATAAGCTCGTTACTGTCAAGTATGACTGTGAAAGGTCCGTCATTCAGAAGTTCCACTTTCATGTCTGCGCCGAAGCGTCCTGTCTGCACGTCTTTTATGCTCTCGCATTTGCGGCACTGCTCAACGATATACTCGTACAGCTCATTTGCCATATCGGGTGCGCCTGCGTTTACGAACGACGGGCGATAGCCCTTGCGGCAATCGGCATAAAGGGTGAACTGGGAAATGAGTAGCAGACTTCCGCCTACATCGGCAGGTGAAAGATTGGTCTTGCCGTTCTCATCGTCAAAAATTCGCAGTCCCGTCATCTTACGGATAAGCTTATCCGCAATTTCTTTTGTGTCGGTCTGTGCGATGCCGATAAGCACCATAAAACCCTTTCCGATTTTTCCGATAACCTCGCCGTCAACGGTTACGCTTGCGTGGGTCACACGCTGTATTACAAATTTCATATAGAAGTCCTTTCTTTTACACAAAAATGCCGCCGATACCACGGCGGCATTGAAGTATCATGCTGGTATTCTTTGCAGATCAATAAGCTCCGATGTATCTCTTGAGATCGTCGGGGTTCTGGCAACGGCTTCTTGCGACTTCTTCCGTGATTTTGCCAGTACGGACAAGTCTTGCAAGGTCCTGGTCGAGCGAGAACATACCGAGAGCCTTTGATGTCTGAATCGAGTTCGGGATCTGGAATATCTTACCCTCACGGATAAGCGAGCTGATAGCGTCTGTACAGCTCATAAGCTCGAGTGCGGCTATACGTCCCTTGCCGTCTGCTGTGGGAACGAGCGTCTGTGAGATAACGGCTACAAGGGAGTTTGCAAGCTGTGCTCTGATCTGTCCCTGTGAGTGAGGCGGATATACGTCTATAATACGGTCGATAGTTTCAGCGGCGCCTGTCGTATGCAGAGTTGAAAGCACAAGGTGACCTGTTTCGGCGGCTGTTACTGCGGCGTTGATAGTTTCAAAGTCACGCATTTCTCCGACGAGGATAACATCGGGGTCTTCACGGAGTGCGGCACGCAGTGAACCTGCGAAGCTGTCAACATCGGCACCTATCTCACGCTGGTTTACCATTGACTGCTTATGCGTGTGAAGATACTCGATAGGGTCTTCGACTGTTATGATGTGGCAGTTCTTATTACGGTTGATATGGTCGATCATAGCCGCAAGAGTTGTTGACTTACCTGAACCTGTAGGTCCTGTTACAAGTACAAGTCCTCTCGGACGGAGTGCGAATTCACCCATAAGTCCGGGGAGCATGAGATCCTGCAATGTAGGAATATCATTACGCAGAAGTCGCATTGCTATTGCGTGGTATCCTCTCTGTCTGTACACGTTTACTCTGTGTCTGTGTCCGGATGCGGATACATACGAGAAGTCGGTGTCAAGACCCTTCTGGATAGAAGCCTTGTGCTTCATAGAAGTAATCTGATTTATGATATTGACTATGATAGGCTCTGTGCAGTCGGGATAACCGCTGAGTTTTTTGATACTGCCGTGCAGACGTACAACGGGCGGAAGACCCGCAGTAAAATGTAAGTCCGAACAGCCGAGCCTTCTTGCCTCGTCAAGTATTTTGTTAATATCCACCTTTGTTTTCTCCTTTTAAAAAGATATATTGCAAACACCGATTCCGCATTAAACGGAGTAGGTGGCTTTTACCAGTTCATCGAGTGTTGTGGTACCTGCAAGTACCATGTCGGTAACGTTGCTACGCAGAAGCTTTGTACCGTTCTTTTCAGCCTGTGCACCTATCTGCTCGGCTGTTGCACCGCTTGAGATAAGTTCCTTGATATCATTCGAGCTTACGATAATTTCATGGATAGCGGTTCTGCCCTTATATCCTGTATTGTGGCAGGCGCGGCAACCGCCGTAATGAGCCTTGCATACTTCTACGGGTTCTGTCTTTCCGACAAGTCGTAAGTCGGCAGGGTCGGTAAGCAATACTTTTTCCTTACACTCGGGGCAAAGCAGCTTTACAAGTCGCTGGGCGATAACTCCGACAAGAGATGACGCAACCATGTAAGGTGCAACACCCATATCAACAAGACGGAGGATTGTACTTGCGGCATCGTTCGTATGAAGTGTCGAGAGAACCAAGTGACCTGTGATAGCGGCACGGATAGCGATATCAGCCGTTTCACCGTCACGGATCTCACCGACCATTACGATATCCGGGTCCTGACGGAGAATAGAACGAAGAGCCGCCGCAAAGGTAAGTCCTGCCTTTGCATTTATCTGTACCTGGTTTACACCGTCTATCTTCTTTTCACAAGGGTCCTCAACGGTAACGATGTTAACGTTAGGCTTTGAAAGCTCGCCGAGAGTTGCATAAAGTGTTGTAGATTTACCAGAACCTGTAGGTCCGGTAACCAGCATAACGCCGTGGGGGCAACGGATGATCTGCTTGAACATCTCATAGTTATAGAGCGTCATACCAAGGTCAGTAATCTTTCTTGTCTTTTCATCTGCTGTTGAAAGCAGACGGATAACGCACTTTTCACCGTAAACGGTAGGAATTGTAGATACACGGACGTCAAGGTTTACGCCGTCGATAGTCATACCGAAACGACCGTCAAGCGGTATTCTCTTCTCGGCAATGTTCATACCACCGAGTATCTTGATACGGGTTATAAGCGAATTATGAGCGGCAGGCTTTACCTTCATCTGTTCGATAAGCTCACCGTCTACTCTGAGTCGGATTCTTGTTCTGTCCTTGAACGGCTCGATATGAATATCCGATGCGTTCATTCTGAATGATGTTTCAACGATCGTATTGACCAGCTTAACGATAGGAGCGTTATCGACACGTTCGCCTGACTCGGGGTCGTCCTGGATAACAGAGTCGGTATTACCCGTATACTCTTTATTGAGGTTATCCATAACGTTACTAACCGTCTGCTGTGAGTATGCTTTATTGATAGTTTCGTTGATAGCTGTACGGGTGGCTATCATTGCGTGTATCTCCATACCGGAGATAACTTTCAGTTCCTCGAATATGTAGAAGTTGATAGGGTCGTCTGTTGCAACCGTAAGACGTGAATCTGTCATCTGGAACGCTACGCAACAGTTCTTCTTTGCGATAGCCTCCGGAATCTTCTTTACTGCCTCGATGTCTATCTTCGTGGTAGTAAGGTCGATGAACGGTACTTTAAGACGGATCGACAACGCCTGAGCAAGCTGCGTTTCCGAAACATAGCCCAGTTCAAGCAGTACATCACCGAGCTTTTTACCAGGCTCGGTACGCTGTTTTTCGAGAGCCTCGTTGAGCTGATCCTCTTTTAAGAATCCGTTCTCTACAAGAATCTGTCCTATCGGTATGTTCTTCATTAAACTGTTCCCCCTGTTGTTAGTGGTGTGCTTACCGCTTATACTTGAAAAAAGCGGCGATATATGTTAAAATATCCATACGCTGTTTTTCAGCGTCCGTTAAAGGAAAGGATGGTTATATATATGACAGGTATACTCTGGTATGATACCGTTGTTTGCGTACTTGTATTTGTCTTCGGCTCGGTCATAGGCAGTTTTCTGAATGTGGTTATCTACCGCACTCCTCTGCACATGTCAATCGTAAACGGTCCGTCACACTGCTTTTCATGCGGTGAGCGTATCAAGCCTTACGATCTCGTGCCGATATTCAGCTGGATCATATTAGGCGGCAAGTGCCGTAAATGTAAAGCTCCGATCTCTGTACGTTACACTATTGTGGAAGCACTGACGGGACTTATGTTCCTGCTCGCCTACATAAGATTTTCGGCAAGTCTGCCGATGGTGGTTGCCATTGTGTTTTTCTCACTGCTGATAGTGCTCAGCTGTATTGATATCGACCACATGGAAATCCCCTACTGGTGCACGATCACCATTGCGGTACTCGGCATTGCTACGTTCTTCACAGAGCCTAATATGCCGTGGTGGGAGCACTTTGTCGGTGCGGCTGTTATCGCAGTGCCTTTCGCAATACTCGCTTTGTTTGGCGGTATGGGCGGCGGCGATGTTCAGCTTATGGCGGCATCGGGATTTGTGCTCGGCTGGAAGATAGTTCCCTCAGCCGTTATCGGTGTTGTTGTAGGTGCTGTCTACGGTCTTATCGTACTCTGCACTACATCAAAGTTCACCAAAGAACGTTCAGCCGTTATCAGCGAAAAGCTCTCACAGTGGTGTGACGGCAAGACAACAGATAACTCAAAAGATGTGATCGTCGGTGAATTTGAACACGGAAAATGCAAAATCGACCCCGAGCTTTTTGAAGAAAAAGCGTGGAATCTTTCGGGAGATGAGCTTAAAGCCGCAACACAGTCACTCGGCAATGAGCTGAATGAAGCAATGGGTGATCTCCCCGACAGCAAGGAATATGTTTTCCGTGCGAACGTGGAAAACGGCAAGATAACAAAGATAAAGCTGCGCCGCCGCATTGCCTTCGGTCCCGCACTGAGCGTCGGACTTGCAGTCGGTATGCTTTGCGGTGAAACCATTATCAAGGCTTATCTTTCAATGCTTTAAAAAAGCGTTTATATTTCCCCCGCCTTACCGGCGGGGGATTTTTTTTGTTTATCCGAATATCTTTATTCTGTAAAGGATAACTACATTCAAATCGTCGGAATAGTTGTAATCGGCAAGCTCGGCACTGCTTGAGGGTGTGATTTTAAGAAGTGACATATTGAGCAGTTTGAACATCTGCACACGTTCGCTGACCTTGATATTTCCGTCGGTGTCGTATGTGTTTACGCCCATTCTGCACCATGCACCCTTGTCGCCCGAGGTTGTCTGGAACGAGAACTTATAACGTGAGTCGTTGTAATATTCGCTGTTGAATACCGCATATCCGTTGTTATTTACAACTTTCTTCGACTTTGTTATATAGTCTGCGGTACTGTTTATCTTACCCAGATCGTAAAGCTGATAACCCTCGGAAGTAGAACGCAGAATCATGCAGTACATGGTTTCATTTACTTCCATATCGTTTATCATTACATTTACCATCTTCGCAACGCTGTCGTCGTTGTTGGAATTCTTAGTAAGATTTTCAGTGGTATAGCCCTTGATACTGTATGTAGACGCCGTTTTCATCTTATCCGAAACGTAATTTGTTATCGTATCGGTAACTGCGTTTGTCACGGTATCTTCATCAAGTGACTTGATTATTCCGTTTACGGGATTGAACATTGACATAGCCGCAACAATGAGCACTGTCATTATCGCCATTGCTATGATAACTTCAATCAGCGTGAACGCTTTTTTCTTCAGCAGTTTTCTCATGCGGCATCATCCTCCTTTACAGGCATACCGTAAAGGTGGTTGTAAATGCCGTTTGTAGCCGCATCGTCAAATGTTGCTGTTATATCTGTGCTTTCGCTCTTAGGTTCAATAAAGTACTTTGCAAAACTGCCGTAATCCTCATCGAACTTATCGGCAGAAACGGTGAAGTAAATCTTCATTGTATAAGTATCATCTTTGTTATCGGTTTTCTTTGCACTGAAACGTACATTCGTACCCGATACCATGCTGTACACCATCTTATCGTCGGGCGTTACAACAATATTCGTTGCACTTGTGGGGAGTGCTATTTTAATTGACTTACTCTGAGAACCGTTGAGTGCGTGTGTGTTTGTTGTATCCACCGTGAACGAAAGAAGCACATTGTAGTTATCGCCGTCAGCAACGCAACTTTCCTGCTTGGCTATTATCTTGTTTATTCCCTTCGTGCCGTATATGTGGATATCATTCGTTACCATACCGCCGCTGTTCTTGTCCTTATTATCGTCTCCGCCATCATTCTTGATCGTTGCATCAATTGTATTGATTTCAAGTCTGCCGTCGGAATCGGTTGTGGTTCCGTCCTTGCGGATTTTAACATCGTCGATCTTGACATTGTTTGTTCCGCCGGTTGCGTTTACGAACTTCATGACAAGGTTGACCGTATCTCTCTCAACCAGCGCATTCTCCTGAACAAGATTGTTTATCTGGCTGTCCATGTCCTTGTCTACGCTGTCGTTCTTTCTGTGCTGTGCTATCGCTATTGCAAGTATCTGCATTACAATAGCCGACATAAGAGCGAATATTACTATGGAAACAAGTACTTCTGTCAGCGTAAAGCCTTTTTTATTTTTAAGGCGTTTTAACAGCTTCATGCTATCCGCTCCTTTCATCAGTTATAGCCGTATTTTCTCCATGACCTTGAGCTTGACGAGCCGAGTGTACCAATCTCGCCGCCGGAATTTGATATCAGCTTTTCCATATAGTCAAAGCGTGCATCTTCCTTTGCTTCACCGGTAAGACCGCTTGTAAATCTGTCGTAGTAGTCATAAGGAATTGTCGCCATGAATGTAAGCGATGTATTGGGCATCTCATAGTCCGAAACGATAAGACCGCCGAGCATCGCAAAACCGCCCTGTCCCAAACTGCTTATGCCGAATGTCATGTACGGTGCGTATACAAATCCACAGAACGTATTGTACTGGGAGTTGAAATTAAGATTGCTGTTCTTGTTTATTGCAACTACAAACAAGTTGTTATGAAGTCCTCCGCTGCTATTGTACTTATCAACGGTGCTCTGCTTGAACACTGTACGTAGTTTCATGTTTGTATCTGTTGTACGCATTATATTTTCAACAGCTTCCTGTGTGAAACCTGTTGTATTTGTGATTTTACCGTCTGCGCTGATAGAGTTCGGGAGAATTTCTTTGAGCAGGTTGTAGTGACCCATGAACAGACGTGTCTGTGCAAAGTATGTTACACCATCGCCTACTACGAATATTACACTGCCCTTACCTCTTGTCAGAACGCTGAACCAACCCTGGAACGTACCTGTAGGTTCATTGTTCCAACGGAAGCAGTTGAACTTGCTCTTATCTGCATCCTTGTTTGAGAATTTGTACTGGTCCTTACCTGTCTGCTCCATATAGCAGTTCGCAGGAAGGTAAACGTACATATCTATGTCCTTACCGTCGGGCATTGTGGTATCGAATATTACGTTATATCCGTCCCAGTTTGCTTCTACGCTTGCATTGGGATCCCACTTGCCTGCCGTTATACGCATATCTTCAACTACAACGTACTGACCGAATTTTTCGGCAGATACGACAAGTTGATTCTTTGTGCTTCCCGTGCCGGCAAATCTTGAATCCTGTATAGCAGGGTCTGTCTTGTTGTCGAACTGGTAATTGATAGGCTCTACGCTGTAAGAACCGTCATCGTTGATAAACTTCTTGGTCATGTTCCAGTTTGTATACTCGGGGTTGCCGACCTTTTCGTTTATCTTAGCCTTTACATTTGTGAGTGATTCGCAAGTGCCGCTGTCAGAGGGCCATACATAGTTGTAAGCCGCTGTTCCGCCTGCGAGCGAACGTGCCTTATCCATAGAAGCTCGGAGGGCGTTATATGCACTGGCGTTGTCGCCGTTCTTTGCTTCAAAACGTATAGAAGCGTCTGAATAATCGAATATTCTGCTGTCGTCAATGCCGTGTGATTTTATCCAGCTCTTCTGTGCGCCGAAAACGCTTGAACCGGAGCAGAGATATACATTACCGCCGACTGTAAGACCGCCGGGGAACTTGTCGCCTGTGTTTACATCCTTGTCGATAAACACATCACCGTTGACATAAACCTTGCCTATGTACTGTTCGTTACCGAAGAATGCGGCATCGCCGTTTACATAAATCTCACAGTTGGAATCATCACTGGGACGACCGCTTATATAGTCGCCGACTACATAAACGTCGGTGTCGCTCTTGTAATTGAACGATGTACCCTGTATCAGATTTCCGCCGACTCTTATACGTCCGCCGTTGAGGTTCATTGCACCCTGACCGCCGTTATATGTAAGAATCAGGTTGTTTCCGACTGTAATATCGAACGTTCTGCTTCCGCCCGAGTTGATAGGAGCATTGTTGATCGAAAGCGTACCCGCACTGATAATTTCGGCAAGAATATTGATTCCGCTGTTGTTTCCGTTTGTTCCGTCCGAACCTATCTGGCTGTACTCGTTATCGAGGTACATTGTCGAGGTTACCTTCATACCCGACATGAATACGTCATTGGGCGCATATCCCGTTGATGTGAAGAATCTGTCAAATGAGTACGGTTTTGAAACGAGCGTGAACTCACCGATAGAAGTTACTGTTGAGCTTTCGCCGTTTACGACTACCTCTGTTTCGACCTTTATTGTCTGCTTTTCGTCGCCGCTGTCACCGCTCACCTTTGTTACGGTAACCTTGTAATCACCAAGACCGCCTGCAAGTTCTGCAAAGGCGTCGGTGCCATCGCCCTTTGTTGTAAGCGACTGGTTGGGAGCAAGTGCGATGATAGCGTCAACGAACGCATCTTCTGATTTTGTATTTAAATACTCGGTTACAAGGTCGTTAAGCGATACGGCACTCTGATATGACTGTTCATCGCCGTACTTGATTTCAACCTGCTGTCGTGCGGAAATAGTAGAATAATAAACCGCCGATGCAAGTACTATCATAACCGTCATTATGGCAATGATGAAGAATAAAACGCTACCCTTGCCGCCTTTCAGCCGCAACAACGCCTTTTTCATCATTAACGCTTTTCTGTTATGTTTGTTCATAGCGTTTCATCCTTTCATTCCTTACCGAATCAAGCCGTGTGATTACTCGGCTGTGCTGTTGTTTGCAAAGGGATCTGCAACAGGCTGGATGCACAGGAGGTTTACAGTGAAATCCATCGTGTAATCCGATGTTGCACCCGATTCACCGGTGCTTGAGTTTTCAGTCATCTGATAGCTTATAGCAGAAACCGAAACTGCCTTGCCGATTACATTTCCGTCAGCATCCTTCACACTGTCGTCATACTTGCCCGAATAGAGCAGATCCGCAAAGTCGTGGAGGTTCTGAAGCTTGTTGGAGCTTGCTGTAAACGATACTGTTACAGAACCTACTGTTACAGGGTCGCTTGCGGCAAGAAGTGTTGCCTGGAGCTTTTTCGCATACATAACAAGCTCTCTTGTGCTGAGCTTGGATAAATCTGTCTGTGTATCGGCAGGTGTTTCAACAACTGTGTTTGCAAAGTCTTTCAGGGGATATGTAACTTCTGTTGGAGCAAATACCGATACTGAAAGTGACTGTGTTGAGAAAGGCGAAATCGTAAGACCGTCAATCTTGATGTCCTTACCCTTTGCGATAAACTTACGCATGATTTCGTCTGCCTCATATTCTGTGAGGTCGCTGAAGAATTTATCTGCGAGGTTCTTACCGTCTTCGTAAGCCTGGCTTATTTCGCCGTCGATCGTTGATTCATGTTCAAGCTGTGTCAGTATTGTCTGATACTGCTGTTTTACGCTTGCAAGCTGTTTGTTGTTGTCGCCTATCTTATTGAAGTTGGGGAGAATAAATACGAATATGCCTACGCCAACTATTGCGGCAACTAAAAATACAATTATAAGGATTCGTTCCTGTTTACTGATCTTCATGTTCTGTATGTCCTTTCCCCGTTACTGTGCCGTTGACTCGGTAGTTGATGCAGTAGCATTCGGGTCTGTTGCCGAAGAGGTTGCATCTCCTGCCTGACCTGCATTTGCATTGTTCTCAATCATGCTGTTTGCCGTATCCTCATCAACAGTAATGTTGTTACCTGCCTTGAGAAGCATCGTAAGGCTGAACTCAACGGTTTCCTTACCGTCTTCACCACGTTCAACCGTGTAACCGGTATAAGTGATATTCTCAAAATATCCCTGGTCTATAAGCGCCCTGACATACTGCGAAGGCTGTGACTGATCCTTACAGGTGAATGTTGCCTGTACAGTGTAATCCGATATATCAACCGCATCAATAAGCTTCATGCCGTCGAGTTTCTTACGGATGTCATCGGCTGTAACGCTCTCGATACCGTCCTGCTTTGCCGTGAACGGTTCTCTGAGCATCTTGTATACATTCGTTGTGCCCTTGGGCATATAGTTGTACATCAGCTCTGCATTAGCTATGGAATCCTTATAGCTCTGGAAGTTTGCAAGTACGCCTTCCTTCTGCTGTAAAGTCGTAAGTCTTGTCTGAAGGTCGGTGTCGTTTATCTGAGCCTGAACCTTTGTTATCTCACCCTTGATGCTGTTGTTGATAACATCTACAACAACGTTTGCGCCGATTACTGCAAGTACGCTGATTGCGGCTGCAGCACCGAGTCCGATAAAGAACGTGTTAAGACCTTTACTCTCTCTTGCGGCTGTTGTTGCAAGAAGATTGATATGCTCAAGTTCCTTGTTAACTTTATAGAGAGCACCGATCGCATTTGCGTATACAGTGAACTCAAAGTCTGCTCTCGATGCGATTGTAGTGGGAGCACTCAGTATGTGACAGGGAACGTTGAAGCCCGAAACGGTGTTTGTAAGAGCGATAAAGTCGCCTATCTCACCGTAGAACATCATTTCCTTGATGGGCTTCATGTCCTTTCTTGACTGGAAGAACTGGAACATTCTGAACAAGTTATCATAAATAGCCTGGTTTACATAGTCCTCTGCATTGTTGTAATCGGCAGGGTCGATCTTGAAATATCTCGAGAATGAAAGAACGTTGTCTTCATAAAGGTTGATATTTAAGAATTCCTTGTCTATCTGAACAAGTAAGAGCGGCATATAGTCCGACATCTTGGGAGTGTTCTGGATAAGACGTGAAATAGCGTTATTGGAAATGTTTACGGCTTTCAGCGAAAGACCCATGTGGGTAAACAGCTTTACATATCCGTCAACAAGACGCTGGGGACAAGCCGTTGCAAGAACCTTGATGAGAGGATTCTTGTTTTCATCAACAGTTTCACCTACGATAGTATATGAAATGTTGTAATCACCCGATATACCCATGTTGCTTCCGATCATAGCCTCGATAGCGGCTGAGTTTGAAAGTTTCTTGGGCTTGGGGAGCATAAGCTCCTTATAGAGTATCGAACTCGAGCTGATTGATACGATAGTATCCTTTTCCTTGATAGCTCTCGTGTTGATCATATCAATGATTTCAGCCGCAACCAGCGGAACATCGGCTATATAGCCGTTTGAAACGAGTCCTTTTTCGATCTCTCTGAAATCAACTTCGTCTATCTTGATCTTTGTGCCCTGTGATGAACCACGGACGAGTTTGATTTGTCTGTCGGTAATATCAATAGATAACATATATCAAATTTCCTTCCTGCTTATTAGGTTGATTTTTGTTGCTGTTTCGCTGTGTCTTTAAGTATTGCCCATACCTTCCATACCGGAGTAGAGTATCGGGAATACACCTGCAAGTAAGCAACCTACCATAGCACCCATAAGTATGATCATGACAGGTTCCATAAGACCTACAAGTCGTGAAATTGCCGAGTCGGCTTCATCATCGTAATAATCCGATGATTTTGCAAGTATAGTATCAAGAGTACCTGACTCCTCACCGACATAAACGATTGATACGAACATACCGTCAAATACGTTTATTCTGCCCATGGCTACCGAGAGCGACTCGCCTCGTTTAACGTTTTCAATGACATCTTCAAACTGCTTGATAATATATGTATTGCCCAGCGTGCCTACCGACTTCTCAATACAGTCTACCATCTGAAGACCGGAAGAGAAGAGGTTTGACATTGTACGGGCAAAACGTGCCGTGTAAATTGTGCGGAGTAGTTTTCCGACCTTTGGCATTTTAAGAAGCATTTCGTCCCATTTGAGCTTAGTTGACGGGGTCTTTATGATAAGTCTGAGAGCTATTACTATCGCAATTGCGACAATAACCAGAATGTACCACTGATTTATCATAAAGTCACTTATGCCGAATATTGCGGCTGACAGCGGCGGCATCTCGGTATCGCCTGCGAGGTCACGGAACATAGGCATGATCATCGTGAACATGGCAATCATGATAACTACCAGCAGTACAAGGAGTACGATAGGGTAAATCATAGCACCCTTGATCTTGTTCTGCGTCTTGCTGTCCTTTGCATAGTGCTCAGATACACGGTTCATAATTACATCAAGGTTACCTGACGCTTCACCGGCACCGACCATGCTGACGAACAGTGACGGGAATACGCCGGGCTTAGTAGCGATAGCCTCCGAAAAACTACGACCTTTCTGTACTTCCTCATATATATCGAGCAGTACCTGCTTCTGTTTTTTGTTTTCGGACTGTGCCTGTAATATCTGCAAAGCCTTTACAAGACTTACACCCGATGTAAGCATCGCCGCAAGCTGACGGCAGAAGAAAGATAAGTCCTTTGTCTTGAACTTGAACTTGACATCAGCCGCCTTGTTCTTTGCTGCGTCCTTGTAGGACGTGCAGAACAAGCCTTTTTGTCGGAGCTTGTCAATAAGTTCTACGGAATCTTCCGCCATTTCGGTACCTTTTACCTTTTTACCGTTAACGTCGGTAGCAACGTAAGTAAAAGTTGTCACTGGTTATCCCCCATTCATCTTAACAGAATAAAACAACTTCCATATCAAATGGAAATTATTATATAACAAAATTATACCATAAGTCTTTACGAATAGCAAGAAAACTTTGGTGGCATATCAAACAATTTTCTCGCCGAAAATTTATGAAAAATTGCCGAAAAGCGAACTGTGTTTTCGGCAATTTAAGGCATATTTTCGTGTTTTTTAATGCTTGTTATATACTGACAGCCATTCAGGGCATATACCGACAACATGGCAGTATACTATTTAAATATAATTATAGAAAACAGCGGTTACACATCAAGAGCGATTGTAATCATATCGGTAAGCGTCTTTTCACGTTCTTCGGGTGTTATATCTTCGGTTCCCGTAAGAGGATTGTTGGTTACCGTGCATATACACAGTGCCTTTTTGCCTGCGACGGCGGCATTCATATAGAGTGCGGCAGCTTCCATTTCGACTGCAAGAACGCCCATCTTCGACCATGCCGAAAGGCTGTTGGACGCATCATAATAGACTTCACCCGTAAGAACATTTCCGACATGAGCGGTTATGTTTTTCTCTGTGGTAAGCTCATACGCTCTTTTAACCAGTCCGAAATCGGCAATCGGTGCAAATGTTCCGGGCAATCCGTACTGCCTGTCAACATTGGTGTCATGGCAAGCTCCCTGTGCAATTATTACATCTCTGGGCTGAACCTGCGGTACAAGTGCACCCGCAGTTCCTATTCTGATAATCGTTTCGGCATTGTAGAAATTATACAGTTCATAGCTGTAAATTCCTATTGACGAAACACCCATCCCGCTACCCATCACGGTAACTTTCGAGCCCTTGTAATTGCCGGTGAAACCGAGCATATTTCTTGTATCATTAACGCAAACTGCGTCTGTAAGATAATTTTCAGCTATGAATTTTGCTCTGAGCGGGTCGCCCGGCATGAGAATTTTCTCTGCAATTTCTCCCATTTCTGCCTTTATGTGCGGTGTTGGTACATTTGACATATATCTTTTCCTTTCTTAAACCGTGCCTTTAAATGCGGCATTATCGTTTGATTTTAACCTTCGGCAAGTAAATTTGCATCGTTTACAATCCATATTGCTACATATTTTTACATTTTATTGAATTTTCGGCGCTAAAACCGTCAAATTTAATTCCATATAATGTATTTATGGTTACAAACGTGTAACAAATTCTTGTCCGTCAGCGTCCTTTGTTCACATATTATACACTATTTCCGAAAAAATGTCCAGTTACATTTAAACGATTACACGGTTTTTTGTCAATCTGAACGAAAATTAAGCAGTTTAATAAAATTCAGTTAAAAGCCACTTGACCGAAACGTAAAATTTCTGTATAATTCATTTCAGTCGAACGACAGATTCGGCATTATAGATCGATACAAACTTACTGTAAGGAGATTAAAACAATGAAAAAGATTTTAGCTTTAGTAGCAGTAGTAGCTATGGTAGCAGCTATGGCAACAGCTTGCGGCAACAACACAACATCTTCAAACGTTGGTAGCTCAACAAACGTTTCTGAATCTAAGTAATCAGAAATAACGGAAAAATACCGGGAGTTCGTTTTTACGGACTCCCGGTTTTTCTTTTTACTTTCTATAACGCATTACTGTATTCTTCGCAAATCTGCCATACAGCCCTGCCGCTTTCCCTGTTATATCGGTTTATTACAATTCTGCCGTTTTGATTAAGACTGCACGGCAGTTCACAACAGGTCATAAACACCTCTGCACCTGTACTCTCTATCACATCTGCACTCCCCTCGCTGAGTGCTCCGAATGGATATGCAAACGAAACAGGTCTTACACCGGTCACTTTCTCAAGTTTGTCCGACAACGAAGAAATATCGTCATAAAGTGCTTTACGGTATTCTTTTTCGCTCTCGCCTGCCATTTTCGCACAACCGTTTCGTTCGCCGATGTTCGAGTGCATATTGTAGGTGTGATTTCCTATTTCCACATATCCGCTGTCGGAAAGTTTCTTTATCTCATTCCATGTGAGGTACGCATACGAAAGATGTTTTCCTTCTTCGTCTATTTCCGAATATTCGTCGGTATAACTGCCGACAATATTTACAACCGCTTTCATTCCGTATTTTTTCAAAAGCGGAAGAACGTAGTAAAGTCCCGTTTCATATCCGTCGTCAAAGGTTATCACCACCGTCTTTTCGGGAAGCTTTTCACCGTTCTTCCCGATTTTTGCAAGCTCGGACGGGAGCAGTGAAACATATCCGTTATCCGAAAGATATTTCAAATCGCTCTCCAGTTCGTCCGGTGTTATAATATATTTCCCCGACCTGCTCTCATCTTTCAGTACCTGATGATACATAAGCCCGAGAAACCTGCTGTTTTCCTCATCTTCGGCGTATATTGCGGCACTGAGTACACCGAGCATTGCCGCTATGCACATTATACCTGCGGTTATCGCCGCCGCAACGTATATTCTGCCGCTGTTCAAACTATCATCTCCGTTTGTTCTTTTTGTTAAATTATCAGCTTTTAAAAGCCTGATTATTCGTTAAACTGCCGTAATTTTTTGTAAAACCGATTTTTCGTGAATTTTCCGATTGACTGTTAAATTTCACGGTTGTATAATTTATACAGCTTGATTCGTTTGTATTTATGACACAACAAAGTATAATTTTTCTATCTATAATCGTTTTCTAATCAGGAGAGGTAAATATGAAACCGGAAAAAATGCAGGATAACTGTACCGATATCAGCAGTGACAACAGTATAGATGTCAGCGTAATAGTCCCCGTGTACAACGTGGAGAAATATATCGCACGCTGTCTTGAATCACTTGTAAACCAGGATTGCAATTGCAGATACGAAATTGTTATCGTAAACGACGGCACAAAGGACAATTCAATGGAAATTGTCTGTCGTTTTGCTGAGCAATATGATTTCATACACATATTCTCGCAGAAAAATTCAGGCGTTTCCGTAGCAAGAAACACGGGAATTACAAACGCAAAGGGTCGTTATATCATGTTCGTTGACAGCGATGACTATGTTTCGCCGTCATATATCTCTGTACTTTACAACACAGCCGAGGCTTACGGCTCGGATATTGCACAGTGCAACTACAGAAACGTGTTCGACGGCAACGACGGCGGAATGAACAATTTCATACTGCACAAGAAAGGCGTTTTCGAGGGTAAGAAAGTGTTCGGTGAGGTTGCTTATGGATATAACGGTACGCAGTTATATCTGGAACAAGATCTACCGCCGCAGTCTGTTCACCGATAATGATATTTATTTCCCCGTCGGTATGTGCTTCGGCGAGGACATTTCAGTAATGCCCCAGCTGTTCTACCACGCAGGCAAGGTTTCATTCTCAAACGAAACTCTGTATTACTACGCACATCACGCCGGCAGTGTAACAGGCAGTATTTCAAGACGTGATACGGTAAGCTACCTCAGGGCGTACTCTTCTCTGCGTATGTTCATGGAAAGCGAAGACATCTACGAACAGCACAGGCTCATCTACTATCTGCTCCGCAAGAAAATCTCGGTAACGATATACGGTATGCTTTTACGTTGCTGGTGGAGAGATCCACGAAACACCCATGTTCTCAGAACATATAAAAGCACCAGAAAATACCTCAAGGCTTGCACGGCAAAATCGCACGATTCCGCCGCTATTTCGGCTGTTCTTCCTGCGGATAAATAAAAATCAAACGTTCTGCGACGTAAAAGTTGCGGAACGTTTTTTGATACAGTTCATAATTATCCTTATTTCGCATAAATTTCACATTTTTCCTGTTGCAATCGGGTAAAAAACATGATATAATTAATGTATATGTAAATTGGAGAAAAAATAAACATGAGTATTGCAGTAGCTATAGACGGTCCCGTTGGAGCGGGCAAAAGCTCCATTGCCAAGGAATGTGCAAAACGCTTAGGCTTTATATACGTTGACACGGGTGCAATGTACCGTTGCATAGGTCTTTTCTGTGACCGCAACGGAGTTGATATGGACAACCCCGTGAGAGTAAGTGCGGCACTGTCCCACATTTCACTTGATGTAAAGATAAAGGACGGCACACAGCATATTTATCTCAACGGTTATGACGTTTCGGAAGAAATACGTCTTCCCGAGATAAGCATGGTGGCATCAAAGGTTTCAGCCATTCCCTCAGTCAGAGCATTTCTTCTTCAGCTCCAGCGTGATATGGCAAAGAGCCAGAACGTCATAATGGACGGAAGAGATATAGGAACAGTCGTTCTTCCCGATGCCAAGGTAAAGATTTATCTTACCGCAGACGCAGAAGTAAGAGCAAAGCGCCGTTACTATGAACTTATCGCAAAGGGCACGGCTGTGTCTTACGAAAACGTTCTTGCGGATTTGAAACAGCGTGACCATAACGATATGACAAGAGAGATCGCTCCGCTCAAGCAGGCGGATGACGCAGTGCTCGCAGACACGACAGAGCTTGATTTTGAAGGCTCGTGTGACCTGCTTGTCAGAATAATCAAAGAAAAGGCAGAAATCAGATAATGTATGAATTTTTCAGGAAGATAGTATGTCTTTCAATGCACATAAAATACAGAATCAAGGTAATCGGCGGTGACAACAGACCGTATAAGAACGGCATAAAGGGCGGTTATATAATTGCCTGCAACCACCAGGATTACGGCGATCCTCCGCTGATAGCGGCAGTAAACAAGGCTCATTTCTCATTTATGGCGAAAATCGAGCTATTTCAGAAGAACAAATTCTTCGCATGGCTGATTACAAAGTGCGGTGCTTTTCCCGTTGTAAGAGGTGCAGGTGACGGCAGTGCGATCGACCACGCTATTTCAGACCTTGAAAAGAACAGAGCTTTCGTAATATTTCCCGAAGGCACACGTTCTAAGGACGGCAATATAGGCAGAGCAAAATCCGGCATTGCGGTTATCGCAGGCAAGACAAACGCTCCCGTTCTTCCGATGTGCATAAAGTACGGAAAGAAAGGTTTCCGCAGAAAAGTATGGATCTCGGTAGGCGAGATGATTCCTGCCGAGCATATCGCACTGAAAAGTGACGACAGAACAGAACTCAGACGTGTTTCAAATCTTATCATGGATAACATAAAAATGCTTATGGACGGCATGAGCGAATACGGCGATCCGCTCCCGAAGCAGTATGTTCCGAAGATTGAAAAGCAGTCTGAAGAGGAAAACAAGTGAGCCGTTACAATATAGAAACGGCAAAAAGTGCAGGTTTCTGCTTTGGTGTGAAACGTGCCGTTGAAATTGCCGAAAAGACATCCGCAGAAAATAACGGTTGCTGTACGCTCGGTGAGCTTATCCACAACGGCAGTGAGATATCAAGGCTTGAAAAGCTCGGAGTATATCCGATAAATTCACCCGACGAACTGCCCGACGGCAAAACACTTATTATCCGTTCTCACGGAGTAGCACAGTCGGTTATTGATTATATAAGCAACAAGGGCATCAGCTACATTGACGCTACCTGTCCGTTTGTTGCGAAGATACACAATATCGTTTCAAAGGCTGACGGTCATGTCATTGTGGCAGGCGACCCCGACCACCCTGAAGTAATCGGGATAGTCGGACATTGCAGAAATCCCGATGAAGTCACAGTAGTTCGTGACTCGGACGAGCTGAAAAAACTGGCAGAATTACAGAAAATTCCTCGTCAAAGTGCACTAATTTTGGTGGCTCAGACGACATTTAATTCGTCAAAATGGCAATCTTGCGTTCAAGTTGCAAAAAAGCACTATACAAATATCACGATTTTTGATACAATATGTAGTGCGACGGCTGAAAGACAAAAGGAAACCGAGGAGCTTGCACGGCGCTCGGCACTTATGGTCACGGTCGGCGGAAAAAATTCCAGCAACACCGCAAAGCTGGCACAGATAAGTCAAAAACACTGCCCCGTAATATTTACGCAGGACGGCAGTGATATTGATAAAGCCGCAGTGCTTAGCCTGCTCCCTTTGCAGGGCGGTACGGTCGGTATAACGGCAGGAGCTTCGACACCTGCCTATATAATAAAGGAGGTTCATAGAATTATGAGCGAAATTCTCAACAATGAAGAAGGATTCGACTTCATGGCGGAGGTTGACAAGACCTTCAAAAAAGTATATATAGGGAACAGGGTCAAGGCTTTAGTAGTAGCTGTAAACAAGAACGAAGCTGTTGTAGACTTAGGCACAAAGCACTCGGGCTACATTCCTGCAAGCGAGCTTTCGCAGGATCCCAATGCAGCTCCCTCAGATGTTGTCAAGGTTGGCGATGAGATCGAAGCCATCGTTACAGCTGTAAATGACGCAGAAGGTACAGTTACACTTTCCAAGAAGAAGGTTGACAGCGTTCTCGGCGTAGAAAAGCTCGCAGACGCTATGGAAAATAATGAAACGCTCGAAGGTGAAGTATCATCGGTAGTTAAGGGCGGCGTTATCATTATCTCCAACGGTACAAGAGTATTCATCCCGGCTTCCCAGACAGGCGTTCCCAAGGACGGCAAGCTTGAAGAGCTTCTCAAGAAGACAGTTCCTTTCAAGGTTATCGAAGTAACAGAGGCAAGAGGCAGAGTTGTTGGTTCTATCCGTCAGGCTAAGAAGGAAGCAAACGATGCCGCTAAGGCTAAGTTCTGGGAGAACATTGAGGTAGGTCAGAAGTTCACAGGTGAAGTTAAGTCTATCGAAAGCTACGGCGTATTCGTTGATCTCGGCGGAGTTGACGGTATGGTTCACTCAAGCGAGCTTACCTGGAACAGAATCAAGCACCCCAGAGAGATCGTTAAGATCGGCGACAAGATTGATGTATATGTAAAGAGCTTCGACCCCGAGAAGAAGAGAGTATCACTCGGCTGCAAGAAGGAAGAGGACAACCCCTGGAACAAGTTTGTTGCTGAATATCACGAAGGCGATGTTGTTGACGTTACTATCGTAAGCATCACACCCTTCGGCGCATTCGCACAGATTATCCCCGGCGTTGACGGTCTTATCCACATCAGCCAGATCTCTACAGAGCGTATCAACAATGTAGCTCAGGTTCTTTCCATCGGCGATGAAGTTAAGGCAAAGATCATCGAAATCAACGAGGAACAGAACAGAGTAAGCCTCTCTATCCGTGCACTCAAGGAAGAAATGCCTGAGGACGAGGAAGAAGAAGCTGAAGACGCTGAATAATCGTCAATAAAGAAAATATTGAGCCACCGGTCACGGTGGCTCATTTTATGTTATATTCGTGTATAACAAAAAACGTGTTCGGATTTTTTATACCGAACACGCCATTTTTTAATTCAATTCCACGCCAAATAATTTTATCACTTCATCGCTGTTCTTTCCTGAAATACTCTTGCCTGTGGCATTTTCAATGGCTTTTAACAGCATTTTTGCTCTATGAATTATATGAGAATTAAAATCGTCATTTCTGCAACTCTCAACATCAATCCAATGCGATTGCAGATATGTGTTCAACTCTTCCGATTCAACCTGTCCTTTCGTTTCAATTCTGGCAAGATATTTGCTAGGAGCAACTCCGCCGATTTCACGGTTAGTCGAATATGTTATAGGCGTTTTGTTGATTACTGAATTCCATTTTTCTTTTGAATAACATTGCTTCTCACAATAATCTTTTGGAAAAATGTGATGTATGTCAGGATTTTCAGATTTATAAACTGCAAAGTCCATCTCACGACCACTTATGAAATCTTTACAATGATTTTTAAGTATTAATGCCATAACACCTTTATAAGCCGCCGAAAGCCTTGATTGTAATGTCAGCAATCTAGTCGGATTAAAATATGATTCTTTAACAGTACGTGGCAACTCACCATCTTTTTCAATCCAGTTCATTACACCAACAACATCATAAACAAACCTTGTTTCATTCGCTCCACCATAAAGCTCGCCAAAAACACCGCACCAATACCATTGCTTTATTTTGTTCTTATTATTTGCTATCTTGATTCTGTTATTATCTTCAAGTAAAGTACAAATAACGGCAAGTGGAATGAGTTGTGTTGAATACGGCAAGTCCTTGCTAGAAAAAATACGTTCTTCTTCAAGTATTTTTTCTGCTTCAATAAACCCTCTCGTAAGTGCATCGGCATATCCAGTGTATTCTTCCAATTTAAGTTCCAGCACATCTTTCTTTTTACAACTGACAGTGCCACCTTTTTTGTACGAGGACAGCAGTGTACACGCTACAAGGAAATCTGTAGATGTAATTACTGATAATAAATCTCCCGAAAAATACTTTTCTTTTCGAGCTTCCCAATCTTTTCTAAGTTCAAAATCATCCATTGCAAAAATGGCGGTCACCAGTTCAAACACCGTGAGAGAAACTCCGCCAGTATTCACATTCTCGAAAACCTGACACACCGCTTCTTTTGGAGTTTCCTTGCTTAACAAAATAACAGGGATTTTGTATTGGCAGGTCGGCATAGCTATTTTTGTATTAAACTCAGAAAATTGTTTGATAATATCTTGATTATAACCGTAATATGCGTAATACTCGTTTTGCCACTCCTGTGCGGAAGCATAATCAAGTATTCTATTGAGAGGAAAAACTTTATTTTCAAACTCATACTCTTGCTTTGACAGGTTTATTTCTTCCTTGCGTCCAAATTCTGATGTAACTATTTTATTTTCCGGAACTGAAAAAATAGCATCAAGCCTGTCGTATGATTCGTCCATAGCTTTCTGTATATCAATATAATAATAGCGGTAAATCTCTTTTCCTTTATCAGTGCGGGTGTGTACAGGTTGCTTTGAATACAATGAAGAATAAATAGATGTCAATCTTTGCTGTCCGTCAAGAATAAGTTCAGTAGGAACTGTATCCCCTGCGTCTTCTGCGCCCTCTATTGTTCTATACTTAAAACGCACATTTTCATTGCCGTACTCCAAGAACATTGCCGCACCAACAGGATAGTTATTTGTAATACTTGCTATCAATGCTTTTATTCTTCCATCTTCCCATACCCAACCTCTTTGAAAGTCAGGTAACTGTATACGACCGTTGCTTATTGCCGTCATCAACTCAGTTATAAGTCTGTCATTTGTCTGCATATATCTCTCCTATTATTTAATACAATTTTCAAAATTCAACCCTCTGCCCGAACTTAAGCAATATCCTTGAATACAGTTCCTTATTTATCTCATAATAATCGGTAGCCGTTGTCTTTCTGTCGTTTTCATAAAGTTCAAAACGCATAATTATCTCGCTGTAGTCCTCCGTGTAATAAAAAACGCACAGCCAGTAGCGGTTTTTCTCCGCATAATAATTCACAGGTTCAAGCGTCAGCACCGAGCTTATATCACCGTTTAAAAGCATATTCAGCTCATCGGGCTTTATATAGCAGAACTGAACTTTCTTTGTCATAGGCATTGCCTTTGCTTTTCTTCTGAGCGGAGTATCGGCGGTGTTTGTCTTATCCGTTTTCTTTTTAAAGAAGAACATATATCATCCTCCCGTACATATTTCCTTATAATGCTATTCTATCACACATTGAACACTTTGTCCATATAAGCCGTATATTTTTTCACTTGTGTTAAAAATGGCGTTAAAGCAATTATCTGTCAAACTTCAAAGCTGTATCACAACTTTTTCACATACGAACTGTATACTTTAGCCATAGTCAAAAAACAATAAAGCCTACGGGCGTGAAAGGATGATAGATATGACAGACGGATTTGAACGCAACGACATGAACAATATGAACGGTGACGGCGGACAGGTACAGAACAGCTTCTCCACCGCAGACAATGCTCAGACAGCAGACACCGCTTCGGCAAATGCAAACGCTAACGGATATAACGCACAGCAGAATGCTTACGGCTCATATTACAACTACGCAAACAATATGAACAATGCTCAGCCGGGTATGAACACGGTACACGTTAATGCAAACGGTGCTAAACCTCCCAAGAAAAAAGGCAGAGGTGCTTTTGCGGCAGGTATTATTGCGGCGGCTCTGGTAGTCGGCGGCGGTGCAGGCTTTGCAGGCACGGTACTCGGTAACGGTATCGGTTCTACAAATCCTTTTGCAAGCTCGTCAGACAGCACATCACAGAGCGTTTCGTCAAACGACAGCTCCGAAAACTCGGTTGCCGCTCCGTCAACAACGCTAAACACATCAAATACGGCAACAGCCGCTCCTCTTGACGAAAGCAAGATAAACGACAGTACGAACAGCACTCTTCTGAACGCCGAAGAGCTTTACGAAAAGGTAAAGAACACGGTAGTTCTCGTATATAACTATCAGCGTCAGACAGGCTATGCAGAGCCTGTAAAATACGGTAGCGGCAGTGGTGTTGTATTCACATCGGACGGCTATGTTATCACAAACGCTCACGTTGTAGAGGGGGCAGACAAGATGACCGTCGTTGCTCCCGATTACAAGAATCCCGACAACACAAAGGAATATGAAGCAACCGTAGTCGGCAGTGATACTTATTCAGACCTCGCAGTGCTGAAAATCAGCCGTGACGACCCGTTTGAATACGCAACACTCGGCGACTCGGACACTGTAAGAGTAGGTCAGGATGTATGCGTACTCGGCAACCCCAAGCAGTTACTCAACTCTCTTACTAAGGGTATCGTATCCGGTCTTGGCAGAGCCTCCGCTTCAAACAGCGCATACGGCACAAGCACAATACAGATAGATGCGGCTATCAACAGCGGTAACAGCGGCGGCGGACTTTTCGATATGTACGGCAACGTTATCGGTATAATCGACTACAAGCTGGTATCCAACACATCAGCGTCTATAGATAACATCGGCTTTGCCATTACCATAAACGAGGCTAAGCCCGTTATCAACGACCTTATGACAAAGGGCTATGTTACGAACCGTCCCGGTCTTGGCATCAACGGCGAGGAGATAAGCGAATACAGCGCATATATGCAGGGACTTGAAAGCGGCGGCGTATATGTAACATATATCTCGGAAGATATGCCGGTAGCAAAGAGCGGTCTTAAAGTCGGCGATATCATTTCAAAGGTAAACGGCACAGCGGTCACCTCCGTAACAGATATACAGAATATCATTGCGGAGCTTAACATAGGCGACACTGTTGAGCTTACGGTTTACAGAGCAGGCGCAACAGGCAGATACACTACAAAGACTATCAACGTTGAGCTTGCCGAGATTGAGCTTAACTGACAGAGCATAAACGAATAAAAGTAACGGCTGTGGTGAAGAAATTCATCACAGCCGTTTTTTATACTTTTAAATTCAGCAGAACAGAAGACATGAACATTCCGTCCTTAATTTCCGCACGGTATGTACCGCCGTACTTCTCGGCAATACTTTTGACCGACTCAACGCCTATACCGAATCCGACGTGCTTTGAAGAGAACAACACGCCGTTGAAATCTTTTCTGACATCACCGGTAAAGGTGTTGTCTATACCGAGACAAAGCGTGTAATCATCTGTCAATGCTCTGATAACTATCTTCTTGTTATCGCCGCTTTCAGCCTTGCAGGCGTCTATCGCATTTTCTATAAGATTTCCGAACAGCACCGACAAATCCGTTTCGTCAATCGCTATATCGTCAGGGATAACCGCCTTCACGTCATAATCTATATCCGCATTTTTTGCCGCTTGTGCAAAATACAGCATTACGGCATTCACCGTCTTGTTCTCACAGAAGCTGATAAGCGTATCGTCGGGCAGGCTCTGCTGATAGCTGTTAAGATATTTTTCAAGCTCCTCGTATTGCTTATTTCTGACGTATTCCTGCATAAGTGAGATATGGTGACGCACATCATGCTTTGCACGTCTTGCGTCCGCTATCTTCTCCTGCAGCTTTTCGTACTGCAGGTTCTGCATCGCAAGGCGGTGGTTGCTGTCGCTGAGCGTTATGTTCTTCTCCTGCTCGTTTATCAGCATCGCTATAACATAATACACTATTCCGGCTCCCACGTTTATAAACAGCAGGAACACAGTGTTGCCTGCGTCAAGTGCAGTTTCAAGGCTGGATTTGCCATTGTTGTTATAGAGCATATAGTACCATATCAGATAGAAGGTCGCAGGTATCAGCCACAGATACCGCCACTCGATACCGGTGGGCTCTTTTTCAACGGCAGGAGTATACACCTTCTTGGTGTAGATGAAAAGAGGAATCCATACTACCGCAAGCACAAAGAGCATAATGAGCGAGAACGACCAGCGGTATGTCTGTACTGCCAGCTCGGGAAAAATCTTTCCTTCTATGCACTTTGCCGCCGCCACTACAAAATTCGCCGTGTTTGATATCATAAGCAAGGTGAACAGTGCCTTGCCGAAATTTACTTTTACCGCAATAAAATAGAAAACCACATACACCGCAGTGCTTACCGCACTCGCAAGTGCCGCCTTTCCTCCCGAAAAGAAGGCCGCCCACAGCCCAAGCCCCATCTGGATAAACGATATAACAACAATAATGCAGACCGTGATTTTCACAGAAAAGCGAAGCCTGAACGGAAAGGATAAAGCGCAAGTGCCATAAACGGCAGGAAATTCAGCAGCGAATAAACGCATATTTCCGCTATTCTGTATAATGGCGGCATCATAACTCACCGCCCTTTCCGTGCTTTATCCGTGGATAAAATATTATGACTGTAATCTCCGGTGCTTTGTAAGTAGTATTTATCATAGCCGATCTCCTACAATATAACCAATATCTATAATAGCACACAACAGACTATTTTACAATAAAAAATCAGAGTGATTACATCTGTATATTACGGTTTGTGCCGAAAAAAAGCCCCGACGCAACCTGCACTGGGGTAAAGTTATCTCTGAGCATTTACCGTATCGGTCACTCTGTGCTTTACTTCATCGCTTATCCTTCTGCTGTCCCTTATCTTCTGCGCCGCCGCCAGCTTGACAGCAATGCTTATCGGGCTGTGTTCAAGATATTTCACGATAAGCTGAGGATACCTTACGCAGTACACCGATATACCCCATGCCACCGCCATATCCCGATAATATTCTCCGCTCGGAAGCCTGTCGTATATTGCGAGAGCTTTTCTTACGGTCGGCTCATCGGAAAATTTCGAGAACATAAGAACTGTTCCGACACGGGAAACGAATTCTTCTTTCCTGTACATCAGCCCTTCTGCAAGACGGAGCAAATCGTCCTCTTCACTCTTTTTCACCTTGATGCAGGAGCAGAAGCAATCGCACTCGGCCCAGTTGTCTATCATCTCGGCATAGCGTATAATATACGGCTCTTTTTCGCACAGCGGAGCGTCGGCAAAACCGACAGCCGCACCCTTTATGATTATTTCTTCAAAGCTGTCATACGGCAGTTCGAAAATCTCCTTATAATCCGCCTTATGCTCCTTTGCGATAGCCTTAAGGTCGGGCATACGCACGCCAATCACTCTGTATTTGCTCGTATGCACTATCTTCTCGTTGAAAACACGGAACTTTTCTTCCGAAAGGCTTTCAAGAAGGGAAATCAACTCGCCTCGCTCTGTCATTTATACCTCTCCTCTGTTTCAAGCAGGAATTTCTTTATATCAATTCCCTCTTCGCCCATGTAGTAGCCTATGTCGCCGCTTGCCGGGACTATCCTGTGGCAAGGGATAAGTATCGGGAGGGGATTTCTTTTAAGCACCGAGCCACACGCACGGATTGCCTTGCTTCCTGCCATTTCAGCCGCTTGCCTGTATGTGACACGCTCACCGTAGGGTATCTTCTGCACGGCTGTAAGTATGCTCCTGAAAAACGGCGTACCGAGATTACTGATATCAAACGGCAAGGAAAACTCTTTCAGACATCCGTCAAAATATGCGAGAAACTGCACTCTTGCCCTTTCGCATATAGGGTCGGGACGGTCGGGTATGTTCATGTCGAAAACGATATTCGTTATATTCCTGCCGTCCGTAATCACAGTCACAGTGCGGTTTATCGGCATATCAAAGGTTATGTTGCTCATTTGCCACGATTTGCCTTTCCACTGATTCCGTTTACCGTAAGACAATAAACCCTTGTCCTTGACGTGCATGAACTGTCAGGCTTATAGGTCTGCTCGCCGTACTGTTTCAGTATAAGTGCGAGTGCGGACAGCTTCTCTTCGGGAGCGGTAACCTCAGTCATAATGCCGTTTCCGGCGACGCTCTCATAGAGGCTTGTTATACTTCCCTGACGGTAGTCAAGGCAGTTGTCAAGCTCGAAAGCGACCTTGTTGTTTTTGTCGATAAGTCGGTTCTTCTTACCGTCCTGTGCAGTGTGCACAAAGACGCACATTCTGCCGTCCTTTTCTTCAAATCCGAAGTTGAACGGCAGAACATAAGGATACTCACCGTCATGAAAAGCAATGCGTATTACTTTTGAGCGACTGATGATATCCTTTATCTCATTTATATCTGTTATTTCACGGTCTTTTCTTCTCATCTCAAAACCTCCGCCCGTATCATGATGTTCCTGAAATAATTATACGATACGGGAAGAAATGTGTCAACCGTTATATAAGCACGGGCTGTAGCTGTTTATTGTCAAGTGCCGCAACGACAGCCTCGGGTATCAGCGAAAAATCTGCAACCAGCGAACACGGCTTTTTCAGAGGGTCATCCTGTCCGAGCGGAACGAAGTAATAGTTCCTGCAATTCATAAGAAAGCCGATATTCTTGAATGAACCTGCGAGTGCATCATTTGTGGCGCAGGCGATAAGGACGGGTCCTGCTCCTCTGAGGTGGCTTTTTACCGCCATTGTGACAGGCGTATCGGTTATGCTTCTTGCAAGCTTTGCCATGGTGTTTCCCGTACAGGGGGCCACAACCATTATATCTGTAAGCTTTTTCGGTCCTATCGGTTCTGCATCTGCGACTGACATTATAACACGTTTACCGCAGATATTCTCTGCCCTTTTTATATGCTCCTGCGCCGTTCCGAAACGTGTATCGGTAGTTCCTGCATTGAACGACATTATCGGAAGTATATCACAGCCTGCATCGTGCAGTGCCTGCATAGCCGTAAAAGCCTTTGAGAATGTGCAGAACGAACCTGTCATGCAAAATCCGACTTTCACGCCGTCAAGTAATCCGTCAAGCTCACGGCTCAAAGTTACCGCCCCTTTCTTTATTGTCACGACTGTTGACATAAGTATCGAGTATTTCTTCAACCGCATCGGCGATTATTTCTCCTGCCGTTTTCGGTGCTGTTTTTGCAGGAAGTCCGCCTGCCTTTATTACCGTTGCTTTTCCGCCGTAATTTTTAAGTGCCGTTTTTTCAATACCTGAGGCTGAAGCAAGTTCGACATACACTGCCTCGTCATCAAATGACGAAAGTTCATCTTCGCCTATCACTGCACACGGCACGGTGTTGTATATAAGAGAAACCTCGGGGAGAATGTCACACAGCACGTCAAAACCTATGGCACGGCAACCTGCCATTCTCGCCTTGGCACGTTTTTCACGGCTCCTTGCCGCAACAATTACTTCACTTCCCATTGCGGTAAGATACACAGCCAGCTGTGACGCTATCCTGCCGAAGCCGAGTATCAGTACTTTCTGACCCAGTAACTGTTCGGGCGTTGCATTTATACCGACGGCAAGAGCGCCCTCGGCAGACGGGACTGCGTTTCTCAGCATTACGGATTCGTCCGAATAATGATCCTCGCAGAAAAATTCATTTTCGGCACAGAATTTTCTGACTGACGGACTTATCATTCCGCCTATCAGTATTCCGTGCGGTCTGAGCAGCTTTGTGACCGATGCAAGCGGTATCGGCTTATCGCAAAGCGGAGCATTTATATTGATACCGTCACGGCTTGCAGGCAAACCCAGTATCACCGCATCGCACTTTTCATCGGGAAGCATATCAAGCTCGCTTTGCCCATAGGTATAGACCTCGTATTTGCGGCTCAATTTATCGGCGGTATAACGCAAACGGGTATCTCCGCCGAGTATAAGAAGTTTCATAATAATTTACCACGCTTTCTGTAGAATATATCACCGCCGTGTGCTATTAATAAACGGAAACAGCGACAACTGTTTTAATTGTGCAAATGTCGCTATCCGTTACATTTTCGCTATCATATTGTATGATTTTGCACTGTTTTTTGTGAAGAAAAGCGAAAAGACAATAAAAGCCCTTGTTTTTTCCAAATGTATATGGTATTATATGCAATAGAGGGGAATACCCCCACACACTTGTTGCCGATTGGCAGCAAATACAGAAAGGATCTAAGTGAAATGGCTACTAAGAAGACAAATACGACAGGAACTAAGACACCCGTAGCTGAAGCTGTAAAGACTGAAGCTGTAAAGGCTGCCGCTGAGGTAAAGGCTGATGCCGCAAAGGCAGTAAAGGCTGTTGAGAAGGTTGCAGAAAAGGCTGTAGAAAAGGTTGCTGAAAAGGCACCTGCAAAGAAGCCTGCCGCTAAGAAGGCAGCGCCTGCTAAGAAGGAAGTAAAGAAGGTCGCTCCCGCAGAGCCCGACCAGTACGCACTGGCTGACATGGTAAGAGCTAAGTTTGCAAAGAAGGACGTTTCAAAGGTAAACGAGAAGATCGCAATCGAGATCAAGGCTTACGGTGAGAAGGAATTCTACATTTATGTACTTATCGACGACGGTAAGGTAACAGTTGAGCCCTGGGGCTACATCGACAACGATGTACACGTTGATATGCCTATCGCAGACGTTGTTGCAGTTGCAAACGGCAAGTACGATTTCAAGGCTAAGGCATTAAGCGGTGACTTCTATGCTATCGGCAGTGTTACAAAGCTTCTCAAGGCTTACGAAGCACTCATCAAGTAATCAAAACGGAATATAAGCGTTATTGCTTAAAATAATAATTGCAGGCGTAATTTCTATTACGTCTGCAAGTTATATTATGATATTGTGTAGGGATATGAAGAAAACGGTAGAGAATACATCTGAATAAGGCAGGAACAGAATGGAAAAGGTTAAAAAGGCAGTAATACTCGCAGCAGGTTTCGGAACACGAGTTCTCCCCGCAAGTAAGGCTATACCCAAGGAAATGCTGAACATAGTCGATAAGCCGGCTATACAGTATATAGTTGAAGAAGTTATCAATTCGGGAATAACAGAAATACTGATTGTTCTTTCCCGTGGAAAGCAGGAAGTCGAGGATCACTTTGACCGCAAGCCCGACCTTGAGGCACAGCTTCTCGCAGGCGGAAAGACAGAATTCTACAAGGTGGTATGTGACATTGCCGAAATGGGCAAGAACATCACTTATGTACGTCAGCAGGAGCAGAACGGCACAGGCGGCGCTGTTATGTATGCAAAGCAGTTTGTCGGAAACGATCCGTTTGTTGTTATCTACGGTGACGACGTTATAATCGGTGACGATCCCTGCACGGCACAGTGTTGCAGAGCGTATGAGAAGTACGGCAAGGCGGTTGTAAGCATAAAGGAAGTTCCGTTTGAGCTTGTACTGAAATACTGTACGCTTGACGTAAAGCCGCTTGAGGACAACCTCTACAGCATTTCGGACATGATCGAAAAGCCGAAGCCCGAAGAGGTTATTTCAAACTTTGCGATACTCGGAAGATGCGTTCTCCCGGCTAAGATATTTGATATTCTCGAAACGCTCCCGACAGGTGCAGGCGGTGAATATCAACTTACCGACGCTATGAAACAGCTTGCTAAGACTGAAGGCATGGTGGGCGTTGACTTTACCGGCACACGTTATGACATGGGCAACAAGCTCGGCATAATGAAAGCGTGTGTTGAGGTTGCACTGAAACACCCTGAGATAGGCGAGGATTTCAGAGCATATCTTAAGACACTGGATATATAAATATAACGAAGCGGAGCGTGAAACCACGCTCCGCTTCAGTTTGTCGATAAACCTATATAATTTTTGAAAATGGGTGTTTAGCGTTGCTTGCTATGTTGGTTTTGCATCTCTGCAAAGTCAGCTGTTTGTGCCGTTGCATCGTGCAACGGCTCGGTTCAGCTGACATAAGCGTCCTTGCTTATAACTTTTGGCAAGCAACCAAAGCGTCCTTGCTTTGGGCGTAGCCCCAATGCGGGTTGTCAGTCGTTGGTGTCGCTGCGTCTGTGCAATGACAGCCATTTGTGCCGTTGCGTCATGCAACGGTTTTGTGTGGCTGTCTTTATGCGTCCATGCATAGCGACTGTGTGCGACTGACTGCAAGCATCCTTGCTTGGTGAGGGCGGCAGCCCCACGCTCAGCCCCGGCACGGATGCCGGGCGTGTATGCCCAAAGGCTCTATGCAAGGACGCATACAAGTGGTCGAACAAAGTCGGTGCAGGACGCACCGACAACAAACGACCACGATTGCAGAGATGCAAAGCCAACCAAGCATACACAGCCTTTCACCGAGGGAAAGGGGTTTTCGGCAAGGATGCCGAAATAAGGACACACCAAGCTTTAAGCATGGATGCTTACAAGTGGTCGAACAAAGTCGGTGCAGGACGCACCGACAACAAACGACCACAGTTGCACAGAAGCAAAGCCAACAGAGTGTCCTAAAGGGGATAGGGATTGAGAACAAGCACTTTTTTTGAAAAAACATACTTTTTCTACAAGCTGAAGCGGAGCCACCCGGCTCCGCTTCTTTTTATCATTACGTTGTTTTCTTTTTAAACCCGTATCCGCTCATATAATCTATCATCCCGTACTCGTCAATAAGATTGGCAACCGCAGGTATAAACTCATTTTCCCACTTGTATTTATCGGGATAGAGTGACCTTGCCACCGCCATATAGGATTTAAGCGTATTGTCAGGCTCAAAGCCAAGTCCCTCTGAGCTTTTCGGCACATTCGGGAACGGGTTTGCATACAGTCTTGTGTAATGAGCGCAGGCGTTTCTGAGATCCGACAGACACAACATTCTGTCCTCTACCGTGCGGTAGTTAAGATCAAATTGACGGGATATCATATCCTTTTTATCCGCCGATTTCATATCTATCAGGAAATATGTCAGCGTTCCGAAACTGAACAGTTCCATTGCCGCCCACACGGGCATGATACCGCCGTATTTCTTCTTGTGATGTTTTACAAACTCCTCGTTCTCGTTTGCTTCAATCAGCCGTTCAACCTTTGATAAAAACGCCTGGTGGTTATGATGAGGGTCAAAGCTTGACGCATTGAGATAACCGAGTGCGCCGTACTTCATGGCGTGATAGTTTGAGATAATTGCACGCATGGATATTTCTATCTCTTCAAGATATGTCATTATCATGCGGCGAAGTATACGGTCAAAGTCGTACACCCTCATTATCTGTTCAAAGGTAGTTCCGTCCTTGTACTTGCCCTTGCGCTCCAGAAACGGTGCAAAATAGTAGGCAAGGCGGTAATAGTTGATGTTGGTAAGGCACTTCTGTGCATATTCCTCATCATCTATTATACAGCCTCTCTGCCGTAATATATCTATCTGCTGTTTTATGGTAGCAGGCGTTTTGTTGAACAGCATTATTTGTTTTCCTCCGGATCTTCAAGATTGATAAAACGTCCGAGCGTGAATGAATATATCATCATCTGCTTTACGGGCAGGGAAAATTCTTTGGTCAGCGCATCTTTGTATATATCAAGCTGTAATTTATAATCGTCCTTGTATTTCTGCTCTTCGTCCGTTCTGTCAGTCTTGTAATCGACAAGCACTATACCGTCATCTTCAATGAAGAACATATCGGCTATACCCTGTACATAAGGTTCTGCACCGACAAGCATATCACGGCTGTCCCCCCCGAATATTGCAGGGTCGTACTTGCTGACATCGAGTTTATGGAATATCGGAAATTCCCTGTACAGTCTGCCGTTTTTGTTTGCGGCAACGATACGCTGTGCCGCATCATTATCATAGAACCTTGCAACATCGGCAGGATCTATACTGTTACGCTCCGCATTGTCGAGAAAATCCGCCGTACCGTTTTCGATGAAGCTCTTTATCCCGGCTTCATCGAGTATCTTCTCAAACGGTATATGCTCCATGAGCTTGTGATATGCGTCGCCACGGCGTTTACCGCTGAGTTTGCCCGTTTTGTTTTCGGTAAGGAATGACGGCTTACCGATAAACAGTCCGTAGTTTTCCTCGCCGTTCTTCTCTCTGAGATTAGCCGCAAGCTCGGTGGCTGTGAATTTAGCCGAGATCTTAGTCAGCGGCTCATAGCCGTAAGTACGGGTGAGCCTGTTTTCAAGTTCACTTCTGAACTGACCGTCAACCACGGTATCGGAGTTGTCGGTTGTATTTTTATCATCTGTATATTCATCGGCATTTTCAGCCCCCATATTAAGCGTGGGCAAAGAAAGCGGCGCATCTTTTCTGTCATCGGATCTATATGCGAGCGGATAGAAAATATATCTTACATCGCCGTAATCTATTATGCCGTCGGTCATATCGTTTACCTTACCGCACTCGGCGGACAGTGCATCGGCAAGCCACGAAAGATAACTGTTTCCGTCACACTTTGCGACTTTTCTTCCTGCTCTGTTTACATCAAGCGAAGATATATAATCCTCACACGACTTTGACACATTGGCAGTGAATATAAGCTTGTTTTCCGCTCTGGTCGCCGCAACATAAAGCAGGCGCATTTCCTCGCTTGCAAGCTGTTTTTTTACTTCCTGTGCCGCCGCATGATAAGCCGGGGACTGAATCTTGCTCATGGTGGAAATATCCACGCTCTTTGACGCAAGCGCATATTCCTCACTGACTATGATGTCGCCTGTATAATCGTCGTCATTGAATGCCGATGCACAGTTTGCAACAAATACAACGGGGAACTGAAGTCCTTTCGACATGTGCGTTGACATTATCTTTACGCCGTGTCCGCCTGCTGTCTGTGCCGCAGTAAGACTGCTCATATTTTCAAGATTGAATATAAGATCGCCGAGCGTTCCGCCGTCCTTATAGTCCGAATACTCACGGGCGTATGAAACGAGCAGTTCAAGGTTTGCCTGACGTGTTGCCGGGTCGTCACCGACGCTCAGCAGTTCATCGGCTGAAATGCGGTCATATATACTGCGGATAAGCTCCTGCGGCGAAGAAGCAGTTGCGGTATTTCTGAAACTGTCAAGGTCACTTACAAACCCGGTGCATTTTTTGTCGGGCGTTATATACTTTGTAAGCTCATGAAGTTTCTTATACTCCGATGTGTCGTAACCTCTTACCGCCTGTATTACACAGCTGTAAAGAGGTTTTATCTTCATACCGACAATTTCCTTTGTGCCGAGGCAATACTGCTCCAGCTCATCGGGGCATTCCGCCTTGATCCTGCTTATATCAAAGCCGAATGTTCCTGTCCTGAGCCGTGCCATATCATCGGCGGTAAAGCAATAAAGCGGCGACATAAGTACCTTTGCAAGCTCGGTGTCGTTGTACGGGTCGTTTATGACTTTAAGGAGCGACAGCATAAGTCTTATTTCGGGTCTGTCGAGCAGGCTTGCTTTCTGCGTATATGTTACGTTCAGTCCGTTTGCGGTGAGAACATTAACATAGTCTGCTATACGGAACTTGGGCGAACGCATTATGATTGCAAAATCGTCCTCGGTACAGGGTCGCTTGTCACTGCCGACTTTATAACCCTGCGATATCATCTGTTTTATTCTTGCCGCAATGTATGCCGCCTCGGTAACTGTTGCACTCTTTCTGTCCTCCGTCGATACAATGCAGACTTCCGTCCTGTCTTCGTCTGATATGGGGCTGTTGCTGTCCTTTTCAAGTCCGCAGATAAGTCTGCCGTCTTCGGCATAGTTAACACCGCCGTGTTCCTCTGTCATCATTCTGTCAAACAGCGTGTTTATTCCGTCAATAACGCACCTGTTACTGCGGAAATTTTCGTTCAGCGGCAGCTTATCGAAATCGTCTGATTTGCAGATAGCCGAGAATACAGAGGGCTGTGCGCCTCTGAATCCGTATATCGACTGCTTGATGTCACCGACAAAATACAGTCCCTGTTTTTCATGAGTCAGCATTTTGAATATTTCATACTGCAACTCGTTGCTGTCCTGGAACTCGTCTACGATTATAAGACTGAAGCCGGATCTTTCACGCACCTTTTCGCCGTTTTCGCAGAGCATACGGTATACTCCTCTTTCCGCATCGGAAAAGTCGGCGCAGTTACGTCTTATCTTCTCGGCGCTGTATGCTTTGTCAAAACGCAACACAAGATTTTTAAGTGCTGTTACGGCAGGCAGACTTTTTGCCATGTCGCTTTCAAACGAGGTGATTTTATCGCAGGTTTTTATGAAGTATTTTTCAAATATGCTTTTTACGCTGTCCCTGTGGGCTTTTACCTGCTTTTCTTCACTTCTGTCCTGCGGTGCACGCTCTTTGGGAGATAACGCTATGTAGTTCTTTATCTCATCGTTTATACAAAAGTTGTTTTTTTCGAGAGCAACTAATGCCATGCCGCAGCTGTCGCATATCTTCTGTACATATTCACGGTGTTTAGCTATCGCACCGTCGTTATCTTTTGTACCGCCGTCATATTCCGATATGGCGGTGTTGAGCTCTTTCATCTCGTTTCTGTAACGCTGTGCGTACATCTTGGCAAGTCCTATAAGGGTTTCCTTTATATGCTCCATGACCTCGGGGTCGTCAGAGCGGTCGAGCCACTTTTCAGGCTCGGTGTGGTTGATTGCCTTTGCGTGAACGGTCAGTATCAGCTGACGCAGACGGGTATCGTCCTTTATGACGTAGTTTTCGAGAATTACGTTCTTGTCCTCTGTGCAACCGTTTGCATAGAAATCTTCAAGCATATCGGACAGAACGTCGTTTTTGAGTGCGGAGCTTCTGGTTTCGTCTATAAGCGAAAAGCCTGCCGAAACATCTGTGGCAAGGTCTATGTTTTCTCTGAGGAGTGAAAAGCAGAATGAGCTGATAGTGGAGATCCGGGCTTTTCTGAGTTTCATTCTCTGGGTACGCAGAAATCTTACATCGGCTGAGCTTGCAGCTTCGGTTATTCTCTGACGCATAAGAGCATCAAGTCTTGCTTTAAGCTCGTTTGCCGCTTTTTCGGTAAAGGTTACAACGACGATTTTCGAGGGGTCGATATCTTCGCTTTTATCGCATATCATTCTTACTACACGCTGTGTAAGTACGGCGGTTTTGCCGCTTCCTGCGCCTGCGGATACTATAGCCGGGTTTCTGCCCTGGTCTATTGCTTTTATCTGAGCGTCGGTATATTTCATTACTTATCCCCCTTGCCTTTCTTTGCCTTTACAACAATTACATCTTCTTCAAAGTTTGCCGCCTCGGCGGAATTAACATCTACGCATGAGCGCTCTTTCATTCCGCATATATCCCTGAATTCGCAGTATTTGCAGGATATGCACTCACCGTTATCGGTTAGCGGTTTTGCATCGACAACTCCGCTTTTTACCTGCTCGGTGTTTTCCTTTACCACTTTTTCTATTCTGCTTTCGAGTTTTTCAAGCTTGGTACTTGCAACGGTCAAGGCACTGTAGAAGTTTGTGTTTACCTGCTTGTCCTTATCGAACTTCACGCCGTTGTACAGGTTGCGTTCGGCGTCCTGTTGTGTGCCCTCGACAGCAAAGCCTTTTTCTTTATGCTCGCTGAGCCAGATACCACGTTTAAGCTCCTCGGACGGTGACTTTACGTCCTTGAGGGAGGTCTTTCCCGACGGGTGATAGAGTGCGGAGGACGGGGTAAAGCCGTTTATCTCATTGTTTTTGGCAAGGGTGAAAAGGTACAACAGAAGCTGTAAATCAAGTCCGTAGTAAATGTGGCTCATCTTTGCATCCCTGCTACCCGTCTTATAGTCGATTACTCTTATCTGTCCGCCTTTGCCGTCCTCATTATATGCTATGTCTACACGGTCAACCGTTCCGCCGACAGTTATTGTCTGACGGGTGCCGTCGGCAAGCTCTATATCAAAGCTGTACGGAGATATGTCAAAGCCGTTCTCGCTCTTTCCGCTTTCGAGTTTCAGCTCGAAATATGACGGAACGAACTTGCTATTTTCAAGCTCATGTGCCATGTATTTTATAAGATAGAATGCGGTTACGGAGAGTGCGTTGTAAAGCGTATTGAACCTTGCACTCATGTTCTCCTCGGCGAGAAGATACTTTTCACGGTAATCTGCAAGCGCACTCTGTATAAGTTCTCTTATATCATCGTCCGCTACAGCAGGATTTCCGTTTTCCTTCGCACCGCTGTACATTCTTTCAAAACAGAATTTCATTATATAGTGCATGATATTGCCGTAGTTGCTTGCGTTCATTGCAATGCTTGCAGACGAGGAAAGGTTCATGCCGTAACGCAGGAAGTATGCAAACTTACAGCCGTTCAGCTTTTCGATTGCCGTAGGAGAAAGTGCGGTCTGAGGAAATACTATCGGGGCTATGTCGTTTATCCTGTGTATGTCGGAATTTCCGCCGTTGTTGCTCATGACGGTTTTTATCCTGTCTATTGAAGTCGCTTCGTTTTTGTTTTCGGAAAGTACGGTTTCAATGGCTTTCTTCTGTCCGTCGGTCAGCAGTGATGTATTTATTACATACTGCTTTTCGGCGGATTTCACGCTTTCGCTCATGTACAGTGCGTCAAGATTATCAATGTTTATGAGCTCTGTACCGAAATGCTTTTCAATATCCGCAACATATTCCGATGCGTTTTCCTTTTCGCCAGTGAACATTATAAACAGCTTTTCGCCTGCCAGCGTCAGTGCCTTGTATGAATCAAGCACAGCTGAGGAATATCTCGCCTCGTCATCGTCAAGTTCAAGGTTGTTTTCGGCAAGGCGTTCGATATCATCGGGTGTGAATACGCCGTTGTTACCGGGGTAAATATCGGGGAATGCACCGTCAGACGCACCCATTACAAATACCGCTTTTACCTCTTTGCTCCTTGTTCTTGCAGGGTCGCCGAACAGCACACTGTCGAGAACGTTCGGTGTGCGTGATATGCTGATACGGGAGGCACAATTACGCAGAAGAGATGCAAATTCGGTGAGGGTAAGAGGGGTATCGTCAAGTGTTTCGTACAGTGATGTCAGCATTTCCGACACTGTTCGCCAAAGCTGATTGTATTCCTCGGTAAGCTCTTTTACATAGCGGAGTTCTCTTGTAGAGTTATCCTGGCACTTGCCCTGTATAGCGGCGCTGATATCTACCTTATCGAAAAGAAAAGCAGTGAATCGCTTTACAAGCTCCTTGCCGCCGACACCCTGCACCGACTTTGCAAATTCGACAAGAGGTGTTACTGTTGCAATTCGTATCTCCTCTACTCTCTGCTCGGACGGATTAGTGATATGTGGCATGGGTTTATCCCACTTTTTACGTTTGAGATCCCAGCACTCTGCATATTCTTCCATGAGGTGCTGTTCGACAAGGTGCTTTTCCCTCATTGTAAGGGGTACTGTTTTGCCCTCTTTCTTTTCGGACGGTATGCGGACAAAACCGCTCCTTATATACCGCAGTATATTTGTGCCTGTGGGATTATCAGCCGCTTTTAAAAGAGCGTCAAAAAATCTCAGCATTGGCTTTTCGGAGATCGGAACGGGAAGATCGACAAATATCGGTACATCGTATCTTGTTGCCGCAGAGCTTACGGCGTCCTTGTACTTTGCGGGAGAGGCGCATATTACCGCAATGTCGGAATATCGGTAGCCCTCACAGCGTACAAGTTTTCTTATGTTGGCACAAACAAAGTCCGCTTCACTGCTGACACCTGAGGAATAAGCTACAGTTATGCCGTCGCTGTCGGCTGAACCGGCTTTTACTCCTGTCTGTAAAAAGTCACGCAGTGCTTTCAGATTACTGTTTTTGTAGCGGGGGGCTTTGCAATTAAGGCGGGTGTATTTCATCTTTTCCTTGTCGGTAAGAAACAGACGTTTTGTCTTGTCGCAGGTTGCGAAAACCTCTGCACCGCTTTCATCGGTACACAGTGCGATAACAAAGTTCACTTCCTTATCGGAGAGTGCTCTCAGGAACTTCTTCTGTGCTCCGCTGAAGCTGTCAAAGCCGTCTATGTATATTGTCGTGTTGCTGTCAAAGCAGTCGTTTTTCAGTATAACATCTGCGGCGAGGGTAAGGTTGTCCTGTCTGTCGTCGTATTTTTCGGTGAGGCGTTTGTCGTAACTGCTGTACAATGTAGAGATATCGCTGAGCTTTTCTGCAAGGTGAACGGGAAGTTTTTCTAAAACGTTTTCCTCTTCGGAGTACAAAGTTTTTGTCAGATCGTCGGGGGTTATGCCTGCGGATTTAAGCTCGTCTATGGCAGAAAGGCACATTTCGACAAAGCCGTTTTTCTTAGCGGCGTTACCGTAGAACTTCATATCATTGCACAGGGTTCTGACTGCTCCGCTCATTATGGCGGTCTTTGCGGTAGTGTCGGCGTATGTTTTTCTGGGGCAGTACTTTTTCAGTATGCTCTCCGACAGTGACATAAAGCCGGTTACCGTTATGTTGCTTGCCTTTTCGTCTGTTTCCTCTGCAACACGTCTTTCACTCTCGAAAACGAACTGGTCGGGAACAAGAAGTATTCTGCTGCCGCTGTCCTCTTTCAGAAGCTTATACAGTTCGGCGGTCTTGCCGCTTCCTGCTGAACCTGTGATGATATGTGTCATGCTATTCCTCCGTTGATTTACTTTTAAACCGAAATACAATATTTATCCATTGATAATATGATACCACATTTCATGTCCCATTTCCAGTACAGAGATAACATTTACAGCTGTTTCCGCTCATTTTCAACAAATTCTTTACATTGTGACGAAAATGTAGTATAATATAATGGCAAATAAAATTGTTCGCCGCTGTCCGAAACGGAAACTTGACAGCGGCAGTATCATCACATGGGACAGCGTATGCCGTCCCTGCATTTTTGAAAGGAAACATCTTATGTCTGAATTAATGTTAGGTAATCAGGCGGTTGCAAGAGGTCTTTATGAGGCAGGAGTAAGCGTTGTATCAAGTTACCCCGGCACACCCAGTACCGAAATAACCGAATTTTCGTCCAAGTATCCCGAGGACGAAATGTATTGCGAATGGGCACCCAATGAGAAGGTAGCCTGTGAAGTTGCCATAGGTGCAAGCATGGCAGGTGCAAGAAGCTTCTGCGCTATGAAGCACGTTGGTCTTAATGTAGCGGCTGACCCGTTATTTACAGCAAGCTACACAGGCGTAAACGGCGGTATGGTACTCGCTGTTGCGGACGACCCCGGTATGCACAGTTCACAGAACGAGCAGGACTCACGTCACTACGCTATCGGTGCAAAGGTTCCCATGCTTGAACCCTCTGATTCACAGGAGTGCAAGGACTACGCAAAGCTCGCTTATGAGATATCGGAAAAGTTCGATACACCCGTAATTTTAAGACTTACAACAAGAGTAAGCCACTCACAGTCGGCTGTAACAACAGAGGACAGAATCGAGCGCACTCTCCCCGAATACAAGAAGAACATTGCAAAGAACGTAATGGTTCCCGCAAATGCAATAAAGAAGCACGTTGTTGTTGAACAGCGTACACTTGACCTTATCGAATATGCCGAAACATCGGGCATAAATACCGTTGAAATGAACAGCGACGAAATCGGTGTTATCACATCGGGTATCTGCTATCAGTACGCCAAGGAAGCACTCGGCGACAAGGCAAGCTACTTAAAGCTCGGTATGGTAAATCCTCTTCCCGTAAAGCTCATCAAAGAATTTGCCGCTAAGGTAAAGGCACTCTATGTTATAGAAGAGCTTGACGATGTTATCGAAACACACTGCCGCAAGAACGGCATTGACGTAAAGGGAAAGGAACTGTTCACTCTCCAGGGCGAATACTTCCAGAGTAAAGTAAAGCAGGTAGTACTCGGCGAAAAGGACGAGTGGCAGACGCTTGACGCAGAGATCCCCGTTCGTCCTCCCGTACTCTGTGCAGGATGTCCTCACAGAGGTGTATTCTACATACTTAAAAAGCTCGGCGTAATGGTAAGCGGTGATATAGGCTGTTATACCCTCGGTGCCGCCGCTCCTTTAAGTGCAATCGACACTACGGTATGTATGGGTGCAAGTATAAGCGGTCTGCACGGCTTCAACAAGGGCAGAAAGGGCGAATATGAAGGTAAGGCTGTAGCGGTAATCGGCGACAGCACATTCATGCACAGCGGTATCACAAGCCTTGTTGACATCGCATACAACCGCAGTAATTCTACCGTTATCGTACTTGACAACAGCATCACAGGTATGACAGGTCACCAGAACAACCCTGCTAACGGCAAGAATATCTACGGCGATCCTGCATCGGCTGTAAACCTTGAGGCTCTCGCTCATGCGATCGGTATAAACAGCGTTACTGTTGTAAACCCCGGTGATCTTGCCGAAACAGAAAGAGTTATTAAGGAAGAGCTTGCAAAGGCTGAACCGTCACTCATCATTGCACGCAAGCCCTGCGCACTGCTCAAGACTGTAAAGCACAAGCCTCCGTTCCATATAGACGCTGACAAGTGCAAGAACTGCAAATCCTGCATGAGAATAGGCTGTCCTGCACTGGTTTCAGGTGACAAGTGCATTACTATCGACAATACCCTGTGCGTAGGCTGCGGACTGTGTGAACAGCTCTGTAAGTTTGACGCTATCAAGGAATAAGCTCTGAAAGGAATATAGCTATGGAAACAAAATCAATAATGATAGTCGGCGTAGGCGGACAGGGTACACTTCTTGCAAGCCGTATACTCGGCAGTGTTCTCGGCACGGCAGGCTATGAGGTTAAGGTAAGCGAAGTACACGGAATGTCACAGCGTGGCGGTTCTGTCGTAACATACATAAGATACGGCGAAAAGGTATACAGCCCCGTTATCGAAAAGGGTCAGGCTGATATGATAGTAAGTTTTGAACAGCTTGAAGCCGCACGTTATGTATCATATCTCAAAAAAGACGGTACAATAATCACAAACACACAGAAGATAAGTCCTATGCCCGTTATCACGGGTGCGGCTGAATATCCCGACGGCATTATCGACAAGATAAAGGCTATGGGTATAAACGTTATCGCAGTTGACGCTCTCTCAGCCGCAGAAAAAGCCGGCAGTGCAAAAGCTGTAAACGTTGTACTTATGGGCGTACTTTCAAAGGTTCTCCCCGGCATTGAACTTGATGCGTGGAAAAAGGCAGTGGAAAAGTGCGTACCCGCAAAGGTAATCGAGATAAACGAAAAGGCTTTCGACCTCGGAAGAGAAATGTAAGCCTTAGATAAAGGAGCTTTTCTTGAAGATTATTTCCGACTCAACGCCGCTTATTGACGGCTACCGTATGCCTGCGGAATTTTCATCGCACAGCGGTTGTATAATAATATTCCCCGAACGGTCAGATTCATGGCAGTACGGCGGTGTAAAAGCAAAGAAAGCGTTCTGCGAGGTTGCCTGTGCCATTGCAAAAAGCGAAAAGGTCACCGTTCTCGCCTCATTTGAACAGTATGAAAACGCACGCAGAATGTTACCTCCTCATATCCGTGTTGTTGAAATGTCCTCGGACGACGCATGGGCAAGAGATGTTTCACCCGAATTTGTCGTAAACGACAAGGGTGATATGCGTGGTGTGGACTGGTATTTCAACGCATGGGGCGGTCTTGTTGACGGACTTTATTTCCCGTGGGACAAGGATAACAAGATAGCACGCAAGGTCTGCGATATGCTTGATGTAGACGTGTATGACTTCAGCGATTTCGTGCTTGAAGGCGGAAGTATAAGCTCGGACGGCGAGGGTACAATTCTCACCACCGAGGCGTGTCTGCTCAGTGCGGGAAGAAATCCGCAGATGTCAAAAGCGGAAATCGAAGAAAATCTCTGCGAGGGACTGGGTGCGAAAAAGGTAATATGGCTTCCCGGCGGAATACTCGGCGATGAAACCAACGAACACGTTGACAATATCTGTGTGTTTGCCGCCCCGCACACCGTGCTTTTATCATGGTGCGAGGACGAAACAAGCGAACAGTACAAGATGTGCCGGGCCTGCCTTGACGTGCTTGAAAACAGCACAGACGCACTCGGCAGAAAGATAGATGTTGTAAAGCTTGCCATGCCAAAACCGATATACATGACCGAAGAAGAGGTAGAGGGACTGGATCTGTTCGACGGCGAGCCTACAAGAGATACGGTAAGTCCGCTCAGTGCAAGCTATGTAAATCTTTATATCGGTAACAAGGTCGTGGTAATGCCTGCATTCGCCGGTGAGAATACCGAATATGACCTCAGGGCAAAGCAAGAGGTACAAAAAGTATTCCCCGACCGTGAAATAATACAGATATACGCCCGTGATATACTTATCGGCGGCGGAAATATACACTGTATAACCCACCAGATACCGTCATTTGTCAGAAAGGAAACTCCCTATGATGAGTAATGTCAAGGTTGCGGCAGTCCAGATGAGCTGTAGCGACGACCGTGAAGAAAATATAGCAAAGGCAGAGCGTATGGTAAGACAGGCGGCATCGGACGGAGCGAATGTGATACTTCTCCCCGAGCTGTTCGAGCTTCCGTACTTTTGTCAGGAGAAGAATTACGATTACTATTATCTTGCTGACAAAACCGAAGAAAATCCTGCCGTAAAGCGTTTTATGCAGGTCGCAAAGGAAACCGGTACGGTTATCCCCGTCAGCTTCTACGAAAAGCACGGAAACGCATTTTTCAATACGATAGCTATGATAGACTGTGACGGCTCACTTATGGGAATATACCGTAAGAGCCACATTCCCGATGACCATTTCTACCAGGAGAAGTTCTACTTCACACCGGGCGACACGGGCTTTAAGGTGTGGAACACGAAATTCGGCTGTATCGGTGTAGGTATATGCTGGGATCAGTGGTTCCCCGAAGCAGCACGCTGTATGGCGCTTATGGGTGCGGATATGCTCCTTTACCCCACCGCTATCGGCAGTGAGCCTATACTGGAGTGCGACTCGATGCCGCACTGGAGAAGAGCTATGCAGGGTCACTCAGCCGCAAACTTAGTGCCTGTAATTGCCGCTAACAGAATAGGTACGGAGTATGTTCACCCCACTCCCGAAAATCAAAATCAGGATTCATCGCTGACGTTCTACGGCTCATCGTTTATCACCGACGCTACCGGTGCAATAGTTGCCGAGGCTGACAGAACGGACGAGGCGGTTATCACTGCGGTTATCGACCACGAGCAGAACCGTGACCTGCGTCAGAGCTGGGGCGTGTTCCGTGACCGCCGACCCGAGTTGTACGGAAAGATTATGGAACATTGACAGAAGATCTTTTCTTGACAACCCCCGACCGTTATGCTAAAATAACAATACAAACAATACAATAATTCTGCCACCGGGTAGAGATGCGAAAGCACCGTAGTACATCGTTAGGTCTTTGAAGATGTACCTGCGGTGCTTTTTCGGTAAATATACGGAGGATACAATGCTCAGAAAACTGAACAACTACTTCACAACCTTTGAAAAAATACTATGGATAGGCTCGTTAGTGCTGATAACAGGCTCTGCCGTTATGTTCGGCAAGGACGGGATACTGTCCGTCATAGCGTCGCTTATCGGTGCTACCTCGCTTTTGCTCAATGCCAAAGGCAACCCCATAGGACAGGCTCTCGGCGTGATTTTCAGCATACTCTATGCGATAATCTCCTTCTCCTTTGCCTATTACGGCGAGATGATAACCTATCTCGGACTCACAGGACCTATGGCGCTTGCCGCTTTTATAAGCTGGATAAGAAATCCGTTTGCAAAGGGCAAGGCTGAGGTAAAGGTAAATCATATCCACAGGGGCGAGGTTCTCTTTATGTTCATACTCACCGCCGTTGTCACCGTAGTTTTCTACTTCGTACTCGACTTTTTCAACACGGCAAATCTTATTCCGAGTACCGTTTCCGTCACAACGAGCTTCCTCGCCGTATATCTCACATTCCGCCGCAACCGTTTCTTCGCTGTCGCCTATGCCGCAAATGATATAGTGCTTATAATCCTGTGGTCGCTCGCCGCCTTGACCGATATAAGCTATATCTCGGTCGTAGTCTGCTTTGTGATTTTCTTTGTAAATGACATATACGGCTTTGTAAGCTGGAGCGCAATGCGGAAAAGACAGGCGGCTGAAATTCAGCCGTGAATATAAGGCATAAAAAAATGACGTTATCGACAAGATAGCGTCATTTTTAATATACAGTTTTTCGGTATTCAAAGCTCCGTCCGCATATATTCACGGCAGGCAAGGCCCGGTTTATTTCTTCTTGACTTTATTTTTCGGCACAGGCGTTATCCGTTCGAGAATTTCGACCGCCTTTGCCGTAAGCTCCCTGTCCTCTATGTCAAGTATATAATGCTTCTTTGCACTGTCATACGGCACACCGCACTCAGCGCCCGACATAAGTTCTTCGATTTCGGGAAGCTTTTTAACATATACCGTGTTATCGCAGACGAGCAGGACAGGCTTATCATTGACATAAACCATATACTCGCCGAACATCTTTTTATACCGCACGTTTTCGATACCGACAAGCTGTTCGCAGACAAATTCTATGTTGCCATTTCTCAGCTCCTGCTTTCTTTTCTCTTTACAAAATATCTTATTGCAAACAGCACCGCCAACATAAGTGCTACCGAGAAGCCGAGTACAACGAACACATTCTGTACAAAGCCTGACAGCAGATAGCCTACAATGCATACTGCCGCAACGGTCAGTGCATAAGGGAGCTGTGTTGAAACGTGGTTTACATGGTCACACTGTGCGCCTGTTGATGCCATTATAGTGGTATCGGATATAGGCGAACAATGGTCGCCGCACACCGCACCTGCAAGGCACGCTGAAATGCAGATAATAACCATTGACGGAATTTCACCCGTCTGCGCAATGTTTGCAAGCTCGGGCTCGAACACGCTAGTAACGATCGGGATAAGTATGCCGAATGTTCCCCACGATGTTCCTGTGGCAAATGCAAGTCCTATGGCAACTACAAACAGAATTACGGGCAGAAGTACGCTCAGTGCGGTTGCACTCTGTACAACTCCGGAAACAAACTTGCCTGCTTCAAGGTGGTTTGTCATCGTTTTAAGCGTCCATGCAAAAGTCAGTATAAGTATCGCAGGCACCATCTGCTTGAATCCTGCGGCGATAGAATCCATACATTCGTTGAATTTCAGCACACGGCGGAGCATATAATATGCGATTATAACTATCAGCGCCGAGATAGAGCCGAGCGACAGACCGTAAGCCGCATCGCAGTTTGCAAATGCCGTCACAAAATCCGTACCCGAGAAAAATCCGCCGGTATAAATCATACCCACAACGCAGAACACGATAAGCACAGCAACCGGAAGTATAAGGTCAATAACCCTGCCACGCTCGGTAACCGGCTGTGCGTCCTGCTCATAAGTATTGTTTTTTGTTGTGAAAATATCACCGTTCTTTGCGTTATCCTCGTGTATTTTCATCGGTCCGTAATCCGTATCGCTCACCGATATGAATATTACCATAAGTATCGTTAAAAATGCGTACAGATTATACGGGATAGTGTTTATGAACAGTGATATTCCGTTTACGCCCTCGACCGTACCGCTTACCGCCGCCGCCCACGATGAGATAGGTGCGATAATGCAGATAGGTGCGGCTGTCGAATCTATAAGATAAGCGAGCTTTGAACGTGATATGTTGTGCTTGTCGGTTATCGGCCTCATTACCGAGCCTACAGTCAGACAGTTGAAATAATCGTCTACGAATATCAGCACACCGAGGAAAAACGTTGACAGTGCAACTCCCCGTCTGCCCTTGATATGAGCCGCCGCCCATTCGCCGTAGGCACGGCTGCCGCCTGCCTTGTTCATCAGTACGACGATTATTCCCAGTACAACAAGGAACACCAGTATTCCGACATTGTATGCGTTTGAAAGATTTGTTATAAGTCCGTCCTGCACGACCGCCTTGAACGTTCCCTCAAATCCCGTTCCCGATGCCGCCGCATAGATTATTCCGCCCGACAGTATTCCGACAAACAGCGAGGAATACACTTCCTTTGTGATAAGCGCAAGCCCTATCGCTATTATCGGTGGGAACAGCGACCAGAGCGTCCCCTTGGCTTCGGTTATCGGTGCGGCAATAATACAGCATACCGTAAAAGCCACGATCAGCAAAGCAAATACTATCCTGCTGACATGAGAAAATTTCTTCTTTTCCATTGTTACTTCCTTTTCGCCCGTAAGCCTGTCACACGGGCGGATTTACGTTTTAAGATACTTTTATGGTACATTATTTTGACCTTGTTGTCAAGCGTTTACAGCATAAAACCGCTGTAAATCTGTGTGTGTAAATCTTTGTAAAAAACAAATCGGATAACCTACAATTTTATAATCGGTTTTTCTTATTACCGTCTTTCCTTATGATATGATCCTCTTTGACAAACAGCTTTATAAGTCGGGGGTATCTGTCCGCATTGCTCATTATATAAGTTGATGCAGCAACATACAATATCGCAAAAACAAAGTAAACTCCCGATAAAACGAATAAGGTCTTGCGGTTTTCGTCGTTTACACTGTTTACATCGTCAAGCGAAACATAACAGGTGTTGCCGCAGGAAAACAGGCGTATATCGGTTTCTTCGTCGTTTTCTTTATCAATGTAACCTATCTCAAATTCCCTGTTCTTTGATATGTTTATCTCAATATCTTTATATTCCTGCGAATTATCTTCTATAAATCCGGTTGCAAACGTCCGCTTCTCACCGGCTGTATCCGATACCGTAATTATAAATCTGCCACTGTTATCGCTTTTGTCAAAGTGATATTCCGTAATTCTTCCCGTATATATTGTTATTTCATCGGGCATTATATCTGGGGTTGCAAACAACGCAACAACGAGCGAAAATACAGGTGCCGCCATAACAATAATATCAACAAGAATAAACCCTCCGGGGTTGCGGATATTACCACGGAACAGCTTTGATTTTTCAGAGTTTATGACCTCGGCATTTTCCGAACGCTGTATCAGTTCCTTTGCAAAGCCGTCAACATTGAAAGCATTTTCATCTATCAATATAAGCCTTTTACCGACAGTGATAATCAGATTTCCGCCGTAACGTATTTTCTTCACTTGTGAATATTCATACCTGTGTGTTATCCTCAGCATATCCCGATAAGTAAAGTCCTTATCGGTGTAATCTACCCTCTGGTTTACAGTAAGGACAAGTATAACGCCAAGCACGACAAATACACCGAATACGATACAGGTAGCCATACCTGCACCGCTTATTGCCGCAGCTACCGTCACAACGCCGGAAAAAAGTGCGCATACAAGCCCGATAACCGCTATCTCTCTGCTGTTTATTACCATCCTGTAATCTATTTTGTTTTTTGATTTATCTTTCATTGTTTCCTCTTATGAGTACATCTCTGCATTATCATCGTTCATTATATGATCTGTTTTTCATACGCAATACGGAGTGAACCGTCAGCAACATAAATGATACCGCATTTTGCAAATCCGTTTTTCTCAATAAGATGCCTCGTTTCTTGTTATCCTTATGCGTATCTATCGCACAAGAGTTATTGTCAGCCGAGACATCTGTTTTCTCCTTGCCGTTTATTCTTATATGAATTTATTATAATCGATTTAACTTCTTCGGTCAACCAAAAATTCCACCCCGATAACCCGGGACGGAAAAAATCTGTATTCAATATGCTATCCGAACCCGTCAATCTTCCCTGTACTCCATAGTATACAGATACTGCCGGATTTCAGTTGCTTTTTAGCGGTATTCTTCATTCCGCACTTAGTGTATTTAGCTACCTTAAGCTCAGTGTCGGTATCAAGTACGCAGGGTATACCCTCCCTTGCCGCTTCGGAAAACGGGTGTTCCAGTATCTTTTTCATATACCCTTTTCCCTGATATTCACGCAGAACGACTACCATAGAAACAGCAACATAGTCCTTTTCCTTTTTGTAAACTTTAGCATAAAGTTCTTCGCTTGAGCCTGCAACAGTTCTCACACTGCGAAATGACATCTCCCTTAGCATTCTCCCAACCATATGTAACGCAGGCTTCAGCTTTATTTTAGTGCTTTTGCGCCAATACGCAAGAAACCCCTCGTGACTGTCGGACGTAGTGTACAAAACCCCCGAATTGTAGAAATACTCCGTCATTATCTCAAACGCCTTTATAATATCCTCACGGGGCGCAGTTGTGGCAATACCGTCGCCCTCTGCGGCGAAGGCTTCTCCGATAAGCGTTCCGTAATGCGCCAGCTCTTCCTTTGTCATATTGCTTACTTTCTGCATGGTTTTTCCGCTCCTGTTTTAATGTTAGTTATTGCTAATTATATTATAACCGATTTCAGTCCGGCGGTCAACCAAAAATTCCGCAATTTCCAAAGCAGACCATTTTATGTCAAAAACAGCGTTTTACCTGCATACCGCAAACGTCAATAAAATCAGCCGTATATTATGCAAAAACTGTTTTCGCATTTTTTATTTCGGCATTTTCCATCCTTTTCGCATTTTTTATTTTGCTGTTTTACTCCTTTTCCGCACTTTTTGCAATACCTCTCCTCGTTTTTGCACAAAAAACCCCACCCCCGAAATCACGGAGGCGGAGTTTCGCAATTTTTCATTTAACTTTTCCTGTTTATTTTAATTGCATTTTTATATTATGTGCGATTTCTCTTACAAAAGGTATTACCACCGTATTACCACATTGCTTATACATACTCTTTATCGGAATGTCCGGAAAACCGAAATCCTTCGGAAAACCTTGCAACGCAAGACATTCTTCCGGTGTTATTCTCCTTATTCCGAAATCATCTCTGATAATCGGCACACGGTTATACCAAGTACCCATATTCGCCTTTAACGTAAAAGATATTCCGCCGTTGCTTTTTTGAATTCCATAATCCGAAAATCTGTATATTTGATTTTTATCCGTAATAACAGCTTTCATTTTTTGATACTGAACTGAATTTTCAGAAAGATAAAATTTGTAATCTGCTTTTACGGAACGGTTAATAATATCAAAAATATGTTTATGCAACGGTCGTTCTTCCGGAAAGCAAAAATGGTTGCAAATCTCATAATCATTAAACGCAACTATGTACGTTCTTGTTCTGTGTTGCGGTATTCCATAATTACAAGCATCTGCAATTACATATCGTATATAATAATCTCTCTCGGAAAGTTCATTGTGTATTCGATTGAATGTTTTGCCATTGTCGTGTTCGGTAAGATTTGCGACATTTTCAAGAAATATGATCTTAGGTTTTTTAACGTCTGCGATTCTCATTATTTCAAAGAAAAGATTGCCTCTTTCATCGGCAAAGCCTTTTTTATTACCGCATATTGAAAACGATTGACACGGAAATCCTGCAACAAGAACATCGAAATCCGGTATATCATCTGCATCGACTTCTCTTATATCCGATTCGGATAATATAGTATAAGGAAAATTGTGCTTATAGGTTTTACAAGCATCTTTATCAAATTCATTTGCCCATACGACTTCAAATCCCGCTTGTTGAAAAGCCAAATCAATTCCACCGATACCGGCAAATAAACCGCATACTTTGTTTTTCATTATTTTATAAATCTTATTTGCAAATTCAGTTTAATATAATATTTTCCATTTTCTTTACATATCGAACCAAATTCGTGACGTGATGTACTTGCGGTTTCAAACTTGGTATTGTTTATCAAATAAGTTTCAAACTCATTTCTGTTAAACAAATGATAGCACAATACTTCTCCGTCTTCTCTGACTATTATGTATCCGCCCGTAGCATCGGCAGTACCGTCCCAAACTTTCGACGGAAGCATACCGAGTGCACATTCTGCAAGAAACTTTTTGAATTTATATTCATAAAACGGATGACCTTTTGATAAATTATATCCGATTGGGTTATTTACATTTAACGATTCAAGTGAATTTGTTACTGTATTAACTCCGGATGAATAGTACTCTTTAAGCATATACGCACAGATTTCAGGAAGGTCACCGTCAATCAACTGCAAATTACTTTCAAAAATATCGTTTTCCATAGAACAATACTTTATGTCGCAATCGCAACCGGAGAGAAAATCAAATCTGTCCTTGAATTTCTTGGAACAAGTATTAAAGCCGTTCATCACATCATCGTTTATATTACCTGTAACTTCAAAAACAAAATTTGTTGTTTTGCCTGCATTAACAAGCGTGGATGGACTGCCGAGTCTTGACTTGATACTGAATCCCTGAACGGTTTCATAGCCTGTATTTATGTCATGAATTTTAATCCGAATATCTGCTTTATCGGTTGATTTTGCTTTAAGTACGCCTATATTCAATTGCTCTAAAAATTCTTCGGTGTCCTGTGATTCAAAAGATGATTTATTTGCATTGATTATTTCGTTGTAAAGATTATCTGCGGCAGTCTTGAATTCATCACATGGTAAAGTAAGCAGTACATCTTCTGTATCTGTTTTAACAACAGACACTGTATCATCACCTTTGTTAATTCTGAATTCAAGTATACCTATAGGCTCGGTACGGATGATATTGATTATGTTGTAAAACATATCATCTTTTTTATTTAATTCGGCATCCGCAGCATACAATTTCTTTATTTCAAGCAAACGGAGAAATGCATATATTTCGCTCCATTCGCCTTTGTTTCCCGAAAGTTTAGGCATTATCAAGTACCTCCTTAATTTGTTTTGCAATCGCTTCAATAACACTTACCGTTACGCTGTTTCCAAATTGCTTGTACAGGTGAACATCGGCAAGCGGAAGATTAAATGTATCTGGGAAGCCCTGTAGCCGAGCCCATTCTCTCGGTGTCATTTTTCTGATACCTTCCTTATTGATTTCGCCTTTAATGTGTGTTGTCGGTGTTAAATCTTTTTGGCGTTTGTCAATCAATAAATTACGTTCTCTTCCCATTCCTCCGCACACTATAGCTCCGGCAATGCCGTCCCATTCACGGATTTCATATCCAAAGCCGTTTCCTTTTGCCTCGTGACGAGCTTTGTGCCTTCTCAATGTTTCAACATAAACGTCACTTAAATAATACTTAGCCGGTACAGGCTTCTCTTCGATAATATCCTTCAACCTTTTTGAATCGTCCGTAGCATTTGGAAAGTCAAAATTTTCCGGAGCAACATCGTTTCTGAACGCTACTACATATACTCTTTCTCTGTTCTGAGGAACTCCGAAATCCTTGCTGTTCAACACTGCGCTGAACACTTTATACCCCAAGTCTTCAAATGTCTTTTTTATTATCTCAAATGTTCTGCCTCTGTCGTGAATTTTAAGACCCTTTACATTTTCACAAAAAATCACTTTTGGCTTATGTTGTTCACAGATTCTTGCAACATCCAGAAATAAGGTGCCACGGCACATTCCTTTATAGTTATCTTCAAATCCTTTCCTTTTTCCTGCAAGACTGAACGCCTGGCAAGGAAAACCGGCAAGACAAATATCAAATTGCGGAATATCGTTTTCATCGATTTTTGTTATATCTCCTGCGATTTCGAAATCATCTTTGAAATTGGCTTTATATGTTTTTTGAGCATATTCGTCCCATTCACTTACAAAAACCGTACTGATTTCGTTGCCGAAGGCTTTTTCGAATCCAAGACGAATTCCACCGATTCCCGCAAATAAATCAATTGATTTATATTTAACCATTTTTATTTTTAACCGCCCTCTCAATTATATCAGCACACGCCTGTAAATTATTTTTTATATCATCACCCCAAAATCTTAACACTGTCCATCCCATACCGGTAAGTTTTTCGCTCACTTGCCTATCACGGACAATATTCCTTTCGATTTTAGGAATCCAAAAATCTTGATGCGACTTAAACTCTTTTTTCCTATTATTCCAATCATAACCGTGCCAAAATTCACTGTCACAAAATACCGCAACTTTTTTGCCTATGAAAACAATATCCGGTTTTCCGAATACTTTCTTTGAGTTTTTTTGATAGCGTAAACCTCTTGACCAAAGTTCTTTCCTAAGCATAACCTCTATTTTTGTGTCTTTGGATTTAACCCGGTGCATATTATATGAAATTTGTTCTTTGGTTTTATGCACAGAACTCTCCTTATGCCATAAAAATTCAAAATCTCTACAAAACAATTTAATTATACCATTCAAGAACAATTTTTTCAATACAAATATTTTTTATACATACCCCTTCCGCACACAAAAACCCCGCCCCCGAAACCTCGGGAGCGGGGAAATCGCCTATATCTATCGCTTCACTTATGCATTCTTGTCAAGACCTGTGATCTCAAGTGTATCACGGGCGATAAGGAGCTCTTCGTTTGTAGGAATTACCCATACTTCAACCTTGCTGTCGGGAGCAGAGATTTTTGTGAGCTTGCCCTTTAAGCCGTCGTTTACGGAGTTGTCAAGCTTGATACCGAGATATTCCATATCCTCGCATACGCCCTTTCTGACTTCCGGAGCGTTCTCGCCGATACCGCCTGTGAAGATAACAACGTCAAGACCGTTCATAGCGGCTGTGTAAGAACCGATGTACTTCTTTATCTCGTATGTGAGCATATCTGTAACGAGCTGTGAACGCTTGTCACCGTGCTGTGCGGCACTTGTGATATCTCTGTTATCGCTGAACTGACCTGAAAGTCCGAGGAATCCCGACTTCTTGTTGAGGTAGTCGCTCATCTCAGAGGGGGTAAGTCCGAGCTTGTTCTGTACAAACTCAACAGCTGAGGGGTCAACGCTGCCTGAACGTGTACCCATGATGATACCGTCAAGAGGAGTAAAGCCCATTGATGTATCTATAGACTTGCCGTCCTTGATAGCTGTGATAGAAGAACCGTTGCCGAGGTGGCATGAAACGATGTTAAGTCCTTCAAGGCTCTTGCCTGTAACTTCACCGTACTTCATTGATACGAAGCGGTGTGATGTTCCGTGGAAACCGTATTTTCTTACATGGAACTGCTCATAGCACTCATAAGGCATACCGAACATATAAGCCTTGGGAGGCATTGTCTGGTGGAATGCTGTATCGAATACTACTACCTGAGGAGTTGTTTCGGGGATAACCTTCTTGCAGGCTCTCAGCGCAAGTGCATGTGCGTGGTTATGTACGGGAGCAAGATCGGCAAGACCGTCTATCTGATCGATAACCTCGTCTGTTACGATAGTAGTCTTTGTGAATACCTCAGCGCCCTGCACTATTCTGTGACCTACAGCGCCGATTTCACTCATATCCTTGATAACGGCGTAATCGCCCTTTGTCATTACTTCTACCAGCTTTTCAAAAGCCTCTGTGTGGGTGGGGAATGCACATTCCTCTACATATTCTCTGCCGTCTGCTGTCTTGTGAGTGATCTTACCGTCAATACCGATACGCTCGCAGTTGCCCTTTGCTATGACCGACTCATCCTTCATATCGATAAGCTGATACTTAAGTGATGAACTGCCGGCATTTACTACCAGAATTTTCATATTGATTGATACCCTTTCTGAATTTGTTTTTGCAGTATGCAATATCATTATTATTTTAAACCAATCCGGTCGAAAAATCAAGTGCTTTGGCGAAAATTACGGTGGCTCGCCAATATTTTTACATTAAGCCGCCAATTATACCATGGTTTGTACAAGTGGTATGAAAATAACCGCCCTAAGCGACCAAACTCAAGCGGTTAATTCTTTTAACTCATTTTGGGAGCAACCGTTTATAAAGCTGCTTTTTCTATTATTCTTCCCACATTTATTTCAGAAGAATTGAAATCTACATGATCCGTAAAACAAATAATTGGAATCCCAATCTCTATGGCTTTTATACACTGCTCTTCCATAGATGACTTTCCGTCGGGCGAAAAAGTAGTATGAATATGCATATCTGCCAGTCTCATATTATCCCTCCACATAAAATAAAATGGTTATTCCTTTTATACACAAAAATAATTGCATTATTGTAGAGACACACCTACTGCCGTGCAAAGAAAAGGCAGTACACCCACCTTTCATGTTGTGGTTAGCACGGGCGCATACATAGATGCGTCCGTGCGTCATAGTATTATGGTGAGCGCAAACGATAACCATTAAAAGAATAGTCAACAATGGTTAGAGGGTTAATTCATCATTAGTTTTTCTTACGTTTCCTTTTGGCTTTATGTTTTGCAAAAGGGTGACGTTTTTCTTTTCTTATCCCTCTTGTTGTATCAGCTTTATTGTCAGAAAGCTTGTGTATCACAGGCGACATCTTTTCAGGTGAATCAGACGTAGGAGCGTCGTTCCCTTTATTATAATCACTTACTAATTGACCACAGGCAGCTTTTATTCTATTACCTCTTGATTCCCGAAGTTTTACTTCCAAGCCAGCCTCCTCTAATCTAATCTTAAATGCAACCAATTGTTGCTTGTTAGGACGTTTGATTCTCTTACAGGCAGTTTCATTATATTGTAAAAGATTAATCAGTACATTTTTTCCTCTAAACCATTTACCAAGTTGTCTTACGTCTGAAGCCCTATCATTAATTCCAGGAGCGAGCAGATATGCAATGGTAATCTTTCTGTTATGTCGTTCAGAATAGGAAAGCGCAGCTTCGACAACACTATGAATGCTATTGGATTTCATGTGCGGCATAATCATGTTTCTAGTTGCTTGATCCGTTGCGTGAAGAGAGAGTGTAAACTGAATCTTTAAATGCTCCTCTCTCAGTCGCTTCAACTGTTCAACTGGTCCAACAGTCGATACATTTATGCCATCTGTAGGAAAATTAAGTCCATTGCGATCACGAAGTATATGAATACTTTTAATCAGATTATCATAATTAAAGAGAGGTTCTCCCATCCCCATAAAAACGATTCTGTTGACACGTTCTTTCAAAAGAACGATTTGCTGAACTATTTCAGCTGGTGAAAGATTGCGAATAAATCCATTTTTTCCTGATGCACAGAAAATACACCCCACCGGACAACCGACCATAGTGCTAACGCATACCGTATTGCCAGTCCTTCTTTTAATGCATACTGTTTCAATGCAGTAGCCATCTTGTAATTCAAAAGCATACTTTGTAGTATCTCCCCCTACATATATGTCTTTTATAGTCATAGTTTGATTTTTAGGACTTACGCCACTTTTATACAAGGTTTTGAATAAAGACTTAGCTCTTTCTTCTCCCATACATTTGGCTACTTCATCAAAAGTATAATTGTACGGATTGCCCTGAATCATTTCTAATGTAGGAGGGACCATTTTCTCTTTATTTGCCATGATAATTCCTTTCCTCGCATTGTATTTAAGTAATATTTTACACAAACCAACTTGTGTGGATTATAACTTGAAAATTTCAAAAGGGTACACAAACCCCATTGTATATATTATACATCTTTTTTTTCTTTCTGTCAAGATAGAAATTGCATCCCAATAATGTGAATTATATCATTTTTCACTTATTGGGATGCATACTTACTTAGAATAATCTCATAGTTGTTTATTCAATTCCTTGCTTCTTACTCCTGCCCTTTGTCTGATCCTTCGGCGCTCTCGGCTTCTTGGCGAGCCTTGCGGCATCACGCTTCATCTTCGCCCTCTCAAAGTAGCAAGTCTTTTCACGCTTCGGAGCGTTCTTCTTTGCTTCGATAGCCGCCTGATTCAGCTCATCAGTCACGACTTTTAGTCTTTGCTCCTTAGTATCAAGCTCCTCCTGCTGGGGGAACGGCTCTGCAACAATCTTCTGCGCTTCTGCGTGGTCGAGCCGGAGTTTCGCAAGGTTGTCCTGCGTTCTCTCAATTCTGCCGTCAATGTTGTAGAGGGCAGCTTCAAGACGGTTCAGGTTATGGGCAAAACTCTCGATCAGCTTCGTGGTATGTGAAGCGGCACCTTGCAGACAAGCCGACATACCGCCGCCCATCATATTGCTGTTTACCGTCACGCTCAGGTCAAAGCCCTGGAACGAGCCGACCTTCACGGGAGTATCAGCATATTTGATAGCCAGCACCGCCCGTCTGTATCACGAACTTCACGTTCTCGCTTTGTGAGCCTGCGATCATTTCCTCAATGTCGCCGCTCGCAAGTCCGTTTTCGCTTTCAAGATCGCTTCCGCACATATATACAAAGACTGTCTGTGTGCCGTCTTCGCCCATAGGCTTTTCCGATTCACGCTGTTTTCTTGTAATGCTTATCCCGTCCGAACTGCTGAAAGTAAGCTTTGACGCACGGCTTCCGTTTACCTCGCCGTCATACTTATTACCGCCGTTTTCACTGTCGCCTGCATTTCCGCCGTCGCTTGTCTGCTTGTTATCGCTTGCCGTGCTGTCCAAAATCTCTTCTTCATTGTCAAGGCAACCGCTTGAAAGCATTGCTGTTGTAAGTACAGATACCGCAAGCAGTGTCCGCAGTATTTTTTCGTGTGTCTTTCTCATAAATTCTCCTTAGAATTGAATTATAACCATTTTTACAATATTATTATAACTCATGTTGCAGGCGGATTTCAACAAACAGGCATTAAAAGCGGTAATAAGGCTTGAAACGGTATATTCTCTTTCGCTGTACTATTCTGCGTTGTCACGCAGAGTAATCTACGATAACCTAATTTTTACAAAAAATTTTTAAAAAACTATTGACAAATATCGAAGTATCGGTTATAATTAAAACATTAAATCAGTAAACGTTACTGATTTGATGAAAACAATAAGAAAATAAAGATTTTATCATTATGAAAGGATAGGTAATTTACTATGAAAAAGTGGGTATGTCCGGTATGCGGTTACGTTCATGAGGGAGATACGCCTCCCGAGTTCTGCCCTCAGTGCAAGGTTCCCGGCAGTAAGTTCACAGAACTCAAGGAGAGCGAGAAGCTCGTATTTGCAGACGAGCACAAGGTAGGCGTTGCAAAGGCAGTTGAAGATGAAGAGATCCTCGCAGGTTTAAAGGCTAACTTTGAGGGTGAATGCACAGAAGTAGGTATGTATCTTGCTATGGCAAGAGCCGCTCACAGAGAGGGTTATCCCGAAGTAGGTCTTTACTATGAAAAGGCTGCATGGGAAGAAGCTGAGCATGCTGCAAAGTTCGCAGAGCTTTTAGGCGATGTTGTAAGCGCATCGACAAAGGAAAACCTTGAAAAGAGAGTTGCCGCTGAGCACGGCGCTACACAGGGTAAGCTTGACCTTGCTAAGAGAGCTAAGCAGTTAAACCTTGACGCTATCCATGACACAGTTCACGAAATGGCTAAGGACGAAGCAAGACACGGCAAGGCTTTCGAGGGTCTGCTCAACCGTTACTTCAAGTAATAACATAGGAGGATATGAGTATGGAAAAGCACGTTTGCCCTTGTGGCTATGTTTATGACCCCGCAGTTGGCGATCCCGACAGCGGAATTGCTCCCGGCACCAAGTGGGAAGATATCCCCGAGGATTGGGTTTGCCCGGTTTGCGGTCTGGGTAAGGACGCTTTCACTGTTGAGTGAGAACTAACTGAATAGCAATAATAGAGGGCGCTTTCCGTTTGGAGAGCGCCCTTTTTGCGTTGTGCGTTCCCTTGTCCGGCTTGTAAATCACCTTTCAGCCAGCAGTGACAAAATTCCTGTGTTCTCTCTGTCACCGCCGCCTGTATAGCTTATGCCGGTAAAATAGCCGCCATAGAGAGTTACATTGCTGTTTTCATTACTTATGATAAGGTCAACGCCGTTTGCGTCATAACAATCAAATGTACCCGCATCTACTGTTACAGTACCGCATACACGGTTTGTTTTAACAAATGTCAACTTACCTGAGTCACCAACGATAAAGTTGCCGATATTCTGACCTTGTAATTTTCTATTTTTAACCGTTATATTTCCGTTTTCAGAAACAGTGAATGTGTTGAATCCGACGCTTGTGTCAAGCCACAACGTAAACTCACCGGTGAGCGTTGTATAGTCGCCTGTGTATTGCCTGAATAACTTTAATGTACAGCCCTTGTTATCGGCACTGTCAGCCGTTTCAAAAGCCGTTGCTATCTCATCGTCCTTATAAGCAGAATCTACAGCTCCGTCCTTCACGATAACAGCCGCAAGCTGATATTCGCATTTAGTACACTTGCCTGTGTCAATGTCAACCTCGTCGTGCGGGCAATCTGATCTACAGTCGTTACATCTGCCCAAAAAGTCATATCCATTTTCGTGCTTGCATTCTTTCTTTTCAAATGAGAACTTAGTTGTTAAAATCCTCTCGGTCCCGTCCGTCTTTGCAAGCACGGTATCGCAATATACCGTAAATTTGCCCATGGGCGCATTATCGGATATTTTAAATTTCTCGCCGTCATCAAGTACCTCACCGAGCTGGTATAACGTATATTTGCTGTTTGCATTAACATACCAGATGTTTGTCACATTGCCATCGGACGTACTGTAGGAAACTGTTACATAATAATTCTGTTTTACATAATCGGGCGCATTTGTGTAAAGTTTGTCATACGGCTGGCTTGCACCACCGTCTATGCCATCGTAATAGCTTTGATTTACTATTACCGTTTGTGTATCCGACTTTATATCGCCGTATGTGATATAAAGCTCTTCATCCTCTGCGTTTTCATAGTATGTATAGTCGTACGGATCGGGTGAAGAAACTGTGCAAATCCAGTCATCACCGTTCTTGCTGATCTCTGCGCTAAAACTGCTATTACCTATAACTGCCGTCGCAGACGCAAAATCCTCATCACTTATATTTAACGGCACTATGTCAAAGCTGACCGTGCCGACAAGGTAATCCAAAGTAACGCCCTCATAGAGCATACCACTTTCGACAGTAAATCTGCCTGTCTGCTTGCCGAGTATTATACGGGGAGAAGGATCAGGCTTTATAACTACAGTATTAGCGTAATCTTCGCCTATATAATAACGGCTGTCTGCAAACTCAGCATTGCTTGTTACAGCGCTTTCCTCAGCCTTGAACTCGGTCGAACCCTTTATTACAAATTCGTCCTCATTTATTGAAGGATTAGTGTTATCAATACCAAGCATACCGCCGGTAGCATAAACCGAACCTGAGCCGCTCATTATAAGGTTTATACTGCTGATGCCGCACAGAGTGCCGTAAGCAGTAACCTTACCGCCGCTTATTTCGGCATTTATTCTTTTGCGGTCTACATTGTAGCATATTCCGTATCTCGCTCCGTTGCTTTCGGGCACGGTAATACTGCCGTTTCCGCTAACGGAAATTTTATTGTCCTGATTACCGGTCAGCGATATTGCGCTGTTCATTATATCTTCATCTTCTATAGCGCAACCTACGGCGTTAAGACTGCCGTTTCCGTCAACGGTAATGCTACCGCCGACATTGACAGCTGTGCAATTTTCGCTTTCAGTATATCCGCCTCGTTTGCGGTATCGTAAACGCAGATGAGCATACTTCTCCCCCTTATATTTTTATGATTTTATCATAACCTATTTTATTCACGATTTCAACTTTTTGGCACGAACGGTAAATATATGGCACGAACGGTTGTAAAAGCAAAAGTGTACGAACATATTTTTACATTTTAATTCCTATCTGTTTCACTTTTTCGCATATCCGTCTGCTTTACTTGACAGAACCGCCGTTATTGTATTATAATAAAGGTTGAAATTGAATTATACCGCCATTTCGGGCGTATGAAAGGACAACTCGTAAAATGGAAGAGAAAAAATATGACTTCGCTGCCATAGAAAGCAAATGGCAGAAGTACTGGGACGACCACCAGACATTCAAAGCTGAGAACGGCAGTACAAAGCCGAAATTCTATGCTCTCGTAGAATTTCCCTACCCCTCGGGTGCAGGTATGCACGTCGGACATATCAAGGCTTATTCAGGTCTTGAGGTAGTAAGCCGTAAGAGAAGACTTCAGGGTTACAACGTACTGTTCCCTATAGGCTTTGACGCTTACGGTCTGCCCACCGAGAACACCGCTATCAAGACAGGCGTTCATCCCCGTAAGGTAACAGACAACAACATAGTAAAGTTCACAAATCAGTTAAAGCGTGTGGGCTTCTCATTCGACTGGTCAAGAGTAATTGACACCACAGAAGAAAAGTACTATAAGTGGACGCAGTGGATATTCCTCAAGATGTTCGAGCACGGTCTTGTATTCAGGGATAAGACCCTCGTAAACTACTGCCCGAGCTGTAAGGTTGTCCTTTCAAACGAGGACTCACAGGGCGGTCACTGCGATATCTGCCACAGCGAAATCGTACAGAAGACTAAGGAAGTATGGTATCTGCGTATCACTGAATATGCCGACAAGCTGTTACAGGGTCTTGAAGATGTTGACTATCTGCCCAACGTAAAGCTCCAGCAGCAGAACTGGATAGGTAAGTCTACAGGTGCATTCGTAAACTTCTCTATCAAGGAGAACGACGAGAAACTGCGTATCTATACAACACGTCCCGATACGCTCTACGGCGTAACATTCATGGTTATCGCACCCGAGCATCCCATAATTGAGAAGTACAGAGATTCCATAAAGAACATAGCAGACCTTGACGCTTACAAGGCTGAGTGCAGTAAGAAGAGCGAATTTGAGAGAACACAGCTTGTCAAGGACAAGACAGGTGTAAAGATAGACGGTCTTACCGCTGTAAACCCCGTTACAAAGAAAGAGATCCCGATCTACATTTCAGACTATGTAATGATGGGTTACGGTACAGGTGCTATCATGGCGGTTCCTGCTCACGATACCCGTGACTACGAATTTGCAAAGAAGTTCGGCATTGATATAATTGAAGTAATCAAGGGCGGCGACATTTCAAAGGAAGCCTACACAGGCGACGGCGAGATGGTAAACTCAGGCGAGCTCAACGGCATCACCAACAAGAAGGACGCTATCGAGAAGATGCTCGGCGTACTTGCTAAGCTTGGCTGCGGCGAAAAGGGCGTACAGTACAAGATGAAGGACTGGGCGTTCAACCGTCAGAGATACTGGGGCGAACCTATCCCGATAGTACACTGCCCCGACTGCGGAATCGTTCCCGTGCCCTACGACCAGTTACCTCTGGAACTTCCTCCCGTTGAGAACTTCCAGCCCGGTCAGGACGGCGAAAGCCCGCTTGCTAAGATAGATTCATTCGTACATTGCAAGTGCCCCAAGTGCGGTAAGGACGCACGCAGAGAAACAGATACAATGCCCCAGTGGGCAGGCTCAAGCTGGTACTTCCTGCGTTACTGCGACCCCAACAACGACAAGGAATTTGCTTCACAGGAAGCGCTCAAATACTGGCTTCCTGTTGACTGGTACAACGGCGGTATGGAGCATGTTACCCGTCATATGATCTACTCACGTTTCTGGCACAAGTTCCTTTACGACATAGGCGAAGTTCCCACTCCCGAGCCTTATGCAAAGCGTACCGCACAGGGTCTTATCTTAGGTCCGGACGGCGAGAAGATGAGCAAGTCAAGAGGCAACGTAATCGACCCGAATGACGTTGTTGACGTATACGGTGCAGACGTTCTGCGTGTATATGTCTTGTTCATGGGCGACTACGAACAGGCGGCTCCCTGGAACGACAGCAGTATGAAGGGCTGTAAGCGTTTCCTTGACCGTGTATGGAATCTTCAGAATATGCTTGTCCGTGGCGATGAATACTCAGACGAGCTGAGAACATCAATGCACAAGACGATAAAGAAGGTCAGCGAAGATATTGAGAAGATGAGATTCAACACGGCTATTGCCGCTATGATGTCGCTTATCAACGAGATCACCGCAAACGGCAAGATCAACGATGCCGAGATGAAATCGCTGCTGATACTCCTTAACCCCTTTGCTCCCCACATCACCGAGGAAATGTACAATTCACTCGGCTACGGCATACTGAACGAAGCGCAGTGGGTAACATACGATGAGGCGCTCTGCGTTGACAGCACAGTTGAGATAGTTGTTCAGCTCTGCGGCAAAATAAAGGCTCGTATAAACGTTCCTACAGCCGCTGACAAGGATGAACTGCTGAAGATGGCAAAGGAAGCTATCGCACAGTCGCTTGAGGGCAAGACGATCCGTAAGGAAATCGTTGTTCCCGGCAAGCTTGTTAACATCGTTGCAAACTGATAAATCACAACGGAATATAGTTCAAACCGCTCCCGGAGTGCTCCGGGAGCGGTTTTGCGCATAATGTTAATAATTTCGTTATTCGACGGCATAATATCAACTTGCGCCTGAAAACACTTGTTATTTATACAAATAAAATCCGCCCCCGTTTTCACGGGGGCGAACTCATCAAGTCATTAATTTATAAATATTAAGCCCTGAAACTCATGCTGTTCTCAGATTACTGGAGTAACTGGAGAATAGCCTGAGGCTGCTGGTTAGCCTGAGCGAGCATAGCCTGAGATGCCTGCTGAAGAATGTTATTCTTAGTGTAGTTGATCATCTCTGTAGCCATATCTGTATCTCTGATCTGAGATTCAGCTGCTGTCAGGTTCTCGTTTGTTGTTGTCAGGTTGTTAACTGTGTACTCAAGTCTGTTCTGAAGAGCACCAAGACCGGCTCTCTGCATAGATACTGTCTTAACAGCAGCGTCTACCATGTCGATAGCCTTGTTTGCAGCATCCTGAGTAGAAACATCAGCACTTGCAACGCCTATAGCCTTTGAAGACATATCGTTTACAGAAAGTGTAACTCTCTGATCCTCAACGCCGTTAGCACCGATCTGGAATGTAAGACCCTTGCCTGTTGTAGGAACATAATCCTTACCAACACCGGCACCTTCTGCAACAGTTACGTCGATGCCAGTTTTATTGGAAACATTAAAGAGAATCTTGCCGTCAGCATTCTTATCAGGATTAACCTTATCTGTTAATTCAACTTCATAGTCATATCCTGCATCTTTGAGTATCTTCTCAATATCGCTATTAGTATACTCAACACCGGTAGCCAGGTTAAGAGTGATTTCACCGGGCTTTGTAGTATCGGCTAAAGTAACGCTTTCCTTACCTGCGCCAACAGAAGTTGTAATTGTGATTTTTGTAGCAACATGACCTACGTTTGAAGCGTCTGTTGACTTACCATAAGTATTAGCAGTAAACTTGATGCTATCGGAATATGTCATATTGCCCTTATCTTCAGCAATAACAAGCTTGTTTAAATCGCCGCTACCTGTTGCACGAAGACCAGCTGTTGTCTTATCTGCTGCATCGGCAGCTGTTGCAGTTGCACCCATTGTAAGTGTTCCGTTAGCAAGTTTTACATTAAGCTCGGGAGGAGTTGCTGTAGCTGCCTTGTTAACAGTAGCGTTATCAATCAGTTTGTTAATCTCTTCCTGAGTATATGTTGTGTTCTTGTTAAGGTTAAGCGTTAATGTAGTGCCATCTTCAGACCAGAAAGCATTCTCTGCGCCCTTACCGGAAGCATCTATAGTTGTAGCAACCTTTACACCGGCAACATTTGATGTGATAACTGCATTCTGAAGGTCACCCTTAGATACAACAACACCAAAATTAGCACCGTACTCTGTAACAGATGTAGAACCGCCGAGTGAACCATCGAGGAGCTTCATGCCGTTGTACTCTGTAGAAGAAGCGATTCTGTCGATTTCGCTCTTGAGTGCGTCAACTTCGAGCTGGATAGCTTCACGGTCTGTATCATCCTGGTATGTACCGTTAGCTGACTGAACTGCAAGCTCTCTCATTCTCTGAAGAATTGAGTGAGTTTCGTTTAAGCCGCCTTCAGCTGTCTGGATAAGAGAGATACCGTCGTTGGCATTCTTTGTAGCCTGTGAAAGACCACGGATCTGTGAACGCATCTTTTCAGATATAGCCAGACCTGCAGCGTTATCGCCTGCACGGTTGATCTGATAACCTGAAGATAACTTTTCAGTTGCCTTCTTTGTACCTGAAACGTTGATGTTCATCTTGTTGTTAGCATTGATCGCATTTAAGTTATGCTGTACTACCATACCTGCCATTTTGTTTTCCTCCTTGAATGTACTCCCGAAATCCTTTTCGGAAGTCGTTGCCCTTATAGGGACTTGTTTTTTGTTAGTGTGACCTTGCTTTGCGCTAAGCTAAAGTCATTTGGTGTTTGTTTTGCAAAACACTGCGGAAGTTTTCCGCCTCCGCACAGGGTTCTGTGACCCTTACATTTATTATATCGGCGCTTGTTTTTCTAAACTTTAGCCTTTTTGAAAATTTTTTTATAAATTTTCTGAGAAATTTTATAGGGAGTTTGTGTAAAATTTACAATATTAACTGTCGGCTTTGCGTAATAGCAAAAACCGCCCTGCGTCACAGAGCGGTTATATAACTGACTTATTTTACGATAAGTGCAAGGTGTCCTGCCGAATAGCAGTCTATATCCTTTAAGTAATCTATTATCATCTTCACTCTGTCAGAATTATGACAAAGCGGATGAGAAGCAAGACAGACCGCTGTTTTAAACCTCTCAAATATTTCGTTTGGATTATCACTGCCGGCTGCAGCGGCAGCACCGAAAAAGTCTATAAGTGCTACAGATGCACAAAAATATGCGTAGTTATCAAAAATATTATAATTATTATCTGAAAACGGCATAAACTCACACATATAAAGACATCTTACTATGTTTCTTATAATAAACGGCTTAGTCGAACATATTTTATAGAACTTTTCGAGATTAGTTATATATGTTTGTATTGCAACGAAAAATTTGCCTTCTATGTTCTTTTTTCTGATTGACGACAATATTTCTGACAGTTTATCACCTACAGTTGTACCGTCAAGCATACACTGCACAACGCCGAGTTTTACTTTATAATTCGGTTCAATATCCGAAAGTGATTTTGCAAGTGCCGGGCTATTTATTTGCTTTGATAAAGCGGATATGCCTTCCGGTATTCTGTCCGGCGACGACATTTCCAGCTTTGAAAGCGTCTGAGCCGCAAGCGTCCCTATGATCAAAGATGTATGTATATCACGTCTTTTGTCACTAAGAATGCCGTAGAAGAAGTCAAATAAATCGTTCCTGTATTTCAATGTCGGATTTTCTTTGACCATATCTATAGTGTCAATCCGATATACTCTCAAATTTGTCGGCTCATAATCTTTACCATATACATAGGCATCGCAAGATTTCTCATCCTTTGTAATAAGGTCAAAAACGGCAGGACAACTGAGATATCTGACTTTTGTTATGATACGGTTATTAACCGTACCGCTTATAGGATAGTTCCTGCACACGCTTGACAGATATTCAGCCCCGAGTTCTTTCTGAATTTTACAAAGTCTGTCTTCTTTATCGTGAAAAGGACAGTCCCCGTCAGCCATAAGAACTATTTTATTGATGCCATTATCCGTCTTTTCAAAGGATACTTTTATCAACTCGTCCAACTCATCGGAGTGCTTGGATTTTTTTAAACTTTCCACTTCCTCATCTGCCCACAGTATATTCCAACCTCGGCAACAATCCATCGTACACTTTCCGCCTATGCACTGAAAATCGTTGACGTACTGTGCTGTTTTAAGCGTATATCCCATATCTTTACCCTTTCCGGAATCTTTTCCAAAAATTATATCTTTATTATAGCACCGAATTGCAGGAATTTCAACCTGCAGCAAAAGGAAAGGCGGAGAGTGAGAGTACAGCAAAAACCGCCCTGCGTCACAGAGCGGTTTTGCTTGAATAATAGAGAGGTATATATGAAAACTTTCGTTGTACTTAGGCGGAGCGTATATAGGGCGGCTTTTGCCGTCTTGCCGGCTCCAGTTATGTTAACCATGCTTGTCGGCACGATATTTTTCAAGCCGAAACCTATCGGCTGATTTCGGTCGTCGGAATCCTTTCCTCTGACTGTTACTATAGTATACCCCTTTTTTATGAATCATATAATAACGGGCGATGAAAGAAATGTGAAAAATCTTGAAACGAAGGTGTATGTATCGTGGGGAATGTCCTTTAATGACGGGCAAATTTCATCACAAAAAGTAAATCTGAAGCATACATTGCTATCCGCCGGTAACGCAACTTACGCAATCCGCCAACCGTCAGAACGGCGAATTTGAAGCGGGTCACACCCGCCACTCGCCGTACATCGTTGTTACATCAATTACAAACATACAGAAAGGCGAATTTTCCATGCCGACTCGGCATGGAAAAACCCCTTGTACCTTAGGGGGTGGTACAAGGGGCTTTCCTTTTGGGTTATAATTCAGAGGCTATATAAATAGATGAAATCAATTTTAATAACTACGATATCAGAAATCAACTTCTGTATCGTAGTAGCAGCACTTAAGCAGCTTTTCCATCTCTTCCTGAGTAGGAATACGAGGGTTAGAACCTGTGCAAGCGTCTGCGATTGCATTCTTAGCGATCTCAGGCAGTCTTTCCAGGAATACGTTTTCGGGAACGAAACCGTTTTCTGTGGGATAGCTGTCTGCGCCGTAGTTCTTGATGCAGTGAGGAATCTTCAGATCGTCGTTCATCTTACGCAGATAAGCGATGAGGAGCTTTACCTTTTCGTCATCATTAGCACCGCCGAGACCCATGAAGTCAGCGATTACGCCGTAACGCTTCTTAGCTGTTTCGTCCTTAGCGTTGAATGCGATAACCTTAGGAAGATACATAGCGTTTGCGGCACCGTGTATGATATGAGCACCGTAATCAGCGAATGCGGCACCTGTCTTGTGAGCCATTGAGTGAACGATACCGAGCAGAGCATTTGAGAATGCCATACCTGCGAGACACTGTGCATTGTGCATTGCATCACGCTTAGCCATATCGCCGTTGTAAGAATCAACGAGGTCGTTCTGGATCATCTTGATTGCGTGCAGAGCAAGAGGATCTGTGAAGTCGCAGTTAGCTGTTGATACATAAGCTTCTACTGCGTGTGTCATAGCGTCCATACCTGTATGTGCTACGAGCTTCTGAGGCATTGTTTCAGCAAGCTCGGGATCAACGATAGCAACATCGGGAGTGATCTCGAAGTCAGCGATAGGATACTTGATACCCTTGTGGTAGTCTGTGATGATTGAGAATGCTGTAACTTCTGTAGCTGTACCTGATGTTGAAGAAATAGCGCAGAAGTGAGCTTTCTTTCTCAGTTCGGGGATACCGAATACCTTGCACATATCTTCAAATGTGCAGTCGGGGTACTCATACTTGATCCACATAGCCTTAGCTGCGTCGATAGGAGAACCGCCGCCCATTGCTACGATCCAGTCGGGCTGGAACTTGAGCATTGCGTCTGCACCCTTCATAACTGTTTCAACGGAAGGATCGGGCTCTACGTTCTCAAAGAGTTCAACCTCCATGCCTGCTTCCTTCAGATAAGCTTCAGCCTTCTGTAAGAAACCGAAACGTTTCATTGAACCGCCGCCTACGACGATCATTGCTTTCTTACCTTTGAAGCTCTTTAATGCCTCAAGTGCGCCCTTGCCGTGATAAACATCTCTGGGTAATGTAAATCTCATGTGAAATTCCTCCTGTTTGGCTTTTTAGCCGTTTTTTAATCTATATTTAGTTGTTGTTATCCGTATGTCCTGCGTTATGTATTTTTATGTTACAGGACTTCTTTCTTTTGTTCGTTATTATTTTAACATACTCCCCCGGAATTGTAAAATATAATTTAGGAATATCGGTATGTGTTTATCTATATAACAATATCTAATAAAATCCGTCCAAATCCGCTCTGTATCGACATTTGCGGTAACAAAGCCGTTTGTGAGCTTTCTGTAACAGAAATGTGAAAAGTGCGTAAAAAGCTAAATGTCAATATATGGCTGATTTTTTAATGGATAAATATTGCATTACTGGAACTTGTCAAAAGGTCTGCCGCACCTGCTTACCGCATATAACCGCTTTGAAAATCAAAGAACGCAGTGCATACACCCTGCGTTCGCTGTTTATTCTTCTTCCTTTGTGTTCTGATACGTCTTTAATATATCCTCCGCAACGGCTCTTTGCGTCTTTCTAAGATCCATTGCCTGCTTCTGAATATGCCTGTGTGCCTGTTCCTCCGTCAGATTCAGATACTGCATGAGCATTGACTTTGCACGGTTTACTATCTTCATATCGGATAACTGCTGTGTCAGCTGTCTGTTTTCCTCTTCAAGCTTTGCCATTCCTATATGTGCGATTTCGGCAAGCTTTATTGTCTGTATAAGCAAAGCTTTGTTGAACGGACGGGGCAGGACAAACGCTCCCGTGAATCGTATCTTCTTCTGTACTTCGTCAGATATCTCACGCTTTGCAAGTACGACTACGCCGTTCTTTGCGTCCTTTGCTATATCTGCGACAAGATCAAGCCCGAATTCGTCCGAAAGGGGAGTGGAGATGATGACACTATCAAACCTTGATATATCTACGCCTCTTACGATAGCGCCGCTTGTGAAAGTCGAGATGTTGTCGCAGTCAAGATCAATCAGAAGTCCTGCTATGCTGTCGCAGATTTCGCTTGTTTTGCCTGCTATAAGTACATTCATTCCGACACCCTCTTTCGTGGTATTAAACGCTCTGCCGACGCACCCTTAAAATCGGCAGGGCGTTTTATATCTATATATCTATTTTCCGTTCTTATCAGTTATGCGTATAAAGCTGTTTGTACGGACTTGCCGTGTTCGGCGACAACTTGTAGAATCTGCCCTTTAACAGTGTGTTTGTATCATATCCGAAATTCTTTGCAAATTCGTCAACGTATTCACGGATATCAGCCTTGTCGCTGTCGTCAGCTACTTCGCATGAAACCTGTACGGGAAGACCCTTGGGGGCTTCATCACTGCGGATGTACATGTGACCGCCGTGCATTCCCGTTCCGCAGAACGAGCCCACAGGCACTTTGCCGTCACAGCCGATACCGAGTACTACGATAATTCCGCCTGCCTGGTATTCGCCGAGGAAATCTCCGACCTTGCCGCCGATGATTATTTTCGGGTAGAATTCGTGATATTCCTTCATGTGTATTCCTACACGGTAGCCTGCGTTGCCTTTTACGAATATCTTACCGGAACGCATTGCGTAGCCTGTCGTGTCACCGCAGTTGCCGTGAATGAAAATCTCACCGTTGTTCATTGTATCGCCGATAGCGTCCTGACCGTTGCCGTGTACTATAATAGTACTTCCGTCAAGATATGCACCCAGAGCGTTGCCGGGAGTTCCCTCTACGGTAATTGTCTTGCCTGCAACGCCGCAACCTATGTAACGCTGTCCCATTGCATCGGTTATCGTTATATCCTTGTCGGCACATTCGACTATCTTTTTATTAAGGTCGTAATAACCTATTTCATTAGCATTTAATACTGTCATGGCTTATCCTCCGTTATTGCAGACATTTCAGTGCTGTGTCAGTGCTTTTTGCCTGCAAGCTTTTCTTCACGTCTTGCTTTGCCGAACATCATCATCTGAGGCTTTTCTCTGAGAAGATCAAGGTCAACCTCGGTAAGAGGAATCTGTTCCTTTATCATAGAGGTATAGATACCTGCTCTTGCTACGTCGCCCATAAGTATGAAGCCCTTCAGCAGACCGTCCTTGAATACGAGCTTCTTGTATATCTCCTTGTCGGCGTCTTCCGTGATATCTTCTTCGCCGTCATAGCTTCCGGCTGTTATGATATGCAGACCGTAGAAACCGATTGCGTTCATCGGTATAGCGTTCAGATAAAGCGTTTCCTCGCCTGCCATATTTTTGCCTGCGACCTCGCCCTGCATAAATGCGTTAGGCAGAAGTGCGAGTATCCTGTCGGTATTTGACGAACAATCGTGGCTTACCGTGCAGTCGCCTGCGGCATAAACGTTGTCAATCGTTGTCTGCTGGTGAAGGTCGGTTATTATACCCTTTTCAACCTTGCCGCCCGCATCGCTTACAAGCTCTGTGTTAGGCCTTACGCCGACAGCTATTACAAGAATATCAAAATCCACTGTTTCGCCGTTTGTCAGCTTCGCACTGTTTTTTGAGAACTGCTCAACGCTTGCACCGAGTATGAACTTTGTGCCTTTGTTTTCGATATGCTTCTGCATTATCTCACCGGCACGGACATCAAGAATACTCGGGAGTATCCTGTCCGCAAGGTCAACTACAGTAATATCGGCGTTCAGATGATGCAGAGCCTCTGCACATTTAAGACCGATAAGACCTGCACCGATTATCAGCACCTTTGTACCTGCAGTTACTTTTTCACGGATAGCCTTTGCACTGTCCCATGTCATAAACGTGAACTTATCTTCGACTTTATCAAGATCTTTCATCGGAGGAACAAACGGTTTTGAACCCGTTGCTACCAATAACTTATCATACTGTACTTTCTCTCCGTTGTCAAGTACCACATATCCGTTTTCGATTTTCTCCGCACGGGTCGAGAACATTGTTTTAACGTTGTTCTTCTCGTAAAAATCGGGTTCTCTGTAATATATCTTGTCGTCGGCGACCTTACCCTCAAGCCAGTAGCTTATAAGAGGTCTTGAATATGTATGATATGCTTCGTCAGTGATGATCGTGATGTTACCGCTCTTATCGACCGAGCGTATTCCCTGAACTGCACCGATAGCGGCGGCGGAGTTTCCTATGATAACATAATTCTTCATTTTCGCTCCTCCTTATCTTTCTTCAAGGACGATAGCCTTGTTGGGACAACCCTTTACGCAAGCAGGCTCGCCGTTGTTGTTCTTCATACAAAGGTCGCACTTCTGGATTACCTTTGAATTCTCGCTTGTTACGATACAGCCGTAAGGACAGGCAAGCACACAGGTATAACAACCTACACAACGGCTCTCGTCACACGAGATAACGCCGTCTTTCTGCGATAAGGCACCTGTGATACAGCTCTTTACGCAAAGAGGGGTTTCACAGTGGCGGCACTGTACCGCAAAGTTTATGCCACTGCCTTCCTCGACCTTTATTCTCGGGATCGGCTTGTTGCCGTTTGCAAAAGCCTTTATCATATTTTCGGCTCCGCTGTTTGCGGCGGCGCAGTAATATTCGCACAGATGGCACGCAAGGCACCAGTCCTCGTTAACGTAAACTCTTTTCATTTTACTTCTCCTTTATCACTGACCTGCGTGCTGTATGCCGAGTATCTCAAGCTCTTTTTCGTTAAGGCCGATACCTCTGAGCATAAGTCTGTTGCCCTTGAGAGCCTCTACGGAGTTGATACCCATACCGCCCATCATTTCCTTGATCTCGTGATCCCACGCATGAACAAGATTTACAAGACGCTGATAACCGATGTTGGGGTTAAGACGCTTTACAAGGTCGGGACGCTGAGTTGCGATACCCCAGTTGCACTTACCTGTCTGACAGCTTCTGCAAAGGTGACAGCCGAGCGCCAGCAGAGCGGCAGTGCCGATATAACAAGCGTCCGCACCGAGTGCGATAGCCTTTACAACGTCCGAGCTTGAACGGATAGAACCTGCAACCACTACAGAAACCTCGTTTCTGATACCCTCGTCACGCAGACGCTGGTCAACGCTTGCAAGGGCAAGCTCTATCGGGATACCGACGTTATCTCTTATTCTTGTGGGGGCTGCACCCGTACCGCCTCTGTAACCGTCTATTGCGATTATATCCGCACCCGAACGTGCGATACCGGATGCGATAGCGGCAACGTTATGTACTGCGGCAATCTTTACGATGACGGGCTTTTTGTACTCTGTAGCCTCTTTCAGTGAAAGAACAAGCTGACGTAAGTCCTCTATCGAATATATATCGTGGTGGGGAGCAGGGGAGATAGCGTCCGTTCCCATAGGGATCATTCTTGTTCTTGAAACGTCCTCAAGAATCTTTGCTCCGGGGAGATGTCCGCCGATACCGGGCTTTGCACCCTGACCCATCTTGATTTCTATTGCCGCACCCGTTTCAAGATAATCCTTGAATACGCCGAAACGTCCCGATGCGACCTGTACTATAGTATTGGGACCGTACTGATAGAAGTCCTTGTGCAGACCGCCCTCACCTGTGTTGTAGAATATACCGAGCTCCGTAGCCGCTCTTGCAAGGCTCTCGTGAGCGTTACGGCTGATAGAGCCGTATGACATCGCCGAGAACATGATAGGCGTTGAAAGTTCAAGCGTAGGTGTCGTTTCCGTCTTTACACTGCCGTCCTCGTTGAAAGAAACGTTCTTCGGTTTCTTTCCGAGGAAAACCTTTGTTTCCATAGGTTCACGCAGGGGGTCGATCGGAGGGTTCGTTACCTGAGAAGCGTTAAGCAGTATCTTGTCCCAGTAAACCGGGTATTCCTTGGGGTTACCCATTGCAGAAAGGAGAACGCCGCCTGTTTCTGCCTGCTTGTAGACTTCCGTCATTATCTGCTGGCTCCAGTTGGAGTTGTTTCTGAACTTGTTGGGGTTATCCACTATCTTCAATGCACCTGTAGGACAGATACATACACATCTCTGGCAGTCAACGCACTGCTGGCTGTCCGAGATCATCATATCAAGGTCGCCGTCGTATCTGTGTACCTCGTTTGCACACTGTCTTGCGCAAGCCTGACATTTTATGCAACGGTCCTTATCTCTTATAACATCAAATAAAGGCTGAAAATAATTAAGTGCCACTGTTACCGCTCCCTTTCTTACTTCTTTTCGTTCAGTTTAACGATGATAGGTTCGCCGCCTCTTGGTGACCAGATACGGTCAACAACGGGACAGATAGCTCTTATCGCACATTCCTCACTTGCGAGGTAAACCATGTCGCCTTTTTCTGCGGCAACCATTGAACGAAGTTTAAGTCTGTCGTTGAGTGCCATGAGTCCGCCGTCAAATCCGAGGATAATCGAGAACGGTCCTGTTATCAGAAGGCTTGAGAATACGTTTCTGAAGTATTTCAGCTTCTGTCTTTCGCTCTCACTGTACTTATCCGAGTCTATCTCACTCCAGAAAGGAGCGGCAATTATCTTTGCGATATCTTCAAGACATAGCTTCTGTTTTCTGTTGAGGAAGTCTATTATATATGTAATAACTTCGGTATCTGTCAGCAGGTTGCACTTGTAACCATACATTTCGATGTATCTTCTGTTTGCATCGTAGGAAGAAATCTCACCGTTATGTACTATAGTATAATCAAGCAGTGCAAACGGATGAGCACCGCCCCACCAACCCGGTGTGTTTGTGGGATATCTGCCGTGTGCCGTCCACGCATAACCTGCGTATTCTTCAAGTCTGTAGAACTCTCCGACATCTTCCGGATAACCGACAGCCTTGAATACGCCCATGTTCTTACCGCTTGAGAAAACGTAAGAACCGTTTATCTTATCATTGATGTTGATAACACACTGAGCAACGAATTCTCTTTCGTCGAGCTGACTTTCAGTGAGCTTTGTCGGCAGGGGATTTACGAAATATCTCCAGATGAGCGGCTCGTTTGTTATATTCGGGTGCTTTCTCGTGGGAATACGGGAAAGATTTACAACGTCAAAATGCTTGTCAAGGAAACGTTCGGTTTCAACTCTGGCTTCGTTTGAGTCGTAGAAAATATGGAATGCGTACTGATCCTTGTATTCGGGGTAAATACCGTATCCTGCGAAACCGCCGCCCAGACCGTTTGATCTGTCGTGCATATAAGAAATAGACTTCACTATCTTATCGCCGCATATTCTGTTGCCGTCCCTGCTTATAAAACCTGAAATAGCACAACCGGCAGGTATTCTTACCTGACCTTCTTTTTCCAACATAAGCTCACTCCTGTTCGGTATAGGTTTGTTTTTTGTTTTCTGTACGTTTTTGGACGTTTTAAATCCGTCAAATTTCATTTTTGGGGATAAAAACAGCAGGCAACAGATGATTTACTCCGTAAATTTGCGGTATTTTGTAATTTAACCGTAAATTTGAGGGATATTTGCAGTAAAATGAAACTTTCATTTCAATTTGACTGTCATCTGAAACAGCTTTGTTTCGTTAATTGCCTGCAGTCGTTTTGACCACAGTTGTAATTATATCACGGGTTTGCGGTGTTGTCAATACGTTTTTGCAAGTTTTTTAGATGAAACTTGCAAAACATTTTCTTGCAAATCTGCGGTTTGGTTATGCAAAATGACAGCAGATATAAGGAATGAGGCTCAACAATGCCGTTTTCCAAGGGTCGTGCAACACAAGGACAAAGTAATAAAAAATGGCTGAACGTCATATATCTGTACTAAAAACGAAAGCAGGTAACGGAATGGTGCATCGCAGAAACTACGGGATAGTTATAAAAAAGGCAAGACCGTTTATAAAAGGTATAATAGCAGGAGTAACCGTTACGGTGATATGTGCTGTAATCGGTGCATTGATTTTCAACATTGCCGACGCTCCCGAGGGTGCCGATTCGGTAATGGGATATGTTACCCTCGGTGCATCGGCTGTTATGTGCGGAATGTTCTTTGGCGGCGGACGCAGAAAAAACGGATTTGCATGGGGCACACTCGGCGGAATTTCAATGTTTGTACTGTGCCTTATCATTACTCTGATAACCGGCGGATTTTCGGGAATGGAACTTGTACCGAAATTCATCGCTTCTGCGGTGTGCGGCTGTGTCGGAGGAATAATCGGAGTAAATCTTGCGGCGGAGCATTAGAATATTTTATTACTATAGACAAACAAAACAAAATGTGGTAGAATTACCTTAAACCCTGTAAGTTTAGGGCTAATTAAAAAATCAAAGGAAGACTTACTATGAAAAAATATTCCATAGAAACGCTTGCGGTTCACGCAGGCTATGAAACAGACGAAGCTACAATGTCGGTAACTCCGCCCCTGTACGAAACAAATGCCTATGTGTTCAAGAATGCCGAACACGCAAGAACGCTCTTTGAGCTTAAAGAGCCGGGCAATATCTACTCAAGACTCCAGAATCCCACCTGCGATATTCTTGAACGTAAGGTAACAGCTATGGACGGCGGTGTTGCGGCACTCTCGTTTGCGTCCGGACATGCCGCTATATTCAATACTATAATAAACCTCTGCAGTGAGGGCGACGAGCTTGTTTCGTCCATAAACATCTACGGCGGTGCGATAAACCTGCTCGGAATCACATTAAAGAGAATGGGCATCACGGTAAAGTTCGTTGACCCTGATGACCTTTCCGCCTGGGAAAATGCCGTGACTGACAAGACAAGGCTGTTCTTCACAGAGCTTATCGGCAACCCCAACGCAAATGTTGCGGATATTGAAGAGATAGGAAAGATCGCCCACAAGCACGGAATACCGTTTGTAGTTGACAGCACATTCACAACACCGTATCTTTGCAGACCGATAGAGTGGGGAGCTGACCTTGTAATCCACTCCGCCACAAAGTTCCTCGGCGGTCACGGCAGTGTAATGGCAGGCGTTGTAGTTGACAGCGGAAAGTTCACGTTCAAGGGCAATCCCAGATTCCCGCTCTTCAACGAGCCTGACGTATCCTATCACGGTGTAGTGTTTGCTGACCTCGGAGAAATGGCATTCATCTCAAGACTCCGTGCGCTCATAACAAGAGATATAGGCGCCTGCCTTTCAGCGTCTGCGGCTCACACCTGCCTTACAGGTATGGAAACGCTTGCTCTGCGTATGCAGCGCCACTGTGAAAATGCTCTCGCAGTAGCGAAGTTCCTTGAAAATCACCCCGGTGTCGAAAAGGTAAACTATCCTGCGTTACCCTCAAACAAGTACTACGAGCTTTGCAAAAAGTATTGTCCCAAGGGCGCAGGCGGAGTGTTCACATTCGTTATCAAGGGCGGAAAGCCTGCCGGTGAAAAGTTCATGAACAGCCTTGAGCTTTTACAGATAGTAGCGAATGTCGGCGATGTAAGAAGCCAGGTAATCCACCCCGCTTCAACCACACACAGCCAGCTTTCACCCGAACAGCTCGTAGCCGCAGGAATAAGTGAGGGTACGGTAAGACTTACGATCGGCATTGAGGATATAAACGATATTATTGCGGATATATCTCAGGCACTGGATAAAGCAACCAAGTAACAGCAGAATAAAGAACGGGAGCGGACATATAAGAACCGCTCCCGTTTTTAATAAAAATTTTCAAAAACCTCTTGACAAACCTTTTTCAATGTGCTAAAATATATTAGTAAATTTACAAGATATGCGCCAATAGCTCAGCTGGATAGAGTATCTGGCTACGAACCAGAGGGTCGGGGGTTCGAATCCCTCTTGGCGTGCCAACCGCTTTGATTTTCAAAGCGGTTTTTCTTTTATTAAAATCAAAATCGGGTACGTCACCGTACCCGATTTTCTTTATCCGCTTACATAATCCTTAGGGGAAATCCACTTGCCGTTTTCCTTTACCGCAAAGTGCAGATGAGGAGCAAGCTTTGATTCACATTCGATAGTGCCGGTGACGCCTATCTTTTCGCCTGATTCTACTTCACTTCCCTCTTTCACTTCGAGAGCTTTGTCAAGTCCGTAGTAATAGGTTTCAAAGCCGTCGCCATGGTCGATAGTTACACATATACCCCACAGTGCATCGTCCTTTATCTCCTTTACCTTTCCTGCACAGGCGGCTTTTACGTCCGTTCCGACCGATGCGGCGATGTCCATTCCGTCATGGGTCTTCCATACGCCGAGCGTTTCACTCTTTACAAGTTCGCCGTTGCTGTATTCCCATATCACTTCGCCGTCAATAGGCATTACACGCTTTGCCGTGCTTCTGACAAAGTTGTTTGCAGGGGTGGCGGAGCTGTCATTGCTCTGC
>CABUEI010000002.1 GCA_902490585.1 uncultured Oscillospiraceae bacterium
CGCTTTTTTCTCGTTGGTCTGTCGGAACATCATATTTATAACGCCTGTTTTTGCGAGGGCGAACATAAGAACTGAAGCGATAAGTGCACCGCCTACTGTGCTTACACCGAACGGGATAACATAGGTGAAGAGTGCGGCATCCTTACCCATAACGAATGCGGCAATGGGATAAGCCGCCATAGCACCGAGAATACCTGTGCCGATGATCTCACCGAGGAAAGCTATCGGAACACGCTTAGCAAATGACCAGTTCGGGAAAATGTATCTGAAAGCAAGTCCGCAACAAAGAGCGCCTACCATACTTCCGGGGAACGCGAGCAGTGTGCCTGTACCCATGATAAGTCTTATCAGCGATGTGATGAATGCCATTCCGACTGCGTACCAGGGTCCGAGCAGTGTGCCTGCTATTACGTTTACCATGTGCTGAATGGGGAAACACTTTGATGCGCCTATCGGGATCGAAAATCCGCTGAGCACAACGCTGAGAGCGATGAGAACGCCTGCAATTGCAAGCTTCTGTATACTTACCTTTTTATTCATATTGAAATACCTCTTTTCTTTTATCCGTCAAAAAAGCTCCCACACTGTCTGCGGGAGCCGATGTTTTTATGCGCACTAAAACAACCGTTCCCTACGTTGGCATTATCCAAATCAGGTTCAAAGGTCGGAATTGCAATTCCCTCTCAGCCCGTTCACGAGCTCCCTTGCTTTATAGATTTTATAAATCGTATAGGATCTGTCTGACAGTCACAGTATATACCACCTTGGAAGCAGTGTCAATGCTGTTTTTAAGATACCATTGCTATGTCTATGTCAAAATATTCCATAAGTAACATACAGGTGCAAATCGGCATAAATTGTACTGTAAAGCCGAAAAATCACGAATGAAAGGAGTATTATGACAATGGATAACAACGAAATATTCTGCGAAAACGCAGAAACGATGAATGTAAAAAAGAAAGTCGGATATGCGTATGCGCCGTTCCAGAGGCTCGGCAAGCTGTACGATCCGGAAACGGCGATGAGAGCGGGAACTATATTCCCTGAGCTTAATATCACGATAGACGAATACGAGAGGGGGCTTTACAATGTCATATAATCTGTCACCGAGAGCGTCACAGCTTCTGCGTAAACTGTCTGCGGCGGATTTCTATGCGCAGGACTTGAAGCTGTTTCTTGATACTCACCCCGATGATACAAGGGCGCTTGAACTGTACCGTGAGGCTGTAAAGCAGGCTGACGCTTGCAGATGTGCATTTGAAAATGAATTCTATCCGCTGAGAGCGTCCTCTGCCGGCACGGATTGTAACTGGGACTGGCTCAGCGGTCAGTGGATATTATAAGGAGGACGTATGTTTATATTTGAAAAAAGGACGCAGGTGCCGGTCGTTATAAAGAACCGTAATCCTAAACTTGCGAGCTACATTCTTTCGCAGTACGGCGGACCGGACGGAGAGCTTGGTGCGGCGCTGAGGTATCTGTCACAGCGGTTTTCGCAGACTGACAAAAGGGCAATTGCGATACTGACCGATATAGGTATATCGGTACGGAAATGATCCTCTGCCGGTAATTATCCGTCAATTGACTTTTAACCTTACAGGTGATATAATTATGTAGAAATTTAACTGATTTTGTCGAAAGACGGGGGTGCAAGCTATGGAAGCTTTGACAGACGTATTAAAAAATCTAGGACCGTGGGTGTCGCCGATTATATTTGCCTTAGCGCCAATATGCCTTTCTCTTCTGGTTATATCTATTGTGTGGTCGAAAAAAATACTGAAAAGTATGAACGTAAACAACGAAATTGACTATAAAAACACCTCGTTCAACTGGATAAACTGTTGTTACTCGGCTTTTATTGCGCTTGTATCTATATTCCCTCTGCTCGGTATGCTGGGAACGGTACTGGCGCTTCTGTCGCTTGATATAACAGGCGGTGCTACAGATGAGCTGAAAGCAAACTTCTTCTTAGCACTCGACACTACCGCATGGGGACTGGTATTTTCTATCGCATTCAAGATTGCAAATTCATTTTTTCAGACAACGATCGAATCGGCGATTGAAAAAATTGATATTCTTATAAAAAGCCACTACACCGAAAAGGGAAGCAACAAAAAATGAAGAAACGACAGATAATACTCGACTTCACTTCCCTGCTTGACGTTATAATGATAATCCTGTTCTTCTTTATAATTTTCAGCAATCTTGAAACGGACAACCTCAGGAAATACCTGGAAGATAAACAGCAACAGGTAAGCTCCGAACTGGAAGAAGCGAAAGCGAAAAACGACAAAGCGGACGAGCTTCTGGGTGAAGCACAGGAGAAAAATGAGCAGGCAGACAAACGCATGGAAGAGGCAAATTCCGCTGTAGACAGAAGCGGTGATAATGCTGACGCTATAATGGATTTCAGTGAGAACAAGAACCTTAAACTTCACCTTGATATGAGCGGAGAGAGCGGCTGGACACTGAAGTTTGCCAAGGGCGAGGAAATAATAAAGGAAGTTCCGAAAGCGGATATAAGCGAAATGACCGATGAAGTGAGAGCATTGTTCGCCGAGCAGGGCTACACCGCAGATAATACTATTCTCATAGAGTTTTCGTATGACGCTACTGAAAACGGCACAACCTCTGCATATCTTGACACAATGAAGATAATAACCGCAATGAAAAACGAATATGAACATTTATTCTACTCCGAAACCGATGTTTCGGTATTCAATGGGTAACACGGAGGATTTTCAATGAAAAAGACAAAAAATAAAAATAAAAGGAAAAATAAAGGTGCAGTGCCCGTAGGGCTTATCATATTGCTGGTTGCAGTGATAGCCGTGGCAGTGGTATTCTTTGCGTTCAAGGGATTCGGCGGCGGAAACGGCGACGGTGAGGGTTCGGGTGTTGCGGACAACTCAAACGCCGTATCGGTTGTTGAAGAGCTTGAATATATCAATGTTACCGTGTCGGGCAATGAATACATATACGATAACAAAAAGGTTTCTCTTGACGAGCTGATCGACAGCATAAAATCGCTCGACAGGAATTTACCCGTAAAGATAGCGGATGAGGGTTCTTCGTTAAAGGCTTACAAGGCACTTAAAACGAAACTTTCGGAAAACAATATCAGCTTTATAGAGGCGGAATAATTAAAGAGGGTTGCTATGAAAAAATTCATTATAGTAATACTGGTGCTTGCGTTGTGCGGTGTTGTGATTTATTTCGGATATCCCGAAATCAGCAAACTTATAAACGGCGAACAGAATACGACTTCTTCCGTAACAAATTCATCGGCTGAGGTAAGCAGTGCGGATAGCTCTGAAACCACGGACAGTTCATCCGATGTACAGACGAGCGATGTTTCGGCTGAGGGCGGTAACTCCGGAAATACCGAAAAGTTTGCAATGGAAATTACAATTTCCGAGGACAAGTATTTTGTCGATAACCACGAGATAAGTTTTGACGAGCTGAAAGCAAAGATCAACGGACTTGAAATGGGGGCTGTAATAAAAGTCAACGATGAAAATTCGACACTCAAGGCTTTCAATGCCGTAAAGGACTATCTTAACGAAAAAGAAATCTCGTACAGCGTTGAATAACAGATATAAAAAATCTCCCGGCTTAAACACATAAGTCGGGAGAAATTTTTATACGGATTATTCTGTTATCCAGGGTGTGCCGTCCTTCTTTGTAAACTTGCCTGTGCATACCTGAATGAAATCCACAAGCCAGCCTATACCGAAACAACCTGCTGTAAGAAGCCAGATAACACCTGTGCCTATCTTACCTGCCATAAAGCGATGTACGCCGAATTCTCCTAAGAAGAATGAAATAAGTATTCCTGCTGTTTTGCTTATTGATAAATCCTCCTGTAATCAACCATAACCTTAGATAAGGCAATTTCTGCCCTCAGGACATGATATTACCATATCTGTGATGCGATTACAACAATGTGGCGTATATCGGTCGTAATATGGCGAAAAACGGCAGGAGAGCGGTGGGTCGCCGCTGACTGTTCGCCGTTTTCTTTGATTAAGCTTTGTTATCGGCGAGCCTTTGAGCGATATTTTGATGCGATTTTAAAAGCCGGGATAAAGCAGACGGCTTTCTGAACTTATGAAAATTTCAATCAATTCGTCTTATATCCGCTTGTGGTGACCTCGGCTATAAGTGCGCCTGTGTTGTCGGTGACGGTGACACGGTAATAGCAGGTGGTTCTGCCGTCACGGACACATTCTGCTTTTGCAATGAGCTTACTACCCTTGGAGGCTTTTAAAAATGTGATATTGGCACTGAGTGACACCGTGCCGGGATTTTCATGGTTGGAGGCTACAGCAAAGGCAAAGTCGGCAAGTGTGAAAATCGCTCCGCCCATTACTATGCCTACTGCATTACGGTGATGATCTTCTATTGTCATACTGACTGTGGCGGAATTTTCGCCTACTTCTTCTATCACCGCTCCGTTATCTGTTGCGAAACGGTCGTTTGCGAAAAAATCACGGACTTCGTTCAAAGTTTTCATATTACTTTTCTCCTGCGTAATTTTCTATCTTTGCGTATTTTTCAAAAATATCGGGAGTGATATTTGTAAGGGTGTCGAGCATTCCGACATAGAGAGAACCTGTACCCTTTGCGGTTTCCCCTGCTATCTCGCCCACCATGCCGATAAGCGATGCAGCTGTTACTGCCGCTTCAAAACTGTCATCTGTACAGCCGCACAGTGCCGCTACAAGACCCGACGCAAGACAGCCCGTACCTGTTATCTTGCTCATCATGGGTATGCCGTTTGATACAAGGGCTACCTTATTACCGCCTGCGACTACGTCCGTACTGCCCGTTACCATAACGGTACAGCTGAAACGCTTTGCCGCTTTCTTAGCAAGTGCGATCTTGTCTTCAAGCGTTGTTTCGGCACTGTCTACGCCTTTTTCCGCTTTCATCGTTATGGGGCTTGTTGAGAGAAGTGCGGATATTTCGGAAGCGTTACCTCTTATTGCGGCAAAACGGAACTGACGGAGCAGTTGCATGGTACTGCGTAATCTGTTGTCGGTAGAGCCTGCACCAACGGGGTCAAGCACTATGGGCTTTGCCATATCGGCGGCTTTCTGTGCGGAAATCAGCATAGCACGCAGTCTGTCCTTGCTGAGCGTACCCATATTGAAAAGTACTGCCGACGCTTTTGCGGTTATATCCTCCGCATCGAGCGGACTGTCCGCCATAACGGGAGAAGCGCCTGCCGCAAGCAATCCATTTGCAACGGTGTTTGCGGTAACGTAGTTTGTTATACAATGTACGAGAGGATTTTTCTCCCTCAGTGTATCAAGTAATGCGGCATAATTTTTAATCATGCTGTCTGTCATAGGAATACTCCTTTTTGTTGCTTTTATATATCGAAATCACATGAAAATTCCTGCAAGTGCTGTGTAGTACATAAGCGTCAGCGGAAGCGTTACCATTGATAATATGGTGCTTACCGCAAATATCTCCGCACTGTAGCCTGCGTCCCTGTCATAAAGCAGGGCAAACATTGTACACATAGCAGCGGCGGGGCAGGCGGTAGCGAGTATGTTTACGCCCGCTACGGTCTGATCTATCTTAAACACAAGGCAGATAACGGTAAGCAGTGCAGGAAGCAGGAACAGCTTTACAAAGCAGGTGTAGTAAAGTCTTGGCTTTTTCAGCGCAGGAAGCAGCTTTACAGTAGCTATTGTAGAGCCTGCGATTATCATTGCAAGCGGTGTGTTGATATTTGCGAGGTGCTGTGCGGTTTCGAGAATGACACTTGGAAGTGTGAAGTTGCACAGGAAAAGGATGATACCGATTATTGTAACAATAATGCTCGGAGATAACAGCGACTTCAGCATCTGCTTGAAGTTAGGTTTGCCGCCCTTCATCATGATAACTCCGTGAGTCCATGAGCAAAGGTTGAACATCGTGACGTATGCCGTAAGGCAGAATACGCCCTCCGTGCCGTAAACGCCCTGTATCAGCGGTATGCCCATAAAGGCACAGTTTGAGTAAAGACAGCTGAAACGTTCTATAAGCTGTCCCTCCCTGTCCTTACTGCGTACTATCAGCGGAACAAGGATAAAGGCTATAACATAGCTTATTATCGCTATAAGGAATGATAAAAGCAGTGTGTTCAGCGTTTCGGGGTCGAACGGTTTCTGGTAGGACACCAGTATAACCATAGGCGTTGCAAAGTTAAGTACAACGGTTGAAAGTTTTTTGGTGCAGGCGTCATCAAGCAGTTTCAGCTTGCGGCAGAGTATGCCGACACCTGCGAGCAGTGCCATTATGACGACCTGCTCAATAATTGCCCAGTTCATAAGTATACCTCTTGTCTTTTGTTCTTTTTATTTTTCTTTGAATAATTATACTACTTAAAATCGGTAAAATCAATGTTAAAATACTGTAAACAAGGGAATGAGCGGTAATTTTCAGTATTTTTCACAGATAAATTTCATCTGTCGGACGTCAATCGGTGATATAGCAATACTGCACAAAAACAGGCGGCTAAATTTGTGCACAATACCGCCCTTGAAATGAAAACGATTTCCTGATATAATGAAATTACGCAAAGAAATTTAAAACCCGTGAAACAGTTTGTCAAACAGGATAACTTGCAGAGAATTTCAAAAAACGAGGGCTTTTTTAATCCCTATCCCCCCTTCCCCCTTTCCCCGGGAAAGGCTGTGTATGCTTGATTGGCTCTGCGTCGTGCAGAGCTTGTGGCATACACGCCCGGCATCCGTGCCGGGGGAGAATATGGGGGCTGGCGCCCCTCAGCCCTCCTTGGGGCTTTGCCCCAAACCCCATCAGAATATCAAGGGTAAAAGGAATTCTGCAATTATACTGAACGACAGCTTGTTTGCGGGGAATATAATATCAAGGAGGACTTTCTGATGAATTACGGACATTTTGACCTTGAAAACAAGGAATATGTCATCACAAGACCCGATACTCCGTCGGCATGGGCAAACTACTTAGGCTCACCCGAATACGGTGCTATCATTTCAAACAACGCAGGCGGCTACAGCTTCGTTAAATCCGGTGCAAACGGACGTGTTATCCGTTACCGTTTCAATGCTGTTCCCAACGATCAGCCCGGCAGATATGTATATATCAAGGACACTGAGGACGGCGATTTCTGGTCGGCATCATGGGCGCCCGTATGCAAGCCCCTCGACAGCTACAAGAGCGAGTGCCGTCACGGTACAGCCTACACTGTCATCACCTCGGAGTACAAGAAGATAAAGTCTGAGGTTACATATTACGTTCCTATGGACGCTACTTATGAAGTATGGGCAGCAAAGATAACAAACAACGATACAAAGCCCCGTAAGCTCAGCGTTACAGGCTACTGCGAATTCGTTAACGATCCCAACTACGAGCAGGATCAGGTTAACCTCCAGTACACACTGTTCATCACAAGAACATACTTCAAGAACAAGTATATCCACCAGATGCAGAATGAGATCTACAACCCCAACAGCGGACGTTTCTTAGGTCTTGCAGCTGCTAAGGTTGACGCTTACTGCGGCGACCGTGACGCTTTCGTAGGTTCTTACAGAACATACAACAACCCCAAGGGCATTGAAGAAGGTTTAAAGGGCGACCTTAACTACAACACAAACTCCTGCGGCGCACTCCAGAGCGACATCGTTTTACAGCCCGGCGAAACAAAGGTACTCACTTATGTTCTCGGCGGTCAGAAAACAGAGGCTGAAATTGAGGCTATCATCGCTAAGTACGAGAATGAGAACGCTGTAGAGAAGGATCTTGCAGAACTTAAGAACTACTGGCACTCAAAGCTCGACAATCTGCAGGTAAATACTCCCGATGCAGACTTCAACAATATGGTAAATGTATGGAACGCTTACAACTGCTTCATCACATTCATCTGGTCAAGAGCCGCATCATTCCAGTATTGCGGTCTGAGAAACGGCTTCGGCTACCGTGATACTGTACAGGATATCCAGGGCATTATCCACCTTGCTCCCGAAATGGCTAAGAAGCAGATCGTATTCATGCTCTCAGCTCAGGTTACAAACGGTGCAGGTCTGCCCCTCGTTAAGTACGACCACAAGGCAGGTCAGGAAAACCACCCCGATGAAAACGACGAAAACAGCGTATACGCTAAGCAGACAGGTCACCCCTCATACCGTGCAGATGACGCTCTGTGGCTGTTCCCGACAGTTTACAAGTACATCTCCGAAAGCGGCGACCACGCATTCCTTGACGAAGTTATCTCGTATGCAAACGACGGCGAATCCGGCACAGTATACGATCACTTAAAGAGAGCTATCGACTTCTCAATGAACCACCTCGGCAACCACGGTATGCCCGCAGGTCTTCACGCTGACTGGAACGACTGCTTACGTCTTGGCAAGAAGGGCGAATCTACATTCGTAGCATTCCAGCTCGTTTACGCTATAAAGATCTTAAAGACATACGCAGTTGAAAAGAACGATACAGAGTACGCTAAGTACCTTGACGAAATCAAGGCTAAGCTTGACGAAATCCTTTCAGCTTGCTGGAACGAAGACAGATGGATCAGAGGTTACAAGGAAGACGGTACTGTTATCGGTCAGAGAACAGATCCCGAGGCTTCAATGTGGCTCAATCCTCAGTCATGGTCGGTTATCTCCGGCTTTGCAAGCAAGGAACAGGCTGAAAAGGCTATGGACAGCGTAGAAAGAGAGCTTAACACTCCTTACGGCGCAATGGTTATGTATCCTCCTTATGTTAAGCACGGATTTGACGGCGCTCTTATGCAGTGCTTCAACAAATGCACAAAGGAAAATGCAGGTATCTTCTCACAGCCTCAGGGTTGGCTGATACTCGCAGAGTCAAAGCTCGGTCACGGCAACCGTGCATATAAGTACTGGAAGGAAGCAGCTCCCGCAACCTACAACGAAAACGCAGAACACAGAGTTCTTGAGCCCTATGTTTACGGTCAGTTCGTTGAAGGTAAGGACAGCCCCTTTGCAGGACGTGCTCATGTACACTGGCTGACAGGTACAGCATCTACTGTAATGGTAGGTACAACAGAAGGTATCCTCGGTCTTAACCCCGAAACAAAGGGTATCGTAATTGATCCTTCTATCCCTTCAGAGTGGAAGGAATACACAATGAAGAAGACATTCAGAGGCAAGAAGCTGAATGTTACTGTAAAGAACCCTAACGGCAGCGAACACGGCGTTAAGAGCGTTACAGTAAACGGCGAAAAGATCGAAGGCAAGCTCATTCTCGACAGCATCTTAAAGGCTGAGAACGATATTGTGATCGAGCTTTAATCGGCAGAATAAATAATAACAGCACCCCCGTTCAGTTGAACGGGGGTGCTTCAGACTGTCGAAAAACCTCTATCGTTGATAAAAATGGGGTCGCAGGGGCGTAGCCCCCGACAGGGTCTAGGGGCGGTAGCCCCAGTAATATAGCCCCTTCCCACGGGGAAGGGGTTTGGGGTTAGGGATAGAGAATTTGCTCTATTTTTATAAAAATAGACTTTTTCTACAAGCTGCAGCACCCCCGTTCAGTTGAACGGGGGTGCTTATTCTTATACTGTCTTATTTTAGCTTATTTTAGCGGTATGACCACATCGGAGCAGAAAATTTTATCCTTATGATAGAAGTTTGCCGTTCCGCCGTGTTTTTCCGCAGTGAACGATATCGACTCAAGCCCGATTTGTACCGTTTGACGCCAATTTGTTGTTAAGGACGGTTAATATTGTTATAATGGCAATTGTAAACGGATTATAACAGGAGGTTTCTATGGAAAACGAAAACAAGACAGTTGATACTGTAACAAAGAAAAAGCCGGATATGGACAAGATAACCGAGCTTGTAATAGTAATAATGCTGGGTATCACCGCACTGCTCACGGCGTGGGCAAGCCGGATAGGCTCACTGCACGGTGGCAATCAGGCTACGAACTATGCCACCAGCAACAATTTAGCGTCAGAGGGCAACTCAGAATATAATGCAGGCGTTCAGCAGATGAACCAGGATATGATTCTCTGGAACGATATCAGCTCACTACAGATAGAGATATTATTTGCACAGAATAATAACGACGAAACTGAGCTTGCAAAGCTGTGCAATCAGCTTTACTACAAGCTTACCGAGAACGTAACCGAAACAATGGCGGCAAAGATCGACTGGAACACAGCCGACAACAGCAGTGACGATCCTCAGGCGACAATACTGGCGTGGCTTGAAAAGGGAAACAGCATGACTTCGCCTTTCTTTGATGAAAGCTATGTAGACAGCTATTTCACAAGAGCGAACGAACTGCTTGCACAGTCGCAGAAAGTTCTTGAACAGGGTCAGAAGGACAATTCGCACGGTGACGCTTTCGGACTTGTTACCGTTATCTACAGCGTTGTACTGTTCTTACTCGGTATCGCAGGCTCATTCAACCACAAGGCAAACAAGTATGCGGTAGTTATCATAGCACTGGTTGCATTTGTTATCGCAACGGTGTATATGTTCACTCTGCCGATGCCGACAGGTTTCAGTCTGGCAAGTTTCTTCGGCGGTTGAACCGATTAACGCCCGATTACGACCGATTAACGCCAGTTAATTGAATTAAATAACATAAATAGATATAATTGCTATGATTGGTGAAACGACCGATAATACATAAACAAGCGGTAGAACCGCTATGAAAGGAATAATTATGAAGAAGATAATGAAATCTGTTATTGCAATTGCAATGTCAGCAGTAATGGTAATTGCTCTTGCGGCTTGCTCAGATTCAGCAAAGGACAAAATGAAGGGCGACTGGATTTATGAAACAATCGCAGGCGACTCTGTTGCAGAATATGCCGCTAAGCTCGGCGTTGACGAATCTGCATTTGCATCTGTATGGACATTCACAGACGACAAGGTAATAATGAAGTCTGCCGCCGCTACAGAAGAGCACAATGTTCAGTACAAGAGCAACGGTGCTGAAATCATGGAAGTAGGAAGCACTGACAAGGTTCAGATGAGCGTTACTTACGAAAACGACAAGCTCTCTTTCAAGGTTAAGGGCGCTGACGGCAATGATTACGACTATGTTATGAAGAAGGGCACTATGGAAATAGGCTCATCTACAGAAGTAGAGGAATAATTACAAACCAACAACTCCTTACAGTTGTTTTTTCTTCCCGTCGCTCTTACGGCGACGGAGTTCTTTTCCTTCGGACAGCGGTATCGGTTCAGCCGATACCGTTGTCTGTTTATATGCAGATAAAACCGCTGTCGTGGGACAGCGGTTTTATTTATGCCGATATTTTTGCGTAACGCTCAGATGAGAGAACATCGAGCATTGTTTTATAGGGGTTGAGCTCTCCGCTTGCAACCATTGAGAAAAGACGGGGTGAACAGCCCGAAACCAGTGCAACACCATTTTCGTTCATTCTGACAGGTTGCTGATTATTCCTGCTCTCGACATTCCAGAACACTATCTCGGGGAGAGTGTAGCCTTTTTCGGCATACTTTCTTCTCGCATTTTCAAAATTGGTTGCACCTGCGTTTTCGGCACATTCGTCAAACTCCATATCCGATATTATGTATAATCTCTTAGGGAGTTCTTTCTGCGGAAGATCATACTTTACGGCGGTTTTGAGCAACAGATTGAACACAGCCGCTAAGTTCGTGTTTGCAACCTCATCATACTGACAGCAATAACGCACCTTTTCGGCAATATCACTGCCTTTGATTTCGACGAGCTGAGGTCTGTTTGAGAATGTGATGAAATGATTGCGGAACTTACCCTTGTTCCTTTCGGCAAAGTATATTCCGAGCGACAATGCGACCGCTATTGCTTTGGGATACATTGAACCCGAACCGTCAATCACGGCAAGAGCGTTTTCATCGTTGCCGAAATCTTCGAGGGCGTTCCACGTTACGTCCATTGCGTTGCGTTCCTCTGCGGACAGTCCGTCTGAACGCCAGTTGAAGCACGGAGCGATAACATCATACGGGGTCAGTACGCCCGTGTGCATTTTCGCTTTGCCGTTTTTCACATTGTCGATATACTCGCAGTAGCGGTCATAGTCGTTTTCATAGAACGCACTGCGGTATTTGAGCATTGCAAGGGCAGGCTGTTTTGAATAGTCGAACGTATAGTCCATTACACGCAGACGGTTTTCAAGTATATCAAGCTTTTTTCTGAGTGCCACAACTGTTCTGCGGTACTGCGGCTCGGTCATGCCGAGGTCGTATGCTATTCGGCGTGCCATGCGGACAGTTTCCTTATTTGACGCATTGACAGACGGGAGCCATTTTGCAAGCAGTGATACACTGTTGTCGGATGCTATATCTTTTTTCAGCTGAGCGTCAATAAGGCGTATAACGTCCTTTTCGCAAGGAGTTCCGATAAGGCACAGTAAATCGTCATATCTGCCGTACTCGGCGATATACGCTATATTTCTGCGGACACTCTCAGGCTCTGTTTTTGCAAGATAGTTCAGTATTACACGGAACACTCTGCGTTCGCCCAGTCCCTCACGGGCGTCACGGGCAAAGAAAAGCGTTTTCAGTGCAAGGTTCTTATCCTCGGCATACGCTTTTATAAAGCGACCGATTATATCGCTTTCGGGCGACTTACGGATAGCGCCGATCGTCGAGAATAAATCAAGACAGTGCGATTTTGTGCTTATGTAGGTTGCTGCACCGTTTTCGGTCAGGGTCATGTTTGATTCTTCTTTTAAATATTCAAGCATTGTGATTTCCTCCTCTGCGGCGCAGAGCAAGTTACTCACACGCCTTGAAATTATATATGGGTTTCAGCACTTCGATAACATCTACCGACTCTCTGATTACGTCAATAATATCCGACAGCGACTTATACGCCATAGGCGCTTCGTCAAGGGTGGAATTGTTGACCGAGGTCGTGTATATACCCTCCATGCTCTTCTTATACTGCTCTATATCGAGTGTTTCCTTTGCTTTTGTTCTGGACATGATCCTGCCTGCGCCGTGCGGTGCGGAGTAATTCCAGTCGGGGTTGCCCTTTCCTCTTGCAAGCACGCTTCCGTCCCTCATGTTTATAGGGATAAGCACAAGCTCACCGCTTTTTGCGGAAATTGCACCCTTGCGGAGTATGCGTTCCTTGGTGTCAATGTAATTGTGTATCGTATGGAACGCCGACACAGCGTTAAGACCGCATCTGTCAATGATTATCTCAGCCATACGCTCACGGTTACGCTTTGCGAAACGTTGGCATATCTCGACATCATAAAGATAATCATCGAGGTAATCATCGTAAAGATAGCAGAGATCGGCAGGGGTATCGGGGACTTTCGACTGCCACTCTTTTTCCATTGCCTTTAATGCGGACTGTATCTCGGTGCGTCTGCCCTGCTCCTTGTACGTCTTTATAAGCTCTGCTTTCTTTTCAAAAAGCTCGCCCTTACCGGACGCAAGCTCAATCGCAAGGTTCTGATAATACTCAGCTACCTGCTTACCTAAGTTACGGCTACCCGAATGGATAACAAGGTACTTGTTGCCGTCCGAGGAAACGTCTATCTCGATAAAGTGATTGCCGCCGCCGAGTGTGCCGAGGCTTCTTTCAAGCCGTTTCGCCTGTTCAAGATGTCTGTAGCAACGAAGTCCTGTAAGGTCAAAACGCTCATAACGTCCGTCCCAGACATTTCTTCCGCTCGGTATATAGTGTGCCGCTTCATCTATTTTGCTAAGGTCGATCTCTGCCTTTCCGAGCTCTACAGTGTACATTCCGCAACCGATATCCACGCCTACGACATTAGGCACAGCCTTATCGGTTATCGTCATGGTAGTACCGATAGTGCAACCCTTTCCTGCGTGTACATCGGGCATTATTATGATTTTTGAACCTGCGGTGAACTCATAGTCGCACATTCTGCGAATCTGTTCTATCGCTTCGTCCTCCACTACTTTTGCGTAGCATATTGCGGTATTGATTTTTCCCTTGATTTCAAGCATATCTCTGCTCTCTTTTCCTTAAAAGTAAAAGGACAACGCCCCGAAATTATGTAGGGAATGAGCGGGCGTTGTCATAACAAGACGCAATTAATAAAAGATGTACGGACTCTCACCGCACGGTAGCCTGCCCGAAGGCAAGTGCCGTTAGGTCGGCAAAAATGTGTTTAAAAAACACGGTATAATATGCTGCTGTATGCGTCTTTACAAGGCACTGTCATTTTCACAACACATATATCAATAATATAAACTGCTGTTTGTGCCTTAACACTCTGCAAGGCACTGTCTTTGACCTTTAAAGATACAAATTGCTGTTCGTGCCTTTATTTGCTCTGAAGTTTTTCTTCATCGCATGAGTTTATTATACAGGATAGGTTTTGGTTTTTCACGGAAAAAAAGCTGCGAACTATATTTGTTCACAGCTTATAAAAAGTCTGTTTTTGAAATAAACTTCTGATTTATTATCCCTATCCCCCTGCCCCCTTTCCCCGGGAAAGGGGGAAAATACGGGGGCTATCGCCCCTCGTCCCTATTGGGGGCTTCGCCCCTCAACCCCATTTGGAAACGCATAAGAAAATAAAACTTCAATCATCATCTCACCCCGCACCGTATCTGCTCTTCCAGCCTTTCTTTAATTAGTCCGACAAAGTTTTCGGGGCTGATTACTTTAACGCAAGGTCCGAATGACAGCACACGGATAACGATTTCGGTTTCATCGGTTGCGTAATATTTCATATGAAGTAAGTACTTGTTATCGCCGATGCGTTCCGCCTGCTTTTCAAAGTGTGCAAAGTGAAGCATTACACGTTCAAGAGCATTGCGTTCATCGGTTATCTGCAAGGTAAGCACCTTTGTTTGCATTGCTTTCGGCTTTTCGTCAAACGGTTTAGTTCCGCTGTAAAGCTGACAGTTGATTATTCTTCCGAGGTTTATCTGTCTGTACTTACAGCCGTCAATTATAACCCTCATCTTATCGTCCTTTTCCGAATATTCAAACCCTTTTGGGAAAAACCTCAGCGTTACTTCCTTGCCATAGCGGTTATTCAGCCTTGCGATTATCGGCAGATTGTTCTTTATGGCATAATATATCAGCCTGAACCGACCGATATATCCCTCATCGTCAAAATTATCGCCGTCCGAGTATTTGTCGTAAATTCTGTAATCGTCCCCGGTGAAAAGCGGTTCGACATCGGATAAATCGGGGAACTGCACGTCAAAAAGCTTAACCCTTTTATCGAGCGATATTGCTTTCAGCCAGCGTTTTTGAAGTAAAGTCAACGGCATTGTCGGCTCGTGCTTTAAAAGCGGCTTTAAATTATCGTCAAGCAGTTTCCATTTTCCGCTTTTGAGCGACGGCATTATAGTCAGCACGCTTTCGGAAAATGCGTTTTCGCTCACGATACGGTCAAGGTCCTTCTCTGTCGTATTCTTATCGAATGCGGCGGTGATTATCCTTGCGACCGTGTTATAATATGCCGAGTAAAGCTCACTGAATATCATCGCTTTCACCTCCGCTGTCAGCCGTGTTATCTTCTATGCCGTATATTTCATACATTTTCTCTATATCGGCTTTGAAATTGTTTTCGGCTGTTCTGTCCGAAAAGTTGAGCCTTGTTATACGGCAGATAAACGTTCGTATCCACGGTATCATTTCGGTGGTGTCGAATACATCGGCGGAGTATCTGTAATGGTTATCGTCTATTTTTTCGACCTTACCGCACCGCTTTTCACGCTCAAGGCGGTTTACTATATACTGCTCATCGTCTGCTACTTTTATCTCAAAATCAACGTGTTCTGTGTCTTTTTTATCAAGCCTGCCGTTTACGCCCCACATACAGCTTTCGGCTTCGTCAAGTTTTTGCCTGAGCTCATCAAATCTGTCGCAAGGCTCGCCTGTTTTTACATCGGATATGTAATCAAGGCGGTAGGAATAAAGGCGGTTAAGGCTTTCGTTATAGGCTATGAGGTGCTGTCTGCCGTTCTGTGAGCTTATATAAATTCTCAGCGGCACAAGCCGCACCGATACGGGCTTGTCGAGATGTCTGCCGAGGTTTTCAACGGTAACATAGCTTTTCTTCTGCATTGCGTCAAAAAGCACAGCCGCTATATCGCTGTCAAGCGCCTGCGTGATATAGTGGTGCTTGAATGTGAAAAGTTCATCGTGCGGCGGTAATTTGTCCGAGATAAACGAGCCGATAACACCGCACGGTGCAATTTCTCCGAAAAAGTCAGTCACATCGCAAAGTCCGGATATATCAATATCGGGTGCACGGCTGTAAAGCACCTTTCTGCCCTGCTTTTCGGTAATTATAATGCCCTCGGCGGTGTATTCACGAAGCTTTTTTCTGAGGGTGGATTCATCGTAAGTGAAACCGCCCGACAGCAGAGTGTCGATCTCATCTATAAGTTCCGACAAAGTCAGCTTTATATCCGATGTGCAAAGTATATCGAATATGGCAAAGTGCAGTGTTATATCACCGTCGGTAAAGCTTTTCGCTTTCCACGCTTTATAGAACGGGTTTTTCTTTGCCGTGCGGCTGTCAACCGACAGGAATACATTCTTACCCTCGGCGGTTTTAGAAAAGCGCATATAATCGCCGAGCCAGCTTTCGACCCTGCGGCGTTCATCATCATATGAGCGTGCGCTTTTCCTGTCATAACCGCTCCTGCTCTTGAAGCCGTATATGTAGAACTCACGCATATATGCACGGATTTTTTCAAAGTTCTTTATAAGCTCGCTGTATGCCATATTCGCTCCTTTCTGTCACTAAAGTAAGATATACCCGACTGCGAGAACAGTCGGGTAAAATATTATGTGATTTTATGCACCTATGTCAAGTGCCGGTGCTGTGCCTATTGTATAGCCGTCCGCACTTATGCCTGCGGTCGTGCCGTCCCAACGGTACTTTGTAATCTCATCGCCGTTTTCATCGACCCAGGCGACAGTTGTACCGAACTGCGGAACATCGTTTATATCCGATATATCGGTCGTATCGGGCGTATACCATACCGCTACGCATACACCCTTAATGCAGTTGGCTCTTATTACGCCGTTCTTTAGTTCGGGGAAACACTTCTTAAGATACATTCCAAGCAATTCTTCTCCATATTGTGAAGAAGTGGTTGTGGTGTTTTCATCGACTACAGCGTCATTTCCCCAAGTGACCGTGTCGGGAGAAAACGCTGACGGATTTTGCGCCGCGTCAACATACCATGTGCCATTGTCAACCGAAATAGTAAATACCTCTCGGCAATCCTCCCCCATAAGCATATAGTTCTTGCGGTTTGCGTCCGCCATAGTCAGAAAGTAGCCGACTTCTTTCTTTAGCTCAGAAGCTGTACTGTTCACCGAACCCACATTTGCTTTAATAGTGATTCCAAGCAATGTAGGAACAAGTATTGCGGCAAGTACGCCGAGTATTGCTACGACTACTATCAGTTCTATTATAGTAAAACCCTTTTTCATAATCCTATGTTTTTTATAGTTTTCTGATGATATGAATTTTCTCATGACCCCTCCGTGTTAAGTTATTAGTTAAATAATATCATACCTTTAGGAAAAAATCAATAGTATATCAAAAAGTTTTACCGTATAAACTGTACAGATACAAAAATCCCCCGACTGAAAGCCGGGGGATATATGTACTTGTCAGTTAATCAAAAGATTAGCCAAGTGCTACAACAGGAGCAGTACCAACTATTAAACCAGTTGCTGAAACACCTGCTGTTGAATTATCCCAAGCAAATTTGTCGGGATTAGTCCAACCACCTGTTGCAGATGCAGTACCTGCTGTAATACCGGGGAAATCAGTGCCAGCTACGAAACCAGGATTGCCTGTCTGAGCATCTGTATCAGCGGTATAAGCTACAGCAATAGCTTTGCCAGCTTCAACATAAGCAACTATAGCAGCTGTCTTTACTTCAGGGAAAAGATCTGCAAGTGAAATTGCAAGTAAAGACTCAGGATCAGTTACACTAACCTTAGTAGCACCTGTGCTACCAGTACCAGAGCCATCCCATGACATACCAGCACCATTCTTAAACTTTGAAGTGTCACTGTTAGTAACAGTCCATGTGCCACCAGTAACACTAATTGTGAACGTTGCATTCTGTGCTGAACCCTTTAACATACCATAACCTGCTGTATCAGCATCTGTAAGGAAGTTGTCAATGTTCTTTTTGATTTCTGCTGCAGTTGTGTTAGCAGATGTTACTCTTGAAGAAGTAACGAAGCCCAGCATTGTGGGGATCAGGATAGCTGCGAGTACGCCGATGATAGCGATAACAACGATCAGCTCGACCAGTGTGAAGCCTTTCTTGGCTTTCAGTTTCTGTAATTTCTTTATCATGGGAAATTACCTCCTTGAAATATGTAAAAGTTTTTTTATGTTTAACGGTCTGCGCCGTTAAATCCAAAATTCCCCGTGGGTCTTCAGAATAAATATATGCCGAAGAATTTCTTCTAAGCACCTTTTCTGTTGCCCTTGGTGTTTTCTGTATTCTTAGGATACCACAACGCATTCAAAAAAGCAATAGCCAAATTGCTAAATTTTGTACTAATCTTCAATTTTAGTGAATTTTATATATAAGAGATTTTGATTTGTGGTACATTTTGCACAAGGATTGTGTAACGGGGTTACACAAACGTGTCATTACGCTCATATTATGCTGTCATCAAGCAGAAAATCCACTATTCCTATATTAAGAACTCCGCTTTCATTGTACCAACGCTTAGTTATATCGTGGCGTACTATTATCTTCGGAAAATAATCGCCTGTAAGCGAAAACGGCTTGTTCTCCTGCATTGCCTTTTCTTCATCGGGCAACGCAAAAGCCGACTGGATATACAGCTTTTTCTCTCCGTCATTTGCTATAAAGTCGATTTCCCTTGCGACCTGCTTTGGCTTTCCGTTGATGTCCTTTTCGCTTGAATACACCACTCCGACATCTACCATACAGTCACGGATAATCAGTTCATTATATATGATATTTTCCATTATGTGCGTCATTTCCTGCTGTCTGAAGCCTATCCGTGCGTTTCTCAGCCCTATATCCTCGCAATAATATTTGTTCGGGTAATCAAAATAGCCTTTGCCTCTGACATCATACCGCCTGCACTCGCTGAAAAGGTATGCGTCGGTAAGATTGTCTATATATTGCTTTACCGTGTTGTTTGCAACTGCACTTTCACCTTTCAGCTTTTGCTTTGAATTAAGACTGTTTGCAATATTGGTCGGGTTCGTAAGAGAACCTACAGACGAGCATAACAAATCAAGCACTGCCGACAGAATATCTTCACGCTTTATCTTCTTACGCTCGACTATATCTTTAATATAGACCTCGGAAAACAACGTACCGAGATAATTCATTTTCGCTTTTTCTGTAGGTCTTGACAGCACAAGCGGCATACCGCCGTAAAATGAATAGTTGTCAAAAGCCTCATATTTGTCACCGCCCACAGCTGAGTAATATTCGGCGAAACTGAGCGGATGTACCCTTATTTCATCGCTCCTGCCACGGAACTCGGTGAGTATATCTGCCGACAGCATTTTGGAATTACTGCCCGTAACATATATATCAAGGTTAGGAAGCGAACGCAAGTCGTTCAGAGCGTCATAAAACGTAATCTTTTTACCGTCCTTGTTATAAGGATTCGGCACTTCATCGGACATCTGTATTTCGTCCACAAAAAGATAGTATTGTTCATTATCGCCCGTTACTTTTTCACGCACGGTTTTTACAAGTTCCAGCGGATTTCTGTACCTTATATCGCTTGCAAGGTCAAATGCAAAAGACAGTATATTTTCCGGTTTCACACCGCTTTCAAGCAGGTACTTTCTGAATAGCGTACCGAGAAGATATGACTTTCCGCAACGGCGTATACCTGTAATGACTTTGACCTGCCCGTCCCACATATATGAAATTATTTTTTCAAGATATTTGTCACGTTTTATCTCCATATTGCCCTCCGTTGAAAACTTACCATAAAAATTATGTTACTTTTCAATAAGATTATACACCATTTGAGCGGACAGTTCAAGAGCTGCTTGAGATTTAGTTGAAAACTTACCCATAAATCAGAGTAAGTTTTCAATGAGTACTTTTTATATAAAGCAAGAACCCCCACAAGCTTACACCTGTGGGGGTTCTCTTTATATTAGTTTAAAACATTATGGAGTGTGCGATTAAACTGTTTCGTCTACGCCATAGTAAGCATTGAGGTACATCTGCTTGATTTCGCTCATCAGAGGATATCTGGGGTTAGCACCTGTACACTGGTCATCGAATGCCTGCTCTGTCATAGCGTCAAGTCTGTCTAAGAAGTCCTTCTCGTCGATACCGTAGTCCTTGATTGTCTTCTTGATACCAACAGTTTCCTTGAGCTGTTCGATCTTAGCGATGAACTTCTCGAACTTCTCTTCGTTGTTCTTACCTGTTACGCCGCAGAATTCAGCAACTTCAACGTATCTCTCAAGAGTATGGGGGTGATCATACTGTGAGAATGTACCCATCTTTGTGGGGTTGGGAACTGCGTTGAAACGCATAACGTGTGTGATAAGCAGAGCGTTTGCAATACCGTGAGGCAGGTGGTGGAAAGCACCGAGCTTGTGAGCCATTGAGTGGCAAACACCGAGGAATGCGTTAGCGAATGCGATACCTGCCATAGCAGAAGCATTAGCCATCTTCTCTCTTGCTTCAACATCTGTCTGACCTTCAGCGTAAGCTCTGGGCAGATACTCGAAGATGTTCTTAGCAGCCTTGAGTGCAAGACCGTCTGTGTAGTCTGTAGCCATGATTGATGCGTAAGCTTCGAGGCAGTGTGTAAGTGCGTCAACACCTGAAGCACTTGTCAGACCCTTAGGCTGTGTCATCATGTTGTCTGTATCAACGATTGCCATGTTGGGCAGTAACTGATAGTCAGCAAGAGGATACTTAACGCCTGTCTTTTCGTCAGTGATAACTGCGAAAGGAGTACACTCAGAACCTGTACCTGAAGATGTGGGGATAGCTACGAAGTAAGCCTTTTCGCCCATCTTGGGGAATGTGTAAACTCTCTTACGGATATCCATGAATCTCATAGCCATGTCAAGGAAGTCAACATCGGGATGCTCGTAAAGTACCCACATGATCTTACCTGCGTCCATAGCCGAACCACCACCGAGTGCGATGATTACATCAGGCTGGAACTGCTTCATCAGCTCTGCACCTTCCTTAGCGCAAGCGAGCGTAGGATCGGGAGCAACGTTGAAGAATACTGTATGAGAAATGCCCATCTGATCGAGCTTATCTGTGATAGCCTTTGTGTTACCGTTGTGATATAAGAAAGAGTCTGTTACGATGAACGCTTTCTTCTTGTGCATTATTGTGCCCAGCTCATCAAGAGCAACAGGCATACAACCCTTCTTGAAGTAAACCTTCTCAGGAAGTCTCAGCCACAGCATATTCTCTCTCCTCTCAGCGACTGTCTTGATGTTGATGAGGTGCTTAACACCAACGTTCTCGGATACGGAGTTACCGCCCCATGAGCCGCAACCCAGTGTTAATGAGGGGAGAAGCTTGAAGTTGTAAAGGTCACCGATACCGCCGTGTGAAGAAGGAGTGTTAACGAGGATACGGCAAGTCTTCATTCTGTTACCGAATTCGTTGATCTTCTCACGCTCTGTAACAGCGTTGCAGTACAGAGATGATGTATGACCGTAACCGCCGTCAGCAACGAGCTTTTCAGCCTTTGCAACTGCGTCTTCAAAGTCCTTAGCCTTGTACATAGCGAGTACGGGAGAGAGCTTTTCGTGTGCAAACTCTTCTTCGATGTCAACGCTTTCAACTTCACCGATAAGAACCTTAGTCTTGGGGTCAACCTTAACGCCTGCGAGCTCAGCGATCGTAGCGGCCTTCTGACCAACAATCTTTGCGTTGAGTGCGCCGTTGATAAGGATTGTCTTTCTTACCTTTTCTGTTTCTTCGGGATTTAAGAAGTAGCAACCGAGAGCTGCAAATTCCTTCTTAACCTTGTCATATATCTTGTCGAGTACGATTACTGACTGCTCAGAAGCACAGATCATACCGTTATCAAATGTCTTTGAGTGAACGATTGAAGCAACAGCGAGCTTGATGTCAGCTGTAGAATCGATGATTGCGGGTGTGTTACCTGCGCCAACGCCGAGAGCGGGCTTACCTGATGAGTAAGCTGCCTTAACCATTCCGGGACCGCCTGTAGCGAGAATTATATCAGCACTTCTCATAACTTCGTTTGTGAGGTCAAGTGAAGGAACGTCGATCCAAGCGATGATACCCTTAGGTGCGCCTGCTGCAACAGCGGCATCCAGAACTACCTTAGCGGCAGCGATTGTGCTCTTCTTAGCTCTGGGGTGGGGGCTGATTATGATACCGTTTCTAGTTTTAAGACAGATAAGTGTCTTGAATATAGCTGTTGATGTGGGGTTTGTTGTAGGAATAACTGCTGCAACAACACCGATAGGCTCTGCAACCTTCATTGTACCGAAAGCCTTGTCTTCTTCGATAACGTCGCAGGTCTTTGTGTTCTTGTAAGCGTTGTAGATGTACTCAGCTGCGTAGTTGTTCTTGATAACCTTATCTTCAACAACGCCCATGCCTGTTTCTTCTACTGCCATCTTAGCGAGCGGGATTCTCATCTGGTTAGCGGCGATTGCGGCTGCCTGGAAGATCTTATCAACCTGCTCTTGTGTGTAGGTTGCGAATTCCTGCTGTGCAGCTCTTACTTCTGCCATACGAGCCTTGAGAGCGTCAACATTGTCAACGATCAGCGGGCTTACGGGAGCAGATTCAGCTGTCTTGTTGCTTACGATTTGCTTCTTAGCCATTTTGTCCTCCTGAATGTTTTAAACTGTTCTTTCTTTAGTGTACCGTGTTTTCGTGATCTACCGTTATAGTTTACCACGGGGTGAGCGGTTTACCCATTTGTTATTTTTTTAACAATATCATTATATCAATTTGGAGCGCATTTTGTCAATCTTTTTTTCTATGAAAATGGCTAAAATTAGAGCGCTGCTTTTGTGCATATTGTATAATTGACGGTGAAGAGAGTGGTATGTGAGAGATAAAGCGGCATATCAGCCGATTATTTCACATCAACAACAACATCGGCTCCTATACCTGCCGCTCTTATCACACCGCTGTTGTTTGCACACTGCGGCTCATACGGCTTTCCGTCTTTAATATACGCTATACTGCACTTTCTGCCGTTGTTTTCAACAGCGGGTATATTTTCCTCAGAAATATGAACTGTGGCTCTTGCTCTCCACAAATTAATATCAAGCACTCCGTTTATCTTATCTGCGGTTATGTCCATATCGGATTTTGAGGTCAGTTCGATACTGCCGGTGCTGTTATCTATAATAACGCTGTCGGCTGAGCCGTCATATTCGATACGTCTTATATCAAGGGAGCTTATGCAAAGCAGATTTGTCTGTGCCGATATTTCGCAGTGGTCGGTAAGCTGTTTTGGCAGGACTATCTTCACCGACACGTTTTCCTGTGCCTCATATCGACTCATCTTATCCTTTCGGGTACATTCGACATCAAGCTTATTCTTATGACCGTCAAGCTTAACTTTGAATACAGAGCCTATATCTTCGGCGGTTTCCGATGAAAGAATTATATGCAGCTTTTCGTCCGCTCCGCCCGACACCGTTATGTCACGCATATTCCCGATATTAATATCAAAATGTGTGTCGGTATCTATATCGTATGCCGTTTCGCTTGTGAACATCTCCGATTTCTCGTTTTTCGGCACAGTTCCGCTTATAAGCTCGTCAAGCGTTACCTTGAATATCTCTGCAAGTATTGTCATGTTTTCAATATCCGGCAAGCCCTTACCCGTTTCCCACTTTGTCACCGCCTGACGTGACACGCCTATGCGCTCCGCAAGCTGTTCCTGAGAAATGCCTTCATTCTTTCTTATCTGCTTTAACTTTTCGCTGAAATCCATATTGTCTTCCTCCTGTTTTCGTTTGGCTTTTGTGAACAGCTATATCGTACCCTGTTTTTCGAGTAGCCGCAATAAACATATGCTTACAATCGTTGTTTTTCTGTGCTACTTTGCGTTGCATATAAGAAAATCGGTATAGCAAAGCGGAATGTGAAGCCACATTCCGCCCAGCTTGTAGAAAAAGTCTATTTTTATAAAAATAGAGCAAATTCTCTATCCCTATAAGAACGCTTTGTGGGCTTTGCGTCCTGCAAAGCCTTTGGGCGTTCTATCTCGGCATCCTTGCCGAAACCACAAACCCCTTCCCCGTGGGAAGGGGCTATATTACTGGGGCTACCGCCCCTAGACCAAGCAAGGATGCTTGCAGTCAGCCACACAAAGCCACTGCACGATGCAGTGGCACAAATGGCTGACGACCTGTACGGGGGCTACGCCCCTGCGACCCCATTTTTATCAACGATAGAGGTTTTTCGACAGTCTGAGCGGAATGTGAAGCCACATTCCGCCGTTATTTTCAATTAAACTGCAGCAGCATAACAACAAGCGCTATTATAAACACAGGTGATAATATTGCAAGCAATTTTCTGTGCTTGTTTTCGCCGCCCACGGCAGTCAGCCTTGCCGCTCCGCAGAACGCAAGCAGTACCGCCACGAACGGCGCCGCAAAGTAGGAGATATTCACGATAATGTTTCCCAGTGCCGCCGCCGCATTTACAAGGCCGTCCCATAAACCGCCGATGCCCGTGAGCTGTTTCTGATAAGTTATGACCGTAACAAAGAAGTTATTTATCAGATGAAGCACCATTCCGGGAATTATCGAGTCATATCTCACCGCCATAAGTCCGAAGATCACGCCGCTTAAAAACGCATACGCAAACTGGTCGAAATTGCCGTGCGCCAGTCCGAATATAAGTGCCGACAGAACAATTGCCGGCGTATCACCTATGGGTTTCAGCGGCCGGAGAAGCAGGTGACGGTAAATAATTTCCTCAAAAACAGGAGCTATAAACGCCGTGAATATAAGCGTTACAACACCCGACGAAATACTTGTCGGGGTAATGGCATCCATTACATTCTCTATCTCGCCTACACCGAACAGAAGTTGCAGGATATAGTTTATCAGGGTGGTGATATTACTTCCCCACATTGCGAAAGCAAACATTGCCGGTATGAAAATAAGCGGATAGTACGACTTATTCTCATACTGCGTATCGAGCCGTTTCAGCGGTCGGTACTTTTTATACAGTATTCCGAAAGCCAGCAGTTTCGGAACGTATGTCGAAATATTGCTGAACGAGTAATTCAGCACGGTGAAAAGCGTACTGCTTGTTTCAAGCCCTGCGTTTACAAAGCCTCTCAGCAGAAGCACCATTGCTATAAATACAACCTTCTGCAACAGCACGGATATAATCAGCGCAATACCGACATCAAGGCACAGCCTGCGTATATCGGCAGGCTTCAGGTCGTCTTTTGAGGTAAGCGTGTCAAAGTCCTGCTGTCTGTATCTGTCCGCTATGACAGTAATCAGGCTTTTCTGCATTTTAACAGAGTCCTTTCGTTATATGATTATCATAACTATTATATACGCCGTACACAGAAGAAATCCCACGATAAATAAAGGTTCCTTTGCCACAGCAACAAATTTCTGCTTTTTGGAAAGCTCCGGATAATTATTTACCGGACGGTAAAGTCGGTTATTCTTCAGCTTTCCTATAGCAGCCCCCATTCCGACAAGTGCAATTATCAGCACAAGCACGACATAAATCATCAGCACAGTAAGATAGGCTTCCTCGCCGCTTGTCACGGGGTTGCCCTTCTGCACTTTTGACATTGCCGTAACAAATGTATCCGTGCTGACAGCCACCACCGCTATTGCCGCTATGGAATTGAACAATGCGTGCATTATAGTAGTCGGCATAAGACTGCCGCTTGCATATCTGACATATCCGAGACAGATACCGACTATAACGGTATAGCAGAACTGATGTATATTTCCGTGCGCCATACCGAAGCACAGTGCCGAAACAAGTATCGCAAAACCGTTGCCGTATGGCATAAGCGAGGTCTGTATAACGCCTCTGAACCAGTATTCCTCAAACAGCGGAGCAAGAACAACCATCTGAATGAACAAAAACGCAAGATGCCACGCACCGCTTCCCGTTCCCGAAGAAACTATCGGAGTAAGCGTATCCTCTACCGCCGATTGATTGTGTATAAGCAGAAATGATACGGCAAGCACTATTATATTAGCTATCTGCCCTGCGCCGTACATAGGTACAAACCACGATATAGCCTTGCCGAGCCTTTTCGGCTTTTTGTACACCGTCTTGTCAAACCGATAGCCGAAAACCCTTGCGGTAACCGCTATCGCAAGACCGTATAATATAATTACGCTCGAAAGCGACTGCACAGACGATACTATCTGACTGTCGCATCCGCTCATAACAGTGCCTATAAGCCACGCCGCCGCATCTGCAACACAACGTGCGACAAATATTATCACAAGCGCAAGTCCTGCATTTTTGCAGGCGGTTCTGAAATCAGCGTCTGACATCGAGAACCTCTCCTGTTTCAAGCATTTCCTTTACATAGTTCGGCAGAGCAAAACAGCCCTTGTGAAGTTCTGTATTGTAATACCTCGTTTTAAGTCCGAGATTGTTCCAGTGTTCTGCGTCAAGATCTTTGATTGGATCAAGTCCCTTGCTTGCAAAGCCGAACAGCCAGTGACCGCTGGCGTAAGTAGGGATATGAGCCTGATAAACGGCGCATACGGGGAATACCGATTTTATACGCTCATGCGCTCTGCACATAGCCTTTGCGTCATTTACATAGAACGGGCTTTCATGCTGATTTACAAGCACGCCCGTATCGGTCAGTGCATTGTAGCAGTTGCCGTAAAACTCGGGTGTGAAAAGTCCCTCGCCGGGTCCGAACGGGTCGGTCGAGTCAACTATGATAAGGTCGTATTCACCCTGCTTGTGTCTTACAAAACGCAGTCCGTCCGTGAAATGTATATCAAGTCTGGGGTCGTGCATTGAAACGGTCATTTCGGGGAAATACTCCTCACAGACTTCTACAACCTTTTTGTCTATCTCAACAAGGTCGATATGCTCTATCGTGCTGTAACGGCACAGCTCCCTTACCGTACCGCCGTCACCCGCACCTATGACAAGGACATTCCTGATATCCTTCTTTACCGCCATAGGAACGTGAACTATCATATCATGATAGATAAATTCGTCCTTCTGCGTTATCATTACATATCCGTCAAGCGCAAGCAGTCTGCCGAATTCGAGCGACTGAAACACGTCTATGCGCTGATACTCGCTCTGCTCGCTGTAAAGCTGTTTGTCAACTCTTATAGAAAATCTTACACTGTCGCTGTGATTTTCCGTAAACCAAAGATCCATTTGTATTACCGTCCTTTCAATCTGTAAACGCATAAGTCAATGTGGTACGGCGGACGAATTTATTCGTCCAGTATCATAATATTCTTTATTTCGAGGTCCTGTGTACCTGTTAGGAAACAGCCCTTATCCCCTGCATATTTTATATATGCGAGAATTTCGTCTGTTATCTGCTCACCGGGTGCAAGTATCGGTATTCCGGGCGGATAGCACATTACAAATTCACCGCTTATCTTACCTGAACTCTGCTCTATCGGCACGCTCTTCTTGTTTCCGTAGAATGCGTCCTGCGGCGACAGCTTTACTATAGGATTGATATACTCGTGGTCGAGCATACCCGTCTTGTCTTTTGAATAAATACGCTTTATGTCGTTCAGTGCACCGATAAGTCTGTCAAGGTACAGTTCCCTGTCGCCTATCGAAACGTAAGCGAGTATATTTCCTATATCGCCGAATTCTATCTGTATTCCGTAGCGGTCACGGAGAATATCGTAAACTTCTATTCCCGCAAGACCTATATCTCTTGTGTGTATCGACAACTTTGTAACATCGAAGTCATAGAATGCGCCGCCGTCGCACAGCTCCTTTGAAAATGCGTAATAGCCGCCTATCTCGTTTATCTCATCACGCATATACTGTGCATACGACTGAACCTTGGCGAAAATTTCCTTGCCGTGAAGTGCAAGGTTTCTTCTCGATATGTCAAGGCTTGACATCAGCAGATAGCTACCGCTTGTGGTCTGCATGAGGTTTATTATCTGTCTTACATAGCCCTCGTTCACCGTGTCGGCTGTAAGTAAAAAGCTGCTCTGTGTCAGCGAACCGCCGCTCTTGTGCATACTTACTGCGGCAAAATCTGCACCTGCTTTCATTCCTGCAAGAGGCATATTGTCGCCGAAGTAGAAATGAGTTCCGTGTGCCTCGTCCGCAAGCAGATACATTCCGTGTGCGTGCGCCAGATCTGCAATACGCTTTATATCCGAACATACGCCGTAATAGGTCGGATTGTTTACAAATACCGCCTTGGCATCGGGGTTTTCAAGTATAGCCTTTTCAACGTCCTCGACCGTCATTCCGAGCGGTATGCCGAGTTCCTTGTTGACACCGGGGTTTACATATACCGGTACCGCACCGCCGAGAATAAGCGCATTTATCGCACTGCGGTGTACATTTCTGGGCATTATGATCTTTTCGCCACGCTTTGCAACGGCAAGTGCCATAGCCTGCACTGCGGCGGTCGTTCCGTTTACTATGAAGAATGCGTTTTTAGCCCCGAAAGCTTCGGCAGCTATCTGCTCAGCTTCTTTGATCACGGAAACGGGGTGACAGAGGTTATCAAGCGGCTTTGACGAGTTGACGTCAACCGTCATACATTCTCTGCCTAAAAATTCCGTCAGTTCGGGATTACCCCTGCCCATCTTATGACCGGGCACATCAAACGGCACGATACGCTTTGCCCTGTATTCTTTGAGTGCCTCATAGATAGGCGCACGCTCCTGTGAGAGCATATCATCAGTCCTTTCGGAAAGGAAGTAATATTATCGTAATATTCTGTATTATTTTTGTATGGGAGGGGTTTGCCCCTCCCTCACATTTTATTGCTTGCTTTATCCGTAAATATTCATACCGGAATATATCTCTATCATTTCCCTGCGTAAATTTTCCGTTATACGCAGACGCTCTTTCGGCGGTATGTCATATATATCCGTATTGAACAGGTAGTTCTTGAGATCCATTTCACGCACCATAAGCCTTGTGTGGAATATGTTCGCCTGATACACATTTATATCCGTTGCGTCATATTTCGTCAACGTATAGTCGTTTATGAAATCCTGGATCGAGGTTATATCGTGGTCAAGGTACAGCTTTCTGCCGCCTACATCACGGGTAAAACCCCTTACCCTGTAGTCGATCGTTATGATATCGGAATCGAAACTTCCGATAAGATAATCCAGTGCATTAAGCGGTGAGATCTCGCCGCAGGTCGAAACGTCGATATCAACCCTGAATGTAGAAATACTGTTGTTGGGGTGATATTCGGGGTAGGTATGCACCGTAACGTGCGATTTGTCAAGGTGTGCCACCACTGTTTCGGGTACCATAGCGGAGTTACGCTGAGGATGAAGCGGTTTTCCGTCCACCATTCCCCTGTTGCACGACTTGTCTATCTCCATGCTGTCAGTAGCCTTTTCGCTTATCAGCAGTGTTACGCTCGCACCCTGCGGATCGTAGTCCTGCTTTGATATGTTAAGCACATTGGCACCGATTATATCTGTAACGTCGCACAGTATGCCCGTCAGTCGTTCTGAGTTATACTGTTCGTCGATATAGTCTATATATTCTTTCTGTTCTCTTGCTCCCTTGGCATAACAGACATCATAAATGTTGAAGCTGAGGGTCTTTGTGAGGTTGTTGAAACCGTAAAGTTTAAGCTTTTTTTCCAACAGATACACAACCTTTCAAATAAGTATCTGCATATAAACGCAGCTATTATAATAATATAGTAAAACTGCCCTCTTGTCAATAAAAACTTGTGTAAAGAAAACCGCCGACAGCTTTCTCAGCTTCGGCGGTTATGAATATTATTCGTTTTTATTAAGGTTATACGTTATCCTGACCGGGAACATATTCAAGGCTGTCGTCCGAAGTTGTAACTTCAGCGGTTTCTTTAGTCTTTATTTCTCCCGTTGTATCATTCTTATCCTTGAATACAAACTTCAGCAGGATAGGCGTTACTACAGTTGTGATAACGACCATGATTACTATAGGTCCGAACAGGTTGCTGCTCATAAGTCCCATGTTAAGGCCCTTATCGGCAACTATCAGCGCAACCTCTCCACGAGAAATCATTCCGACACCGATCTGTAATGCTTCTTTATTTGTATATCTGCATATCTTTGCACCAAGTCCGCAGCCAACAACCTTTGATAGTATAGCTACTATCAGCAGTACAACGGCGAAGACGATGATCATAGGTGTCATATTAGTAAGCGTTACTTTAAGACCTATACTTGCAAAGAAGATAGGCGATAACAGCAGATATGACATTGTGTCAAATCTGTGTGCAATGTACTTTGTCTTTGATGTACTTGAAATTACAAGACCTGCAACGAACGAACCTGTAATATCGGCAACTCCGAAGAATTCTTCAGCAACATAAGCGAAGATAAGGCAGAGTGCAAAGCTGACTATTACATAACGACGCTGATTTTCTTCTGTTCTCTGTGTCCACTTGTTGAATACGAAGTGGAAGAATACACCGAAAAGTAAAGCAAATGCGAAGAAACCGAGTATCTTCAGAATTACTATACCGATATTGCCTGATTCGGGGTCTGCAAGAGATGTGATTACAGTCAGTGCAATGATACCGAGTACGTCGTCTATCAGAGCCGCACCGAGTATCGCATTACCCGCTCTTGTACTGAGCTTTCCGAGTTCTTTAAGTGTTTCTACCGTGATACTTACCGATGTTGCCGTAAGGATAACGCCTACAAAAACGTCCTGTAAGAATGTTGATGTTGCAAGTGTGGGGTCAGCCGTACCGAAGCAATATGCCGTAACAGCACCACCTACAAGAGGTACGATAACGCCGATAAGTGCTATTATCGTACTTGCGACACCGCACTTCTTCATCTCACGGATATCGGTTTCAAGACCTGCAGCAAACATAAGTACAATAACGCCTATCTCGGACAGGTTGCTCAGAATGGGAGCATTGTCAAGAGATACAAGGTTAAGACATACAGGTCCTAAGATGATACCTGCAACCAGCGCACCGACTACCTGAGGTAGCTTTATTACCTTTGACAGCAGTCCGAATGCTTTTGTGAAAATGAGGATTATCGCTATATAAAGCAGATATGTGTAATCCATAATTCATCTTCCTTTCCGTTTGTTTTGTTCTACTTTTTCTTTTCATCACAAAGGCTATATCGTGTATTTACGATATAGCCTTTGTTTTATCTGTATGCCCGTATTATAACACCTATTTAGAATATGTCAATCAGACCGTGAGCGTTCGGAGAAAATTTTTCGCTAAAATCTATGAATTAACCAAACAGAAATGTTTTAAGTGGAGAATTTTCTCGACAAATTTCTATGAATTTTTTGAATAGCCCGTCATTCATTCCGATAATACTATTTTTTGTAAAGCTGACATAAAAAGTATATTGCTTTTTCATGATAATTTCCCGTAAATCCGCATAAATAAAAGCGTTACGGAATTTTTACATTTTCGTAACGCTTTTCGAATTATGAATTTTTCACAGCCGGTTATTCAATATCCGAATATTTCAGCCGAGCTTTTCTACCATGCAGACAGCGTGTGAAGCTATACCATTGCCTGCTATACCGAGTCCCTCTTCGGTGGTTGCTTTGACGTTTATATCGTCCGCATCAAGACCGAGAGCCGCCGCTATACTTCTTTGCATATCTGGAATAAGCTTTGCGAGTTTCGGCTTTTCCGCAATTATAGTTATATCCGCATTTGTAACGTGTGCGCTTTTCTCATCGAGCAGTTTTACAACGTGTTCAAGCAGTCGCATACTGCTTATACCTTTATACCTGTCGTCGCTGTCGGGAAAATGCTTTCCTATATCACCCAGTGCCACAGCACCGAGCATAGCGTCCATAAGTGCGTGTATCGCAACATCAGCGTCGCTGTGCCCGAGAAGACCTATATTATCCTTGTTCGGTACTTCCACGCCGCAAAGTATCAATTTTCTGCCCTCTACAAGCCTGTGCACGTCATATCCGTGACCTATACGGAGTTTTGGTGTGCTTGATTTTACGATTATGCTTTCAGCCATGGTGATATCCTCTTTTGTCGTGAGCTTTATATTGTCGTAACTGCCTTCGATTATATACGGCTTTATCCCATACAGCTCCATAACCGATGCATCGTCAGTAATTCTTGCGTCATTGACATCAAGCTTTTCCGCCGCCGCAAGATAGTCTGCCTTTCTTGCCGCCTGAGGTGTCTGTGCAAGCCACAGCGTACTCCTGTCGGGTGTCGTGACTGCAACGCCGCCCTCGCACACCTTTACCGTGTCCTTGGCTCTTACTGCAACCAGTGATGCACCGTGTTCATAAGCCGACTGTGCAACCCTGTCTGCAATCTCCGTCGTTATAAGCGGTCTCGCCCCGTCATGTATTGATACAACATCGCACTTGTCGGAAGTCTGTTTTACCGCTTTCAGAGCCGACTCAAAGCGTGTCGCTCCGCCGGTGATAACCTTTATCGGTTTGTCTGTATGAACATTTTCCTTTACAAGCTCTCTGATTTTACCGATATTATCCTCGCTTGCCGCTATTATTATTTCATCGGCATCACTTTCCGCAAACCGCTCCACGCTGTACAGTATAACCGCCTTACCGCAAAGCCGTGCGGTCATCTTGTCGAAGCCCATACGTCTGCCGCTTCCTGCGGCAAGGATAATCACACTTGTGAACATAACGCTCCTTTATAATCAGTCGAAATGTTTATAGTTTCCGAGGAACTTGAAGTATTTCATCTCTTCTTCAAGTATCGTCATAAGTCTTACTACCTCGGGGTCAAGTGCATTGCCCTCGAAGTCGAGATAGAACACAACGTCAAACGTTTCTCTCTTTATGTCCTGTTTTGCCTGCGGAACGGGCGCACTTTCTATCTTTGTGATATTAAGTCCGTACAGAGCGAAACGGATAAGCATTCTGTACAGTGAGCCTGTTGTATGGGGCAGTGACATACAGATCGAAATTATATCAGCATCGGGAGTAACCTCGGGGCGTTTTGATATGCAGATAAAGCGAGTGGTGTTATCAGGGTTGTCGGCAATATCACGCTTTACGATTTCCAATCCGTACAGTTCTGCGCATCTTTCGGAGCATATTGCCGATACCGTATTGTCGTCACTGTTTGCCACCATTTCTGCGGCAAGCGCCGTATTCGTATAAGGCACCTGTCTTGCAGGATAATCCTTTAAAAATCCGAAACACTGCTTTAACGCCTGCTCATGTGAATAAATTGTCTTTATGTCCGCACCGGGTTTTGCCGCAAGGCAATGATTTATCTTTATCTGGGTACGCTTGCAGATATAGAAATTGTACTTTGCAAGCAGGTCGTATGTCTGTCTTATATCGCCCGCTGTGCTGTTTTCAATCGGCAGAACACCGTAATCCGCACTTCCGTTATCGACTGCCTCAAAAACGTCCGAAAAGTCGGGATAGAAGTTGATTTCAGAATCGGGGAACAGTTTTGCAGACGCCTCTTCCGTGTTGCTTCCCTGTGTACCGGGGCACGCAATCTTTACGGCGTTTGTTTTCGGACTTTCAAACTTCGGCACGGGAGCGTCTGCAAGTATTCTCTGCTGTAAGCACTTTGATATATCCATTATACAGGTAAAAAGCTGTCCTGCGCCCTCGGCTATATCATCGGGCGATTCATCCTTTATCCGCTCCAGTATCTCCTGCTCACGCTTTCCCTGGAACACCTGCATATTATTCGCTTTCTTGTACTTTGCCACGCCGACGCATAAGTCCATACGCTTCAGAAACAATTTCAGTATTTCGTCATCGGTAGCGTCTATCTCTTTTCTTATCTCTGCGAGATCCATTTTTACTCTCCGTTTCTTTATTTCGGTATTTTATACATTATACAGCAATTGTCGCAGAGCTGTATAAGTCCTGCGACAACGTGTTATTTTCAATTAGTCCGCCTTTGAAGATGTCGAAGACGATGAGCTGTCAGAGGTTGCCGACTTTGCATAGTAAACGGTTACCTTTTCGGAATCCTTTACGTTTACCGTTTCGCCGACCTTCTTACTGCATCTTACAACATATCCGTCCTTAACGCCGTTTGTATCGGTCGTTTCCTTCTTCTCAAACTTTACATTTCTCTGCGAAAGGATCGCTGTATACTGGTCAACTTTAAGTCCTGTATAATCGGGAAGTGCGATCGACTCGGGTCCCTTGCTGACAATCAGCTTTATTTCCGTACCCTCTGTGATCTCAGTGTCCGGCTCGATGCTTTGGCTGATTACAATGCCGTTTGCAACTTCATTATCAAACTTGTACTCTGCCGTTATCTTTACGAAGTTATACGAATCCTGTATTGATGTGAACAGTGCACCTGTAAAGGTAGGACAGCCGTAAACAATATCGGGTGCCGTTTCCGAAGAAAATGTCGTATCGGTTGTAGTGGTTTCGGGAGTGCTTGAGGACACCGTGCTTTCGGGAGCGGAATAGTAGTTCGGGTCGGATGATGAAGTGTCACCCTTATCGGTCACCGCAAGTACGATTATCGCAATGCCGAAACCTATTATTATAACTCCGCACGCAATAATTGTTGCGATTATCGCAATCTTATTGTTCTGTGCTTTCTTCTTTGCGTTAGCCTGCTTTGTATCTGCCTTTCCTGTCGGCTTTTCTGGCTCTTCCTTTGTTTCCACACGCTTTACACGCTGAACGGGGCGTACAGGTTCCTGCTCGGCAGTGTTGAACTTAGGCTGTTCAAACAGCTTTACAACAAGTTCCGTTATTGTCTGTATACGGTTTGAAGTATTCAGCTTCAGACCGTTCATTATAACCTTTGAAACGTGGCTCGGCACATTTCTGTTTATAACCATAGGCTCGGGGCAGTTATCGTTACCCAGTCTTGATATGGATTCTGTCGGTGCACAGCCTGTAAGCACTCTGTAGAGCGTAGCGGATATGCCGTAAACGTCTGTCCATGTTCCCTGCCACTCTGCCGACGAATACTGTTCGGGAGCGGAATATCCGGGATACATCTCACAGGCGATCTCCGTACCGGTCGTTCTGCCTGCGCTTATCTGGAAGTCGATGAGTTTAAGCTCGTTCTTCTCCGTTACAAGAATAGTCTGAGGGCTTATTCCCCTGTGGATTATACCTGCCGAATGTACAAGGCTCAGTGTTGTGAGTATCGGAGGGAAAAGCTCCTTTACTCTGTCCCATGTAAGCTCGCCCGAGCAGTTTGCAAGATATGTTTTCAGCGTAATGCCGTTTATGTATTCAAAAATAACATACGCTGTATTGTTCTGGGGGAAAATATCGAGCACTGTCTGTATATGCGTCATTGAACGGGCTTTAAGCAGTGCCTTGTTCAGTTCCACAAACTCCGACATATACGTTTTGTACAGCGGAAGCTGATTTGAATCAACGACAATCTGAGGGTCACCCTTCTTGCGTGAGCAAAGCGTATCGGGCATATATTCCTTGATTGTCACCTTTGCGCTTGTAACCTTGTCAAAACCGATATAAGTAGCACCCTCGCCGTTATAACTCAACAGTTTTCCGACGATATAACGGTCATTGAGTATCGTACCCGGTGCAAGATATGACGGCAGATAAGGTGCGTCGTTGCTGTAACCGCACTTCTCGCACGGTCCGTCGCTCTCTTTCTCGTTCATACAACCTAAGCACAGTCTGTTTATCTCTGTCATTCAGACATTCCTTTCAAAAGAGGATAATCGGAAGATTTTCCTCACAAAGTTTTATGTATAACCGCCGTTGTCAAAGCGGTAATTATCTACAATTCAGCTACTATATAATACCCTAAAAACCGCTCAATGTCAACGCTTTCGGACGATTTGTAATAATATTGTAACCTTTTTTAAAAATTCAGTGTAAAAATAAATAATATTTATATTTCCCCTTATAAACTATTTTGTGGAAGTTGACAAAACGTGCATCAGGGGCTATACTGAAAGAAAAAACGATACGGATAAGGTGATACCATGTTCAAAAATAAACTCGGCAAAAACAAACGCCCGAAAGACACTATGTCGGTAAAAGATATGACAAAACTCGACAAACGGCCGCTTAAATATGTAACCATACGTGACCCCGAAACATACAAGGAGATCCGTCTGGGTGAAAACGGTGCGGTAAACATTATGGACGGTGATTTTGTCCTCGTGTGTCTTGGAAAGGACGTAATGCGTTGCGATTTGTCCGAAGTGCGTGTAGGCGAGCTTATGAATCTGTCAGGCATAACCGTAAAGGGCATCGACAAAGGAACGGGTAAAGAAATGTCGGTTATCGCATACTTTGCGGATAAATTCTGATTTCAAACGGCTCTTGCATTGCCGTAAGACAGTAACAACCGCCCCTGCTTTTGCAGGGGCGGTTCAGTATTTCATCTTATGTTGCAAAATCAGCCGAAATAATCAATCTTCATAGCTTTCTTTACATCGCTCATAGTCTGAGCCGCACACTGACGTGCCTTCTCGGTACCCTTCTTCAGAACGTCATAAACATAGTCCATGTTCTTAGCAAGCTCCTCACGGCGCAGTCTGATCGGCTCAAGCTCTTCCTGCATTACATTGTTCAGGAATTTCTTTATCTTCATATCGCCGAGACCGCCACGCTTGTAGTGTTCTTTCAGTTCGTCAAGATTCTTGTAATCGGGCAGATAACGCTCAAAGTGCTCATCTGTGCAGAATGCGTCAAGATAGGTGAATACCGTGTTACCCTCGATATGACCGGGGTCGGAAACCTGTATATGAAGCGGATCTGTAAACATACTCATTATCTTTGTCTTGATATCGGCAGGGCTGTCTGCAAGATAAATGCAGTTGCCGAGCGACTTGCTCATCTTTGCCTTACCGTCAGTGCCGGGCAGACGCATACAAGCCTCGTTTTCGGGCAGAAGTATTTCGGGTTCAACCAGTACAGGCTCATAAATAGAGTTGAACTTGTGAACAATCTCCTTTGCCTGCTCAAGCATAGGCATCTGATCCTCACCTACGGGAACGGTCGTTGCCTTGAATGCTGTGATATCGGCAGTCTGGCTTATAGGGTAGCATAAGAAACCGGCAGGTATACTTGCCTCAAAGTTTCTCATGGTAATTTCAGCTTTTACAGTGGGATTACGCTGTAATCTTGATACTGTAACAAGATTCATATAGTAGAATGTAAGTTCGGTAAGCTCAGGGATCATCGACTGGATGAATATCGTTGACTTTTCGGGGTCAAGTCCTGCCGCCATATAGTCAAGCGCTACCTCTCCTATGTTACTGCGTACCTTTTCGGGATTGTCGAAGTTATCGGTCAGCGCCTGTGCGTCTGCGATCATGATGTATATTTCGTCAAAATCGCCCGTATTCTGTAACTGCACTCTGCGTCTGAGCGAGCCTACATAGTGTCCTATGTGAAGTCTGCCTGTGGGTCTGTCACCCGTTAAAATAATCTTGCTCATAATATTACCTCTTCGCTGTCGTAATCGGCTTAAATAAAAAAGCTCCCGTTCCGAATAAGGAACAGAAGCTGTATCTGCAAGCCACCTTATTGTACGCACCTTCATGCGCTCTCTGTATAACGGTCAGAGTTCCCGTCAGAAACTACTCGCTCATCGCTTTCGGTCTGCCCTCGCAAGTCCATTCGTATCGGATAAATACACCGCTTTTCAGCTACTGCGGCTCTCTGTGGTATCTCTGCCGATATTACTACTCTCGGTCAACGGTTTTATATAAGTGTAGTATACCACCTTTTGCGGTTGTTGTCAAGACGGCGGTCGGCGACTCGCCGTAACCGCTTTCACCTATTGTTCATTGCTTTATGTAGCTCCGCCGTTTCGCCGACCTACACATACCGCAATCAATTTCAAAGGCGGAATTGTCAGCGGCGACTCGCCGCAACCGCTTTCACCTATTGTTCATTGCTTTATGTAGCTCCGCCGTTTCGCCGACCTACACATACCGCAATCAATTTCAAAGGCGGAATTGTCAGCGGCGACTCGCCGCAACCATTTTCAAAGGCGGAACTTGGAGCGGCACATTGCCGTTGCCGCACTGTGTGCTGTTGAAAATGCTATCTGCAAATTGTAACCGCCGGTATAAGCGGCACAGTCGATTATCTCACCTGCAAAATACAGCCCGTCAATCAGCTTTGACTGCATGGTTTTCGGGTCGATTTCTTTAAGTGAAACTCCGCCGTCGGTGATTATAGCTTCTTCTATCGGACGTAATCCGGTCACCGTCAGGTCAAAATGCTTGAGTGCGTTTACAATAGCCGTTCTCTGTGCTTTTGTGATCTCGCTTATCTTAGTGTCAACCGCCACATCAGCCTTATCAAGCACAGGTTCAACCATTGCCTGCGGCAGAAGTCCACGCATAACAGTGGAGATCTGCTTTGTGTGCTGTTCTCCGAAGTCACGCAGTAGTCTTGCGTCAAGTTTCTTATCGTCAAGTGCAGGCTTCAGGTCTATCTCAAGCTTATAATCGCTCTTCTTGACATAAGCCGATGCGGAAAGCACCAGAGGACCGCTCACACCGAAGTGTGTGAACAGCATTTCTCCCTGCTCTTTGTATACAGCCTTGTTTTTTGCCGTATCAATGAGCGACAGAGTGACGTTTTTCAGGCTCAGCCCCGACATATCACAGCAGCAGCTTTCTTTTACGCATATCGGAACAAGCATAGGCTTAGGCTCTACAATAGTATGACCGAGCTTCTGCGCTATCTCGTATCCGCTTCCGTCTGAGCCTGTGCCGCTGTACGACGCTCCGCCGGTTGCTATTATGACGTTATCCGCATAAACTTCACTCTCGCCGAGCTTTACGCCCTTTACTTTTCCGTCCTCGGTTATAACGCCTTTTGCGTGTGCGGTAATAACCTTGACGCCGAGTGTACCCATGCGCTTTTTCAGTGCCTCAACTATATCCTTTGCACTGTCGGAAACGGGGAAAACACGGTTTCCTCTCTCGGTTTTGAGCGGCACGCCCAGTTTCTCGAAGAAATCCATTGTGTCGTATGCTGAAAAACCCGCAAGAGCACTGTATAAAAAACGGCTTCCTGTGGGTATGTTTCTCATTATATTGTCGTTGTCACTGTTGTTGGTGACGTTGCACCTGCCCTTGCCTGTTATGGAAAGCTTTTTTCCGAGCTGTCTGTTGTGCTCTATCACAACGGTGCGTACACCTCTTTCAGAGGCAAAAACGGCGGCAGCCATACCTGCCGCACCTCCGCCGATTATTGCTAAGTCGTAGTTCATTATACGTCCTTTTTATATACCTGATTTTCTTCCCACAGCTTTTCAAGCTTGCCGAAAGTCTGTTCGATATTGTCCTTGTTTCTTGAGCTTACCGCAACGATTATCGCATTGAGCAGACTGAGCGGAGCTACAAGAGAATCTGCAAAGCTTGCCATATCGCTTCTTGCTATAAGCAGTTCGTTTGCATAAGGCGCAAGAGGCGAAGTAACGCTGTCGGTTATAGCAACTACATTTGCATTACAACTCTTGGCGTAAGCGGTCGCTTTTATCGTGCTCTGTGAATATCTGGGGAAAGATATTGCGATAAATGCGTCCTCGCTGTTCATGTGAATGATCTGCTGATAGATACCGCTCGTACTGATAGCCTGTACAAAGTGCACGTTGTCGAATATCAGCTGGAAGTTGTAATCAAGAAATCTTGCGAGAATACTGCTGCTCATAGCGCCGAGTATATATATTCTTCTTGCCGAGCATATCTTCTCTATAGCCCTGTCAAAAGCCTTCGGGTCGATTTCCTCAAGCGTTCTGCGGATACGGTCCATATCCTGCGTGAGCGTGTTCTTAAGCACTCCGTCGTCGCCGATACGGTCGTTTGTTATATTGATACGCTGTACCGCTGTAAGACGGTTCTTTATCAGCGACTGAAGGCTCTTCTGAAGTTCGGGGTAGCCCTCAAATCCCATTTCTATAGCGAAACGTACAACCGTGGATTCGCTTACATTCACGGCGTTTCCGAGCTTTAATGCGGTCATATAAGCCGCCTTTTCATAGCTGTTTATAATGAAATTCGCAATGAGCTTCTGACTTTTTGAAAAAGTGCTCATCTTGTTTTCAATCTGAACGAGTAGATCTTCCTGCATTTTTATTTCCTTTCGGCGTTATGCCATGTTTCATACAACTTAATTGTACTACATTTTGCAAAATTTTGCAAGCAAAAAATGCAGGATTTCAAAATTTTCCGTCAGAACAGTCGAAATATACATTTTTTTCAAGCAGGATTTCTTTCAAATGCAAGCGTAAAGGTTGTATCTTGCGTGGAATATCACTTTTCCATGTCTGAAATATTTCTCATCATCACAGCCGCCGCATACTCAGCCGTCATGCAACCGCCGTCGGCTATACCTTCTTTCCGTGCGTCCGTGCCAACTGCGTAAACATCAAGGTCGGCTCCTCCGTGCAGGCATTGAGTTACCGCTATTGCCTTTGCGCCGTTCGCTATAACTTTACCGAGCACCGTTCTCACCTTTTCGGGCATCCCGCCTGCCCCGTAACAACGGATAACAAATCCCCTTATTCCTGCGCCGTACAGCAAAGTGATTATATCGGAGCTGAATGACGGGTGCATACTTAGTATTGCAATCTTTCCGTCCGCCTTGCAAAGTGAGCTGTCATAACTGTAACTTCCGTGGTTTTCGCCCAACTGTTCAACATTCGGGAATGTCACGCCGTCGTTTGCAATTTTCCCCTCGTTCCCTGTTGCCGAACGGAAAGCATCGTCCGAAACCGTATCAATCTTTGTGCAGTCGCACCCTCTCAGGACACGACCGCCGAAGACAACAAATATTCCGCCTGCCAAAGCCTTGTCCAAAGCGACAAAAGCATCGGCAAAATTTTTCGGTGCATCGCTGTCTTTGTCAAAGAAAGGTCGCTGTGAACCCGTAAGCACAACCGGTATCGGCGGATTTTCTATCATTGCCGACAGCGTTGCGGCAGTATACGCCATGGTATCCGTCCCATGCGTTACAACAATACCGTCGTATTTTCTTATATTTTCGTCAATCGTATCGCCTATACATTTGTGATCGGCTGTTGTCATATCACTGCTGTCAATATTCATCAGCACAAGCGGCGTAACGTCATATTTCCGGCTTATCTCCGGCATCAGCGAAAGTATCTTTTCCGCCTGCTCTTTGCTTGAACACGGTGCCAGTCCGCTTTCGGTGGCGGCACACGAGAAAGTTCCGCCCGTCAGAATCCATAAAATCCTCTTTTTCATACAACCGCTCCTTTGCTGTCATTGCTGATATTATACACCCCTGAGCCGATTTATACAAGCCGATTTTACCGCATTATATGAAGTGTGCTGTCGCACTGCGTCCGAGAACGTTTTAACACGGTTTATACACGCCGTTTTAACTTGACGGCGTGTATAAACCGTGTTATAATATATTAAATATAGTCACAAAGAAAAAATCAGATTAAGGATATAAAATGCACGAACAGTTTAAAAACGAAAAATGCGCCGCCTGCGGCATGAAATTTTTTGATGATGAAGATATAGTTGTCTGCCCCGAATGCGGCGCTCCGTATCACCGTGAATGCTGGGACAGGATAGGCTCTTGCCTGCACTCTGCCGAGCACGGCAGTTACGAATGGAAAAGCGACAACGAGGAACTTCGTGAACACCTTGAAAATATAGAGCACGCCGAAAATATAAAGCATGAAACTACCGAGGACGGTTTTGAGATATTCCATGTTGACAGTTATGACGAGTACCGTGAAATAATGGATAAGAAACTGCTTGAGCAGGAAAAAGACTTTGACGATATAGACGGGGTAACCGCACAGGAATTGCTCAAATTTGTCGGCAAGAACGGGTATTACTATCTGCCGGTATTCAACGATATGCGTAAAAACAACAAGTCGATGAAACTGAACTTTGCCGCTTTTCTCTTCTTCCCCATTCACTGTTTCTACCGCAGGATGAACTTCTTCGGAGTTGTCATGATGTTCCTTCTGTTCCTTACGACAGAAGCCAAGATACTCCTCAGTCACTTTGCCGATGAACTCGGATTTTCGGACAACACTTTACTGACCGCATATATTATAACCACCGCCGTTTCACTCGCTTTGAACATTTTTGTCCTGATGTTCTTTAACTATTTCTATCTGAAAGTGTCGGTCAAAAAGATAAAAATGATAAAACAGCACTATTCAAACGAAAGCTATGACCGTATACTCGCAAGAATAGAGGCGGCGGGAAAGCCCGGCATACTCTATGCGGTGGCATTTTCTTTCTGCTCCGCTATCGCAATAGTACTCGTATTCCAGCTGATAAACAACGCTTTCGGCATAGGCAACACCCTTGTCAGCTCTTTACTGGGCTGAGATCTTATTTTGACTTTATGAAAGGAGGAGCGGCATTTTGAGCAGGCTTAAAACATTTTACGGCAAAAAAGGCGAAAAAGGAATGTCGCTCCTCGTCTTTTTCGTGTTCTTTATATCCGGCTCTGCGCTGGGTATGTTCATGCAGACCGCCTCTCTCGAGGAAGAATTCACGGGTGCGGCGGCAGCTGCCGCATTTTTAGGCAGGGACTGGACGGGTGTTATGTCACCGGTCGGCAGTATAAGCGGATTTTTAAGAGGTATTCCTTACCTGCCCACCATGCTCTGCCCCGACCCCGTTTTACAGTATAAGCTGTTCATGCTCATTAACTCTGCGGCTTATGCGCTTATCCCGCTTGCCGCTTTCCGCCTTACCGACAAGCTCGGCGTTGAGAAACTGTGGCAAAGGCTTCTTGCTACAGCCCTGTGCGGAATTTTCCCATCAATGCTTATTTATTCGCACTATCTGCTGTCTGAACCGCTTTCGGCAGTGTTCGTATGGCTCTTATTGCTTGTCATATTCAGAGGTGAAAAAGAGGGCGACAGAAAAGCCGGCAACTTCTTTGCGTCTGTTATCGCAGGACTTCTTACCGCAGGCGCATATTTCCTGTCATCTGCGTGTATCGGCGTTTTCCTTGCAGTGTGCCTTTACTGCCTTTATGTAAAGCTTACCGGCGCTAAAAAAAGCATATACTTCAGCACTTATGCGGTAACCTTTATACTGCTGTTTGCCGCTGATATAATACTTACATGGCTCACAAGGGATATGTACGATTACTCGGGCGGTATAGTCCAGTCGTTGCTGAGCTCGGTCGATGCGCTGTCAAACGGCAGTGCGACGCTTTTCACGCTTATCGGCGGACGGCTGTACTATTTCATAACATCGTCATGGGGGCTCGGCGGCGCAGGCGTGACATTCGTTGTGATTGCTTTTGTAAGCTTCATCCGCTGTAAACGCCGTAAAGAAGAACAGTATTATGACGAAAGATTCGTTTCTCTCGGTGCACTATGCACATTTATGCTCATTCTTACAATTCCCGTTGACGCTTTTCTCAAGATCGGCGGTAATATATCGGCACAGGACACCGTATTCGGTGCAACCACTGTTTTTGCCGTAACAATCCCGTTTGTTCTGCTGTTTTTCAGCTATATTTTTGTTTACGGCATAAGCTATACAAGACTGCTTCTCAGTGTAACAGGCAACGGATTTGCGGCTACTTTAGCACTTCTTATGTACAACTGTGCACAATCCGGCGGTCAGATAATCAGTAACGTGATGACACCGGGAATTTCTTCCATGCTTATTGGCTGTGATGCTTCTTCCGGACTTACAAATTCCGATATGCTTTATCCTATATGCCTTTTATTTACAGTTTTTGCGGCGGCAGTTCCTGTAGTATGCTGTACAAAAATCCGTGCTTCAGGAATAACCGCTTTTATATTCACCGGCGTTATCATATACGCAAGTATATCCTCTGCGGCAAGCGGACTGTTCGGCTATGCGGAGGAAAGCCGTGAAAATGTTTCAGATACGCTTAAAATCAACCAATGTATCGCCGATTATTCGGGCGGCACCGAAAACAAGACCATTATCGTCTACGACAACGACCGCATGACTGCCATGAGTATTCAGTACTACAACCAGTCATCAACGGTAAAATATATAAAGGAAGGCGGAACCCTGCCGACAGACTGTTATGTTGTCAGCTCCGATTCCGTAAAGGTAAACGGTGCGTGCGTACTTATAGGCCGTATAAACGATATCAACGTATACGCCATAGGTAAGAACGCAACAAGGCATGACGGCAACGAACCGCCCGAAAAGCCCGAACCCGACGACCTTCCCGAAAGTGAATAATACAATGCAAATGCTAAGGAGAGAAAAAATCAAAAATGCCTAAACTGAAAAAGAAAACCCGACAGATGCAACCGTCAAGATTGCTCGTCCTCGGATTTTCCGTAATAATACTGGCAGGTGCCGCACTTCTTTTCCTGCCTATATCTTCAAGAAACGGTCAGTTCAGCAATTTTATCGACTGTCTGTTCACCGCGACGAGTGCAACCTGCGTGACCGGTATAACCATATTCGATACTTATAACTATTTCAACGGCTTCGGACAGGGTGTAATCCTCGCTCTGATACAGGTCGGCGGTCTCGGATTTCTGACATTGGTTACATTCATCAACCTTATCCTCGGAAAGAAACTCGGCTGGTCAACCGTAAAGATCGCCGCAAGCGACCTTACCGACAACGCCCTTGAAACCACACCGAAAAGACTTTTCTATGAAATTGTCCTTTACTCGTTTGCCATCGAATTTGTCGGCGCTGTCATACTTTCGTTTGTCTTCGTTCCCGACTTCGGCGCACTCGGAGTTTTTGAAGCGGTATTCCTGTCCGTTTCCGCTTTCTGCAACGCAGGATTTGACTTGCTCACAGCAACACCCGGAGCTGTGGGACTCAGCGAATATACAAATAACCCTTTAGTTATGATAACTCTCATTGTGCTTATAACGACCGGAGGTCTGGGCTTTATCGTATGGCGAAACATAAGACATTATAACAAAACAAAACGTCTACTTCTCCATACAAAGCTGGTTCTTATAATGGCCGCAGTTATGCTGCTTGTCGGCGCGGCTATAATATTTATAGTAGAATTCGGAAATCAGGACACGCTCGGACAGATGCCCGTAGGAGAAAAAATTCTCACATCTATATTCTTAAGCGCAAGCTCCCGTACCGCAGGCTTCCCCTGCTTTGATATGAACGATCTTATGCCCTTTACAAAAATAATTATCACCATCCTTATGTTCATCGGTGCCGCTCCTGCATCCACAGCAGGCGGTATCAAGATAACGACCGTCGCACTTGTCGTTTGTACGGTTATATCCGTACTCAAGGGCAGAGAAGATACCTATCTCATGGGTCACAGAATTAAGCGTGACGCAATTTACAAAACGTTCACCGTAATAGTTCTGTCACTTGCTCTTATCGCTCTTTCGTTCACGGGAATACTCATGTGCTGTGAGGGTATGTCGCTACAGAAAACTATATTCGAGGTAGTTTCCGCATTCTCGACAACAGGTTTCTCTGTAGGTGCGTCCGCAGAGATGAATGTCCCCGCAAAACTGATAATGGTATTCACCATGCTCGCAGGAAGAATCGGTCCCGTAACGCTTATGACCTCTCTTATAATAAGAAAAAATCACAACTCGGGCAAGAACAGGATTCTCCCCGAGGGAAATATACTGGTGGGCTGATATGGCAGAAAATTTTGAGAGCTTTGATCTTTCCGGTACAAAGATATATGTTTCCGAAGATCACAGATTCGGTACGGACGCATTTCTGCTTGCGGATTTTGCCGACCCTGCACCGCATCATAAGGTGTGCGACCTTTGTACAGGCTGCGGCATAATTCCGCTGATTATGTGCAGAAATATTACAAAAAAGCCACCGAAAGAGATATACGGCATTGAGATAATGCCTGAGGCGGTAGAACTGTTCAATAAAAGCGTTGCCGAAAACAATCTTTCGGATATCGTAAAGCCCGTGCTGTGCGACCTTAAAAATCCGCATGGCGTACCCCGTGAATATTTCGATATAGTAACGGTAAATCCGCCGTACTGGAAAAAAGGCTCGGGTGAAGAACGTCTGTCCGATGTACAGGCGGCGGCACGGCATGAGATACTGTGCGACATTGACGATGTTATGAAAACCTCGGCTTCTCTTTTGAAATACGGCGGAAGTCTTAAAATCTGCCAGATACCGCTTCGCCTTGCAGATGTTATCTGCTCGATGCGTGAACACGGAATTGAGCCGAAGGTCATGCGTAATGTGGTGAACCGCAAGGGCGGAAAGCCGTGGCTTGTGCTTATAAGCGGTAAAAAGGGCGGTAAACCCGGAATGGAGATACTCCCTGACTTTGAGGTTTACGGCGATGACGGCTACAGCAACGAAATGAACAAAATCTACTACGGCACGAAAATGCAGAAAGGCTGACACGATACATGGCAGGAAAACTATATATAGTCGGCACTCCGATAGGAAATCTGTCGGACTTGTCGCCGAGAGCGGTTGAAACGCTCGGCAAGGTTGATTTTATTGCCGCAGAAGATACAAGAGTAACGCAGAAACTGCTGACACACTTTTCGATAAGCAAGCCTATGGTGAGCTATCACAAATTCAGCGGTAACAAGCGTGGCGAAGATATAACAGCCCGTCTGCTTGACGGCGAAACCTGTGCTATAGTAACCGACGCAGGTATGCCGTGCATATCAGACCCGGGCGAAGAACTTGTACGGGAGTGCCATGAACACGGTGTTGAAATAGAAAGCGTACCCGGTCCGAGTGCCGCAATAACAGCACTTTGTATGAGCGGACTTGATACCTCACGTTTCAGCTTTGAGGGCTTTTTAAGCGTTACAAAGAAACAGCGTGACGAACATCTTGACGAAATCAAGGACTTTTCAAGAACGCTTATATTCTACGAAGCACCGCACAAACTGAAAAACACGCTTGACGACTTGTACAGGGTTCTCGGCGACAGACAGATAGCCCTTTGCAGAGAGCTTACAAAGATACATGAAGAAGTAATCAAGGGTACTATCTCCGACATGATAGAACGTTACAGGGAGCTTACGCCGAGGGGTGAATACGTCCTTGTAGTAGAGGGAAAACCAAAGGTAAAGGAAAACGAGGATATAACACTTTCCGATGCCGCCGTTATGGCAAAAGAACTGGTTGACGGCGGAATAAAGCCGTCCGACGCCTGCAAGCAGATAGCTGGAAAAACCCCGTTCTCAAAGTCGGAGATTTATAAAGAATATCTTAATATGTAAAACTGCCGTTATGGCTTAAATCATACACTGAAAGGAAGAATAACCATGGAAGAAAAGAAGAAAAGAAACTACGTTATCCCCGTTATCGGCGCACTCGTTGCAGTAGTAGCCTGCGTTGCCTATATCGTTATGAAGTTTACACAGCAACAACAGCTTGAGGACAAGTGGAGCGAATATGACGACTGCGGTTGGATGTAATTTTTCAAAATAACTATTGAAATTTCCGTATCTTTATGATACAATTAGAATGATAACATAAACGGAGGTGTTTTTATGAAGCACATTAAGACAGTTAACAAGGCTAACCTCAAGGAAACAGCTGCTAAGGGCGGCTGCGGAAGATGCCAGACTTCATGCCAGTCAGCTTGTAAGACAAGCTGCACAGTAGCAAACCAGAAGTGCGAGGCTTTAAACAAGTAAGCCACGGGTAAGAGAAAAGCTTTGAAAGCTCCCGAACAAAAACGGGAGCTTTTGGCTTGTTCTGTTTCTGTTTTACAGCAAGGGACATGAGGTAACACCCACCCCTTGCCCCTCCCGGACGGGAGGGGAGAAATTATCCGGGGACTGCCGTCCCCTTATGCCCCTGCTTTTCAGGCAGACAAGGCAATGTTTTTTTGTAAAACATAAGAAACGCAGAACAAGTTTAAGCTCCCGGACAAAACGGGAGCTTTTGGCTTGTTTGAATATTTTGGCGGATAACCGCTTTATATAAGAAAAGGATACAACCAATGAAAGAAATGATACACAAGTATGTACAGAACGGTCAGTACATTGTACTTGACGTTTGCAGTGGCGGCGTTCACGTTGTCGATGAGCTGACATATAAGCTCCTTGACTATGTTGCTCCTCCTTTTGCCGATGTATGTCCCGATGACGTTCTCGCAAAGATGAACGGCTTTGACAAGGAAGAAGTAAAGGAATGTTATCTTGAGCTCAAAGAGCTTTACGACGCAAAAATGCTCTTCACAGAGGACGATTATGAGCAGTATGCCGCAATGGCTATGAAAGCTCCTATCAAGGCTATGTGCCTGCACGTTTCACACGACTGCAACCTCAGATGCAAATACTGCTTCGCTCAGACAGGCGACTTCGGCGGCGACAGAATGTTAATGAAGCCCGAAACAGCTAAGAAAGCTATGGATTTCCTTATAGAGCACAGCGCAAACAGAGAGAACCTCGAGGTTGACTTCTTCGGCGGCGAGCCTTTAATGGCATGGAACACTGTAGTTGAAACCGTAAAGTACGCAAGAAGCATAGAAAAACAGCACGGCAAGAACTTCCGTTTCACTATAACCACAAACGGTATGCTCCTTGATGATGAAAAGATCGACTATATCAACAAGGAAATGTCAAACTGCGTATTATCGCTTGACGGCAGAAAAGAAGTCAACGACAATATCCGTCCCACACCGAACGGCAAGGGAAGCTATGATATAATCGTTCCGAAATATAAGAAGCTCGTTGCAGGCAGAGGTACAAAGGACTATTATGTAAGAGGTACATTCACAAAGTACAATCTTGACTTTGCAAACGATGTTCTGCACATCAGCGACCTCGGCTTTGAACAGCTTTCGGTTGAACCTGTTGTAACAGACCCCGAGATGCCTTATGCTATTACAGAGAGCGATCTCCCCACAATCTTTGCGGAATATGACAGACTTGAAAAGCTGATGGAAGAACAGAAGCTTGCTCACAAGCGTAAATTCAATTTCTTCCACTTCATGATAGATTTAAACCAGGGACCCTGTGCTGTAAAGCGCCTGCGTGGATGTGGCTGCGGTAACGAATATGTCGCAGTTACTCCCGACGGTGATATTTACCCCTGCCACCAGTTCGTAGGAATTGAAGAGTGGAAGATGGGCGATATCTTCTCAGACAAGATTGATCAGAAGATAAAGGATTATTTTGCAGGAATACATATCTACAGCAAGGAAAACTGCGGTAACTGCTGGGCAAGATTCTACTGCTCGGGCGGTTGCAACGCTAACAGCTTTATCTATGAGGGTGATGTTAAGAAGCCTCACAAGCTGTCGTGCGAACTCCAGAAGAAGCGTATCGAATGTGCTATCGCTCTTGCGGCGGCAGGCAAGGACGCTGAATAATCAAATATAAACCGAGGGCGTGACCGATTAAGTCACGCCCTTTATTTTATATATCAAGTTTCAACAGCTCTACTGCGTTCTTGTAGAATATCTTTTCTTTTGCACTGTCGCTTATCGGCATTCTGTCTATCATGTTTATCTCACTGTGAGGATTACTCCACGGCAGGTCACTGCCGAACAATATTCTGTCCTCGCCGTATGCCTTGAACATTTCCATAAACATTTCATCGGGCATAAAGCTTGCGCAATACGCCGTGTCAAAATAAATGTTCTTTACGTCCTTTATATAATACAGAACCCTCTCCCAGTTCATCATTCCGCCCATGTGAGCACCGATGAAAGTACAATCGGGATATTTTTCTGCCATAAGTGCAAGGTCGCAGGGCATTGCATGGGATATCATTGTTGATATCGGATCATAGCCCATGTGGAGAATAACCGGTAAGCCGAGTTCTCCGCACTTCTTATAAATTCTTTGCATACACGGCTCAAACATGAAATGTCCCTGATATGCAGGGTGAAGTTTTACACCGTGCAGTCCTGCCGTGGCTATGCGTTCAAGCTCGCTGTCAAGTTCTTCGCTGTCGGGGTGCACCGTGCCGAACGATATGATATTACCGTGATTCTGAGCTATCGCCCAGTTGTTTATAGTCGTCTGTTGAGTGGGCTTTGTCGCAACCGGCAGTAAAACGCCGTAATCAACGCCCCATTCTTTAAGTTTCTGCCTTGTATCGTCTATTCTGCCGTTGGTGTAAGCCTCACACTTTGCTGTGTCTTTAAGCTTCTGCACTGCTCTGTCGGCTATTTCATCTGCATAAGCGTGTATGTGAAAATCAATGTACATCTTCTGTTCCTTTCGTTCTTTGCGGCAAGCTGCCGCACCCAATTCCGCCTTTCTAAATGATATAATATCGCAACAGTTTGATTAACGGCGGATTTTAACCATATACTAAGATACAAAAAGAGGAGTACCGTCCTGATACTCCTCTTGATTTTTGCTATCGTTCAGTCCGCCGTCAACGAAACTTACGCATATCGCCATTCTTTCAAAAGGCGAATTTGACGTGGCTCACAGCCACTTAGTTGGCAAGACCGGAACGTTCGATACCTTCAACGAACTGCTTCTGTAAGAAGATGTACATGATAAGTATCGGCAGAAGTGACATTAAGCATCCTGCTTCTATCCATACCAGATAGTCGCTCGCCATACCGTTCTGTTCGCCGGTGAAGTAAACCATCATCGTCGTACCCAGACGGTCGATTTCCATCGCAATTGTGTAAGGGTTTGTGAAGAACATACCCGTTACATAAGAGTCATTCCAGTACCATACGATTGAGAAGATGAATACTGTTAAGAATGATGTCTTAGCGTTGGGAACCATAACACGAATAAATGTCATGAAGGGACCACAGCCATCGAGGTAAGCGGCATCTTCGAGGTCCTTGGGCAGTCCTCTGAAGAACTGTCTGAACAGAAGAATGAACACACCTGCTCTGATACCGTTGCAGAATAATGCCTGAAGGTAAAGTGCCATAGGTGTACTTACAAGGTTGATCGGGCTGCCTGTAATCAGCTTGATGATTCCGAATACATCGAAGAATCTGAACTGCATATACAGAGGGATAAGGATTACCTGTACGGGAACGATGATCTGTAAGATAACGATACCGAACATAAGACCCTTGCCCTTGAACTTGAATCTTGCGAAACCGTAACCCGTGACGCCGCAGGTAACGACCTGTATCATCGAGCAGATTACGTTAACAAGAATAGTCTGTAACAATACCTGTGGGAACTTCATAGCTACCCATACGTCAACGAAGTTAGAGAATATAACTTCCTTAGGTATCCACATTACTGAGGGGTCGCTCATTTCTGACTGAGGTCTCAGTGCTGTAGACAGCATATAAAGCATAGGATAGAGAATTACGAATCCGAGTCCGAACAGGATAAGGAAACGGAATACAGGCCATACCTTTTCGGTAATTCTTCTTCTGAAGATGTACTTGTAGTGCTTTCTTTCCTGCTGGTTGTAATGGCGGTAATTCTTGATTATCTGCCAGTTGCTTACATGGTAGATATTCTTGAGCTCCTTGGCTTTCTTCTTTTCAGCCTTTTTCTGAGCTCTCTTTGATTCAGGCTTTGAGGCTGTGATAGGCTTGATTACGCCTACCTGAAGTTCTTCTTCAGCCTTTTCGGGAGCAGCGGCTTCAGCGTCAGCCTCTCCGTTTATCTCCTTTATAGCCTCACCGATCGCTTCGGGAGAAGCGTTATCGGCGGGTGCAGCTGTAACTGCGTCATTTTCCTGAACATCTGCATTTAACTGTTCTAAATCTTTTTCGCTCACAACTACACCTCCTTAATCATTTTCATAGAATACGAACTTAGATACAATGGCAACGATAATTGCAAGTGCTACCGCAACTATAAGGAAGTAAATCCATGCCATTGCCGATGACAGACCGTATCTCAGGTTTCTTGACTGTGCAAGAACCAGCTTCATGACAGGGTTCTCAGAGTCAATGAATGTATCAATAACCGTATAAATCAAGTTCGCCAATATCATCGGGCTTATCATCGGGAACGTTATCTTCCAGAAGAATTCCCATCCTGTAGCGCCCTCCATAGATGCCGCTTCCTTAGCCGAAGTCGGAATCTGCTGTAACGCCGCAAGGAATATCAGTATCTGAATACCGGCACTCCATAAGAGGTTGAAGATATCACTTGTTATTGTCTGTATCGTCGTCGTCAGCTGTTCATTCAGGTTATATATACCTAAGAACTCCAACAATTGATCGACGAGGTCCGTCTGGAACAGTGCGCTGAACTGCTCACCGCTCGAAATACCGTTACTCGATATATCACCCTTAATTACTGCAAGTACAGGACCTGTTGCAACGAGTACGGGTAAGAAGAATACCGCTCTTGCGAATGTTCTGCCTCTGAACTTCTGGTTAAGAAGAAGTGCGATAAACAGTGAGAATATCATTACGACGATTACCTGAGGTACCATTGCACCGAGTGATTCGGTCAGCTTGGGGAGGTAATCCTGGTTCTTGAAGAGAGCCTCTTCATAGTTTCCGAAGTTATTCCACTCAGTGTAGATGCCTGCGGAGCTCATACCTCTCTGTGCAGCCTGTTCAGCTGTTGTAACAAGTTCGGTATAGCACATTGAGTACCATGCTGATTTGAATATCGGGATAATGAACATATAGATTACGCCGATGATCCATATTGCTATGAATCCGTAACCGTAAAGTCCTTTTTTCTTCTCGTATGAAATACGTGATTTCTTTATCTTCTTCTCAACTCGGGGCTGTCTGCGGCGGATGTCCACCTCTTCGCCTTCAACGTTGAGTGCCGCAGCTGCGGCTGTCATGTGAGCTGACTTCTGAACAACGGGAGCTGTTGCTCCTTCTGTTTCCTCAGCAGGCTCAGAAGCTGTTTCTTCGACCGTTTCCTGCTGTACTTCAGGCTCTGATACTGTTGCATCTGCTGTCGTTTCAGCAGGCGCAGCCTGTTCGGCTGCGGGTGCTTCGGAAGCGGGAGTCTCGGCGGCATCGGTCGTCTTCATTGCTTCAATTTCTTCATTCGGGTTGAAATTCGAATTATTCATCTGTTTCTCCCTTCAGTCCATATTGTGCAAGATCGATGTCCTTGCCGTTGACGGTGAGAGTCATTTCTCTTGTATTTACCTTGATTGTCTTACCGCCGTCAAACTCGGTTTCCATCTCATCACCGGAAATTCTGTTATAACCTGTGATGTGGAGGTTAGCAAAGTCTTTCAGTTCGTCCTGATAGAGCTTGTAAACCTTAGCCGAGGGTTCGAGCCAGCCCTTGTAGTTTGAATAGAAGAGCGTCTCGTAATCGCTGTCTGTGAAATCGTTGGGGTCAGCATACATCATATCGTAGTGAACAGGTGTAGCTGTAAGAAGTGCGAGCATGATTGTATCATTTGCGTTGGCACTTGCGTTTACTGCCTTTGTTGTGTAGGGCAGGTAACCGTGAATTACGATCTCATAGAACGGAATGTCGTAGTCGAACAGGTCGAAGTTACTTGAAGTAACAGGAACGTCTGTCAGATAATCAACATAAGGAAGCGCATAAGCATTTGCACCGCTTGCGAGAAGCGTGAAGCCTGCATCCTTGAACTGCTTGTAACCGTCAACAAGAATGTTCATTGTGTCGGTTCTTGAGTAGTTCTCACGGCTGTAGTCGCTGTAAAGCAATGTAGTTGCATCACCAAGGCTGATCGTCTTGATTCCTTCGCTTGCAAACGAAGTGCTGATCTTCTTGTAAAGATCGGGCCAGTAATAAGGTGAGAGAGTTGTCTTTGTAACAAGTCTTACCTGGTTGGGAATACCGAATGCGATATCCCAGTTGTTTGTTGTGGCATAAGCCTTTGTTATAGCCTTGCAAGCGTTCAGCGTGTAGCTGTAACCGTTACCGCTGTCCTTCATGTAAGTGATTCCTGCGCTTGCGAACAGCTTTGCGTTTACACTGTTCACATAGTCAGCGAGTGACTTGTAGGCGTTCTTGCCGCCGAGTGTGCCGGCATAGTTTACATCAGCTGTAATCATGCCCTTGATGCCTGCGCCGTTGAAGTCGTTGTAGTTTGCAACGATATCGTCAACGCCGAGATCATTGAGCTGTTTGATTATCTCCTGTGCCTGCTCGTATGTAGTAGCGGCAGTCTCAAGATTTACAGGGAAACCTGCAATTGACTGAGCCTTTACCGTACCGCCGTACAGGTCGAGGTAGTAGCTGTTTGTAATGTTGTCGTTCTTGTCTGTGAAGCCCTTCTGTTCGATGAGGTAGTTTCTGTATGCCTCAGCGATATCAACATAAGAAAGGTTTTCACTTGAAAGCGGATAGTAACCTACTGTGAGGTTGGGCTGGTTTATTTTGCCCTGCTCGTAAACTGTAAGCTTACGGGTACCCATGTAGTAAGTATCTTCTGCTCTTACCTTGAACTCAAACCATGTGTTATTGTATGATGTTGAGTTCTGACCGCTTACTGTAGCATTTACAGAAGCGCAGGTTTCACCGGACTTGGCAATTGCCATGAAGCCGTGCTTTGACTTTTCGCCGTTGGTAACAGCACCGATAACAGGGAGGTAAACCTGCTCTGTCTTTGAAGGACGTGTCAATACACCGATAGATGTGTCACGGCCGTATACGTCGTTGCTGTATGCCTGAGCGTTGATACGCTGGTTGTTGTAGTTGATTACGGCACCTGAACCGTCGGGAACCACCATGTAGCCCTCGTCTTCCATGCCTGCGGCACCGAAGAACTGTAAAAGACCGATGTCAAGAAGTACAAGACCCTTTGTGTCTGTTGCTTCCTGTTCCTTTATCTCTGATGTGATAACAGAAACGTTTACATTGTCTTTTTCAAGTGTAATTGTCATCGGGATCTCAGCTTCGATCTTGCTTAATCTGTAGATAACCTTTACACCGTTTTCAATCTGTTCAACGCTGAAGTCGTCAGACTTAATTGAAGCGTCATAGATGTTCATTCTCTGGCTTGTGTGAGATGAAACATCACCGTATACTACATATAACGGAGCCTGCATATTCTTCTTCTGTGCAGTCTTGGCATTCTCGTCCTTGTCTGCATTAAGAGGTGTAGCCCACCATACATAGTTGTCGCTCTTTGACTGAACAGCAAAGTTTGTTGTTGTTTCATCAAAGTATAACTTCAGATTGTCGTTTTCTGCGATAACGCTCATATCGGCAAGACCTTCCTCGTCGGTTCTGAGCTTTTTCTTATCGTCCTTAGTATCGTCGGACTTGTCGTCCTTTGTATCGTCAGCCGATGCGTTATCATCGGTTGTCTGCTCTGTCTGGGATGTGCCGTCGTCGGTTGCAGGCTGTTCGTCAGACCATGCAACTACCGAGCTCATCGAAACAAGCATTGCGGCTGTGAGCAGAACTGCGAGTATCTTTTTTCTGATTTTAACCATTTTTCTGTCACACCTCCGCTTACAAACTGAATCTGTACATCAACTCGGTGTAGATTGAGAAACCGAAGATGTAAACCTGCTGGAACAAGCTGAGTAACAGCACGAGCAGGAACAGAATTACTACCATTGCCGCAACTGTGAAGATCATTGCGATAAGAGTTTTAGGTACCGAATACTGATGAACAGTCTTGATACCGGAAATCATCAGTACTACTGTCCAGAGTATACCGAGATACTGGAAGAATACGATGAATGCGCCCTCACTCTTGAGCAGTACGTTACTTGCGAGTATTACTACTACCTGAGTGATAAGATACGGTACAAGGGCATAAGCGCTGACGCTCATGATAGCTTTGACCGAACCTTCGCCGTCAAACAGTGTACACAGTGACCAGTTACCGATTACCCATGTGAAGAACAGGATAATTGTCTGAACCAGAAGCGGTACGATGTTGAATATCTTTACATAGTTTGTATTGAACAGGAAGCCTGTCATTACCTGCTGGCAAACTGTTATAATGAAGAAACACAGTACTATTACAAGTGAAACCTTTGTGTTGTACGCTTTCTTCCAACGTAAATCCTCGAAGCCCTCGAAAGGATGTCTTGCAACGTAGAACGGCCATTTCCAAGCGGGCATATCTAAATCAAATCTCATTTTTATTTACCTCCCGCTTTCTTAGCTTTTAAACGTTTTCTTACCTTGCTGAGAACCACAAGAGCAACGATAACAACCAGAACGATTATCATGAAGATATTGAAGTTATCTCTGATGAACTGCATTCTGTACTGCTTGAATGCTCTGTTGTATCCGGCTCTGCTGTTACGGTAGAAGTAATTCATAGCTGTTTCGTAGTTACCCTGTGAAAGCTCTGAGTTACCGAGACCGATATAAGCGAACCAGTAGTTGCTGTCACGGGTCAGGACTTCCTGCCACGGACCGCTTGCTTCTTCATACTTACCGAGGTTGTAAAGACCCATTGCCTCGTGTACGATGTTGCCGAACTCTGTACGCTTGAATGTTGTGATAGAGTTCTTACGGCTGTCGAGTACATATACAACGCTGTTGTAAGCCTCGATTGCTGTTACGTTTGTGAACAGACCCTTCTGGTTACCCTTGCCGCCGTAGATGAACAGCAGGTCACATTCTTCTGTGTACTCAAATACTCGTCCGTTTGCGAAGTCGAGAAGTCTGATTGTTCCGTCCTCGTCAACATCAACGTCTGTGATCTGAGAACCGTATGTCTGGTTCTTATAATAGTATGAAGCCATATCGCCGTATGTGTAATCCGAATAACCGAGGTTAATCAGAATGTTTTCACCGGCAGGGTTCATCTTCTTGAAGATATCAGTTGTAGCACTCTTTGAACCTGTTACCGTATAGATGAAGCCTTCATCATCAATATCGAAGTTATCAAACTCCATCGGTACAGCCTGTATGAATGCCGCAGCTGCCTCACGGGAGAGGATCGTTCTCCAGAACTTGTTTGCGATAGCCTGTGCTGTCTGTTCAACACGGTTAGCGCCGAAGAAGTTACTGAATGAACCGTCGGGTGCGAACATTACCGCACCGTCTGTAATTGACTTGATGTTTACATATACGTTTCCGGCAACGTCAACAACGACCTTGTTGGGAAGGAATGTTACATCTGCGTCATAGAATTCGGAAGAAGGTCTTTCGAATATCTGGAACACTGTACCGTCGGCATATACACCGAGTACACGGCTGTTGTCATAGTCGGCAATGTAAATCATTGTTGACTCATTTTCGTTTTCTGCGTCTTCAACGTGTCTTACGAAAATTCCGTGGGGGTTTTTCAGTGTTTCGTACTTATCTGTTTCGGGATTATAGAAATAATCCATTACAGTAAACGCTCTTGAATAAGTTACGTCTGTAATAAGTATACGGTTGTTACCGGCGTCTACTATGTACAGGCTCTGTGTGTCACGGTCAATGTAAAGATCCTGAGGCTCTTTCAGTTCACCGAGAACAACATCTTTTGTTACCTCACTGCCGGTCTGGTCTGAAATTGCTTTCAGCTGAGCGTCAGTGTTATATCTTGTGCCGGAGCCGAAATCAAGACCAGTTACAACTCGGTCTACAACGTATCCGGTCTGTGACGGAACAGGGTCGCCCCACCAGTCGTAGTTGTAACCTTCATACGGCTGATCGGCAAATGCTGAACTGCACAGCATGGAAACCGCCATAATAGCCGACACGGCCGCTGTAGCGATTTTCTTCATGGTTGGCACTAAAATCATCCTTTCTGTGTAATTTAATAAGAAATCAGTCTTTCAGACCGCTGGTTGCCATAGTTTCCATAACGCTGCTCTGGCAGAAGATGAATACTATGATAGGAGGCAGCATCGTGATAACAACTGCGGCTGCGGCAACGCCTGCACGGGCGATACCTGCGGCACTTATCTGCTGCATAACGGTCGGAATGGGTTTTAATGCCTCATTGTAAATGAATGAATAACCTGTGATCTGCCATGCGCCCTGGAAAGCGAAAATCAGAAGTGTCAGCCAAGCGGGTTTAACGTTCGGCATTACTATCTGCCAGCAGATTCTGATGTGGCTTGCGCCGTCGAGTTTAGCGGCTTCAATCATACTGTCAGGTAACTGACCCATGAACTGACGCATAAGGAACAGTCCCATAGGAGTTGCAATATAAGGCAGAATGATTGCAAAGTATGTATCGATCATGCCGAGTGTAGCCATTACCATGTACTGCATGATGTAAAGTACAGTAGACGTGAACAGCAGGGCAATTTCGATTATCTTGTTGAGTGCCTTCGCACCGGGGAATGCAACCTTTGAAAGTGCATAAGCCGCAGATGATGAGAAGAGCAACTGTGCAACTGTAACTACTACAGCTACGAAAACTGAGTTGAATACGTATCTTGAGAACGGTACCCACATGTTAGATGCCGTTGCAAGCAGATCAGCAAAGTTCTGATCCGTGATATTCTGTACATACAGTCTGGGCGGGAAGAGGAACAGTTCCTCAACAGGCTTTAATGACTGTATGATCGACAGATAGATGGGGAAGAGCATGAACAGACCCAGCAGAACGAGCACTACAAATATGAAAATGTCGCCGCCCAGAGAACCGCCATATCTTTTTCTTCTCCTCTTAGTTATTTTCATAACTACCTTCCTTTCTTAGAGAGAAATTCATAATGTGATCCTCCGATCAGTCAAGGTACTTGCCGAGAATCTTCTTGATACCCCAGTTGGCAAGTAACATTACTACGAACAGTACGAAACAGATTGCTGAAGAGTAACCCATCTCATAACGTATTGAACCGTAGTCAAAAGCGTGTGTCATGATCGTGTGTGCCGCATAGTCTGTTGAAGGGAATGCGGTAAGGAAACGACCTACATCACCGGCTGTGAAGGAAGCGGTGATCTGCATAACTGCTGCGAACAGCAGCTGAGGTCCCATTGCAGGTACCGTAACGAGCAGTAACTGCTGTGTACGGTTCTTGATGCCTTCGATAGCGCCTGCCTCGTATCTGTCCTTAGGAATACCCTGAAGACCTGCACGAAGAGCAAGGAAGCCTGCGCCCAGCGACATCCACAGCTGAACTATGATAACAACACCCATGATGTAGTTAGCGTCTGTCAGCCACTGACGTGCACTGTTTATGATACCGAGGTCAAGCAGATATGAGTTTGCTATACCGTATGTATCGCCCGAGAATATGAGCTGCCATGTGGTATAGATGTTACCTGCCAGAGTCGGAGCATAGAAGATAAATGTGAACATTGTCTTTAATGCTCTGGGCATTTCGTTGATAAGCCATGCCAGTATAAAGCACATGATATAGCTTAACGGACCTGTTATAATTGCGAATACGAGCGTATTCTGTATCGCCTTTAAGAAGACCTCGTCCTCAAGTATCAGCGAATAGAAATTGCTAAGTCCCACAAACTGGGGGAACTGTACCATGTTGAAGTTCGTAAAGCCCATAGGCAACGAAAGCAACACCGGTATGATCGTAAAGATCGTGAAGAGTATGAAATAAGGAGCAAGAAGTATGTAAACGCTTGCGTTCTTCTTCATCTCTCGCAGTGTATATCTGACTTTGCTGTCTTCAATATACTGCGTCTTTTCTTTGTTAAACAAACCGATAACCTCCTCTATAATTCAGCAAAGCCGGTGAGGGCGAAAAGCCCTCACGACTTTTCAAGATCATTTTTTAATGCTTGATAATTCCTGATACTTTCTTACGATTTCAGACTTTATCTGATCGTTATAGCTCATAAGTGTGTATCTGGGGTTACCTGCATCGTTAACAACCATTCTGAATGCGTTGTTAATGTGTCTTGTTACTGCATAAGATGCGGGAATGATCGGTACTTCTCTCAGGTAGCTCTGCTGAGCAGAAATCTTTTCGTACTCTGCTGTTGACCAGGGGAGCTGTTCAAGAGCCTCTACGTTAGCTGTATCAAAACGTCCCATGGGTCCCATAAGAGCTTCGATCTGCTTACCGTAGTCAACCTGGATATCTGTGCTTGTGAACCACTTTACGAAGTCCCAAGCGGCAGCCTGGTTAGAAACCTTGTTGAATATTACCGCACCGCTACCTGCTGAGTTAGCAGCGTGATTTATCGTTCCGTCAGCCTGCTTTGTTCCGGGTACCAGTGTGAAGTCCCACAGACCCTTGATTTCGGGTGCTGCAACTGACAGCTGGTTGTAGAATGTATAAGGCTGGATAACGAGGGGCATCTCACCTGTTCTGAAACGTGAGAATGCGTCGAATGTCTGATCAAAGCTGAATACCGTGTAGAACTTTGTCCACTGCTCAAATACTCTGATAGAGTCCTGAGTCATGAAGTTCGTAAGGTTGAGGTTCTTTATGTCGGTTGTCTTTATGCTGCTGTAATCAGTTGTATAAAGATCCCCATTGTAGATGTCCTGACCTGTCTGGAGCATCAGCATGATGAATGTGTTACCGGAGTCGAATGTGTTCGACGAAATGTTCTGAGGAAGTATAAGACCTACGTCAAGGTACTTTCTCTGGAGTGTCGGGAGCATATCGGTGAGCTGATCCCATGTTTCAGGAGGATTCTCAAAGCCAAGCTCCTCGAGTACGTCTGTTCTGTAGAACAGCATCGGGAATGTCTGTGAAACGGGAAGTCCGTATACACCTGTCGATGTACCGTCGTTATACTCATAAAGTGTCATTGCGTCTTCCGCAAATCTCTTTGTTACCGATTCATAGTCCTTGAACTGCGTCATATCAACGAGCAGTCCTCTTGCGGCAAGCTGTATCGGGAAGTCGCCGCCGATGAACAGTGCGATTTCGGGACCCTTACCTGCGAGTGTTGCTTCAAGTACAGAGCCTTGTACGAGGTTGATTGAAGCCTGTATTCCGTTGTAGTCGGGGTTTGAGTTGAACTTGTTGTCAACCAGGTTCTTAACAACTGTTGCCTGGTCACGAGCAAGTGAAACCCATACGTCAAGTGATGTTGCACTTGAGTCTGAAAGGTTCGTATAGTCTTCAAAGAACGAACCGATAAATGCGTTGAAGCCGAATGCAAGCTCGCTGAAGAAGTTGCCGTAGGGTGAAGCGAACTCTTCGTGGCAGGTTGCGATTTCGATATAGTCAAGCTCAAGGGGCTGACCACGATAGTCACGCATCCATGCAGATACTGATGAGATGCTGTCCTTGATACTGCTTGCCATTATCGGTATATCCTCGGGCTTGTTGATACATCTTTCGAGGTAGATACACATTGTTTCAAGAGCGGCAGCCTCAGAACCCTTCTGTGTAAGGCTCTCGATACTTGCCTTCTCGGCACGCAGTGAATCAACTATTCTCTGGAATGCGTCCTGGATACCGGGTATCTTCTTTTCAACGAAGTAATCCTTGAACTCATCAGGGTCGGGACCTGTGATCATGAGGATTCTTCTGTAGTACTGGTTGAGTTCGAGCACCAGGTCGTCAAGTCTCTGCATAACAGCACCGATCGAACCGGGTATAGCCTCGAGTGTCAGCTCGTGCTCCTCGCCTGCTGTCAGATAAACATAGATGTCGTTTCCGTCAGCATCCTTGGGAGTTAAGTTGTACCAGTCGGCAGAATAGATGAACTGAACGTCATCAAGTTCCTTACATGGAACCTTGCCGTCAATGTAAATTCTTCTGTTGGAGAAGAATCCACGCATCTGGTTCTGTCTTGCCTTGAAGTTGAAGCGGTAGTAACCGTCGTTTTCAACCTTGAATTTGTAGGTGATCGCCTGCGTAGCCTTATTCCATGTTGCCTGACCGATAGTGTTGTAACGCTGTTTGGTCGGGTGGTTGGGGTTGGTCATGTAGGTCGTTCTGTCGTAAGTAGCATATAATGTTGATGCTGTCTTGTAATCTGCTTCTTCAGCCTGTAAGAAGATGGTGTTTGTACCGAGCTCCTCGTTCTTTGAAGAAAGTGCGGGAGTGTTCTGTACTTCATCGTCTGTAGGCTTGATTGAATCGTAGCTTACAAGCTCATCATAGTTTTTGAACGTAAACGAATGGAAAACACCGTAGGTTCTGATACCCTCAAGTGTCATTGTGTGCTTACCCTTTTCAAGATAGAAGTAGTAAGGCTCGTTGTAAAGACCTTCCTTGTCCTTGATAGGATACTTTACCCAGCAATCGTATGTTACCTGTCCGGGACGGAGGTCGTTGTCCTTGCTGTCACGGGTAATCTCGCCCTCATCCTTCCAGTAACGGTCAAGTGTGAGGTCCTGAGTAGCCGTAAAGGGATATTCTCCGTCAATCTTCAGTCCTATATCGAGAACCGTGTTCTTTGTTTCGTTTCCCTCTATAGGATAGTAGATAGCCTCGAGATTGTAAAGACCTGTCTCTTCAACATTGAACTCGTATGTAAGTGTGAGTTTGTCGCTCTTCCACTTGATCGTGGAATAGTGATCTGTTTTGAGGTCAGTGTCTTCTGCGAGGAACGCTTTCAGACCGTTGTAGCCGTCGCCCGATTTTTCCTTGATTTCTTCAACCGCAGGAACTATAGCGGCGACATCTTCAGCTGTCATTTCCGATGAGTTGTTTACGAAAGCCGTTCCGTCTATTGTACCTTCCTTGTAGTCGGTAGCATAGATGGTGATCTCCTTGTTGGGCTTTGTAGCGTCCTTATGACTGTTGTAATAAGTACTGTACTTGCCCTCCATACCCGTAACGGTGATTCCGCTCACAGAGCTATCGGTTGTGCTTTCCTCGGATTGTCCGGCAGAAGTATCGGTTGTTTCTTCTGCGCTGACTGCGGTTGATGTAAGTGACAATGAGGATACGAGTGTCGCACATGACAATATACCCGCTAATGTTCTTTTCATCCTGCTAGCTTTTGTTGCCACAGTAATAATCCACCTTTCTGATAGTTGTCGTTTATGTTCAATCGAAAATATGCTAATTTCGACGAGTTAAGGAATTTATCCGTGCGTATTGTAATCTGAGTTGTAAACGGAAATCTTTCCGTCCTCAAGCTCAACACGCACTTTATCTCCGCCCCGTATACCCAGAGCCTCGAGATACTCTTTGGGAATCTGGAGTCTGCCTGCTCTGTCAAGAACAACAAGCTCCTCGTGATCCGAACTGCTCTGCTGCATGAGCTTTTCATGCTCAGCCCTTTGCTGTTCGCTCATTTTCTCAAGCTCACCGAAGGAGAGGACTTCAGTCTTCTTCCTCAGCATCTCGCTCGATGTACGTCCGTCACGGATAGCAACCACTCGGTCGATTGATTTCGACAGATTTGTATCGTGAGTTACTATTATAATGGTAACGCCCATCTGACGATTGAGCTGTTTGAAAACATCAAGTACCATAGCCGCTGTCTTGGTATCGACCGCACCCGTAGGTTCGTCCGCAAGAAGCAGGCTTGGATTGTTTGAAAGCGCTATTGCGATAGCCACTCGCTGTTGTTCACCGCCCGAAAGCTGACCGAGAAGCGAGTTTTTTCTCGCCGACAGCCCCACCATATCGAGCAGTTCCTCCGCTCTTTCCCGTCGGTTCTTATGTCCCGAGAGTAAAAGCGGCATCTCAACGTTCTGTATCGCCGTAAGATACGGTATAAGGTTTCTGGCGTTGTTCTGCCATACGAAACCAACCGTTTCCCTTTTATATTTTATGAGGTCTTTTTCGTCAAATTTAAGCAAGTCCTTGCCGTCAACGTAAAGACTTCCCGCCGAGGGTTTATCAAGAGCTCCGAGCATATTCAGCAGTGTTGATTTACCGCTTCCGCTCGCTCCGACTATTCCCATCAGTTCACCACGTTCAACCGTCAGGTCAAGTCCCTGAAGAGCCATAACCTCAACGTCTGTGGTCTTATATATCTTGACTAAGTTCTCGCATTGCACCATCACGTTTTCGGGCGGTGCAAGCATCATTCTCTGAGGCATCACTCCACCTGCTTTCTGACGTCTGTAATGCGTCCGTCGTCAAGTGTATAAACTACATCGCACTGCTCCATCATCGCAGTATCGTGTGTCGTCATCACAATTGTAAGTCCGTCTGTATGTACAAGCTCCTTGAAAAGATTCATTACCGCAAGTCCCGTCGGCATATCCAGCGCCGCAGTCGGTTCATCGGCAAATATCAGCTTCGGCTTATGCGAAATCGCTCTCGCAATCGCAACTCTCTGCTGCTCACCGCCCGAAAGCTCTCCGGGTCTGTGGTGCATACGCTTTTCAAGCCCTACTCTGACAAGACATTCCTTTGCACGCTTTACACGCTCGGCGTAAGGCATACCGACAAGCCGCATGGCAAACTCAACGTTTTCATAAGCCGTCATAGTCGGTATCAGCGCTACCGACTGGAAAACAAACGACATATCGTTTCTTCTCAGCTTATCCATTTCCTTGTCGGAAAGTCCCGTTATCTTATTGCCGTCAAAGTACACATCGCCGCCTGTCGGACGGTCAAGCGCACCGAGTATATTAATAAGTGTGGTCTTGCCCGAGCCCGATCTGCCTCTCAGCACAACGAGCCTGTTCTTTTCGACTTCGAGATTTATATCTTTCAAAGCGTCAACTGTCGTATTATCGTTAATTTTGAAACTTCTCGATATGTTTTCCGCTCTTAAAATCGTTTCCATAAGTAGTTCCGATCCTCAAAAAAGTCCGCTGGTCCTTAACTGCTCCGTAACTTGTTTCATGTGCTTTTTGTATCAAATGCACAATTAACATATTCGTTTTAGCCCGTAAACACGGTGTATTTAGAAATAATGTACAAAGCGGCTCAAGGGTCTATAACGTAGTAATTATACCAAATTATCACCGCACTGTCAAGGTTGATAAAAGAACTTTCACATAACCCCACAGATTTTGTTTTTCTGTACAAACTGAAATTATGCTTGTCTAATAGTTACAAACTTACAGCGTAAATTTTGTTAAATTTGCCGAACATAATTTTTACTGCCACAATATCTAGTTTTTTTGCCCGTAAACTGTGCTATTTTATATGTAAACGTTTTCCACATTGCAAAAGCTTATAACTAAATTTTGCTAATTTGTTAATTCTATTAATCAAACTTTGTGAAATATGCACAAATATTTTCGGCGATTTTTTTAACTAAATCCAAACATTGTTACTTAAATTTTAAGTGTAACTCATGTAAACAATTCTATCTGCTCACTGAGCTCCATCCACTGAGCTGTCAGTTCCTCTTCTTTCTCTTTCAAAGCGGCGATTTCCTCGGCAAGTTTGCTTGTCTTTTCATAGTCCGTTGCTATCTCCGGCTTTGACATCTGCTCCGCAAGCTCTGCCGTTTTCGTTTCAACCTCTTCAATTGCCTGCTCACAACGCTTCAGTGCACCGCTGAGCTTTCTGAGAGCACTTTCACGTTCCTTACGCTCCTTGTAGTCGTTCTTCTTTACTTCTGCCGCCTTGGTCTGAACGACCTGTTCGCTCTGCTGTTTTGCCTCTTTCAGCTCAATGTATTTATCATAATTTCCGTCAATGTTGACCGTGCCGTTCTTGTCAAGCCACACTATCCTGTCGGCGAGCTTGTTTATGAGGTAACGGTCATGCGACACGATAAGCAGTGTACCGCCGTAGTTTGCAAGCGCATTTTCAAGAGCCTCTCTCGAATGTATATCAAGGTGGTTTGTAGGCTCATCGAGGAGCAACATATTTGCTTTACTCAGCATCAGTTTAAGAAGCGACACTCTTGCTTTCTCACCGCCGCTCAGCTTACCTACATTCTTGAAAACATCTTCACCTTTGAACAGAAACTGTGCCAAAGCAGAGCGGACTTCCGTCTGCGTCATTCTCGGATACTTGTCCCACACCTCGTCAAGCACCGTCTTTGACGGGTCGAGGTCGGTCTGTGCCTGGTCGTAATATCCGCACTGTATATTGTTGCCCAGTTTAAACTCTCCGCTATCAGCCTGATACTCTCCCATCAGTATTTTGAGCAATGTTGTCTTGCCGCAACCGTTCTCACCGAGTATGAAAGTTGTAGTATTTCTCTTTATATCAAGCTCTGCGTTACTGAATACCGGAACCCCGTCAAAAGATTTCGACAGATTTTTCGCAATCAGCACATCGTTTGCTCCACCCTCTTTTGCTCTGAAAGAGAACTTAATCGCTTCCGGCAGATCCTCAGGTTTTTCCAGTGTTTCTTTGAGCCTGTCCGCCTGTTTCTGCTTTGATGCCGCAGTGATGAAATTGTGCTCCTGTCCCCAGCGTTTCTGCTGTTCGACAATGCCTTCGATGCGGTTGATTTCTTTTACGGTTCTGTCATAAACTCTCTGCTGCGCTTCCCTCGCCTCAGCCTTTAAATCAAGATATCGTGTATAATTGCCTTTGTATTCACGGAGCGTCTTGTTTTCCATTTCAAAAGTCGTATTTGTGACTTTATCAAGAAAATAACGGTCATGCGATATAACAATATATGCGCCTTTATATTCTGTCAGAAACTTTTCGAGCCATTCGCAAGCCGTAATATCAAGGTGGTTTGTCGGCTCGTCGAGCAGGAGTATATTGCTCCCCGAAAGCAACAGCTTCGCAAGCTGTGCCTTGCTCTTCTGTCCGCCGCTCATAACACTTATCGGCTTGCCGAAATCATCTTCCGAAAATCCAAGACCGATAAGTGCCGATGAAGTCATTGACTTATAGGTGAGCCCGCCGTCACGCTCAAACTTTTCCTGCAAGTGCATCTGCCTTGACAGCGTCTGCTCGCTGTGGTCGCCTGTGTCTATTGCCACTGCTATATCGGCAAGCTCATTTTCTGCGTCAATAAGCGGACGGAATATCTCAAGCACCTCGTCATACAGCGTAACACTGTCATCACGGATAACATACTGTTCCATACAGCCGACTTTTACGCCTGCCGCCTTGCTTATTCCGCCGGTTTCCGCCTCCTGCTTGCCGTTTATGACGTGCATCAGCGTAGTCTTACCGCAACCGTTCACCCCGACAAGTCCTGCCCTGCCGTTTTCTTCAAGACGGAAGTTCACATCGTGAAACAGCGTTTCTCCGCCGAAAGATACCGAAATATCATTACCGGATAATACTATCATGGTGCATTGTCCTTTCCGAAAAATAACGGTCAGAGGGTTTCTCTGACCGCATATATTTTTATTTTTACGCCGGAATTACTTCTTTAAATTCTCGGGCTTGTACTTGTTGAGTGCGTCATTGTTGAGATCAAGCGCATAGTCCTTAGCCGTTTCGTTGAGCATAGCCTTGTAGTCGTCATCCTTCATAATGTGAAGCACGTTGCTGTGATTCTCCGTGAGCCAGTCCTCACGTTCCTTTATATCACGGCGTACTACCGCATAATAAACGCTGTCATCCTCGTAAACTCCGCCCTTGTCTGTGTCAAGCTCAAATGCCCACTTTACAAACTCCTCGCTCGGTGAAGTATCCGTCTTGCCGAGCAGGAATTCGTGGTCATGCTCCTCTTCTTCACTTCCCGATGTTCCGCTGCTCGTTGTATCGTCCGATGCGGTTTCGCTTGTCGAAGAAGTTACAGATGATGCCGCAGAAGAAACCGCAGATGAATTGCCCGAGTTGCTCTCAGCCTCAGCTTCTGCCTTTTCCTTAGCTACAAGGTCTTCATACTCATGGTAAACAGTATCATAATCCTCGCCTGCGAGAATTCTGTCAACGTAACCCTGAGCCTGTTCTTTCTTGGCTTTCTTGCCCTCATCTGTTGTGATCTTATCGCCGTTGCCCTCTGTCAGAGAAACCTGGATAATCTGGAATCTGCCGTAGTTATCATAGAAGTAAGTAGCTATATCCTTTTCGTCTGTAGCGGATATGCCGTTCTCTTCATAATAAGCGTCAAACACCTTGTTACTCATCTTGTTTACGAGCTGAACAGCCTCATACGACTTTCTGCTGATACCTGCGTTCTCGTAGTTCTGACCGTAAGTTGTACCTGTGCTGTAGCCGTAATATGTGATCTCTGTATCCCACATCTTCTTTGCCGAAGTTGTTACCTCGCTCTTTTCTTCATCTGTAAGAGTAAGTCCGAGTTCGTCAAACTTCTTCTGTATAGCAACATACTGCTTTACCTGCTCTAATGTACGATCCTGAACATACTGTGAGAATGTCTTGTCCTGTACATTGTAATTATAGTAGCTGAAGTTCTCTATCTTTGATGAATCAGTACCCATAGCCTTAAGCTGGTCGTCAACCTCCTGCTGAGCCTCGCTTATAGCCGACTGCTCATACAGCAGATAAATACCGGCATTGATAGTCTGGTCATCAATCGAACCTATAGTAGATACATCTGCACAGCCTGCAACACTGAGTGTAATTGCCACGGCACATATTGCCGCTACCAGCTTTTTAAAATGTTTCATTGCTTTTCTCCTTACCGTTTATAAGGGGCTGTGCCCCGATTATTCTATAGAACCGACGGTTCTCTTATAACTCTGACCTACCGTTATCTTAATGTAACACCGATAGCTTCAAGCGCCTTGAGTACCTTTGCAACAACTGCGTCAGCCTCATCGTCTGTCAGTGTAGCGTCTTTCTTTCTGAGTATCAGCTTGTAAGAAAGGCTCTTCATGCCTGCCGGTACCTGTTCGCCCTTATACATATCAAACAGACGTACAGCCTCAAGATGCTTTGCAGTCTTTTCGATTACCGCAACTATATCGCCGCTCGGTACATCCTCGTTGCATACAAGGCTTAAATCTCTGTATGTTGAGGGGAACTTGGGCAGTGCAGTATACTTTACATCGCCGTCGGCATTGTTGAACATTACTTTCATGCTGAGTGTAGCACAATAAACCTCAGTGTTAACGCCAAAGTTTGCCGCAGCCTCAGGGTGAAGCTGTCCTACATAACCGATAAGCTCGCCGTTTACCGTAACCTTTGCACATCTTCCAGGGTGGAATGTCGGGTTGTTCTTTTCAGCCGTGTAAACAACATTCTTTACACCGAGCTTTGCCATTACTTCCTCGGCAACGCCCTTGGCTGTAAAGAAATCCTCTCCGTTTCCGTAAAGTGCATAGCACAGAACGTCTCTTTCAACAGGGAGCTGGTTCTCGCCTGTGGGGAAATATTCTCTTGCGATCTCGAAGAATCTGCCTGCAAGGTTTCTGTTGCTCCAGTTTCTTCTTACAACTTCCATCATTGATGTAAGTGCCGTTGTACGCATTACGCTTGTATCTTCACCGAGCGGACGTCTTAATACAACGCTCTTTCTTGACTTCTCGTCCATGCGGAGCATTTCGTAGTCCTTAGGTGAAATAAAGCTGTATGTCATTACCTCGTAGAATCCGAGTGCCAGAGCAAGTGAAATTACCTTGTCCTCGAATATCTGCTCGGGTGTTCTCTTACCCTGTGACGATAACTTGGGTATAGTCGAGGGGATTCTGTTGTAGCCGTAGATACGGGCAACTTCCTCTGCAACGTCGCATGAGCGGTGCATATCTATACGGGTGGGGGGAACGATTATCTCGCCGTTCTCATAACCGAAGCCGAGCTTCTTTAATATTTCGATCTGCTCATTTTCGCTGATATCAGAGCCTAAGTGCTCGTTTACCCACTTGTAGTCGTGCTTTAATCTTTCGGGAACATACTCGCTGTGGTTTTCGTCGATGATAGTATTTACTACCTCGCCGCAACCGAGTATCTCGATAAGCTGTAATGCTCTCTTGAGTGCCTTCTCTGCGTTTACGGGGTTGAGACCCTTTTCAAAACGTGAGCTTGCCTCTGTACGCTCGCCTATTTTTCTTGCTGTACGTCTTACAGAAACGCCGTCAAAGCAAGCAGCCTCAAATACGACTGTAGTTGTATCGTCCATGATACCGCTGTGCTCGCCGCCCATAACGCCTGCGATTGCCATAGGCTTCTTGCCGTCGGCGATAATAAGCATTTCGGGAGTCAGCTTTACAGGCTCAGCCATTTCATCGAGAAGCTTTAATGTTTCGCCCTCTTTTGCGTTTCTGATAACGATTTTGTTATCCTCAACGTATCTTAAATCGAATGCGTGCATCGGGTGACCGTATTCAAGCATTACGAAGTTTGTAATATCAACAAGATTGTTGATAGGTCTTACGCCGCTGGCTCTCAGTCTTCTTGCCATCCACTTGGGTGAGGGTCCGATCTTTACATTCTTTACAAGAGCCGCCATGTAACGTGAGCAGAGCTTTGTGTTCTCAACGCTTACGCTGATCTCCTTTGTGATATCACCGTCAACGCCCTTGAAAGTAGGCTCGGTGTAGTTCATGGGAATATCGAATGTTGCGCTTGCTTCCTGAGCCAGTCCGAGTACGGAAAGGCAGTCGGGACGGTTGTTTGTTATCTCGAACTCTACAATAGTATCATCTATCTGTAAAGCCTCGCAGATATCCATACCCATTTTGAAAGAATCAACATCGGGGTCGTCGTTCAGTATAAGTATACCGTCGTCTGCAACGGGGTAATCAAAATCATCCTTTGTAAGACCGAGCTCTGCGTAAGAGCACATCATACCGTTACTTGCAACGCCTCTGAGCTTGCCCTTTGTGATCTTTGTTCCGTCAGCTATTGTACTGTTGTGCATACAAGCGGGAACGATAGCGCCCTCGAATAAGTTCTGAGCCGCAGTAACTATCTGTACAGGCTCTTCTCTGCCTGCGTCAAGCTGGCATATCCAGAGCTTTTCGCTGTCGGGGTGACGCTCAAGCTTCAGCACCTTTGCAACTACTACATTGTTTATAGGATCGGACATCTTATGATAGGTTTCAACCTTTGAACCGCTCATTGTCATATCCGCTACGAATTCTTTTATAGGCATATCGGCTTTAACATAGTCGTTAAGCCATCTCATTGATAAATCCACGTTAATATCTCCTTTTACGATTTCAATCGGTATTTATAAAATGTCAATTATCTGAACTGTGCGAGGAAACGCTGATCGTTCTCGTACAGCAGACGCATATCGTCTATGTTGTATCTCATCATAGCGATACGCTCAAGTCCTATACCGAAAGCAAAACCGCTGTATTCTTCGGGATCTATGCCGCAGTTGATAAGTACCTGAGGATGAACAATACCCGAACCGAGCATCTCGATCCAACCCTCGCCCTTACAAAGCGGACAACCCTTACCGCCGCACTTGAAGCACTGTAAGTCAACCTCGGCTGACGGCTCGGTGTACGGGAAGTGATGGGGACGGAAACGAAGTTTAACATCATCACCGTAAAGACGCTTTGCAAATGTTTCAAGCGTACCCTTTAAATCGCCGAATGTGATATTCTTGTCAATTACAAGACCTTCGCACTGGTGGAATATAGGTGAGTGTGTGCCGTCAACAGCGTCGGGACGGTAAACACGTCCGGGGCTTATGATAGCTATAGGGGGCTTGTTCTTGAGCATCGTTCTTATCTGTACGGAAGAAGTCTGTGTACGCAGAAGGATTTCGTCCGTGATATAGAATGTATCCTGTTCATCTCTCGCAGGGTGTCCCTCTTCAGTAAGAAGCATATCGAAAACATACTTTGTTTCCTCAACCTCGGGACCGTCAACAACCGTATAACCCATACCTCTGAATATTTCCTTGAGTTCGTCAAGAACTATGTTAAGAGGGTGACGCACGCCCATAGCCTGCTGTTTGCCGGGCATCGTAACGTCAAGGGTTTCCTTCTTCAGCTTCTGCTCCATGAGGGCTGCTTTGAGCTGTGACTGCTTTTCGGCAATAAAGCTTTCAAGCGACTGTCTTACATCGTTTGCAAGCTGACCCATAACAGGTCTTTCCTCGGCGGACAGCTTACCCATGCTCTTGAGTATAGCCGTAAGTTCGCCCTTCTTACCGAGATACTTTACTCTCAGGTCATCGAGCTGTTTAACATCAACGCAGTCACCGATAGTCTTCAGTGCCTGCTCTCTTATATTCTGTAACTGTTCTTTCATACCTTTGTCTTTCCTTTAGTTTAATTTCCTACGATCAAGCATTGCCCTCAGGCAAAGACGATGGAACCGAATAGTTCCACTGATAACACGACCTTTCACGCATTCTCTGCGTCGGTTTATTATAATATGGTTATATAGCATGGCTTTTTATGGAAATTCAAAACAGAGCCTATACCTACACGATAGACATTATAACAGAAATCCGATACTTTTGCAAGTGTAATAAAGCAGTTTTCGGTAAATTTCCACATTTACCTGCGTCACACCATTTTATTGCTTATTGATCACACATTGTATAAAACACAAAAACACCCACCGGAAAGGTGGGTGCAAAAGCTCATATTGTTATTGTAAAATCACGGACCTGCCGGAGCCGGTGTAGCCGGAGCGGTAGTTGTTGTTGCATCGGCAGGAATATCAACCTCGTCGAACATTGTATAACCCAGCATCGAGTATCTTTCCGGGTATGCACCGATGAGATATCCGTCTACATAGTAGTTGTCCGTAGGCTGAATGGTGGTCTTTGTATAAGCGGCAGAAGTATCTGTCGATTTGCTTATGTCGTCAATCTCGGTTTCGCACCAGTACGTCATTACAACACGGCACTGATCGTCAACCAGAGCGAAATAATATCCGTCGTCATCATCCGTTGAGAATGTATTGAACGAATCAAGAAGCTTATGGTCGGTTGAAGACTCGTCCATAAGTGCGTAAGTCTGCATTACTACATAGCCCTGAGCAGTATTTGCCGCACTGCTGTCAGACGGTGCATCAAGCTTAGCAAGTCTGAGTTCGGTAAAGCCTTTGTTCTTTTCGGCTTTGGCGCACATATAAAGATAATCGCCTGTGCCGATAGTATAAATCATTCCGCCCTTTTCATAAGACAGATAGCCGGTTTCCTTTTCGGGTGCGTCCGCTCTGTACTGTATCAGTATTCTCTGCGAGCCGAAATAGAAGCTCTTTGCTTTGGAAACAGCCGCCTGCGGCTTTCCTGCATTGAGCGACATCGGTAATATAATAGCCGTAAGAACACCTATCATTGCAAGCACAACAATAAGTTCCACCAGCGTAAAGCCTTTTTTATCACGAAGTTGCATCAATCTGCGCATCAGTCTGACCTCCCCATAATGTGTAGACTATATTTCATGTTAATTTTACCATATTTTTTATGCAATGTCAACTGAAACTTTGCTGTTTTCCACCGAATATTATGCTTTTTGTCGCAACAAAAACGGGTGCCACTGTCACCGGCAAAAATAATATTTCCAAAGTCGGAATTTGAAGCGGTTCACAGCCGCATACTCTTGACAACTTCCGCCGATAATTCTATAATAAAAGCAGTAACTTCCATATTAATATAAAGGTGTGATGTAATGAACTTCAAATGGGATAAGAAATATCTCTACTGGGGAGTGACCGCATTCCTCGTTATCGCCGCCGCTATCGTCTTTTTCCTCGGTCTGTCACAGATTAAGGAAATCCTCGATAACATATTCTCGTTCCTTGCTATCCTGACGCCCGTAATTTACGGTTTCGTCATAGCTTATATTCTCTGCCCTATTGCGACTTTTATCGAAAAGCCGTGCCTGCGCAGACTGTTCTACACAATCCAGGATAAAAAACGTGAAAAGTTCGAGCGTGAACATCCGGGTGAAGAACCGCCGCCCAAAACATTCCCCGTCCGCAAAGTCGCAAGGGTCATGAGCGTTGCTATCACCATGATTCTCGCCCTGCTTGTCGTTACCGGCATAATCTGGGTGCTTCTCCCCCAGCTTATCGACACGATCACAATGCTCGTCAACAATATGCCGACCTACGTCACACAGGTCAGTGACTGGGTTTCCCAGACTCTTAAAAACTATCCCGAGGTCGAAGCTTACGTTCTCCAGTTTACAGGCGGCATCTCCGATATGCTCAACAGCTGGCTGTCAACCGAACTTCTCCCTCAGATGAACAATATATGGAACCTCATCTCGTCCAACGTCATGAATATAATCAGCGTGTTCATGAATCTCCTGCTCGGCTTTGTCATCGCTATCTACTTCCTTAACAGCAAGGAACTTTTCGCCGCTCAGTTCAAAAAAGTTCTCTACTGCCTGTTCAAGCCGAAAGTCGCCACAAAGATCATCAACAGCACCCGTGAGGTCAACAAGTCTTTCGGTCAGTTCATAACCGGTAAGATTCTTGACAGCTTCATCATCGGCATGGTATACGTCCTGCTCATGAGCATATTCAATATGCCTTATGCCGTGCTCTGCGGCGTTATCATGGGCATCACCTGTATAATTCCCTACTTCGGACCTTTCATAGGATATATCCCGTGTATGCTCCTGCTCGTTCTCGTTGACCCCATACAGTGCATCTACTTCACAATCATGGTTGTAATCATTCAGAACGTTGACGGCAACGTCCTCGCCCCCAAGATCATCGGCGACTCGACAGGTCTTTCAAGCTTCTGGGTTATCTTCGGTATGCTTGTAGGTCAGGGATTGTTCGGCTTTGTCGGACTTATCATCGGTATCCCCCTGTTCGCCGTTGTTTACAGCTTTGCAAAGAACAGAGTGAAGAACCGTCTTGAAAAGAAGGAACTTCCCTCCGACTCAAACGAATACCGTGACATTCACCACATTGACGCCGAAACAAACGAGCCCGTATATTTCCCCCACCCCCCTTACATGAAAAAGCAAAAGGAAAAACACGAGCTTAAAAAAGATATAAAGAAAATTTTTGTCAAGGATAAGAAATCCGAAGATGAAAAGGAAGATAACAATAAAAAGTAAATTCGTTACCGACAACAGTCGGTATAAAGCTGATGGCAGGGAGAAAAAAACGCTCACCTGCCATTTTCTGAAAGGAAACCTGTATGTCAAAGCAATTTGTTGTAACCCCTGCCCAGATGAAAAAAGCCGAAGCTATGTGCGAGCAGAAAGGTACATCTTGTGCCGTTCTCATGCGGAATGTCGGCTCTGCGATCGCTCTTCACATCTCCCGTATAGTAAAGCCCTGCCGTGCCGCAGTCCTGGTCGGTAGCGGAAACAACGGCGGCGACGGCTTTGCTCTCGCCCACAACCTGCGTAAACGTGGCTTTTCACCGATTATAATTATGACAGGCTCGGCTCCCAAAACCGACCTTGCCATAGACTGTTATAACGAGTATAGATCCGATTACAAAGCCGTTCTGAGCTACACGGACGAACCCGAAAAGGTTATGTCAGAGATAGCCTCCTGCGGTATTATCGCTGACTGTGTATACGGCACGGGATTTCACGGTGAACTTCACTCCGATATAAGACGACTGTTCTCATATTGCAACGAAAGCGCCGCTCTGCGTTTTTCCGCCGATATCGCATCGGGCTGTAACGCAACTGACGGCAGTGCCGATGAATACTCATTCCGTGCGGATATGACCTTTGCACTCGGAGCTGTAAAGACAGGTCAGCTCTATGTTCCGTGCAGTGAATTTTCGGGCGATATCGTCCTGCTTGATATAGGCATTTCCGAGGACTGTTACAATGAATATGACGCAGAGCTGAACGGCGATTCGTTGGCATCACATTTTGTCAACCGCAGTCGAATTACCCATAAGGGAACATTCGGCAGACTGCTGAACGTTTCGGGTAGCGAAAATTGTATCGGTGCGGCATGGATGTCCACCAACGCCGCTCTGCGAACGGGTTCGGGACTTGTCACACTTGCTTCCGTGAGCGAAGTTACGGCAAGCGTCGCAACCTCGTTACATGAGTGTATCTACCTGCCCCTCGGCAGTAAAGCCCTTACCTCAGACTGTGCCGATAAGCTGTGCAAGAACGCTCAGACCGCTTCGGCAATACTGTTCGGTTGCGGTGTGGGCAACAGTGATGAAACCTATCGCTTGCTTTCAGCTCTGATTGACAGCACGACCTGCCCTATTGTAATAGACGCCGATGGCATAAATTCTCTCGCTCCGCATATAAATGAGCTGAAGGACAACACAGGCAGGCTTATACTGACCCCTCATATCAAGGAATTCAGCAGGCTCAGCGGACTTGATACAGACTATATTCTCCGCAACAAGCTGAGCGTGGCAAGAGATTTCGCCATGAAGTACGGTGTTCACGTTCTGCTCAAGGACGCCTATTCCGTATACTCCGTCCCCGACGGCACAACAGCTGTCAACATGAGCGGTAATGCGGCTTTGGCAAAGGGCGGAAGCGGCGATACGCTTGCAGGAACCATAGGCGGACTGCTCGCTCAGGGCATTGAGATAAGCAATGCCGTAAGGCTCGGAGCATATCTTTTTGGCTTATCCGCACAGTATGCGGCAAGGGAGCGTAGCATGAGCGGTATTCTGCCGTCGGAGCTACCACAGCTTTACCCATATATTCTGCGTGAATTCTACGGAATAGCTTAAATCCTCACGTTGTCCTATATCACATTACAAAGGACGACGTATTATGAAAGAAAGAATAATTATCCCTATAGCTCTTGCCTCATGTCTTATATGTGCATCATGCAAGACTGTTGACAAGGCGGAAATTCCCGATTTAAAGGGAGATATGAGTATCAGCGGCAGGCTCAGTTGCGAAGATGTCACGGCTGAAGTCGAGCTTACTCGCAGTGCGGACGTATGGACAGTGAGTTTCACCTCTCCCGACAGCGTAAAAGGGCTTACCGTAACCGACGACGGCAACACCATAAAATACAGCCTTGACGGGATAGAGTACGAGTACAGCAGTTCATCGCCGCAGTTTGCCACAGCCGCAGAACTGCTCACAGGCTGTATCGACAATGCAGGTACAGCCGAAAACATCACCGCTCGGCAGAGTGACGACAAACTGACATTAAGCGGTACAGCGGATAAAAACAGCTATACTCTGACGCTTGACAATGATGGCAAAATAATCGGTGTTTCAGTCGGCGGCTATACACTTGACTGCTCGGAAAATCCCGCACCCGAAACTACCGCACCGACTGTCGATGTCGGAAAATACTTAAAGTAAACCATAAATAAATGCGATGCCCCCGTTACCTGTAAAGGCAACGGGGGCATCGAAAACTTGTCAAGAATTTCGGACAGATAAAAGAGTGAAAAATTGATTCGAATTCATCAGTCAATCCGCCCTGATTATGAATTATGAAATTTGTAAACTTCACCCTTGCCAAAGCACCACTATCCCTCGCTTTGCACTGATCTTTTAAAATCTGCGCCATAGGCGCACCACAATTATTCATTATTCATCATTCATTATTCATTAAATAACAAAAATCCCCCACGGAAACCCGTGGGGGATAAATTGCTTATTTACGCTTATTGCTTAAAGCCGAAATTACTTTCTCTTCTTAGCAACGATAACAGCGCCTGTAGCGATTACTGCGATACCTGCTACTAAAGCAACACTCTCAACACCTGTGTTTGTGTTGTCCTTAGAAGAATCACCTGTTGTAGGCTTTGTTGTATCAGCGGGAGCTTCTGTATCAGCAGGAGCTTCTGTGTCAGCAGGAGTTTCGCCGCCACCGATTGCGCCCCATGTATCAATGTTCTTAGCTACTTCTGTGTACTTGTCGATTGTAGCCTGGTCGCCTTCAATCTGGAGATCTGTGAATTCGATGTTGTATGTGATGTCATCAACGCTATCTTTGTTACCAATTGTGATACCCATCTTCAGAACGCCGCAAGTAGGATCTGTCTTACCGCAAGCTTCGATAGCAGCCTTGGGGCTGAACTCAACTGTAGCCTCTTCGCCGAGGATTACATTGCCCGATTCATCTGTTCCGCCTGTGATCTTGCAGAGGTCAGGAGTGTTACCTGAGTCGTTCCACTGCCAGCCTGAAGCGTTACCGAGCTGAAGGAATGCCATTGTGAAATAGCCTGAAGCGTCTTTTTCCCCGTTCTCAACAGCCTTAGCATCTTCTTCAGAACGTGTCAGCTTGAACTTAACTGTTACCTTGTCGATCTTTGACCAGAGGTCATAGTTCTGCTCGAGAACAGCCTGGCAAGCAGCTGCATCATCAATTTTATCCTCTTCGGGTCCGCCACCGGGGATGTCCATTACATAATAGTAATCAGCCTTTCCTTCATCACCTGCGAGCATAGCATCTTTACCATCCTCGATTGTGAATGTTGCGTTTGTTACTGCAAAGATACCCTTTTCGATTGTGTAAGTGTTGCTACCTGCAGCACTTGTTGCTACTGCGAGTGAGCTTACTGCGAGAGCAGAAGCTGCAACGCCAGCCATGATTTTTCTTAACTTCATTGGAAAAATCCTCCTATAAAACTTATTTTTCGTTTTGTTACATTACTATGTAACTTTACACACTTATTTTAACATTTCGCTTTTTTAAAGTCAATGTGCATTATGCCTAAAATCTGTGTGAAATTTTATTGAAACTCACGGCATTACACGGCATAACGGACTTAAATTAAGTAAATTTGAAGTTAACAGTGAATTGTATTGTGTTTTTACGCCAAAATCAACTGTTGAAACACAGTGATTATACAGCAGATGTACAACCGCATTACAGAAAGAAAAAATGAAAAGCAATTAAAAATTTACTTAAAAGGATTGAGAAAACCGTGGAAATATGTTATATTAATTGTATATGGGAACTTGTCGTATCCCGAAAAATTAAAAGGACGGAAAAATTATGTCTATCGTATTTGACGAAAACAAGCGTGTATTCAAGCTCGACACTGAAAAATCGAGCTACGCATTTCATATCACCGACAGCAGAAACCTGCTCCACCTGTACTACGGCGGTTATATTCCGGAAACTGATATAACTCATATGCTCCGCATACCGAATGACGAGCCGTTTGTTCCTGCGGTACACGACGCTATGGGGCCTCACAGCTTTGACTGCGCACCTATAGAATTTCCCACATCGGGCGTTGCAGATTTCAGAGAGCCTGCAATGCAGGTCATGGATATAAACGGTATGTCCGCCTGTGAATGCTACTACAAGGATTACAGAATTTCAAACGGCAAGCCTAAATTAAAGGGGCTTCCCGCTACATACGCCGCAGACGATGAGGCGCAGACGCTTGAGGTGTTCTGCTACGACCCGCACAGCGGTCTTGACATTACGCTTATGTACAGCGTATTCCCGAAATTTGACGTTATTACAAGAAGCGTAAAGGTCGAAAACAACGGTCTTGCCGCTATCGACCTGCGTCGTATCATATCAATGAGCCTTGACCTTGACAGAATGGACTATGATATGATCACCCTGCACGGCACATGGGCAAGAGAACGTCATGTACAGCGTTTCCCCATACGTTTCGGCAAGCAGTCGATCGACTCCAACAGAGGTGCTACAAGCCACGCTCACAATAACTTCTTTGCACTGTGCGACCACACCGCAACAGAAGATTTCGGTGAGGCTTACGGCTTTGCGCTGGTTTACTCAGGCTCGTTCTTAGGAATGGTAGAAGTAGGTCAGTACGAAAAGACAAGAGCTCTCCTCGGTATAAACCCGTATGACTTCTCATGGCACTTAGAGCCCGGCGAGGACTTCCAGGCACCCGAGGTTATAATGACTTATTCGGGCGAGGGCCTGGGTCAGATGTCGAGAAACTTCCACGATGTAATGAGGAACAACCTTATCAGAGGAAAGTGGAAGAATATGCGCCGTCCTATACTTATCAACAACTGGGAAGCTACCTATTTCAACTTCGACACCGACAAGCTCCTTGATATTGCAAGAGAAGCAAAGAAAGCCGGCATTGAAATGCTCGTCATGGACGACGGCTGGTTTGGTCACAGAAACGACGACAAATCATCGCTCGGCGACTGGTTTGTAAACGAGGATAAAATAAAGGGCGGACTGAAACACCTTGTAGATGAAGTCAACAAGATAGGTCTTAAATTCGGTATCTGGTTCGAACCCGAGATGATAAGCCCCGACAGCAAGCTTTATGCAGAGCATCAGGACTGGTGCATACACATTCCCGGCAGACACCGCACAACTGTAAGAAGCCAGCTCGTACTCGACTTCTCAAGAAAAGAAGTCCGTGACTATATCTACGAGCAGATGAAAGCTATTCTTTCAAGTGCCAACATCGAATATGTAAAGTGGGATATGAACAGACAGCTCAGCGAGGTCGGCAACGAGGTATTCCCTCCCGAAAGACAGCGTGAGATATGGCACAGATACGTCCTCGGCGTATACGAAATGCAGGAAAGACTGCTGACCGACTTCCCCGATCTGCTCCTTGAAAACTGCGCAGGTGGCGGTTCACGTTTCGATGCAGGTATGCTCTACTACTCACCTCAGATCTGGACAAGCGACGATACAGACGCTATCGAAAGACTGAAGATCCAGTACGGTACATCTATGTGCTACCCCTGCTCATGCTTCGGTGCACACGTTTCCGACAGCCCTAACCACTGTGTAGGCAGAATTACACCTTTTGAAACAAGAGGACACGTTGCAATGTCAGGTACATTCGGCTATGAGCTTGACGTTACAAAGATTTCGGACGATGACAAGTATGCAATAAAAGAGCAGATTGCGGAATTCAATAAGTACAATCCCCTTGTAAGAACAGGCGATTACTATAGAATAGGCGACCCGTTCGCAAACGACCGCTTTGACGCATGGCAGTTTGTCGCAAAGGACAAGAGTGAAACGCTCCTCGAATATGTACAGGTTCTCAAGGAACCCAGCGTATTCCTGCACAGAGTAAAGCTGAAAGGTCTTGAGAAGGGCTGCTATTATAAGCATGAGCAAACGGGGAAAGTATACTCCGCAGAGCTTCTGATGAACAGCGGATTTGATATTCCTTCCCTCTGGGGCGATTTCAGATCGTATATTGCACACTTTGTCAAGGTGAAGTAAAAGTATTATCGGTATGGGACGACCCATACCGATATTTAAGGTGAAATATTATGAAAAAACTCGGTGTTATACGGCTCTTTATCTGCATTGCGGCGATAATCATGGAACTGTTGCCGCTCGGTGCGGTGTTGAAATACGGACTTATCTCGAACAGCGGTAAAGTCGTTTTCACTTTTGAAAGCTACTCATATTTTGATATCACACCGTTCGGCTACGCCATGTTCAACTATATGATCTGCGCTGTTATGACAACTATAACGGCTATGCTCTCATTGCTGTGGATATTTTTCGGCAAGAAACGGCAGACGCCTGTCACGGTGCTTTCGGCAATTGCCCTCACAATGTCGATTGTACCCTATATCGTCATGACTTTCAACGTCTTTACGATCATTATTTCGGCATTGCTTGCGGCAGTTCTTGTCATTTCGGTTATAATGCAGATCAAGCACGAATAGAAAGGGATCATGTTATGGCACGTTCATCCAACCAGAAGCAGAAAATTCTTTATATCGAAAAAATGTTCCGTGAAGAATCGGACGAACAGCACCCCCTTACTGTAATCAAAATACAGGAGAAGCTCGACCGGCTCGGCATAACCGCCGAACGAAAGGCACTCTACTCCGATATCGAAACGCTCCGTGACGTTCTGGGCATGGATATATGCTCGGAGAAAAACGGCAATTATTATCTTGCCTCCCGTGAGTTCGAGTTTGAGGAATTACAGCTCCTTGCGGACGCTGTCGCCTGCTCGAAGTTCATTTCCGAGGATAAGTCACGAGAGCTTGTCGGCAAGATCGCCCACCTTGCGAGCAATTTCCGTGCAAACGAGCTTCAGCGTATGGTTATTGTCGCAAACCGTGTAAAAACCGAGAATAAGAAGATATACTACAACATAAACAAGATCCACGAGGCGATAAAGAGTGAGAAAAAGATAACTTTCCACTACTTCTGTTACGACATACACAAGAAAAAAGTGTACAAGTCCGCCGACCGCCGTTATGAGATGTCACCCTATCATCTTGCGTGGGACGATGAGAATTACTACTGCATAGGCTACTATGAAAAGTATAACGGCATTTCAAATTTCAGAATCGACCGTATGGAAAACATTGAGGTTTCCGATGAGCCTGCCGTATCACCGCCTGCCGATTTCAGCCTGCCCGAATATTCCCGTATGATTTTCGGTATGTTCGCATCCGAAAAGACAACAAGGGTTAAACTGCGTTTCGCAAACAACCTGACAAGCGTTGTCATGGATAAGTTCGGCTCGGATATCACAATGCACAAGCTGGACGAAAGCAACTTCTACATATCGACGAATATCAAGGTCACACAGACATTCTTCGGCTGGCTCACCCAGTTCGGTGCGAATGCCGAGATACTCGAACCTGTCGATGCAAGGCAGAAATACACCGAATTTATTGACAACATAAGAAATATGTACTGAGAAAGATGTGTTCACTTTGTCGGAAGTTTCAAAGGTAAAAGCCTTTTTCATGGGAATCCCGAAATGGCTGTATTATACCGTTCCTGCATTCCTGCTGTCGCTTATCCTGACACTGCTTGCCAAGAATGTGACAGGCTTTGCGGAATGGTACAGTACAAGCGTATACCCGCTTTTTGTGGGCACGGTAGGACGGATTTCTTCCGTACTGCCCTTTTCGCTGTGTGAAATTCTGCTCTATATCGTGATTATTCTTGCCGCTGTCGGTATCGTGTTTACCGTGATACACTTTATAAAAGGCAAAGGCAGGCGTAAAAGCCTCATGATGCGGGTGCTTGCGGTCGTGGTATGCTTTGCGGTAAGTGTGTTTATGGTGTTTACGCTTTTCTGCGGCATAAACTACAGCAGAACGCCGTTCTCCGCCGTAAGCGGATTTACCGTTGAAACCTACACGGCACAGGAACTTGCCGACCTTTGCGTATACATTCTGAAAAACGCAAACTATGCGGCTCAGAAGATTGAAACCGATGAAGCACTGACAGTACAGCTCGACGGGAAAATAAATCTCGACGAAGAATGTAAAAAGGCGATGAACCTGCTCGGCGAAAAGTATAACAGCCTGTCGGGATTTTATCCGAATGCAAAAGCGGTGATTGCGTCCGAGGGTATGTCTTATATGAAGATACTCGGAATGTACACCCCTTTTACAATAGAAGCAAACTACAACGCAAATGCACCCGACTTTGCAAAACCGTTCACGGTGTGCCACGAACTGTCACATCTGAAAGGCTTTATGCGTGAGGACGAGGCAAATTTCATTGCTTATCTTGCCTGCACCGGCTCGGATAACGTTTATCTTCAGTATGCGGGCTGGGTATATGCCCTTATCTATGCCGCAAATGCGCTTTACTCGGCGACAGGTGCAGATATTTACAACGAGCTTATGAGCTATGCCGATGAAAATATAATCGCAGAGCTCAGCGCCAACAGTGCATACTGGAAGAAATACGAAACGCCCGTTGCCACTGTCGCAACAAGCGTCAACGATACTTATCTCAAATCACAGGGACAGTCGGACGGAAAGAAATCTTACGGCAGATTTGTTGACCTGATGATAAGCTACAGAAAAATGCAGACAAGCGAATAAAACACTGTCAGGTGTTATAAATATAACTATCATTTATCCCCCCGACCGTTACTCAATGTTGCGGTAGACGCAAACATTTCAAAAGGTCGGAAATTGAAGCGGCACATTGCCGCAAAGAAATCTTACGGCAGGTTTGTTGACTTAATGATAAGCTACAGAAAGATGCAGACAAGCGAATAAAACACTGTCAGGTGTTATAAATATATGTTTATTCCCGACCGTCACGCAAAGTCACAACAAGCGCAAACATTTCAAAAAGGTCGGTATTTGGAGTAATTAACTTATGGCAAATAAGAAATTGTACAAAAAAGAAAGATTTTCAGGATGCCTTGTCGGTGCCGCCGCAGGCGATGCACTCGGTTCACCCGTAAAGACAATAACCAGAAGTCAGATAAAGGATATCTACGGCAAGAAAGGCATACTAAAACTAAGCCCCGAGAAACGTCAGAAAACCGCCCGTATATCAGACGAAACGCAGACCATGCTCTTCACTTCTCACGGAATACTGTGGGCAGATGCCGCAGGACTTAGAACAGGTGAAGCGAACTGTGCGGACTATGTTTTCCTTGCTCTTCAGCAGTGGCTTTATTCGCAGACAGGCGGCACATCATCGGTTGACTTGCAGTGGATTTTAGACGACAACGAAACCGGTTTTCCGTGTGATCTACTCGGTATTCCTGCACTGTGCAAGAAGCGTAATCCCACGAAACAGCTTGTACAGACGCTTGCAGGCATAAAATCCGAAAACACCTACGGCAAGAAAAGAAGACCGATAAATCAGAGTAAACTGTTTGACTGCTTACCCAGAGCCGTCCCGACAGGACTTTATTTCTACAGCGACCCGGCACTTGCTTTCTCGGTAGGCTGTGACCTTGCCGCCATTACACATTCGCACCCGACAGGATACCTTGCAACAGGCTGTCTTTCTGCCATTATCGCATTTATCTGCAAGGGAAATACCATTGAACGCTCGGTGCTGAACACGATGAAGATACTCAAGGAGCATGACGGCTTTGAGGAGTGCTTTGCGGCGCTCGACAAGGCTCTTTCACTGCTTGACGAGAACACCTCGCCGCTGACCGATGTAGCGGAGCTTGGAAACGGCAGTACAGCGGACTCTGCACTTGCCATAGGCGTATACTGTGCCTGTGTGCATTACGACTATCTCAGTGCGGTACAGCTTGCCGCAAATCAGGACGGTATAAGCGATATATGCGCATTTATAGCAGGCGCTCTGAAAGGCGCACTGCTCGGTTATCCGGAGATTCCGTCGGGATTTGTGAAAAAACTGCAGTTTGCGGATACCATAAAAGACTATGCGGCAAGACTGACAAAAGCCGCACCGAAGAGCTTTATAAAATAACCTTGTAAGGAAGCGATTTTTTAGGAATGGTCACTGATATGACTACCGGCAGAACCTTTTCCGTTCTGCTGAAATTCTCTCTGCCGATGCTGCTCAGCGTTGCATTTCAACAGCTTTATAACATTGTTGACAGCGTTATTGCAGGCAACTTTGTAAGCGATATGGCGCTTGGTGCAATAGGCGCAAGCTACCCCGTCACAATGATATTCATGGCGGTGGCAACAGGCGGAAGTGTCGGCGCGTCGGTCGTCGTTGCACGACTTTTCGGTTCAAAGAACTATACATATATGAAAACGGCGATAAACACGGCGCTGGTTTCGTTTGCGGCAATCGCGGGAGTGCTTACCGTGATAGGCTGTGCCTTATGTTCACCGATGCTGACATTGCTCGGCACACCGGATGATATATTTGCGGACAGCGACATATATCTGAGGGTATATGTACTCGGACTGCTGTTTCTGTTTATCTATAACGCCTGCAACGGTATATTCACCGCCCTCGGCGACTCGAAAACGCCGTTGTTATTCCTGATAGCGTCGTCGCTCGGAAATATCGGGCTTGACCTGCTGTTCGTAATAGTATTTCAGATGGGCGTTGCAGGAGTTGCATGGGCAACGTTTGTCGCTCAGGGCGCGGCAGGCGTTGCGGCGTTCTTCGTACTTTTAAAACGTGTCGGAAAGATACAGCCGGATACTCCCGAAAAGCCTAAAATATTCTCTTGTGGCGCACTCAAGCAGATAAGCCGTATTTCCGTTCCGTCAATATTACAGAGCAGTTTTGTATCGTTAGGAAATCTGTTCGTACAGAGCCTTGTAAACAGCTTCGGTTCATCGGTAATAGGCGGTTATGCGTCCGCTATCAAGCTGAATACTTTCGCAACAACCTGTTTCTCAACGCTTTCAAACAGCGTGTCGAACTTCTGCGCTCAGAACATAGGCGCAGACAAGACCGACCGTGTAAAAACGGGTGTGAAATCGGGTATGCTGATGTGTCTTGTTATAGCGATACCTTTTATAGTGTGCTTCCTGCTTTTCGGCGGAACGCTTGTAAACCTGTTTGCAACACAGGCTAACGCTGAGATAATCGCAACCGGCAGTAAGTTTCTGACAATAGTTTCCCCGTTCTATTTCTTTATCTGCATAAAGATAGTAATTGACGGCAGTGTAAGAGGCTGCGGTGTTATGACCCCGTTTATGATAAGCACCTGCCTTGATCTTGGGCTTCGTGTTATATTTGCGTATATCCTTACGCCGTTCTTCGGCTCTGACGGTATATGGCTGTCATGGCCCGTAGGCTGGGTGCTTTCGCTGGTTGTAGATCTGTTCTTCTACAATTACTACATAAGAAAAGGCAAAGCCTTTACGGCGAGCGGCGGCGAGTCGCCGCAAACTGTTCGCCGTTCTGACGATCAGTGATCCGCTTAACCTCCGTTACCGGCGGACGGCACACTTTAATTTTATATCAATGTCCGTTGTCTGAAAAGACGGCGGACGTTTTTATTAATGAATAATGAATAATTGTGGTTGCACCTGCGGTGCGAATTTTAAAAATAGGATAGAGTCTTACGAGGTATAAGAAAAAAATATAGCGATAGCGTAAATTATAATAATCTATGCAACAGGATGGGCAAGCAAGTCGCACAGACCCTCCCGAACATCGTTACAATTTTCAAAAACCGAATAATATTTCCGTGACCCCCTACGGACGACTGCTCGTACTATCCTATTTGTATACACAGCTTTATATTTTATAAACTGTAAAACTCATTCAATATCTGCCCTGCACTGTACCCCCTCTCCGACAATTTCAACGCCGAGTACACACTAATTCCGCTGTTACACCCGTCACCCCTTGTCGTAAAGCAGTATAACCTTTGAGTATAACTTATATCAAATGAGGGAGAACGAATATCAAACAACCGTCTGAACTCCTCGCACGACATATTTATACCGCATACATTCAGCCCAAGCACATTCCCGTCACTGTCACGGTTTATATTGCTTATCCATTTGGATTCGTCCGGCGGAATAATAAGAGATGGGTACTCAGTCAACATTATCTCGGCTATACCGTCCGCTGTCAGCTGACAACTGCCGTTATAATAATCTGCGGTCTTGTCCTTTTCGCAGTAAAGTTTTTTCACATACGGATTTTTACAATCATCTGGTGATATCATTGCCCCCGATGAAATGCGGCACACGGGCAGATATACAGCTGTCCCGTTTACCGTAAAATCCTGCGATATAGCATATTCTGCGGCTTTTTCCGCATATTTTCTGTAAGTCGGAAGTTCCGCTCCGAAATGAGCAAGCCCTGCCCTTTCGTCCATATAATCAACACAAGGATAACCGCTGTCAAGTGCTTTTCGGGCATTGCAAAGATATCTCAATGAGCAGTCAAGTGCCATTGCCACAGCATTTATTCCCTCTGTATCTTTATCGTCAGGCGATCCGTCAAGCGATTTGAGCTCGTTCAGCACACAACCGGTAAGAAATTCCTTATACGCATATTCCGTATTACGATAGGTTACACTCTGCGGTCTTGTCTGCTCCGTTTTTGCCGAGAAACACAGCAGAATAATAACAGGCATTGCGGCAATCAGCACAAGCCCGGCTATAAGCAGATACAGATATTTCTTTTTCATTGCGCTCGCTTTTCCTTTCTTGACTTATCCGATTAAATAGAGTATAATAATAAGGAATAGACGCTTCGGCAAACCGGTTCGTCCGTAATTCATTATATTCACCGTTTTTGCGGTATAGAATATGCGAGGCTTTTATAAACGTACAAGAAAGGAATAGATATATGAACGAGCGATTTCAGAAGCTTTGCCGTGATTACAAGATACAGACGGCAATAGACCCGAGATTATATGACAAGTACAATGTAAAGAGAGGACTTCGTAACAACGACGGAAGCGGTGTTGTTGTAGGTCTTACCAATATATGCTGTGTACACGGCTACGTTATCGACGAGGGCGAAAAGCGCCCCGCTCCCGGTCAGCTCATCTACAGAGGTTATGATATCTGCGACCTCGTTAACGGTGTTGAAAAGGACGGAAGATACGGCTTTGAGGAAACAGCTTACCTTCTTCTGTTCGGAAACCTGCCCGACAAGGAACACCTTGAAGACTTCAAGAAGATAGTAACACATTACCGCACTCTGCCCCCCTACTTTGCAGAGGACGTTCTCATGCGTTGCCCTTCATCGAATATAATGAACAAGATGGCACAGTCCGTACTTGCTCTTTATACATACGATAAAGAACCCGAGAACAAGAGCATGGAAAGCGAAATGCTCAAGGCTATCTCGGTTATCGCAAGACTTCCTGCTATAATGGTAGGTGCTTATCAGGTTATGCGCCGTTACCTCTATAACTCAAGTATGGTAATGCACCCGATAAACCTTGACGAAAGCCTTGCAGAGAGCATACTGTCTACCCTGCGTGACAACCGTGAATACACCAAGGAAGAAGCAAAGCTCCTAGACCTTTGCCTTATGCTCCATGCAGAGCACGGCGGCGGTAACAACTCTACATTTACCTGCCGTTGCGTAACCTCAACAGGCACAGACGCTTATGCGGCTTACGCATCTGCTATTTCCGCACTTAAAGGTCCTCGTCACGGCGGTGCAAACATTAAGGTTATGGAAATGCTTAACTGCATTGAAAACGGCGTTAAGAACTGGGAAAATGAGGGCGAAGTCGCAGACTTCCTCACAAAGATATTAAACAAGGAAGAAAACGACCGCAGCGGTCTTATCTACGGTATGGGTCACGCAGTATACACCTTGTCCGACCCCAGAGCCGTACAGCTCAAGAAAGCCGCTCTCAAGCTTGCAAAGGGCACCGAGATGGAAGCGGAATTCAGACTGCTTGACACTATCGAACGTCTTACTCCCCAGCTGTTCGCCAAGAACAAGGGCGATGTAAAGACAATGTGCGCAAACGTAGATATGTATTCAGGTCTTGTTTACAAGTTCCTCGGCATACCCGTTGAAATGTACACCGCACTGTTTGCTTGTGCAAGAATGCCCGGTTGGTGCGCTCACAGAATGGAAGAAATAGAAAACGGCAAGCGTATCATGCGTCCTGCTTACAGAACGCTTATCAAGAACAGAGATTACGTTGCTCTTGACGAACGTTAATCATATCTCAACAATTGAAAGGCAAAATAATGAAAGGTTTACTTTCCGATAAAAAAGCATTTCTTGCAGGAATAGTTTCCGCTGTTGTTCTCTCTGTAATGAGAATAATACAGCTCATTTCCTGCACCGAGTACCCCTCTCTCCTGTATGCCCAGGGCAGTGAGGTGTTCAATACCGTATTCAGCGTATTGCTGATATTATCGGCAGTTGTAATAAGCATCCTCGCTTATCACGATGTAAAGCACGCAAAAGCAGGCACTGCCGCAGAACTTTCCGAAAAAGGCTGTAACGTGTTCGGCATAGTAATGATTCTTGCCGGTGCGGTATGGATTTTACCCGTTATCAGCGACTTTTCGGCAGGAACTGTCGGACTTGACACCATAATCTCGCTCGCCTGCTGTATAGCATATCTCGTAGGCGGCATGACTATGATGTCAACATCAAAAATCGTACCTGCCCACTGCATAAGTGCGATTTTCATAATCATCAACTACCTTATAGTTGCCGTTAAATTCTACCTTGCAAGCCCGATAATTACGAGTATGCCCCAGAAGATAACCATGATGATGTTCTACGTCCTCACAATTCTTTTCTGGATAAACCTCGGCAGATTCATGTGCGGCGGCGAAAAGAAGCTCACAAGAACCGCTCTTGTAGCATCGGGTTATTTCTGCACGGCAAGCGCACTCGCTCATATTATCGGCTGTTATGCGCTTCTTGCGGCTGACAGCGAAAAGTGGGCTGTCATCGCACAGAACTCACCCGAAACACTCCCCGACCTTGAAATCATGGTTACCGCTCTTGTTCCTGCGGTACTTGCGGCAATAGTACAGTTCTCGAAAAAAAGAGAAACCGGTTCCGACAGCACTCAGCCTGACGGCGATGCTGTTTCGGAAAATGCAACAGAAGAAATTGCAGATACGACCGATACATCGGATACAACTGCCGACAAAACACAAAACAGCACTGAGGAAAACACACAGGACTGAAAGTTGTAATATCCTAGGAGAAAAAATGAAAAACATCACTGTATTACGTCTTAATAAAATACTCCGAAAAGCAGCATTGCTCACAGCACCGCTGTGCCTTATTTCTATGCTCTGCGGTTGCTCCGCAGGCTTTTTCTCGGGAGATTTACTCACCTCTCCCAGACTTTCCGACGAACAGACAGAAATATACAACGCCCTGACCGCAAGTGCGGGCAGGGTCGATTTGCGTTATCCGCACACGGGCGAGTACCGCAGTGCATTCGTTATCCACAACATTGACGACGAACCGACCGATGAAGCGATAGTATTCTATGAGCAGAGCAAGACCGATGCGGCTAAAGAGCCTGCAACCGAAGGCACCGCCGTAGGAAACCTCCGCATAAGCTTTCTCGACAAGGACGAAGACGGCAACTGGAAAGCAACCTATGAACTCCCTGCCGCAGGCACGGAGATAGAAAGCGTAGCGTTTTCAAAGCTCGGCTCGGACAAGGAGAAACTGCTGATAAGCTACTCCGTCCTCGGTTCTTCCGACAAGATAATGTCCGTCATAGACTACAAGGACGGCATAGCAAAACAGCTCGGCTCGGTAGGATATTCATCTTACATTTTCCTGAACGGGCTTGACGATAACGGCAGTGAATATCTCGCCTGCTTCAACCGTGACGGCACAAAAAAGAGCGGTAACATGACAGTATACAGCTGTAACGGCAACGGAGATTTCGGCATGGCTTTCCCCGTCAACTCTTTCGGCGAGGGAGTAACCGAGTTCGATAAAATAAGCATGGCTCAGTGCCTTATACTCGGCAAGAAAAAGCCGTGCATCACAATCGACTATCTCACTGCCGAAAATCAGTACAACACGGCTGTCCTTTACTACAAAGGCAATTCGTTTGCAACTGCCGACACGATAGTAATGGACTCCGAAAACATCAACTATTCGAGAAGAACCAACGGCTACACTCCGAAAGTACAGTCACAGGATATAGACGGTGACGGCATCGTGGACGTTCCGGCAACCTCGGCACTTCCGGGATACGAGAACCTTACCTTCCCCGAACAGCTCAACGCAGTCCGCTGGTACAGGCAGGACTGCACTAAGATCGAACTTACGGCATATACCTTTGTCGAACCTGGAAGAAACTATATGCTTATATTCCCGGGACGTTGGGTAGGCATGGTAACGGCAACCCTGAACGAGAGCGAAAACTCCGTTACATTCTGGAAGCACGAGGGCAATCTGAAAGAAAACGAGTACGCTCTGCTGACAATCAAAACCGTGCTCAAGAGCGACACTTCTTCTCAGAGCGAACCCAACGTACTTCTAGCAAACCGTGACGGATTCAGACTGTTCTCCGACGACAACGAAAAAACCATATACTACAAGAGTATAATGTATGAGGGACTGTCCCTTACCGATGATGAAATAGAGGCGGCGCTCAAGGTTCGCCCCGAGGGTTACGGCAATAACGATGTTGCGGCACTTTCAAAGAGCAACTGACAGGAAATATATATGATGAAAGGCAGGTCTAGGCATGAAAAGAATACTTGTTTGTGAAGACGAGGATGCTATAAGAGATTTCGTCGTTATAAATCTCAAGCGTAGCGGCTATGACGTTATAGATGTCAGCAATGCGGCTCAGGCGATGGAAGCGTATGTCCACTACGACGGACTTATAGACGTTGCACTGCTTGATATAATGATGCCCGGCATGGACGGAAGCGAACTTTGCCGCTGGCTCAGACAGAAGAGCGATACTATGGGTATTATCATGCTCTCCGCAAAGAGCCAGGAAGTTGACAAGATACGCTGTCTTACACAGGGTGCGGACGACTATGTAACAAAACCGTTCTCACCGTCCGAGCTTGTCGCAAGGGTTGACGCAGTATACCGCAGAGTGAGCCTCAGCGTTGCAAGACCGCCCGAGGACGAGGGCAGAACTCTCATCTCCGGACCGTTCTCGATAAATACAAAGAGCCGTATTTTCACGAAAAACGGCACAGGTATAGAAATAACCCAGGTCGAGTATCAGCTCCTTGAATATTTCATGGAAAACAGCGGCTCGGCTCTCGACCGCAAGAGCATACTTACTCATATATGGGGCAGTGATTATTACGGCGACGATAAAATCGTTGACGTAAACATAAGACGACTGAGAATGAAGATAGAGGAAGATCCGTCAAATCCGAGATACATAACTACGATATGGGGCTACGGCTATAAGTGGTGTGTAGATGAGCTTGCCGCCGCAGGCGAGTTCAGCAGGTAATCAAACGGAGGTAAAAGGCTTTGGCAAGACGCACGACGATAGCTAACCGCTGGTTTCTTAAAAGCTTCAGTGCGGTAGTTATAGTTCTGGTACTGCTTGACATCGTTCTGTACTGCGTGTTCAGGGCGTATTTCTACAGCACCGTCGAACAGACACTGCGCAGTGAGCTGAACGTTGTATCGACCGTACTTACACGGTACTACAACAGCAGTTCCACGGGCAGCGGAACAAACTATTCAAACGAAGTGAGAAACACGGTTGAAAGCTTCAGCAAAAAAGACCGCATGGAGCTTATGATGATAAACTCCGCAGGCAAGGTTGTAATAACGTCGAGCGGATTTGAGCCGAGCAACTCCTACGATATGCCCGACTATGACAATGCCATAAAGGACAGCAGCGGAATAGGCACATACAGCGGTTATCAGAGCAACGGCGAAAAGGTAATGGCTGTGACAAGTCTGCTTGAAACGGGCAATACAAACTATGATGCGGTGAGGGTCATCACCTCGCTTTCAAAAGTGGATAAACAACTTGGCGTTATAATGATATTCATTATAGCGATAAGCGGAGCGATAATAATACTGATGCTGGTTCTGGGACTTTACTTCATAAAGTCGATAGTAATGCCCCTCCGCCTTATCAGCGCAAACGCAAGAAAAATCGCAAAGGGCGATTTCGGCGTGCATATCGAAGAAAAAACAGACGATGAACTGGGCGAGCTTTGCCGTGTATTCAACTACATGGCAGACGAGCTTGAAAACTCGGAAAAGATAAAGAACGATTTTATATCATCGGTTTCTCATGAGCTGAGAACACCGCTTACGGCTATCAAGGGCTGGAGCGAAACTATCGCCGCAAGCCCGAACGACAAGGAAGTCACCAAAAAAGGCATGAGGGTAATTTCGGAAGAGTCCGAAAGACTTTCAAACATGGTTGAAGAGCTTCTCGACTTCTCAAGGATACAGGGCGGCAGGTTCAATCTGAACAAGGCGAATATGGACGTATTTGCCGAACTTACCGATGCCGTGATTATCTATTCCGAAAAAGCAAGACAGGAAAACAAAACACTGCTTTACGACGAACCGCAGGAGATAGTAACTATCCACGGTGACAGAAACCGTATAAGACAGGTGTTTATAAATATAATAGACAACGCCATAAAGTACTCCGCAGTAAACGGTCATATAATCGTTGCTACGGCAGTAACCGACAAGGCGGTAATAATAACGGTAGAAGACGACGGATGCGGAATAGCCCCGTCAGATTTACCCAAGGTAAAGGCGAAGTTCTACAAAGCGAACAACACCGTAAGGGGTTCGGGAATAGGACTTGCGGTAGCGGACGAGATAGTGACCGCCCACGGCGGAACACTTGATATAGACAGTGAGCTCGGACGTTACACAAGGGTTGTTATCACCCTGCCTGTAGCAAAGAAGGACGATTAAAAAGAAAGGCAGATTATGAGCGAACAGAACAAGGAGATAATCAAAACAAAGGTCGGCGGACAGGCTCTTATAGAGGGCGTAATGATGCTCGGACCCAAAAAGGGCTGTATGGCAGTACGTCAGCCCGACAGAGAGATATATACTGAAGTCTGGGACAGAAAAGCTCCGAAATGGTACAACAAAGCACCGTTTATAAGAGGTTGCGTGAATTTCGTTTCCCAGATGGCAGATGGCTACAAGTACCTGAACAAGTCGGGCGAAGTCAGCGGAATGTTCGATGAAGAAGAGGACGAAAAGGACAAGAAAAAGAAAGAACAGAGCGAACCGACAGACACTGTAACCGAAGAAAAAACTGAAGATAAAAAGGAAGATAAAAAAGAGGATAAGAAAGAAGACAACGCCGCTCTTACAACCGTTGTCGCAATAATATCGGGTATACTCGGTGTGGGGCTTGCCATTGCACTGTTTGTTATACTCCCCACTCTTATCTTTACAGGAATACAGACGCTGTGCGGAGATACGGATATATCCGCTTTCCGCTCGCTGACAGAGGGTATTATAAAGATAGCGTTGTTTATCGGCTATCTGTGGCTTACTTCTCTCATGAAGACTATGAAAAGGCTGTATCAGTATCACGGTGCGGAGCATAAGACAATTTTCTGCTATGAGCACGGTGAAGAACTGACTGTCGAGAACGTCAGAAAGTACAAGCGTTTCCACCCCAGATGCGGTACAAGCTTTATTTTCCTGACGCTTGCTATAAGCATACTGGTATACACTCTGCTCCCCATAAACAGCGAACTGTTTATTGAAGCATTCGGCGTATCAAAGTTCATCGGCGATATGCTGAGAGTATGCTGTAAGATAATATTCCTGCCGATAGTCGTAGGTATCTCATACGAGCTTATCCGTATCGCAGGAAAATACGACAATGTGTTTACAAAAATAGTTTCAGCTCCCGGCCTTGCTATCCAGCGTCTTACTACAAAAGAGCCTGCCGACGAGATGATTGAAGTTGCAATTGCATCAATGAAACCCGTTCTCCCCGAAAAGCCGGAGGACGCACAGTGGTAATAAGGCAGGCAGTAAAGCTTATAAGCGATATGCTTGAAAGTATTACCGATGATGCGGCTTTTGAAGCGAAGCAGATCGTAAACGAGATCAGCGGCGGAAAACTGCCGTTTGAGGAGATTGACGAATCGCAGTTCTCGGAGTGCGTCAAAAAAGCCGATATGCGTAAAACAGGCAGACCGTTGCAGTACATTCTCGGCAACTGGGACTTCTACGGCAGAAGATATTTTGTCGGAGAAGGCGTGCTTATCCCCCGTCCCGAAACGGAACTGCTGTGTGACATAGCGGCAGAGCATCTTAAAAAGACAGGCGGTAAAGCGGTCGATTTATGCTCGGGTAGCGGCTGTATAGCCATTACAACGGCGCTTGAAGCAAACGCAGAAACTGCGGGAATAGAAATATCCGACAAGGCGTACAGTTATTTTCTTAAAAACATAGCCGAAAATAAAGCCGAAAAGCTTGTCAGCGCAATAAACGGTGACATTTTCGACAAAAATATACTCGGGCAGTTTACGGATAATTCACTGTCCGCCATACTTTCAAATCCGCCCTATATTTCTTCTGCGGATATGAAAATTCTGCAAAAGGAAGTAAGATTCGAGCCCGAACTTGCTCTGTTCGGCGGTGAAGACGGACTGGACTTCTACCGCAGACTTGTACCTCTGTGGGTGAAAAAGCTTGCGGTCGGAGGTCTTTTTGCGGTCGAAATCGGTGAAGAACAGGGACAGGCTGTAAGCGAAATTTTTGAAAATGTCGGTCTTGTACCGCAGATCGTTAAAGACTACAGCGGTCACGACAGAATAATCCGCTCTGTCAAGCGATAGAAAACAAAATTTGTACATTTTATAGTACAGCAGTTATGATAAAATTTAATCACAGGATAAACCCGTTAACAGAAAGGACAGGTAAAATATTATGGCAAAGGCAAATACCAAAAAGACACCTACCGTAAATCACCCCACCACTCCGGAGGAGAAGAAAAAGGCTCTTGATACCGCTATGGAGCAGATCATAAAGAGCTACGGTCAGGGTTCTGTTATGTTCCTCGGCGGCGAGGGCAATAAAAAGCTCGATGTTGAAAGCGTTCCGACAGGCTCGATAGGTCTTGACTATGCACTCGGTATAGGCGGTCTGCCTAAGGGACGTATAATCGAAATATACGGACCCGAATCAGGCGGTAAGACTACCGTTACGCTCCACGCTATCGCCGAAACCCAGAAGCTCGGCGGTATGGCGGCATTCATAGACGTTGAACACGCACTTGATCCCGTATATGCAAAGTCGCTCGGCGTTGATATCGACCACCTTATCGTATCTCAGCCCGATACGGGCGAGCAGGCACTTGAAATTATGGAAACGCTTGCACGCTCGGGTGCTATTGATATTGTCGTACTTGACTCGGTTGCCGCTATGGTAACAAAGGCAGAGATCGACGGTGAGATCGGCGACAGCTTTGTCGGCGTTCAGGCAAGACTTATGTCTGCGGCTATGAGAAAGCTGACAAGCGTTATTTCAAAGTCAAACACGGTAGCTATCTTTATCAATCAGGTTCGTGAAAAGATTGGCGTAATGTACGGCAACCCCGAAACCACTCCCGGCGGCCGTGCGCTTAAATTCTATGCCAGCGTGCGTATAGAAGTCCGCAAGGGTGAGAAGATAGTTGACGATGGCGAGATAATAGGTTATACTACTAAGTGCAAAGTTGTAAAGAACAAGGTTGCACCGCCTTTCAAGGAAACACAGTTCGATATGATTTTCGGCGAGGGTATTTCAAGGCTCGGCGAAATCATTACAATGGGCGAAGAACTCGGCTTTATCAAGAAGAGCGGCGCATGGTACAGCTATAACGGCGAAAGACTCGGACAGGGTAAGGAAAAGACAAAGAAGTTCCTTAAAGAAAACGATGATTTACGCCTTGAAATTGAAGCAAAGATCAAGGAGAACCTTTCAAAGCTCGATATGTCCGCAAGCGAAGACGGCGAAAGCGCAAACAACGCCGATACGTCCGAATCGGCAGCAGAAAACGAGCTGAAAGAAATCGGTGAAGCAGCCGCAAAGGCTGACGCTCCCGCAACACCTGCCCCTGCTCCCAAGAAAAAAGCGGCGGCTAAGAAGAGTGTTGTAGTCGAAGCCGACAGCGACTTTGAAGAATTTTCACCCGAGGATCTTGACTGATGTCATATACCGATGACGAAAGAATACGGGCGAAACGCAGAGCACTGTACATACTCGCTCAGCGTGACCACTCGAAAAAAGAGCTTTACGACAAGCTGATAAAGAACTATCCTCCCGATTTATGCGATATGGTGGTTGAGCTCATGTGCGAGCACGACCTCATAAACGAGGAAAAGTATACCGAAAAGCTCTACAAGGCATATATAAACAAGGGTTGGGGTAAGTCCAAGATCCGCTTTGAACTGCGGAGAAAGGGCTTGCCCGACAGCCTTATATCACAGCAGGAAGAAAAATATGACGCTGAGGATTTTATAGATGAAATTATACATCTTGTAGACAAGAAATATTCAAACAAGCTGGATTTTTCGGACTATAAAAGTGTACAGCGTGTTACTGCGGCACTTGCTCGCAGAGGATTTGCCTACGATGATATAAAGCTTGCGTTATCCCGTGTAAAAGACGGCGATTACGATGAAGAAGAGGAATACGACGAATAACCCGTAATATTCGGAATATAAGGAAAAACGGAAAGGTAAGGAAAAATAATGGCAGACACAATAAAGGTCGGAATGGTATCTCTCGGATGTCCGAAGAACCAGTGCGACGCAGAACTCATGCTTGCAAAAATAGCAAAAGCAGGCTTCAAGATAGTAAACGAGGCAGGTCTTGCGGATGTTGTTATTATCAACACCTGCGGCTTTATACAAAGTGCAAAGGAAGAAGCTATCGAGGAGATAATGGAGGCAATAAGCCGCAAAAATGACGGTATCAACAAGAAGATAATCGTAACGGGCTGTCTTGCCGAGCGTTATCAGAAGCAGATGGACGAAGAATTCCCCGAAATAGACGCAGTGGTAGGTATTGCAAAGAACGATGATATAGTTGAAATCATAAACTCTGTAATGCTGGACAAGAGAGTCATTACCTTCGGCGACAAGCTGTGTCACAATATGGAGGGCGACAAGCTGCAGTCCACTCTCCCCCACTACGCATATCTGAGAATTGCGGACGGATGTTCAAATAAATGTTCTTACTGCGCTATACCGCTGATAAGAGGTAAAATGCGTTCCAGAAAGATGGAGAACATAATAGAGGAAGCAAAGAAATTTGCCGAAAACGGCGTAAAGGAACTTGTTATAGTAGCACAGGACGTTACGGCATACGGCATTGACCTTTATAAGAAATATGCTCTGCCCGATTTACTCAAAGAACTATGTAAGATAGACGGCATAAAGTGGATAAGACTGCTTTACTGCTACCCCGAGAGAATGACGGACGAACTTATTGAAACAATAAAGACAGAGGATAAGATCCTTAACTATATCGACATTCCGATACAGCACTGCAATAAAGAGATTCTCCGCAATATGTACCGTGGCGGTGATGAGCAGAGCCTGCGTGAGCTGTTCGCAAAGCTCCGCCGTGAAATTCCCGGTGTAGTACTGAGAACAACGCTTATCACAGGTTTCCCCGGTGAAACTGAGGAACAGTTCAGCGAGCTTGCCGAATTTGTAAATGACATAAAGTTTGAACGTCTCGGTTGCTTTGCATATTCAGCCGAAGAGGACACCCCTGCCGCAGAGATGCCCGACCAGGTAGACGAGGGCGAAAGACAGCGCAGAGCGGATATCATAACAGGCGAACAGGAGATCCGCATGGGCGAATATTATGCAGGAATGGTCGGCAACACCTATGAGGTTGTCTGTGAGGGCTTTGACCGTTACTCCGATATGTATTTCGGCAGAAGTATGCACTTTGCTCCCGAAATCGACGGAATGATCTATTTCACATCGGCAAAGGACAAGGGCTCCCTTACAATAGGCGACTTTATAAACGTTAAAATAACCGACGTACTTGAAAACAATCTGCTCGGCGAGCGGGTATAACGCTGAAAGGACAGACAGTATGAATCTTGCTAATAAGCTGACATTGCTCCGGGTAATACTTGTTCCCTTTTTCGCATTCTTTATTCTCGCCGGAGATTTTGTTCCCTACAGCTATCTGTGGGCGGCTATAATTTTTGCCGTTGCCAGCATAACCGACACGGCAGACGGAAAAATAGCCAGAAAATATAACATGGTAACAAACTTCGGCAAGTTTTTAGACCCCCTTGCCGACAAAGTACTTGTCGTTACCGCTCTTATCTGCTTTGTGGAACTCGGCTGGGCAAGCGCATGGGTAACAGCGATAATCGTAGCCCGTGAATTTGTCGTATCCGGCATACGCCTTATCGCCGCAGGCAGTGAAAAGAAGATAGTAATTGCGGCAAGTATATGGGGCAAGCTGAAAACAGCCTCAACAATGGTTGCGATATGCGTTATCATAATACTGCATATTCTTGTCGGCTTCGGCACTATCACTGCGGAAACCTTCCCTGTGCAGATTATCAGCGATATACTTATGTACATATCCTGCATACTTACAACGGTTTCGGGAATCAAATATCTGTGGGATTACAGAGAGGTTCTGAAAACCGATGCGTAAATGCGGCACTTTAAGGCAACACCGCACAATTAACGGCTATCGCCTTTGCCGCACGCTTGCTTGCGTATTTTCCGTCATCTTGCACAAATTTCGCTTGACAGGCGTCAGCCTGCCCGCACTCAATTTATACAATCTGACGAAAAATCTGACTGCGCAATCGCACGACAATAATTATGCGGTATTACCTTAAAAATTTCAACAATCCGGAGGAACTATGGGAAGAGATAAACTCGGCAGCCGTCTTGGCTTTATACTGCTCAGCGCAGGCTGTGCAATAGGTATAGGAAACGTATGGAAGTTTCCTTATGTGGTAGGTCAAAACGGCGGCGGCCTTTTCGTCCTTATATATCTGTTCTTCCTTGTAATACTCGGCATACCCGTGCTTACTATGGAGTTTTCCATAGGCAGGGCGGCTCAGAAAAGCCCTGCGAGAATGTACGAACAGCTTGAACCGAAAGGCTCAAAGTGGCATTTACACGGCAAGGTTTCGCTTATAGGCTGTTATCTGCTGATGATGTTCTATACAACGGTGGCAGGCTGGATGCTGAAGTTCTTTGTTTCGACCGCATCCGGAGAGATCGTCGGAATGGATACGGCGGCTGTGGAGAACCATTTCAACGTTGATGTTCTGGGCGACCCTGTTTCGCTTATAGTATATATGGGCATAGTCGTTGCGATAGGCGTTGCCGTCTGCCTTATAGGTGTGCAGAACGGGCTTGAAAAGGTTACTAAGGTGATGATGCTCGCCCTGCTCGCAATTATGGTGGTGCTTGCCGTAAACAGCTTTACAATGCCCGGCGGAGCGGAAGGACTTTCGTTCTATCTGCTGCCCGATTTCAGTGCTATAGAAAAGGTCGGTATAACAAATATCCTTGTAAGCGCAATGAATCAGGCGTTCTTCACGCTCAGCATCGGCATGGGCAGTATGGCTATATTCGGCAGTTATATCGGCAAGGACAGGTCGCTTCTCGGAGAATCGGTAAATGTAGCAATGCTTGACACCTTTGTTGCGATAGCGTCGGGACTTATAATCTTCCCTGCCTGCTCGGCATACGGAGTAGACGTTACAAGCGGACCCAAACTTCTCTTCATAACCCTCCCGAACATTTTCAACAACATTCCGCTCGGCAGGCTGTGGGGAAGTCTTTTCTTCGTATTCATGTCATTTGCGGCGCTGTCAACGGTGCTTGCCGTGTTTGAATGTATAATAGCGAACACAATGGACTTATGGGGACTTAGCAGGAAGAAGGCCTGCATTATAAACGGCATACTGCTGTTTTTACTGTCTGTTCCCTGCTGTCTGGGATTCAACATTCTCAGCGGTTTTCAGCCGCTCGGCGCAGGAAGCACGATACTTGACCTTGAGGATACTGTAGTCAGCAACTTCATTCTTCCGCTCGGCTCGCTTGTATTCATTCTGTTCTGTGTAACGAAAAAGGGCTGGGGCTGGGATAACTTCGTAAATGAAGCCAATACCGGCAAGGGTCTTAAAATAAAGAAGTTTATGAAAGGCTATATGACGTATGTTCTGCCGGTACTTGTGATGTTTGTGTTTATTATGGGTCTGGTGGGACTTGTTAATGGCTAAATAATATAGGAAAAGGCGGTACTCGTATTGAGTACCGCCTTTATTACTCTTATTTTCCCACGCAGAAGCGTGAAAATATTCTGTCTATTACCTCTTCGCTTGCGGTCTTTCCGCTAAGTTCATAAAGGCTACTAAGCGCCGCTTCAAGCTCAAGCCCTGCAACGTCTGCGGTCATACCGCCGTGAAGTGCATTATACGCCCTGTCAACCGCTGCCTGCGCCGATAAGGCGCACTGCCGCTGACGCTCGTTTGCGAGGAAGCCTGCGCCTGCGTCAAGGTTGCTTATTCCGCAACGCTGTTTTATCGCCTGTTCAAGCTCGTCTGCGCCGTCGCCCGTCTTAGCGCTTATTATAACCGCTTTACCAAGCTCATTTTCAATAAATTCCGTGTCCGCCCTTGTTTCGAGGTCGGATTTATTTATTATCGGGATTACCGTCTTGCCGTGGAGAAGCTCTATCAGCCGCTTGTCGTCATCGGACAGCTCTCTTGAGCCGTCAAATACCGCAAGGATAAGCTGTGCCGTGCCTATACGTTCTATCATACGCTGTACGCCGATGTTCTCGACAGTATCTTCTGTTTCCCTTATGCCTGCGCAATCGGCTAACTTCAGCATTATATCGCCAAGCTGTACCGTATCCTCGACTATATCACGGGTAGTACCCTCAATATCGGTCACTATGCTCTTCTGTACGCCTGTAAGCCGATTCATAAGCGTTGACTTTCCTGCGTTGGGCTTTCCGACTATGGCTGTGGCGATGCCGTTTCTGAGTATCTCTCCGCAGTCGTACGTTGCTATAAGGCTGTCGATATTTTCTTTTACGGCGGTGACGCTTTTCAGCCAGTCCGCCTTTGCTATTTCGTCCTCGTCCTCGCTCTCATCGGGATAGTCTATCCACACGGCTATCTCCGATGTAATAGCAATTATCTCCTCGCAAAGAGCCTCTATCCTGCGGTACAGTGCACCGTCCGTCTGCGCTCTTGCACAGGATAACAGCTGATCGTTGCCTGCGTTGATAAGGTCGATCACACCCTCTGCCTCTGTCAGTGACAGCTTTCCGTTTACAAGCGCCTGTTTGGTGAATTCGCCCGCCTGAGCCATTCTCGCTCCGGCTGCCAATACCGCCTGAAGTACCCTCTTTGTTATATGAATACCTCCGTGACAGGTGATCTCCGCCGTGTTCTCTCCCGTGTAGCTGTGCGGTGCACGGAATATTAAAAGTACACCGTCGTCAAGCTTCGTTCCGTCCGCCGTAATATCACCGTATGCGGCGGTATAACCGTCCATCTTTTCGATATCACGCACGGGATATTTCGGCTGAAACACCTGCTTTGCTACCTTGAATGCGTCCGCTCCCGATATTCTTATCATCGAAACGCCGCCGCTTGCCATAGGTGTTGATATTGCCGCTATGCAGTCTGCCATTATATCTTAATCCTTCTTACCGAATAATTTTGCGAAAAAGCCTTTTTTTGTCGGCTTTTCGTCTGTCTGTTCTTCCGTTTCGTCTTCGTCCCGGCTGTCGCTGTCATCGCCGTTATCGTAATAGCTTTCTTCCTCCTCTTCGGAAAGCGCCGTTTCGATAAAGCTCTTTTTGAGCAACTCCTCTCCGCTTTCGTTAAGCGTATATGTCCACAGCTCTGTCGGAGTATTTATAACAAAATCGTCTATATTATCAAGGCTGAGCAGTGTCTGAAGTCGCTCGCCCATAGTGTCTATTACCTGTTCTTCCATACCCGAGAAAAATTCCTCGCAGGTTATGTTATACTCATCGGCAGGATTCTTGCCGCCTATTCTCGTAAGGTGGATACCGTCACGCAGATAGGAGGTGTAATCGAGATAATCGCTCCAGTATTCGTTTATCACCTGTAATATGACACGTTTCTGAAGAGCGTTTACCTTCTCCTCACCGAACTTCTGTGCGGCGGTGCTGTAATCATCGGCAAATTCACTCTGCCATATATCGACCTCAGACTCGCCTGTCAGGAATGCCCTTCTCCTGCCGAACACTGCGTCACGGTGCTTTTCGCCTATCATCGTGAATTTAAGCAGACGTTTACGCAGTTCGAGCGTATCACCCTGCGCTATACGCTGAATACGGTCAACCTCACGCAGTACAACTTTGTCGTCAATCGCTCTGCCCGTTTCAACGGTGGGATAATGCCTTTTCGGAATGAGTTTCTTTATCTCGTATTTGGTCATGATCTCATCTTCAAGCGAGATTATGAAACGGCTTTCTCCGACATCGCCCTGTCTGCCGCTTCTGCCACGCAGTTGCATATCCCCACGTTCACTCTCACTCATGAATGTGCCGAGTATCAGCAGTCCGCCTGCCGCTACAGCCTCGTCCTTCTGCGATTCGTCAGCACCGCCCAGCTTTATGTCAACACCTCTGCCCGACATATTGGCTGATATGGTGACAGCGCCGGGTCTGCCGGCTTCCTTTATTATCTCAGCTTCAAGCTCATCGTTCTTTGCGTTGAGTACGTTTGCGGTGATACCCTCTGCCGCAAGACGACCGCTCAGCTCTTCGCTGAGCTCAATGCTTGACGTTCCGACAAGCACAGGCTGATTCTTTGCGTGGGCGGTCTTTATGCAGTCAATAATTGCGTTGTCCTTTGCCGCTTTTGTGAGATATACTTCATACGGGTGGTCGACACGTCTGCAGGGCGTATGGGTAGGTATAACGGTTACTTTAAGGTCGTATAACTGCCAGAACTCGTCCTCCGAACTTTTCGCAGTACCGGTCATACCGCTTAGAAGCGGATAACGGCGCAGATAAAACTGCATAGGCACAACGCCCATTATGACACCTCTGCTTGTACATGTGATGCCCTCTTTAAGTTCAACGGCAGGCTGTAATGAGCCGGGATAGCGGCGGTTCTCTGCCGCTCTGCCGGTAAACTCGTCTATTATTCTTATATTGCCGTCCTTGACGATATAATCAACGTCTTTTTTAAGCAGGAAGCACGCTTTAAGGCAATCCGTAATGCGTATCAGAAGCTCGTTGTTCTCTTCGTCATAAAGCCCCGAGCCGTCCGTTATAAGCTCCTCACACTTGTCCTCTCCCTTTTCGGTAAGGTAGATAGTGCCGAGCTCCTCGTTTATCTCATACATACTGCTGTCAAAATCCTTGACAAACTCGTATACCTCGGGCAGCTTTTCATCGGGCTTTACGGCGGTTTCGCCTGCTATTACAAGCGGTACTCTTGCCTCGTCTATCATCATGCTGTCCGCTTCATCGGCAATGCAGAAGTCGAAATCCGTCTGCACGCAGTCCTCAGGCGTATTCGCAACGAAGTCACGCAAAAAGTCAAAGCCTGCCTCCCTTGCGGTTATATATACTATCTGATTTTTATACATCTCTTTTTTATCCGCAATATCTGTCGAATGTAAAATACAAGCTGAGCTTATGCCGAGTGCGTCATATATCGGCTTCATCCACTCGCTGTCACGCTTTGCGAGATAATCGTTGAAGGTGAGTATTCTGACATTGTGACCGTTTTTCGCCATATAGCTTGCGGCAAATGCGGCGCAAAGCGTCTTGCCCTCGCCCGTTTTCATCTCGGTAATCCTGCCCTTTGTAAGCTCTGCGGCGGCGGTAAGCTGTTCGTCATAAGGGATAAGACCGAGATGCTCCCTGCTTGCGATAGCGCAGGCGGCGAATATCTCATTCATATCCGTACTGTCTTTAAACTCGTCTATTGTGCCGACCTCGGCGAGTGAGCGTATTTTTTCGATGGATATATAAGTTTCAGCCATTTTTGCTGTCCTTTCAGAATAGAATTATTGCAGTGCCGTGAAAACGGCATTTTAATGCTGTCTCAGCTTGTAGAAAAGTCTGTTTTTATAAAAATAGAGCAAATTCTCTAACCCTAACCCCAAACCCCTTCCCCGTGGGAAGGGGCTATATTACTGGGGCTACCGCCCCTAGTCCCTGTCGGGGGCTCCGCCCCTGCGACCCCATTTTCAAAATCATATAGGTTTTTCGACAGTCAGAAACGGTATTTCAAAGCCGTCTATATCGTTTATTTTACCACAGTGAAATGAAAAAAGCAATTATTTTTAAAAAGCACTTGAAAAATACGGATAAATGTGCGACAATAGTATTAATATGGCAGTTTTATACGCCAAAATCAGCTACTAAAAATCAGTAAAGGAATGACTTACTTTGAATAATGCAAAATACGCCGTAATTCTTGCCGCAGGCGACGGTAAAAGAATGAAATCCGATAAACCGAAAGTTCTGGCAGAAGTACTGTTTACCCCGATGCTCCGCTGGGTGCTTGACGCAGTAAAGCAGGCAGGTGTTGACAACACCGCAGTAATCGTCGGTGCTCATAAGGAGCAGGTAACGGCTTATCTTGATACGCTCGGCGAATACCCCGCATTTGAGCAGAAGGAAAGGCTCGGTACGGGTCACGCAGTAATGCAGGCAAAGCCCTTTATTGAAAAGGCAAAGGCAGAGAATGCGGATATACTTATAGCGTGCGGTGACGCTCCGTTCATAGATGCAGACACCATAACAGGCTCTTATGAATATCACAAAAACAGCGGTAACGATGTTACGGTAGTTTCCGCAATTGTCGATAACCCCACGGGTTACGGCAGAATAATAAAGGAAAATGACGCTTTCAAGGCTATCGTTGAGCAGAAAGACTGCGACAGCGAGCAGGTAAAGGTAAGAGAAATAAACTCGGGTATCTACTGGTTCAAAGCGGAAAAGCTGTCCGGACTTTTAGATAAGCTCGGCAACAACAACGCCGCCGGCGAATATTATCTTACCGATACTGTTGCCGTTGCGGAAAAGAAGGGCGTATACACGGCAGACAGCACGGACGTTGTACTCGGTGCAAACAGCCGCAGTCAGCTTGCCGCTCTGAATGAAGTCGCAAGAAAGAGAAAGCTCGCTGAGCTTATGGACGAGGGTGTGGATATTCCTCTGTCGGACGGAATCATAATCGGTAAGGATGTAAAAATCGGTCACGATACGGTTATACTTCCGAATACGATAATCAAGGGAAAAACGGTTATCGGCAACGGCTGTGAGATAGGTCCTAACAGCTATATAGCCGACTGCGTTATAGAGGATAACGTTATCCTGAACAACGTACAGGCACACGAAAGCAAGGTAGACAGCAAGGCTAAGGCAGGACCGTTCGTTCATCTGCGTCCGAATACGCATCTGCACAGCGGTGTAAAGATAGGCGACTTTGTAGAGGTCAAGAACTCCGAGGTCGGCATAAACACCTGCATAGCACATCTGACTTATATCGGCGACAGCGATGTCGGCAAGGGTGTAAACTTCGGCTGCGGCTGTGTAACGGCAAACTATGACGGTATAAAGAAGTACCGCACAACGATAGGCGACAACGCATTTATCGGCTGTAACACAAACATGATAGCTCCCGTTACGATAGGCGACAATGCGACAACCGCCGCAGGCTCGACAATCACAAAAGACGTTCCCGCAGATTCTCTTGCGGTAGAACGTGGTCAGACAAGAATAATAGAAAACTGGGAAAAGAACAAGAAGCGTATCAGAAAAGCATAAGGAGGAAAACAGGTGGACGTTTTTCTTTCGGTGCTGTCGGTAGCAGGGATCATTCTCGGTGCTGTACTGCTGATAATGATAATATCCCTTCTGCTGTCCGCCATACTCTATGAGAGCGTTTTCGGAAAGCGGTTCGAGATATACGACTCGGCACATCTGCCCGACCTTAACGACTATAAAGGGCTTGTAAACGAGCCGGTCACATTCCCGTCAAAGCGTGGCTACAAGTACACTGGCTTTTATTATCACGATGAAAGCTATGATACTTTCAGAGGTCTTATAGTATTCTCCCACGGCATATTTGACGGTCAGCTCGACTATCTGCCCGAAATAGCCTATTTTGCAAGGCGTGGATATAAGATATTTGCCTTTGATAACAGCGGAAGCCATTTAAGCGGAGGAAAATCGCTCCGTGGACTTCCCCAGTCGGCAGAAGATCTTGATGCGGCTCTGAGTTACGTCACAAAGACAAACACTCTTCCGCTGTATCTGTTCGGTCACAGCTGGGGCGGATATGCGGTTTCAGCCGTGCATTGCTATCATCTTTATGATATAAAGGCAGTATTCGTACAGAGCGGATTTGACAGAACAAGCGAAATGGTGCTTGAGGAAGGCTCCACCATGATGGGCAGGTGGATATATGTTCTCAAAGCCTACATAAAGCTATATGAGCGTATAAAGTACGGCAAAGCGGCAGGTTACACCGCCCACGCAGGAATTGCAAAAGCAACCGCAAACGGAACAAAGTTCCTTATTCTGCACAGCACGGACGACAAGACGATAAGTCTTAAAAACAGCGTACTTGCAAATGTCGAAAAGAATGACAATATCACTCTTGTGACCGAAAAGAACAAGGGTCACAACTCACTTGACAGCGACAGGGCGATAAAGTACAAGGCTCAGCTTGACACCCTGTTTGAAACGACCTATCCGAAAAAACAACGTACACGCAAAAACCGCCGTGAGCTGTACAGCGAAAAGGTCGATAAGCAGATTTACTACGAGCTTGACGGCAAGCTGATGAAGCTGATTGCCGACTTCTACGAAACGGCTGAAAGCGGTAAGAAATTCAGCACCGCAGGCTCACAAGGGAAAAAACAAAGTAAAAAATAACGTTTGACGTTATAAAACAAGGAAAATCAGGAAATAAGACATGAAAATTTTCAAGAAAGTACTGACGGCGATAGCGTCTGTTGCGGTTATAGCCTCGCTCTCGGCTGTTGTCGTGTCGGCGGACAGCTATGTTCCCGAAGTATCCGACGTGATAACGGAAGATGTTGAGATCACTTCTGCCGTTGCAACAAAGGCACAGCAGGAGCAGGCACAGCAGATAATCGCCGACTATATCGCCAAGAACATACCCAACGGCATTGCGGATGTTTCCAAGATGGATAAGGTTGCGGCGTATGTGGCGTCGTTCACTTACGACAAGAGCAATTCCGATCCGTATCTTATGGTGCTCAACGGTTCAGGCAGCGATTATGCCAGTGCACAACTTGCCGTTTATATGCTGGAACAGGTAGGTCTGACCGCAAAAACAAGATATGCGTACAGTGAAAATGAAGAGATACCTATGAAAACAGCCGCCAAAATGTTTACCACTGCGGTAAGATTAAGCGACGGCTCGGTTTATCTGCTTTATATCGGCGGCGACGTACTAGGTCAGAAAACTTTCATTTCACAGAAGTTGAATTCACGATTCCTTTATAAAGAGATCTCAAAAAACAAATACGCTGTTTATTCGTGGATACAGTTTGACGATGAGGTAAAAGGCTATGACAAGGCTACCAAAACCGTTATGAATATCCCCGGATATATCGACGGTCACAAGATAGAGGTAATAGCAGAAGAGTTTACCAGAGGCTGTATCGGTGTTTCAAAGGTAACCATACCCAATACCGTTACCGAGATCCGGCGTGGCGCTTTCGTTTACACAAAGCGCATACAGAGCATTTCTATTTCAAGCTCGGTAAAGACTATAGCCGCCGATGTATTCTCAGGAAACAACTGTCTTAAATTCACTGTTGACAGCAACAATAAGTATTTTCAGGCTATAAACGGCGACCTTTACTCTAAGGACGGCAAAACGCTTGTTTCCGCCACAGGTTCGTCAATGACAAAAATCCCGAGCTTCGTTGAAGTTATCGGCGACGACGCATTCTGCGGAAACAACCACATAGTTGATATCACGATCCCTGCAACCGTCAAGAAGATAAGCTATGCCGCTTTCGCCTCATGCGACAATTTACGCAATGTTATAATCGAGGGTAACGGACTTACCACTGTCGGATCCAGAGCCTTCAAGACAACAAAGCTGATCTCGCTCAACATTCCCGCCTCTGTGACCTCTTTCAGTTATGATGCTTTCGACTGGGCTGAAATCATACTTGTGGTCTGCCCCGATGGAGAAATTTCACAGAAGCTTACAGGCAGTGACGAAATTCAACACCTGCTTGTTGATACATCAGGCACATTGACCGGCAGAACGTTTACCAAAAAGCCCACCTGTGAAAGTGACGGTGAACTGAAAGTCAATTTTTCAACAGGTTCGTCGAAAACTTATACCATTCCGAAGTCGAATCTTTATCACGACTATAAGGTCGATGCAATAAAGTCGGAAACCTGTGTAAATGACGGCAGTATAACTTACCGTTGCACGGTCTGCAATTCCCACAGAACCGAAGATACCACTTATGCCACAGGACACAGCTTTTCATCGACATGGACGCTCGACAAAGCGCCGACCTGCGCCGAGCAAGGCTCGCAGTCACGCCACTGTACGAAGTGCGATAAAAAGACAGATGTAATATATGTTTCCCCCACAGGAAAACATACTTATACCGCCTGGAAAACGACCAAAAATCCCGACTGTACTAAACCCGGTGAGCAACGGTGCAGCTGCACGGTCTGCGGCAAGGTGCTTACAAGAGAGCTTGATCCGTTGGGTCATAAATATGTTGATACCGTGGTCGATGCGAACTATGACGCAAAGGGCTACACCCTGCATAAATGCTCGGTTTGCGGCTCTTCCTACAAGTCCGACTACACCGACATTCTCGTTCTCGGCTATGTCAAGAACCTCAAAGTAATCCGTCAAAACCCAAAATTCATAACGCTCGAGTGGTCAATGTCAACCGATGGCAGCGGCTATGAGGTCGAGCAGTACAAGGGCGGCAAATGGGTACAGATTTCCAAGACCGACAGCAGTGCCAATTGCGCTCTCACCGTCACAAATCTTACTCCCGGTACATCCTATACATTCCGTGTAAGACTGCGTAAAGTGTCAGGTTCTACCGTTCAGTACGGCGGCTATATCAGAGCCGTTGCAACCACTGTTCTTCCCAATGTAACCACATTCACAGCCCCTAGTACAACAAGCAGGACAATAACGCTCAAATGGGATAAGAATGCCGATGCGACAGGTTATGTTGTCGAGCAGTACAAGGGCGGAAAATGGACTCAGTTTTTACAGACGACGAACAACACAACCTTACAGTGCACAGCATCTTCACTCGCTCCAGAAACACGCTATTCATTCCGCATGAAGTCGTATAAGAAGACCGGCAGTGCCGTTGTCTACAGCGATTACACCAATATTGCGGCAACCACCAGAATAGCCTGCGTTTCAAGCCTTACGGCAAAGTCATCAACCGTTTCTTCGGTTACTCTTTCATGGGCAAAAAGCGCAACAGCAACCGGATATGTTGTTGAGATTTATAAGGGCGGAAAGTGGAATACAGTCGTTACAACAAAGAACAACAACACACTTTCCTGCAATGTGACAGGTCTTGCGGCAGGTGCAACATATAAAGCCCGTATTAAGTGCTACCGCCTTACAAACGGCGCTTACTCATTCAGCGAATACCTTGAAGCTGACGTGAACACAAAGATAGCGAACGTTACAGGATTCAAGGCATCCGGCAATACAGCGTCCTCAATAACATTCTCGTGGAATAAGAATACCGCCGCTACAGGCTATATCGTTGAGATTTACAAGGGCGGTAAGTGGACGCAGATTTTAAATGCAAAAAGCAACACAACCCTTACCTGCACAGCAACAGGGCTTTCGGCAAATGCAACATATTCAGTGCGCATAAAGTCCTTCAAAAAGACAGCCAAAACCACATATTTCAGCGATTATCTTACGTTCTCAGCCGACACCCGTATATCCAACGTTACAAGCCTTACATATAAGGCTGATTCTGCTTCAGAGGTAACACTCAGCTGGAACAGGAACGCTCTGGCAGACGGATATATAGTAGAGATCTACAGGGGCGGAAAGTGGGAACAGGTGCTGAACACGCCCTACAACACAAGACTTTTCTGCAAAGTAACAGGTCTTGCTGAGGGCTCAACATATTCTGTCCGCATAAAGAGCTACAAGCTCAAAAACGGTGCATACGTATTCAGCGAATACTTGAAGAGCACCGCTACAACCGGTCTTAACCCCGTTAAATATCTGTCTAACTGGTCAGAGAATACCACCTCGTCAATTCATTTTTCGTGGGAGCAGAAAAAATGCGCTACAGGTTATATTGTTGAGATCTACAAAGGCGGAAAGTGGACTCTTGTAAAGAAAATAACCACCAATACAGCCGTTTCCTGCATAACAACAGGACTTGATGCCGGTACGTCATATACTTTCCGTTTAAGCGCATATCTTACCGTAGACGGTACAACCATGTACAGCGACTATGTAAGAATAGTGCAGTCAACCAAATAATGTTATTACTTAAACACCGCTGTGAGCGGCAGTCCAAAAGGACTGCCGCTCATTTTTATATGTTACACAAAGGTTTCCCGTTTTTAACTTAACTTAAAAATGTAAAATTCGTCAGTTTCACGAAACGTTACATTAAGTAACTAAAAAACAGGCTAAATGACCATTAAAGCTGTTATTTAAACTTTAAAACAGCATTGCTCCGTGAAAATATTACATATAACTGTGCTAAATACACATAAAACGCTTTGAACCTTTGTGAAATTCACAGAAAAAATCTACTTTGTTAAGTAAATTTAGCTGAATTTGTTGACTTTGTATAAAGCCACATGATATTATAAGACAAAGCTAAGAAACCAAGAGGCTATATCAGAATAATAGCAGAAGGAGTGAAATCATGACAGGTTTTAAGAAAAGACTGGCAAGCTCTGCTCTTGCCGCAACAATGACACTTTCGGCTTTACCTGTATCCGTGTTTTTCATAAGCACGGGTGCGGCGGCTGAGGGTGTTCCGAGCGGATTTGCGTATGCGCAGGGAACAAGGTTCATGCTTGACGGAAGTCCGTTCTACTATGCAGGCACAAACTGCTACTACCTTACGTTCAAATCGCAGGATGCGGTAGACAACGTATTCAAAGACGCAGAGGCGATGGGGCTGAAAGTTATCAGAGTCTGGGGCAACCTTGATGTAGGTGTCAAGACAGGTACGACAGACAGCGAAGGAAAGCCGGTATTTACAAACAACAATGACGGCCCGGGTGAAAAGGACGGAATATATTTTCAGTATTTCGACAAGGCTCTGGGTAAACCGGTAACAAACTTCGGTGAAGACGGCATAAAGAAGCTCGACTACGCATTATATCAGGCAGAAAAGCACGGTATAAAGCTGCTTATCACCTTTACTAACTACTGGGATGCTTTCGGCGGTATGGGTCAATACGTCAAGTGGGCAGAGGAGCTTGGCATAACCGGACTTAAAAAAGACGACTTCTACACAAACGAAACGCTCAAGGGCTGGTATAAGGATTATGTCAACGGTCTGCTGAACCATACGAACCCGTATACAAACAGAAAGCTGAAGGATGAGCCTTCCGTATTTGCGTGGGAGCTTTCAAACGAGCCGAGATGCAATACCGACGCTCAGTGTAAGGACAATATACTTTATAACTGGGCAAAGGAAATGAGCGAATATGTAAAGAGCATCGATCCGAATCACATGGTATCGCTCGGCGACGAGGGCTTTTACAATAAACCTTACGGGTATTACAACGAATATACTACATCCAATTATGCCTTTTACGGTGCAGAGGGCGTTGACTTTGAAAAGCTGATGACGATCGACACGCTCGACTTCGGCACTCCTCATCTTTATCTCGATCAGTGGGGAATGAAGCACACAGGCACAGGACAGGACGATCTGCTCTGGTTTAAGATACACGGCGAAACCTGTGCGGAGCTTGACAAGCCCGTTATACTCGAAGAGTTCGGTCTTACAGATAGAACAATCCGTGACAGTGAGTATAAGCAGTGGTTTGAGGTGCTTGAGGGTAATGTCTACGATACGGTCGAATATGCAGGCACAAACTACTGGATGATAGCCTCATACATTGACGGCGAACTTTATCCCGACTATGACCAGTATACCGTTTACGGTCCGGAGGGAACAGAGACCGAAAGCACAAGACAGCTTATCATGAAGCACGCCGCAAATATGACGGCAAAGAATAACGTCAACACGATAGCAAGCGACAAGCTGAGCTTCGACAGAGCTGACAATACCGACCTTACGGTAACAGCAACTATGAAGGAGGGTGCAATAAGCGGTATAACCCTTGACGGAAATGCGCTTACAGAAGGCAAGGACTTCACAATAAACAATAACTCAGTAACTATAAAGGCAAGCTATCTTAAAACACTTGAGCTTAAAAACCATGTGTTCACGCTTAACTGCACGGCAGGCAGCAGCCCGAAGTTCACAGTAAACGTAACCGATGTATCGATCCCCGCACCGACGCTTGATAAATATATCGCTACAGTTGACAAGAACCTGCGTCACTACAAGAAGGTGAATGTAGGCTATGACAAGAAGACAAGCGAATTCAGAGGTATAAAGGTAAACGACCAATATCTCAAGGCAGGTACGGATTATACAGATAACGGCGGCTTAGTCACATTCTCAGACAGCTTTATAAAATCTCTCAGCGAGGGCAACGTAACGCTCGTGTTCGACTTCTATGAGGGTGCGGATTGTGAATTCATGCTTACCGTAACAGATACATCGGCACTTGAGGATATAGATACTTTTGAAAGCTACACAGGCGATTCTCAGCTAAGCAGTGCATACACGCCGAATACAAGCGGAAATGACGTAACGGTTTCGCTTGTTGACAACGCAAACGGCAAAGCGATGAAATTTGAGTACAATGTAAGCTCGCCCAACGGATACTGCGGTGTAAACCGCAAGCTGTCACAGCGTAACGTTGCACAGTACAAGGGTGTCAGCATAAACCTTACCGGCGACAACAGCGGTAACAACTTTACTGTTCAGCTCATGGATAAGAACGACAACTATTTCGAGAAAAAAATAACGGTCAACTTCTCCGGCGAAAAAACATTTGAGATACCTTTCGAGGAATTTATCGCTCCAAGCTGGCAGTCAGGATCCGCTACACTTGACACAACGGGTATTGTACAGGTCGCATTCTATGCAGGCAATGGCGGTAACACCGACACAGGCGCTTACATAATTGATGATGTATACTTCTACGGCGAAAAGCAGGAAGCCGAGGGCGCACACCTTATCAACAAGACAGGCACATTTGACGGCTCTGCTCCTGCAACTGTACTTACAAAGCTCGTGCTGAACGGTCAGACTATATCAAAGATAACCTGCGGCGGCAAAACACTTGACAGCAGTACAGACTACTCATGGAGCGGAAGTCAGGTGGCACTCAACACGCCGTTCATGCAGACCCTCTCCAACGGCAAACACGAAATAGTATATCATTTCAGCGACAGCACTACAGACACATTTACTCTCACCGTTATCAATTCTTCGGTAACAGATGATACTACGGTTGATAATGTCACAGGCTTCACAAGCAAAAACGCAACCGATTCCTCGCTCACTCTTGCGTGGAACAAGAACAGCAAGGCTGACGGCTACTCGGTTGAAATATACAAGGGCGGTAAGTGGAACGAGATATATAACGGCAACTCCGCAAGTTGTACAGCTACAGGACTTAAAGCTTCCTCGACCTACTCATTCCGTATAAGAGCATACAAGACCTCGGGCGGTACAACGTATTACGGCAACTACACAAGACTTGCCGCTAAAACGGCAGATTCATCCGTACTGGACCCCGTTACATCATTCACCTGTAAATCCGCAACCGCAAATTCTGTTACACTCGGCTGGGCAACAAACAGCGAGGCTGACGGCTACTCGGTTGAAATATACAAGGGCGGCAAGTGGAACGAGATATATAACGGCAACTCCACAAGTTGTACGGCTACAGGACTTAACGCTACCTCGACATATACCTTCCGTATAAGAGCGTACAAGACATCCGGCGGAGCTGTACAGTACAGCGACTATGTAAGACTTGCCGCTAAAACAGTGGAAAGCTCAGGCGTTTCAAACGTTACATCCTTCAGAAAGATATCCGCTACATCATCCGAGCTTATAATAGGCTGGGCAAAGAACAATTCCGCAGAAGGATATATCGTTGAACTGTACAGGGGCGGCAAATGGACGGAAGCATTAAGAACCTGCACAAATAATACAGTAGGCTTTATAGCGGGCGACCTTAAGGCAGGTACGACCTACACATTCCGCATAAGAGCATACAAGACCTCAGGCGACACAGTCATCTACAGCAACTACACAAGACTTGCCGCTGTGACAAACGCAAACTAAAAGCATAATAACAGCAAACGGAGCATATCAGGCAGATATGCTCCGTTATTTTTTTATTCGAATTATCTGAAAAGCGTACATTCTCCGCTTTTCCTGTAATACGCTATGCGTTCCTCTATCACCTCACGGGTGGTGTTGTAATACTCCGCAAGGCAGTCTATGCAGAAAAACTCATCGGCATTGCGTGTGACCAGCTTTCTGTAGATCGCTATATCATCGCCGCCAAGCAAAGCGCCGCACTTCTTGCAGGTCTTGTAGTTTGCCATTACAGCTTTACTACCTTTGCAGTATATACCGCACAATCGTGGGGCTGTAAGGTAGTTACATATCTCTCGGAGAATCTGCCGATATCCTCGTGCGACCAGCAGTCGTGCATTTCAAGTCCTCTGCCTGCCGCAGTGCTGAGACCTATATCCCAGAACTGTAACGACATCTCCGCAGGAACATCGCTGAAGTTATACATACCTATAGCGTAGTCGCCGTTGGCGAGCGGCTTTACAAGTGAAAATACGTTTTCGGGGTTGTTCCACTGGCTTATGCGGTAGGGTCCTCTGCACTCAATGTCCTGGTTTATTGCGATAACTTCCTTATTGGTCAGTATCTCCTTTGTCCTGTCGGTCATATGACGGATATCACAGCCAATCATAAGCGGTGAATTCATCATTGCCCACAGTGAGAAATGCGTCTTGTACTCTGTATCGGTACAGCCACCAAGACCCTTGCCTTCCTTGTTGCCGAACTGATCGTCGCTCTCGCCGTTTATGTACTGGTTGTTCGAGCCGCCGTGCATACCGACTACGAGCATATCTATATCATTGTGGCAGAAGCAACCGCTGTAGCACTCGTTACCCATCTGTGACAGTGCAAGACGCTTGATCGACTCCCAGTTATCCTGGATATCGCCTGTCGAGCGGAAAAGATGAGCGCCGCTCTCTCTTATCCACTTGTATATATCGTCATTACCCCAGTTGCAAGCGGAGAACATTATCGGTCTGCCGCAGTTTCTGAGGGCGGTAGACATACGCTTGTAGAGTATCTCGCCGGGTATATGCACGGGCTTGTAGCAATAGTCATATTTCAGGTAGTCAACGCCCCACTCTGCGAACGTTTCTGCGTCCTGAAATTCGTGCTCAAAGCTGCCGGGGTGACCTGCGCAGGTATGCGTGCCGGCACACGAATAGATGCCGAATTTAAGTCCCTTAGAGTGTACATAATCAGCTACAGGCTTGATGCCGTTCGGAAACTTCCAATGATCAGGCACAAGCTCGCCCTTTTCATTTCTCTGCTTTTCGCTCCAGCAGTCATCTATAACAACATATTCATAGCCTGCGTCCTTGAGGCCGTTTTCGATGAATGCGTCAGCCGCCTGCTTTATAAGCTCTTCGTTTATCTCCCAGGTGAACGTGTTCCAGCTGTTCCAGCCCATAGGGGGCGTCATTCCGAGTAACTTTTCCATTTCGCCGTTCCTTTCAGTAATTATTCTTCAAAGCTGTCCTCTTCGTTTCTTGTGTTCCACAGCTCGACCAGACGCTCCATTTCTTCTTCTGTGAGCGAAATGCCCTTGCCCATTCTGCTGTGGTCGGGTGCCCATGAACGAATGTCATACTTAGGCTCTCTGTCGTTCCAGCTTACCATATTAAGTTCAATGTTGTACTTACCCTCGCTGATAACGCCAAGCTCCTGTGTTATCTCATACTTGAATTCTGCCATGTCATTAAATTCCTTTCTTATATACGGAGTTTTGTTTATATCAAAGAGGATTATTCCTCTTCTCCTGCGTTTTTATCCTTTTTTGATTTCTTTTCGGCTTTTTCTTTCTTTACCTTTTCGGGCTTCTGCTTTTTCTGCTTCGGAAGCCTTGTATCGTCTGCGACCTCGACCGCATCAAATATGCAACGGTATCTTGGCGGTATCAGCTTGTTTATATGCCTTTTGCCGAAATACCACATTTTAAACTTCGCTGTATCAAGCACCTTGTCAAGATATGTATTTATGTGATTACGGCTGGTTGTGCCGATATCTATGAACTCTATCATCTTTGCAGGCGGCTCATAGCTGATTATAAAATCTGCGGTGTTATCATGCTGAGCAAGGTTAGCCAGTCCCTCGGCAAGTTCCTCATCGGTAGGCAGCTCTTTCAGCCACTTCTGCTCCTCATCGGGTTCGAGATAGCTGTTGTTCTCCTCGCTCTGACCGCCGCCGAACGCAAATACGTTCTTTTGCGCTATCGTGTAATACTGCCCTCTCATAAGCTGACGCAGATTGCCCGATATAAGCCTTGTTTTACCGCCGCACCACTGCTCTACGGGATATTCTTCGAGCAGGTCGAAATTTTCGTGTACGCCCTCCGCAAAAAGCACGTTGTACTTCTTTTTGCCGAGCTTTTTAAGCGTTCTCTTTTCTTTCTTACTGCCGTCCCAAATACAGCCGAAATCACCCGTTATTATCAGCGCATCGCCTCGTCTGAGCTTTTTCAGCACGGGCGACTTAAAGCGTGAAATATCACCGTGCAGGTCGCCTGTAACGCATATCATAAGCTATGTCCTTCTTCCGTTCTCTATTGTCTTTATTGATTAATGTATACTCCAGTCAATCGGTTCTATGCCGTTGTTTTTCAGAAATTCATTCACCTTGGAGAAATGACGGCAACCGAAAAATCCGTTATACGCCGACAGCGGACTTGGATGTGCCGCCGTGAAAACAGCGTGCTTCGGGTTGGTTATAAGCGGCATTTTTGACTTTGCGTTACTTCCCCACAGTATGAATGCTGTAGGCACGTCACGCTCGTTTAAAAGCTCGATTATTCTGTCGGTGAGTATCTCCCAGCCTTTTCCCCTGTGACTTCCCGCCATACCCTCACGGACGGTAAGCGAAGTGTTAAGCATAAGAACGCCCTGCTTTGCCCAGTCGGTAAGCTCTCCCACCGACATATCAAAGTCTATGCCAAGGTCGTTATGTATCTCCGTAAAGATGTTTTTCAGCGAGGGCGGCGGCATAACGCCACGCTTTACCGAAAAACAAAGCCCGTGTGCCTGTCCCGGACCGTGATAGGGGTCCTGACCTAAAAGCACCGCCTTTACCTTTGAGTACGGCGTATATTTCAGTGCATTGAAAATGCAGTCCGCAGGCGGATATACCCTGTGATTGTTGTATTCGCTGACAAGGAACTTTCTCAGTTTCTTGTAATATTCGCTTTGGAACTGGTTTGCAAGCAGTTCGTCCCACTCATTACCTATGTTAACCATTTTTATCTCCGTCAGATTTCATGTGTTCTCGCATAGTCGAACAAGAACTGCTGTGCTATGCCCTCGTTGCCCTTTATACATTCGGGCAGTCCGTCGGGGTATAATTTCTGCTCGATACGCTTTATCCATACATCTCTCGGGAAAGCGTCCGTCTTATGATAGCCGAAAAGCAACACACAGTCTGCGACCTTATTTCCGACACCCTTTATCTTTTTCAGCTCTTCCCTTGCCGTATCGGTATCCATTGTCCTTATGCCGTCAAGGCAAACCTCGCCGCTACTCAATTTTTCTACTGCGTCAACTATGTATTTTGCCCTGAATCCTGCTCTCAGCGGTGCTAAGTCCTCAGCGGTAACACCGACAAGATCTTCAAGCGTCGGGAAGATATAACCTCTGTCAGTCTTTTCGCCGAAACTCTCGCACAATCTGTCTATAATTCCCGTGATACGCTTGATATTGTTGTTCTGAGATATTATAAAGCTGATAAGCGTTTCAAACGGCTCCTGCCTGAGTACTCTTATGCCCGGGTTTTCCGTGCACGCAAGACGCATATACTCGTCTTCGGAAAACTGCTTTATAAGTGCGTCATAATCTGTACCGAGGTCAAAGTACGACTCCCAGTAAGAAATATCATTTTTTTCTATGTTGTAAATGGTGTAAGTGCCGTCACCGTTGTCGGATATATCGGCATATCTTCCGCCGGCTATAGCGCAGAATCTGCCGTCCTGTTCTCTCCAGCGGAACGCCTGTCCGCAGAAAAGCGTGCGCCTTATATCAAATCCTTTGCAAGTGAAAGTGTAATCCATGTTATCATCTGCCGTTATCTGTTTTTATGTGCGGAAAAATTTTTGATTTGGTCTTGATTATTTCCGTTATATATAATACAATATTAACAGGGAAATTACAAGACCGACATGAAAAAATTTTTCATGCCAAAACGTCATCTCCCTATAAACCGACAAAGCATATTTCTGTTAATGCGGAACGTTCCGCAGATATAAAATTTTCTGAAAGGAAACGAAAAAAGTGAGAGAAAGCATACTTACAATACCGGTAAACGAAGTGTTTGAACCCCGTGAGGGTTGCCCTATCTGCCGCATGAGAGATACGGTCGAGGAGCATATCTGCGAATATATAATGGGTGCCGCCATGATGGAGCCCGATGTAAGACAGGACACCAACAGGCTCGGTTTCTGCTTTACGCATTATCAGCAGCTGATGATGCAGAATAACCGCTTATCGCTCGGACTGATGCTCAACAGTCATCTTGAGGTGCTCAGAGGCAATATTTTCGAGAAGAAGGGTTTATTTGCGCCCAAAGACGCAAAAGCTAAAAAGGCAGGCGCTGTAGGCGATACCTGCTTTGTCTGCTCAAAGGTTCAGTGGGGCGTTGACCACATGCTTGAAACGGTATTCACAATGTTTGCAAAGGACGGCAAGTTCAAGAATCTGTTCAAGTCGCAGGAATGTTTCTGTATGCCGCATTACCACTATCTTGTTCAGCTGAGCGAAACAAAAATGGCAAAGAACGACAGAGCCGAATTTGTAAAAGTCATGGATACGATAATGCAGGAATACATAACCAAGCTCAACAGCGATGTCAACGACTTCTGCAACAGCTTTGACTACCGTAATGCCGGTAAGCTCCACAGCGAAGAAATGGAACACGTCCGCACGTCTATCGAAAGGAGCGTTTCGTTCCTTACAGGCAGAAAGCCGAACTCGAAATAACAGGGTCGGAGTTAATTTTTGTTAATATTTAATCCGGCTTCAAGGTTAAATCATATAACCCGAAAATCCGTCAAAACCGCTTGAAATTTTGAGATATAAGTTGTATAATGAAGTATAAACCACTTTTACGGAGGTGTCCATGAGTAAGAAAAACACAGCGGCTACAATCGCCACAATCGTTGTAGCTGTGCTTGCAATTGCAACTACTTTATTCCTGCTGTACCAGACATCACAACAGCAGATACAGGATAATCAGTATAATTACGTTCCCTCTGACGAGGTAAACGAAGAAATGAATATGAATGCGGTAACTCTTATCAAGAACAACTGCGAGGTATTCAGAATTTATCTTCAGTACGGACTTCCCCACCAGGCAGAACCGTACAACAATGTTCCCGAGGATGGGTATTATACCGTAAAGAGCGACAGTTACAAAACCTTTTCCGATATTGAGAACCTCGTAAATTCAACATTTGTTGAAAAAGAGGCAAAGCGTATCCTCACCAACATAAACGGTGACAATGTTGCCGTATATGCCGAGGAAACCGACGATGACGGCAACAAGGGTATCGGACTTGACGTAAGCATGGTTGACGAGAACGGCAGATTCAAGGCTATGGATTATGACTACACATGGTCTAATGCAAAGTTCACACTTCACCCTAAGTCAAATACCGAGTGTGACATAATCGTTGAGCTGAACCCTGCGGAAGAAACATCATCCGCCGATAACACATCGTCAGGTTCGGACAGCAGTAACACAAAGAAAGTAACCGCCAATATGCTCAAAGTAAACGGCGAGTGGCGTCTTCAAAAGCTGGCATACTGATAATGAACAGTAAAAAAGACAATCCACTTAAAGTCTATGCTGTCGTAAGTCAGATAGGCTTTCTGGTAATCACTCCCCTGCTGATATTTATCTGGGGCGGCAGTGTACTGGTGGACAAGCTTTCACTTCCGTCATGGGTGATGATCCTGCTTGTATTTGCAGGTATAATCACAATGATTTCGGGAGTGGGGACTTATCTTAAAAATCTGATAAAAATGTACGGCGGAAAGGACGACAAGAAAACCTATAAATATCTTTCCGACCGCCGTGACAACGACTATTACGATGATAACCGCCGTGACAGGAAACTTTAAACAGACATGAAAAAGAAAATTACCGAAACAACCTCATTCAAGGAATTTATGGTGCTGTTACCGTACTATATCGGTGCGCTTGTTTTGCTTGGGATCGTGAGCGTTATCCTGATGATTTCGGGGGTTGGCAACTATACACTGCTTACGGGTGCGGCAGTCGGTACAGCAGTTTCCGCCCTTAATTTTGCACTTATGGCAATGAGTGCGGAAAAGGCAATAACCATGACGGAGAAATCCGCAAAGCTTGCCATGAACGGCAGTTACGGTGCAAGATATATCGGTACATTTATAATTCTCGGTGCGCTGATGTTCTTCAAGATTATCAACCCCGTTACAGCGATACTTCCGCTGTTTGTACCGAAAATAGCATATACAGTGACGGCTTTCAAGGAAAAGAGCGATTTTTGATTTTACATCAACTGTAAAATCCAACTGTTGACTTAACATTTAATTTATAAAATTATGTAAAATGTTCACTATGGGAACAGTCCCATAAAAATAAGGGAGGAGCATTAGAAAATGACAGACCTTATAAAACCTATGGCGGAATTCTCCGTCGAAGGACCGCTTAAATCAATCAGCTTTGATATAGGCAGTTACAACGTTGTAATCAGCGAGAGTATCGTTGTACAGTGGATAGTAATGCTGGTACTGGGCATTGTGTTCTTCATACTCGGCAGAAACCTCAAGGTGAGATCGACCTCACGCAGACAGATGGCGGCTGAGTATCTTGTAAACTTCTTCAACAATATGGTGCGTGACACCATGGGCGAAAAATACAGAAAATATACCCCCTATATAGGCGGACTTTTCTGCTTCTCGATTCTTTCGAGCCTTATGGGTCTTTTCGGCTTCAGATGTCCGACCTCTGACCTTTCCGTAATAGCCGCATGGGGCATCACGACATTCGTTCTGACGCTCAGGAACAAGCTGAAAACAGGCGGTATCAAGGGCTATCTCAAGGGCTTCATCGAGCCTATGCCTTTTATGCTCCCGTTTAATATAATCGGTGATATAGCAAACCCCGTTTCACAGACACTGCGTCACTTTGCAAATATCCTCGCAGGCTCTGTAATCGGTGGACTTATCTATTTTGCTTTAGGACAGGTTGCAAACGGTCTTGCATCTATCGGTATACCGGCTATATGCTCGCTGTACTTTGACTTGTTCTCGGCATTCATTCAGGCTTACATCTTCTGCACACTGACAATGGCTTACGTTTCAATGGCAGAATGCGGAGATGACTAAACAGTTTACCCCCACAGGAAACTGTGGTGTAATAAAAAACAATAATCTACCTACAGGTAGAATAAATGACGGAGGACTTTGATATGGAAAACTTATCACAGGCTATCGTACTGGGCGCATCTGCAATAGGTGCAGGTCTTGCTATGATCGCAGGTCTTGGCCCCGGTATCGGTGAAGGCTTCTGCGGCGGTAAGGCTGTTGAGGCAATCGGCAGACAGCCCGAGGCTTCGGGCGCAATCACGAGAACAATGATCATCGGTGACGCTCTTGCAGAAACCACAGGTCTTTACTCACTCGTTATCGCTCTGCTGCTGATGTTCGCAAACCCCTTCATCAGCCAGCTTTAATCTCTGGCAGACTACAACACGAAAGGATTGAAGTGAAATGACGGATATGCTGAGAATAGCCGAGGAAGCCGCCGAGCAGGCAAAGTTTTCTCTGGTCAGCATAGATCTTAACACTATAGTCTTCACTCTGATCAACACGCTCATCATCGTTCTGCTTTATTTCTTCTTTCTGCACAAGCCCGTCTGCAAGATTCTTGACGAACGTGCAAAGACAGTAAACAAGGATATGGACGACGCACAGAAGGCGAAGGAAGAAGCCGCCGCAGTAAAGGCAGACTACGAGCATCGCCTTGAAACCTCAAAGGAAGAGGCAGCCCGCATTGTAGCCGACGCTACAAAGAAGGCGCAGGCAAGAGAGGACGAAATCATCTCTGCCGCTAATGAAGAAGCCGCTTCTATGAAACAGCGTGCGGAAGAATCTATCGAGCGTGAAAAGAAGCGTGCGGTAAACGAGATAAAGGAAGAAATTTCCGATATGGTAGTTATGGCGGCTTCAAAGGTTGCCGAGAAGGAGATAAACGCACAGGACAACGAGAAGATCATCGACTCGGTTCTGTCGCAGATAGGAAAGGAGAACTGAAATGGCTGCTGTTGACAAGACATACGGCGACGCATTGTTCTCTCTTGTTACCGAAGAGGATGAAAAGGCTCTGCCCGACATTCTCGGACAGCTTAAAAGTGTTTCGGAGGTTTTTACCGCCGAACCCGATTTTATAAAGCTGTTGCGTACTCCTACTATCCCGATCGAAGAAAAGACGGCACTTGTAAAAGAGGTCTTTGACGGAAAGGTGCATAAGTTTGTAGTGAACTTTCTGTGCATTCTTACCGAAAACGACAGACTGCCCGACTTTGAGCGGATACTGGCATACTTCACAGGGCTGTATAACGAAAAGCTCGGTATAGCAGACGTTACCGTAACGTCCGCAATGCCTCTTTCGGATACGGCGGCTGAAAAGATCAGAGCAAAAATGGCTGAGATTACGGGTAAGACCGTTAATATGACGCTGAAAACCGATGATAAACTCATCGGCGGCGTTGTTATCAGCTACGGCAATACGACTATCGACGGAAGCGTCAAGGCAAGGCTCGAACAGCTTAAGGCTGATATTGCCGGAACTATCGACTGACATAAAAATCGTCAGACGGTAAAAAAATACGAAAGGAAGAACCTCCAATGGATTTACGCCCGGATGAAATAACAGGCATAATTAAATCCCGGATCAAGGACTACGGCTCAAAAATCCGTCTTGAAGATACAGGTACTGTTGTAACTGTAGGTGACGGTATTGTTCGTATACACGGACTTGAAAAGTGTATGATGAACGAGCTGCTGGAATTTGAGAACGGCGTTCGCTGCATGGCGCTCAACTTAGAGCAGGACTTTGTCGGTGCGGTTATGCTGGGCTCAGATGCCGAGATCAAAGAGGGCGATACAGTAAAGCGTACAGGCTCTGTCGTATCTGTACCCGTAGGTGAGGAACTGCTCGGACGAGTAGTAAACGCACTGGGACAGCCTATCGACGGCAAGGGCGCTATACTCGCAAAGGAAACACGCCCGATCGAGAAGATCGCACCAGGTATCATTACGAGAAAATCTGTTAACGTTCCGCTTCAGACAGGTATCAAGGCTATCGACTCCATGATACCGATAGGAAGAGGTCAGCGTGAGCTGATTATCGGCGACAGACAGACAGGTAAGACTGCCATTGCGATTGATACGATCATAAATCAGAAGAAAACAGACGTAATTTGTATATACGTTGCTATAGGTCAGAAGGCTTCTACGGTTGCAAACGTAGTTGAACAGCTCACCGCCGCAGGCGCTATGGACTACACAATAGTAGTTTCAGCTACCGCAAGTGAGCTTGCGCCCTTACAGTACATCGCTCCCTATTCGGGATGCACCATGGGTGAATACTTCATGGAAAAGGGCAAGGACGCACTCATAATCTATGATGACCTGTCCAAGCACGCTGTGGCTTACAGAGCACTTTCTCTGCTCCTCAAGCGTCCGCCCGGACGTGAGGCTTACCCCGGCGACGTATTCTATCTTCATTCAAGACTGCTCGAAAGAGCCGCTAACTTAAACGAGAACTACGGCGGCGGTTCGCTTACCGCTCTGCCTATCATCGAAACACAGGCAGGCGATGTTTCAGCATATATCCCGACCAACGTTATTTCAATCACCGACGGTCAGATATTCCTTGAAACAGAGCTATTCCACTCAGGTGTAAGACCTGCGGTTAACCCCGGTATCTCGGTATCCCGTGTCGGCGGTAATGCGCAGATTAAGGCTATGAAGAAGGTTTCGGGTACTCTTAAACTCGAATACTCGCAGTTCAGAGAGTTACAGAGCTTCTCGCAGTTCGGTTCGGATCTTGATAAGGATACAAAGGAACGTCTTGCAAAGGGCGAGCGTATCGTTGAGATATTGAAGCAGGGACAGAACTCTCCCATAGCTGTTGAAAACCAGGTTATAATCATTTATGCCGTTATCAACAACTATCTCAAAGACATTCCGCTTGATAAGGTCGGCGACTTTGAGCGTGACCTCTATAAGCACATGGAAGAGGCTCACCCCGATATCACAGCAAGCATAAGAGAAGAAAAGGTACTCACTCCCGATAACGAAGAAAAGCTGAAAGCCGCTCTGAAGGATTTCTCGGAGAAGTACGTTTAAGACTAAGATATAAGAATTAAGCGAAAGGAAGAATAGTTATGAAAAAGGCATCACTTGTACTGAGCATAGTTGCTTTAAGCATATCGGCACTCACCCTTGCGCTCACGGTTTTAGAGCTGTTCTATAAAAAAACGACTTATATCGACAGTGATAATATCCGATAAAGGAGGCTTTGCATGGCTTCGGGAAATATGAAGGACATCAAGCGCAGAGTAAAAAGCGTTGAGTCCACTATGCAGATAACGAAGGCTATGGAGCTGGTTGCCTCTTCTAAGCTCAGAAAGGCTAAGCTTCGTGCCGAGGACGCACGTCCGTTCTTTGATGCACAGTATTCCCTTATGTGCCGTATAGCAGGCGAGACGGAGAACCTGAGCACCGTATATACAAGACACAGAGAGGTTAAAAACCGTCTGTTCATTGTAATTGCAGGTGACAGAGGTCTTGCAGGCGGTTACAACTCCAATATACTGAAGCTGGTACAGCAGACCCACGGCGATGAATATTCGCCTAAGATAATAGCTGTCGGCAAGAAGTCTGCGGAGTTCTTTACAAAGCACGAATACGACGTAGTGGCGCAGTTCCCCGGCATTGCGGAGCATATCAAAACGGCAGATGCTGCCGATATAGCGCAGATAGCAACAGACCTTTTCGTAAACGGCGAGGTAGACGAGATAGAACTGTTCTTTACGCAGTTCGTATCTCCTCTTGTACAGACCCCTACCCGTATGCCCGTTCTCCCCATAGACGCTCCGACAGGCAAGGCAGTACCCGAAAACAAGACAGGTACAACCTATGACCCCAGCCCCGAGGCAGTTTTCAACCGTGTGATACCAAAGCTCATAACGAGCCTTATCATGTGTGCGGTAAACGAAAGCTACGCATCGGAACTGGGCGCCAGAAGAACAGCTATGGAAAACGCAACGGACAATGCGGAGGAAATGATCGCAAACCTGTCACTTATGTACAACCGTGCAAGACAGGAAAAGATCACGAACGAACTCAACGAGATCGTATCGGGTGCTAATGCGCTGAATTAATAAGAAAGGACAGGACTGATCTATGCCACAGAATATCGGCACGGTTGTGCAGATTATCGGTGCGGTACTTGATATAAAGTTCCCCCCGGAGCATCTGCCTAACCTGCTTAACGCCATAGAGATAGAACACGAGGGCAAAAAGCTGACCGTAGAAGTAGCACAGCATATCGGCGACGATACGGTACGCTGCATTGCTATGGGCAGTACGGACGGACTTGTAAGAGGACTTCCGGCAGTAGATACGGGCGCATCAATAAAGGTTCCCGTAGGCAGACAGACCCTCGGAAGAATATTCAATCTGCTCGGTGAGGCTGTTGATAACAAGCCCCAGCCCGAAACAGAAGAAAAATGGGAAATCCACCGTCCCGCTCCGTCATTCGAGGAGCAGGAGGGTTCAACACAGGTACTTGAAACGGGTATCAAGGTCGTAGACCTTATCGCACCTTACCTCAAGGGCGGTAAGATAGGTCTGTTCGGCGGTGCAGGTGTCGGTAAGACCGTACTTATTATGGAGCTTATCAACAACATCGCAAAACAGCACGGCGGTCTTTCGGTATTCACAGGTGTCGGTGAACGTACCCGTGAGGGTAACGACCTTTATAACGAAATGACCGAGTCCGGCGTTATCGAAAAGACAACGCTTGTTTACGGTCAGATGAACGAGCCGCCGGGAGCAAGAATGAGAGTAGCCCTCTCAGGTCTTACAATGGCTGAGTACTTCCGTGACAAAGAAGGTCAGGACGTGCTCCTCTTCATTGATAATATATTCAGATTTACACAGGCAGGTTCAGAGGTTTCGGCTCTGCTCGGACGTATGCCCTCAGCCGTTGGCTATCAGCCTACACTGGCAACCGAAATGGGCGCTTTACAGGAGCGTATCACTTCTACAAAGAAGGGCTCTATCACATCTGTACAGGCAGTTTACGTTCCTGCGGATGACCTTACCGACCCTGCACCTGCTACAACATTCGCACACCTTGACGCTACAACGGTACTTTCAAGAAATATTTCATCGATGGGTATCTTCCCTGCGGTTGACCCTCTTGACAGTACTTCAAGAATACTCACTCCCGAGATCGTCGGCGAGGAGCATTATCAGGTAGCAAGACAGGTACAGTCGATACTCCAGCGTTATAACGAATTACAGGATATTATCGCTATTCTCGGTATGGACGAGCTTGACGATAACGATAAGCTGACCGTATCAAGAGCAAGAAAGATACAGCGTTTCTTATCTCAGCCGTTCTCAGTTGCAGAACAGTTCACAGGTATGAAAGGTAAGTATGTTCCGCTCAAGGAAACGATAAGAGGATTTAAGGAAATCATCGAGGGTAAACACGATGATCTGCCCGAGTCTGCATTCCTGTTCGTCGGCACAATTGATGAAGCTGTCGAAAAGGCTAAGAATGAAAAGGCATAATAAAAGGGGCTATTTCAGCCCCGTGACAATTATGGCACTGATTCTTGCGCTACTTGCACTCGGACTTCCGTTTCTGATGAACGGACCGGTAAAGGATGATGATATTCTGACTCCGTTGCCTACCCCGGAAACGACAGTCGATACAACAACTGTTGAAACTGTTACAGCCAGACCCGCAGAAAAGCCCATAATCGTGACTACAAAAAAGCATACCGATGTATCTCCGGCTCCTGTTGCCACTACAAGCAAAGCTACACCTTCAGTCCCTGCGAACATTGTAAGTCAGGAAACGATAATTGATGTGCAGATCAAGGCTGTTAAGCTTGAAGAGGCTGCTCTCAGTCTGTACCGTGAAAACGGCGACAGTATGACCGCAGATATGGTAAGAGAAAAAGCAGAGGTTCCAGCCTATGAGCATTTCATTGTTACTGTAAGCAAGAAGAACGGCAACATCAGCAAGGTATCCTACTTCACAAAGGACTATTCCGTTGCATTTTCTGACGGTAAATATTCCGCCCTTGCCAATATCGCAGGTGACGACTTTGAGGACAAGGTACTGTTCCTTTAATTCCTCAGGAAAGGAAAAGATGATATGACTGAATTCAAACTGAAAATCCTTACCCCCGAGGGAGTGGTGTATGACGGTATGGCAGAGAGCGTTATCGTCCGTACTACCGTCGGCGACAAGGGCATACTTGCAAAGCATGAGCCTTATGTTGCGGCGCTTACCATAGGACAGGCAAAGATACGCATTGACGGAGCTGTCCGAATAGGCGCAGTTTCTTCGGGTATTGTAGAAGTCGCAAAAGAACAGACATCTATACTCGCTCAGTCATTTGAATGGGCAGATGAAATAGATGTTGAGCGTGCTGAAAAGGCAAAAGCTGTTGCCGAAGAGCGTATGCAGCAGTATAAGGACGACCAACGTGCCCTTGATATTGCCGAGTATAAGCTCAAGAGAGCTATAAACAGAATAAATACAGCCAATATAAAGCTGTAAAACGGTATACAAAAGAGCCACGGTTCGTTTTCTGAACCGTGGCTCTTTTACATTGTTCTTTGTTTTTATATAACGTAGTCGTCAACCGCATTTTCCTTGTCGTTGTCGATAAGATCCTGGAGCGTAACGCCGTCAAGATATTCGTTTATAACCTTGTACAGTCCCTGCCAGAGCGATAATGTCGCACAGTGCTCGCTCCTGTCGCATTCAACTACTCCGCTTTCAAGGCAGGCAACAGGTGCAAGAGAGCCTTCCGTAAGCCGTAATATATCTCCTACGGTGTATTTGTCGGGAGCTTTAGCAAGACGATATCCACCCTGAAATCCTCTGTTTGTACGCAGTATATCCGACTTGTTGAGCATAGGAACTATCTGCTCAAGATACTTCTTTGATATGCTCTGTCGCTGTGCTATTTCTTTGAGCGGTATATATCCGTCGCCCTGATGCTCCGCTAAGTCTATAAGCATTCTTAATACATAACGTCCTTTTGTCGAAATTTTCATGTATGTGTCCTTTCCTGATTTCATTTACCTGAACTGTTACTGAGCTGTTCTTCACTAAATACTATAATACCATATTTTTAGTAGGTTTTCAAGTGGTATTTTCTGATTTTTGCAAGAAATCTATGATTTTACGATTTAGCAAGCGACTTTTTATACATTTTCCCGACAAATTCCTGTGTTAAGTTGTAAGCTAAATTACACTTTTTACTTAATTTTCCCGTAAATACAGCTTGAAACAATACTGTAAACGTTTTAATCAGAGCCCGTATTTGTGATAATGCACAGCTTTTAGAAAGCCGTTTTGTGTACTCTGCTCTTATTTTGAAATAATGAGCTTTTTTTGACCTTTTGCCGATTTTTTTGCTTGCAGGCGGTCATAAAATGTGATAAAATAAATTTATATGGAATATGGGAATATGGAAAAAAGGAGGCGGGAAAATGTTTGACGATGTCAGAAAGTATCTCTCCGACACAATAGACGCTGTTGCAACAAAACGGTACGACGACCTTCAGCAGATTGCCGAGTTCATTCCTGCCGCAAAAGCAATGCGTATATCCAGAATAGTACGCACGCTTGACTACGGCGGAAGAGTGAGCGAAACCCTAGTATACAAGGACACTGAAATCTTTCCCCTCTATAACAAGAAATATGAACGTGAGAACGCAAGTTGCAGTTTCACATACGAATTTTATACCGATGTGGATTTCGCAACTCTGTCAGAGGAGCAGGAAAAGCTTTTTGAGCATATTACGAACATTTTAGCCGTTATATGCACCTGCACGCTGAATATTCACGTTGAAAAGCTCATCGACCACATTGACCGTGACAGCGGAATCCCTAATTCAAAAGGTTTCCGTGCATTTATAGAAGAGGTCAAGGAGAACGGCATACTCTCCGATTATGCGGTAATAAGAGCGAATATAAAGGGATGTAACACGCTGAATACCATATTCGGCTATCAGGCTACCACTGAGATAATCACAAGATACGCTAAAGCTCTTAATAAGATGATGTACAATGACGAAATCTGTAGCCGTTCAGGCAGTGACAACTTCTGCCTTATGGTGAAAAAGAGCCACCTTAAAGCCCATTTAAAGAGCTTTGCCAAGATACCCGTAAACTTCTTCTACGGTAAAGAGCAGACTGTTTATGAAATAACACTCAGAGCCGGAATTGTCATGCTCGATAACAGCACCGACGATATAGATACAATTCTCGCCCGTGCAGAAACCTGCATTGATATTGCAAAGCGCCGTGCGGATGGGGATTTTGTTTATTACGATCTTGATACAATCAACCGTGAAAAACAGCTTACCCTGCTTGAGAACGGTATGCCGCAGGCTTTGGCGGACGGAGAGTTCGTTGTTTATTTTCAGCCGAAGGTACGGGTGGATACAAGAACGCTTGTAGGCGCAGAAGCACTTATCAGGTGGAATCGTGACGGCAAGGTGATCTCACCTGCCGACTTTATCCCGATAGCAGAACGTACAGGACTTATAATGAAGCTTGATATGTTCGTGCTGGAGCATACCTGTGCAATGATAAAACAGTGGCAGGAAAGCGGAAAACGTATAGTTCCCGTATCGGTGAACTTCTCAAAGATCCACCTGCGTTTCCCTCACCTTGCCGAGAAGATAATGAACGTTATCAACCGCTACGGCATTGAACCGCACTATCTTGAAGTTGAGTTTACCGAAACGGCTTATACGGACGATTTCAACGCTATCAAACAGGCAATAATCGACCTGAAGAGCTACGGACTTATGGTTTCAATGGACGATTTCGGAACAGGATATTCTTCACTTGCTCTGCTGAAAGACCTCGACTTCGATATACTGAAACTCGATAAGTCGCTTGCCGGCTCAAATGACGATACAAGAGGTCACGTTGTTCTTGAAAATGTTCTGCACATGGCGAAAGAACTCAGCATGACCACTGTATGCGAGGGTGTTGAAGACAAAACGATCGTCGATAACCTCAAGAATATGGGCTGTAACATTATACAGGGTTACTATTTTGATAAGCCTTTGCCCGAATCAGAATTCGCCGCAAGGCTTGAAAGTCCGGTTTATGAGAAGTAAATCAGAATAATAAGCAAAACCGCTGTGGGTTTCACGGCGGTTTTTTGTTGCTATAAAAATAGCCACGGCATTACACCGTGGCTATAATTATTATTGATTTTCAGCTTCGTTAATATCCGCCGGTAATGTAACTGTCGCCTGTCGGTAACAGCCAGAACGGCGAATTTGCCGTGCCCCACGGGCACCAAGCATGGATGCTTGTAAGCGGTCACACAAAGTTACAAAACAACAGCCACGGCTTTCACCGTGGCTATAATTATTATTGATTTTCAGCTTCGTTAATATCCGCCGGTAACGTAACTGTCGCCTGTCGGCAACAGTCAGAACGGCGAATTTGGAGCACCGCTTCGGTGCTTATTCGCTGCGAGCACCACGGTTTTCCTTGAGGATAACGTCGTGTGAACCACCCTCAACGATACTTGTAGAAGAAACAAGAGTGAGCTTAGCGTTCTTCTGGAAATCGGGGATATTAAGGCAACCGCAGTTACACATTGTTGAACGTACCTTTGACAGTGAACGTGTAACGTTGTCCTTTAAGCTACCTGCGTAAGGAACATAGCTGTCAACACCCTCTTCAAATGAGAGCTTCTTGTCGCCGCCCATGTCGTATCTCTGCCAGTTTCTTGCACGGTTAGAACCTTCGCCCCAGTATTCCTTAACATAGCTACCGTTAACGAACAGCTTGTTTGTAGGAGATTCATCGAAACGTGAGAAGTATCTGCCGAGCATCATGAAGTCTGCACCCATAGCAAGAGCAAGTGTCATGTGGTAATCGTGAACGATACCGCCGTCCGAGCAAACGGGGATATATACACCTGTTTCCTCAAAGTATCTGTCACGCTCTTCGCATACTTCGATAAGGGCTGTAGCCTGTCCTCTGCCTATACCCTTCTGTTCACGGGTAATGCAGATAGAACCGCCGCCGATACCAACCTTGATAAAGTCAGCACCGCAGTCAGCGAGGAAACGGAAGCCGTCCTTGTCAACAACGTTACCTGCGCCGACCTTTACGCTGTCGCCGTAGTTTGCACGGATCCAGTCGATAGTCAGCTTCTGCCACTCCGAGTAACCCTCTGAGCTGTCGATACACAGAACATCTGCACCTGCATTTACAAGAGCAGGAACACGCTCAGCGTAATCTCTTGTGTTGATACCTGCGCCTACTATGTAACGTTTCTTGCTGTCGAGAAGTTCGTTCTTGTTTTCCTTGTGCTGTTCATAGTCCTTTCTGAATACGAAGTACATAAGTACGCCGTTGTCGTCAACTATGGGGAGTGAATTGAGCTTGTGCTCCCAGATTATATCGTTTGCTTCCTTGAGCGTTGTGCTTGCGGGAGCAGTGATGAGCTTTTCGAGAGGGGTCATGAATGTAGATACCTTGGTATCTGTAGTCATTCTTGATACTCTGTAGTCACGGCTTGTTACAATGCCTAACAGCTTTCCGTGTTCTGTGCCGTCGCTTGTGACGGGCATTGTCGAGTGACCTGTCTTAGCTTTAAGCTCAAGCACATCGGCAAGGGTCATATCGGGAGCAAGGTTGGAGTCGCTCTTTACATAGCCTGCCTTGTAGCTCTTTACTCTTGCTACCATTGCCGCCTCGTCCTCTATCGACTGTGAGCCGTAGATGAAAGATATACCGCCCTCTTTGGCAAGTGCAACCGCCATTTTATCGTCTGATACAGACTGCATGATAGCGGATACCAGAGGAATGTTCATATAGATAGAGCTTTCCTCGCCCTTTTTGAACTTTACAACGGGTGTACGCAGAGAAACATTTGCGGGGATACACTTAGAAGAAGAATAGCCCGGTACGAGCAGATACTCGCCGAATGTGTGTGAGGGCTCAGAGTAAATAAAAGCCATAATTTTACCTTTCCTTTCCTTGCACTTCAGTGCTACGCACTCCGGAATAACTTTGAGGCAAACGAACTTTAACTGCTTAGTTGCTTAAAAGACTGCTTGCCTCAGAGTATTCCGTATATGCGGTAAAAATCAAGTCTACTGCGGATTAAAATACACTACAGCAGACGTTTACTATTAATTTAATTATACCTTTATAACCGCCTCTTGTCAAGAGTTTATAACGCAAATCCAAAGCAAAAAATAAGCCGACTGTTACCCGTAAAATTGAGTATTTCTCATAAATATAAGCTAAGCCTTGCATAAGGCGATAAAGCAAAAAACTGTGCAACCGCAATGTGATCGCACAGTTTCCTTATTAACTTCAGTTATAGGTGTATCAGAATTTGCCCGAACCACCGCCGTGCATACTGCCCGATGAACTTATATGCGTTCCGCCACCGCCGAAACTTCCGTGAGAGCCGCCAGAGTGATTGTTGTTATTGGTAGGACGCTCGGTTTTGGTTACGGTGCTGTAAAGGTAAACATCACGGGAATCGTGCATTTTAAAGCTGTCAGGCACTATATAATCAGCCGCACCCGACTGAAATTTTACGCTCTTCAGCTTTGATTTCATTATGCCAGTTCCGATAAAGCCCGAGGCTATACCGATAATCACACTTATAGCTACCGCCATGAAAACAGTTTCGGAATCGGCTTTTGAATCGGTCGTTCCGGCAGGGTCATAATTATAATCGTTCCTGTTATTGTAATCGTAATCTTCATCGTTATCGGTATCCGGCTTATAATAACTGTCGCCGTTTACTGCACTGTTGTCGCTGTTCAGCAGGCTGTCGCAACGGTCTGCATATCCGACAAATGCACTGTAAAAATCGTTGTCCGAAAGGTCGCTTATCAGATAATCGACTATATCATTTTCATAGTTATCAAACACAGATATAGCATCACCCTTGGTACTTATCGCCCAGTCCCGACTTTCGCTGAATACCGCAAACAGAATACCATCCTCGGCAAAGCCGTTGTAATCATAGTAATCATCGGCATATTCCGTTGCGGTGTCATAACTGCCGAGGTCATAATCCAGCACGCAGGTTATATCCGTGTTCCACTTTTCGCTGAGTGCGTCCAGCTTGCTGTTAAGACGTTTCAACTGTGTATCCGAAAACGTATCGGTATAGTCTACCGCTCTGGGTTGCTGTCGTTCTGAGGGGACTTCTCCGTTCTGCCAGACCTTGCTTGCGGCGGCAAAGGCGGGGAGCGATATACTAAGGGATATAAGTGCCGATGTAAGTACGGCTGTAAGCTTTTTAATCATCTCTCTACCCCCCCTTAACCCAGTAAGATAAATGCGGCAGATGCCACAAGTGAAATTGCCGTTGCTATGAGTGCTATAAGCCCTGTCCAGCGCCAGTATGCACCCTTATCCATAGGCAGATTTCCGACAAATTTTCCTGTCTGTCCGTTCATCGCAAAGTTATATATTTCGCCGTTCCACTTAGCTGTGAAAAGCCATACGGGGTACAGTGCGTACTTCACGGTTCCGTCCTCGAGCTGTACCGAAGAGTTCTCGGGCGTTACCGTCGCATATCCTGCGGTGGTGGTCGAAAGGCGGTCGAGTGTACTCTTCTTGATACGCTCATTGGCTCTGCCGTTTCCCTGTGTGGAATCAACGTCGTACCTATCCGCCATATACCCCGAAAGATATGCCGTCTGAAACGGTACTTCCCCGTCCGCCGTGAACGGTTCGAGCGACTCCATAAGGTCGTCTGCCATCTTTGAAGAGCCGTCAACGGGCACTCTCTCATAGTTCATTGAACCTCTGCGGAACAGCCTGTAGTGCGAGGTTTTGGTGTAATTGTACTTGGAATCGCTCCACGATTTTACCTTGGTTGCGTGGAAATATGCCTGTGCATCGGCATGAGCGCCGTACAGCCAGAACGGAACATAAACACCCTTTACCTCGTCTATGTAGCTGTCTGTCCTGAAGGCTTTCGGGAGCAGACGTTTCTTGCAAAGGTGCTGTCTGAAGCCGTTTTTTGCCGCTTCCTTATCCAGTTTGAACGGGATGATCAGGTCGGGACGTTTGTCGCCTGCGAACTGACCCATCATGACTACAGGGCTTCCGCAATAGGGGCAGTCGGTTGCGCCCGTGGTTTCATCGCATACGATCTGACCGCCGCAGGAGTTGCAGAGGTAGACCTTCTGACCGTCCAGCTCACCCTGCATCCACTCGTTGCCGGGCAGGCTTGACCAGTCCATCATATCGGGCTTTTCTTCCTTTAATATATCGTCATTGCCCTTGAGGGTTTCGGCATCGAACTCGTTGTCGCAGTAGGGGCACTTCATTTTCTGGGCATCGGAATCGAACTGAAGAGGTCCGCCGCAACATGGACATTTGTATTCAAGTATAGCTCCCATATTATAGTAATTTCCTTTCAAAATGGTAATGTTACGCTGTACATTTAAGTATATCACATTAAACGAAAACGTGCAATACACATACGGGTAATTCTGCACTGTTATGCGGTTTCTCGAGGGCAGTCCGCCGAATGTGCAAGGATTGTGCAAGCCGCACAAAGCCGCACATCATTACGGGCGATAAAAAACGTTCCCGTCGTGCTTGAATTTTTACAAATTTCAGCGGACGGGAAAAATTTTTTCAACTTGTTTTCAATTAAATCAGATACTAATTTTTGAATTCCGACGGCATCATATTTAAACCAGTAATATAATTTCAGTAAAATTAATTATTGTGAATAAATATCTTTCGGAAAATAAATCTCACAACCGGACCAGCCATAAAAATCTGAAAGAAAATGCCATGGGGAAACACTGAACGGCAAGTGTCAGCCAACGGGTGATTATATCCGCTGTAAAACCTCCGTGAATGGCAGAAGCGATGAGAGTTATAACCGGCACGGTGAGGAGAACGGTAAAAGACTGTACCGCAAGGATCATGAAAAACGGGTTATCCTTTTCGGGATCTACTATGCGGATTGCGAGCTTCCGTGCAAGATTTGTTATAACGAAAAATTCAAGCAGGAACACTATTACATATTCGAGCCACATTTCCTTTATAGCGGTCAAAAACGTGTTGTAGTCAAGTCCTCCGCCGGACAGCGACAGTGTGTAAACGGTCATGCAAAGCACCATAAGAAACACCATTATGGCAGTAAAGATAAAACCCTGAAATTTTGTTTTCGGCATATTTTGCCCTCCTTAAAAAAATAAGAGTGCCCGACATTTAAGCCTGTCAGGCACTCTTTTTATATGGATATTATAGCACTTTATGAGGGGAGATGTAATAGGCAGGATAGACAAAGATTTTTGGGAGTTGGAGTGGGGATTTGATGATGAATAAAACGGGAGCTGCGGACTACCTGAAAGCCGTGCCGTAAACGTCATATACGGAACAGTGGTAGCATTGAAGATATAAAAAATCCGCCGTTCCGACAGAACAGCGGATTTATATATCAGTAATCGGATAATTACTTCTCTTCCTTTTCGTCAATCAGGTTGGTCATGCTCTTTAAGCTGATTGCGAGGGTGGAAGCGTTGTGGAACAGTGCTGAGGTTGTGGGCTGGATTATTCCGCCTACACCGAGAATTATCAGCAGAAGATTGAACGATACGATAAAGCGGTAATTGCGGTGAATTCTCTTCATAAGTGCTGAGCTTATCTTTCTGAGGGTTACCAGCATATAAAGATCTTCCGATGATACCGTGATATCAGCAATTTCCTTTGCTATTGCCGCTCCTGTATTTATAGCAATACCTGCATCGGCTTCTGACAGGGCAGGAGAATCATTTACTCCGTCGCCTATCATTATAACCTTTCTGCCCTTTTCGTGTTCACGCTTTATGAAATTAGCCTTGTCCTCGGGGAGAACGCCAGCGTGGAAGTCATCAATGCCGACCTTGGCGGCTACTGCCTTTGCGGTCTGCTCGTTATCGCCCGTCATCATTACTATCTTGCTTATACCGCAGTCATGGAGTGCTTTTATAGCGTCTGCCGCTTCGGCTCTCAACGGGTCTGATATGCAGATAACTGCGGCGAGTACGCCCGATATTGCAAGGTAGAGGTGTGAATATTCACCCGACAGAGAATTGAACAGCTCTTCGTCACCCTCGGGTACTACACAGCCCTCATCTTCAAATACAAAGTGGGCACTGCCGATGATAACCTTTTTATTCTCAACCATACTGGATATACCGTGTGCTACGACATATTCAACACTGGAATGATACTCCTCGTGGCTGAGCCCTTTTTCCTTTGCGGCGGCTACTACGGCATTTGCCATTGAGTGAGGATAATGCTCTTCAAGGCAAGCCGCAAGACGCAGCATCTCGTCAGCATCTCTGTTGCCGAAAGGAATTACCTTTTCAACGGTAGGTGCGGCATAGGTGAGAGTTCCTGTCTTATCGAAGACGATAGTATCGGCTTCGGATAACCGTTACTGTTTTTTAACGATAATTTTCGACGGTTTTCGGGAGAAAATTGTGCAGGATTATGATAAACGGATAATTATTCGGGGAACTGCAAATTATTGGGAAGATTCTGTAGATTGAAAAGTGAGGATAGTTCTTTTGCGCTGCCGGGATGTAATTCAAAGGTGGTTTGTTGTCTTTGGTATAGTGAGAATTTAATGTGTTGGTTGGGGCAAGACGGCTCTCTTTGACAAGCTGAGGGCGCCGAGGGTGTTGGTGCAAAGCGAGAGATAGTGTTGCTTTGATAACAGTTTGGAAAGCTATGATGTCAGGTGCAACGGGAGGAGCGAGCTTGCAAAGCCATACAAGTATACACAAACACTCACCCTACAGGCAGTCGAGGAAGCGGTTTATCTGATTACCTGCTACTAAAATGAAAATCCCGTCAATGTCGGGACAATGACGGGATTTGTTTTTATTTTATGAAAAATACGGTATCAGCGCTTTGGTTATAAGCCTTATATCGAGGGGTTTCGGGATATGGTCGTTCATACCTGCCGCAAGGCAATGTTCGACATCAACCGGGAGAACATTTGCGCTCATTGCGATTATCGGGACGGTCTTTGCATCGGGTCTGTCAGCGCTGCGGATAAGTTCCGTTGCGGAAATACCGTCAAGGTACGGCATCATGAGATCCATTAAAATAAGGTCAAAATGATTTTCGGGGTTTTCTTTGAAAAGCGCTACCGCCTCTTCGCCGTTTCTTGCCGAAGTGATTATTGCTCCCTCGTTTTCAAGAATATACTGTGCGATCTCGAGATTGAGCTCGTTATCCTCGGCTATAAGCACGTTCTTTCCTTTAAGCATGCCATGCGGCAACTCATGTTCGGGTTCACGACTTTCGTGACACAGCTCGAGCGGAATATGAACTGTGAATACAGAGCCTTTCCCGAGCTCACTTTCAACTTCTATTTTTCCGCCCATAAGCTCGCTGAGCTTCTGAGCTATCGGCAGACCGAGCCCCATTCCGAGTTCGGTTCCTGCGTCGTTATGTTCCTTTACGAACGGTTCAAACAGATGCTCGGTAAATTCACGGCTCATGCCTATTCCGGTATCTCTTACTTCTATGATATATTCCGAACGGTTGCTGTCGATTGGCTGTTCACGGACGAATGTTTCAACAGTTCCGCCGGGCTTGTTGAATTTTACGCTGTTCTGTATTATCTTGAACATCATGCGGCGGATATGCTTTTCACTGCCGTAAACACGGTTATGTTCAATTTCGACAGGGTGTGATACCACATTTATTCCGAGAGGATCGGCGAGCTGTCTTATCGTTTCGGTATAGACGTTATAAAGAGTGCTTACATCAATATAGTTTCTTTCAAGTGCAACGTTACCGAGTTCAAGACGGCTCATATCGAGTACATCTTCAACCAGCATTTCAAGCAATTTCTCGGATCTTGCGGCTTTGTCAAGAGCGGACAACACCTCTTCGTTTTCCTTTGCAGAGTTCTGTGCTATGGCTATCATGCCCTTTATTCCGTTGAGCGGTGTACGCAGATCGTGCGACATACGGGACAGGAACTCACTCTTTGCCCTGTTTGCCTGCTGTGCCTGTGCAAGAGCGGATTCAAGCTGTTTACGGTGTTCGACTTCCTCTTTTACAAGGTCGTCGATACAGCGTATACCGATTACAGCTTTATTATCAAAAGGCTCAGAGCAGGCAACGAATGTCATCTCATAATTTACAAGCTCGTTATCTCTTGTCTTTGCTCTGTAACGTACCGAATATTTGGGGACATTGCAAAGGTTTTTCTTTATTGTAGCAAAATCGGACGCAACTGCAACTTTCTGCTTATCTTCTTCACAGATATAGTTATTAATATAGTAAACCATAGCTTCACTATGGTGCTTATGACTGTTGTCAAAATTGTCAGTGATATCTTTGTCTGCTATTTTGTTTATGTAACGGACAGATTTATTCTTATTCAGGTCAACGTAATATACGTACGTATAGTCGCTGTTAAGAGCGGTCATAACGTCAAGGGAGCGTTTTATCTCTTTTTGATAACGGTACTGCTCTTTTACGCTGTCGGGTACGACCATGTGATATCCACGCAGAACGATACCTTTACCCTCTTCTTTACGGGCTGAGCCGCCACAACGGACGAACATCACACTCTTGTCGGGACATACCCAGTGATAATCGACTTCTGCCCTGCCGTTTTTTATCATAGAAGCGGTGTAGTTATCGACTATTTCTATATCTTCACCCTGCACTCCGTCACGCCACGCAGTGTAGGTCTGTTCAGGGGTAAGTTCTTTACCCTCAATAGCAATAAGTCTTTTCATCTGTACATCGGCGTACATCTCGGGCTTTTTACCGTCAAACAGGAAAATGCTCCATGTGCCTATGCCTACCGAGAGAAGTATATCTTCGGGCGCATACAAAATTTCGTATTTGTTGTTCTCAGACGCTGTGCTTTTCAGAAAAACCGCTCCTTTCCACAAAAAAAGTATTGCACGCAAAAAGCCGCAATACCCCGTCGTTTAATGCAACCGGCTGCCATTTTACAGGCCCTATGGCTTTGCGTCACAGCCTTTCGACTGTTTTGCCTTTTAATTTTACTTATTGTGTTTTCTCTCCCGCACCTGTTCTCTGACAAGTTTGTTTTTGCGAAAGAATGCGCCGGCTATAGAGCGACCGGCGGATTTGTATTACACAGCCTGTACGCCGTGTATACGATTACGTTATATAAGAATTATAGCATATACCAACTGATTCGTCAAGTGTAAATTTGGAATGAAACGCATATAAATGCGTGATAGGGACGAAAGTGCTAACATTTACTAAGTTTTTGTGGGAAATTACATTTTTGAGGGGAGAATGAGCCTGATGTGTGAATATCGGGTTCTGCAGGACTTAAAAATTACAGCAGTTGACGCAAGGGAGAAAGCGGAACTGCTGTAATTTTTATATGGGAATTTCGATGTCAGCTATAATTATTTTGACAAATCTGTCTTTCTTACTGCGTCACGGACTTTCAGCACGAATGTGGGGGAAACCGAGAGTTCGTCTATACCCATGCGTAAGAATGTTTCCGTAAGGGTGGTGTCTGCCGCAAGCTCACCGCATATTCCTATCCATGCACCGTTCTTATGGGCGTTGCGAGCACTCATTTCGATAAGGCGGAGAATAGCTTCGTGGTGAGTATCGACAAATTCTTCGGCATCGGGATTCTGACGGTCACAGGCAAGAGTGTACTGTGTAAGGTCGTTTGTGCCGACACTGAAGAAATCAACCATGGGGGCTAAGCGGTCGCTGATGATTGCCGCCGCAGGTGTTTCTATCATTATGCCTATCTCGGTCTTGTCGGAATACTCGATACCCTCGGACTTCAGCTCGGCTTTTACATCGTCACAGATTGCCTTGATACGTTCAACCTCACTCACCGATGTTATCATCGGGAACATTATGCCGAGGTTTCCGTATACGGACGCTCTGAACAAGGCTCTGAGCTGTGTTCTGAATATCTCGGGACGGGTAAGGCAGATACGGATTGCACGAAGTCCGAGTGCGGGGTTGTCTTCCTTTTTAAGTCCGAAATAGTCGACCTGTTTATCTGCGCCGATATCGAGAGTTCTGATTATTACTTTCTTTCCTGCCATGCTTTCAAGCACACGCTTATAGGCATGGAACTGCTGTTCTTCTGTCGGGAAGTCGGAGTTTTCAAGATATAAAAATTCACTTCTGAAAAGACCTATGCCGCCTGCGTCATTTAGAAGAACTGCACCGATATTGTCAATGCCGCTGATATTGGCGAAAACGTTTATCTTAGTGCCGTCAAGGGTTATGTTTTCTTTGCCCTTGAGTTCCTGGAGGAGCTTTTTCTGCTCTTCGTCACGGTGCTGTTTTTCGGTGTATGTCTTTAATGTCTGCTCATCGGGAGAAACTATAATCTCGCCCGTAAAGCCGTCTACTATGGCTGTATCGCCCTCGTTTATCTCGCTTAAAAAGCTGTCGCCCACTCCGATAACGGCAGGGATATTCATATTTCTTGCGAGAATTGCCGTATGGGAATTTGACGAGCCGTGAGCGGTAACGAATGCAAGCACCTTGTCCTTATCAAGCGAAACGGTTTCGCTCGGTGCAAGATCGTCCGCACAGACAATCGACTTCTCATCGGCTGTGGTGCTGTCGGTATTCGCACCTGTCAGGTTTGCGATAATGCGGTTGGAAATATCTCTTACATCTGCGGCTCTTGCCTGCATATAGGCATCGTCCATAGACGAGAACATTCCTGCAAAATTATCCGATGTAAGCGCTACCGCATATTCAGCATTTACCGACTGGGTATCTATTATGTTTTCGATAGACTCGTTGTAATCGTCATCGTCAAGCATCATCAGGTGAATCTCAAATATCTGTGCGTGAGTTTCTCCAACCTCTCTGAGTGCTTTTTCGTGAATTTCGGTAAGCTGTTTTGCGGCAAGCTCCTTTGCCGCTTTTACTCTCTGCTTTTCCTTTTCGGTATCTTCAACGTGTATGCGTGTTACTGCCACATCGCACTTTTTGAACACGGATATTTTTCCTATTGCCACTGCGCCGTATACGCCTTTGCCAAGATATTTCTTCATTATTGCTCCCCTTTTTTTATCGGATAACGGTTTTACCGCACCGCCTGACAGTGCGGTAAAAGCCGATAGTCTTTCTTATTCGCCGAAGCCGCTTTCAAAAAGCTCTACAGCCTTATCAAGTGCCGCCTGTTCGTTGTCGCCGTCTGCGGTGATCTCAACGATTGAGCCCTTTTTAAGTCCTGCCGCCATGATCTGCATTACGGCTGTTGCCTTTGCTTTCTTGTCGCCGCTTGCTATTGTAATTGTACAACCGGGGAATTTTTTCATCTCTGCGGCGAGCTGTCCTGCGGGTCTCATGTGAAGTCCCTGTTCGTTTACTACTGTTACTGTCTTTGCTACCATTGTGATACGCTCCTTTAAATATTGATTTTAATAATTACATCTGTAGAAAAAGTCGTTTTTAAAAATAAACTGCTAATGGATTTTCCCTATCCCCCTGCCCCCTTTCCCCAGGAAAGGGGGGAATACGGGGACTGGCGTCCCTGCGACCTGCCTTGGGGCTATGCCCCAAACCCCACATTTTCAAAACATATATTTTTAACTACAGTCTTATTTACTTTGTTTCGGGTTCTTTTACTGTTTTCTTCTTTTTAAGCAGTGCCAGCAGTAACATTGATACTACCGAGCCTACTGCAAGGGATACAAGGTACATAGGCCAGTTGCCTACAACGGCGAATACGAAGATACCGCCGTGGGGTGCCATAAGCGTGCAGTTGAATGCCATTGAAAGACCGCCTGCAACGCCTGCGCCGACCATACAAGCCGGGATTACTCTGAGCGGATCAGCCGCCGCATAAGGAATTGCGCCCTCTGTTATAAAGCTCAGTCCCATGATGTAGTTTACCGGACCGTTCTTGCGTTCTTCTTCTGTCCATCTGCTCTTGAAGAAGGTTGTCGAAAGTGCTATTGCAATAGGAGGAACCATACCGCCTATCATAACTGCCGCCATTATATCGTAACCGCCTGTTGCGATTGCCGCTGTACCGAATACATAAGCTGCCTTGTTAAAAGGTCCGCCCATGTCGATAGACATCATTGCACCGAGGATAACACCGAGGAATATTTTACTCTCTGTACCCATGTGGTTCAAGAAGTCGGCGATTGCCGTATTTATAACGCCCATGAAGGGATTTACGGCACACATTACTACCGCTATAATTCCAAGACCTGCGAGGGGATAGATGAGAACGGGCTTGATACCGTTAAGAGCTTTGGGCATCTTGTCACAGAGCTTTTCAAGTCCGAGCATCAGGAAGCCGCCTACAAAACCTGCAAGCAGTGCGCCAAGGAAGCCTGAGGGAACATCTCCGCCGATTTTAGCGAATGTTGAGCCTGTGGTGGCAAGATAACCGCCTACAAGACCTACAAGGAAACCGGGACGGTCTGCTATACTCTTGCCGATATAACCTGCGAGTACGGGAATCATGAAATTGAAAGCGTAACCGCCTATCGTCTTGAAGAATGCCGCTACGGGAGTTACAGTACCGAAATTATCACCCGGCTGTACGCCCATCAGTGTATCTATAAGGAATGCGAGAGCTATGAATATACCGCCTGCGACTGTGAACGGGAGCATATTCGATACACCGTTCATCAGGTGTTTGTACATCTTTCTGCCGAAACTTTCATTTGATACGGAAGATGATGAGCTTGCCGCTCCACCCTCATGGTGATAAACGGGAGCGTCGCCCTTTTCTATTCTTTCGATCAGCTCTTCGGGAATCTTGATACCGTCGGAAACCTTGGTTGCAAGAACTTTCTTTCCGTCAAAGCGAGCCATTTCAACCGACTTGTCAGCCGCTACGATGATACCGTCGCACTCTGCGATTTCCTTATCGGTGAGAATATTCTTTGCTCCGCCTGAGCCGTTTGTTTCGACCTTAATTGTAATGCCGAGCTTTTTGCCTGCTTTTTCAAGTGCTTCTGCCGCCATATAGGTATGTGCGATACCGGTCGGACAGGCGGTAACCGCAAGCACCTTTATCCTGTCGGTGCTTTCGGGCTCTTCCTTTGCTGTCGATTCATCGGGATATTTTTCTTTTTCTGCTTTGTCTATAACAGCTAAGAACTCGTCCGTGTTCTTTGCCGAAAGGAGATTTGCTCTGAAATCCTCGTCCATGAGAAGAGTCATAAGACGGGAGAGAACTTCAAGATGAACGTCTGCATTTGTATCGGGTGCGGCTATCATAAAGAGTACATCTGACGGCTCATCGTCAAGTGCCTCATAATCAACACCGCCCGGAACGGTCATTGCCGCAAGTGAAGGAGCTGTTACCGCACTGCTCTTTGCGTGGGGAATTGCTATGCCCTCGCCTACCGCTGTAGAACCTTTTTCCTCACGGGCTAAAATGCCCTGTTTATATGTTTCTCTGTCTGATATGTTGCCGCCCTTAACCTGTAAGTCAACCAGCATATCTATAGCTTCTGCCTTGCTCTTTGGTGCACCGTTCAAAAGAATACTGTCCTTACTTAATAAGTCAACTATTCTCATTTTCTTTTCCTCCTTTTTCGGTTTAAGCTAACTGCTCCATAAGCTCGTCTATTGTTTTCTTTTCGGCAAGTCCGTCTGAGAAAGCGGTCGCACCGCCTGATGCTGTGCCGAGTTTAAGTGCATATTCATAATCACCGTTTTCACAGCCTGCGATAAAGCCTGCTACCATTGAGTCGCCTGCGCCCACGGAATTTCTTACCGTGCCTTTGCATACTCCGCAGATATGGGTTTTACCGTACTCGTCAAGGAGTATCGCTCCGTCGCCTGCCATTGAAATGAGAACATTGACAGCGCCCATTTCTCTGAGCTTTCCTGCGTACTTTACTATATCCTCGTTGGTTTTAAGCTCTACTCCGAACATTTCGCCGAGCTCAAAATTGTTGGGCTTTATAAGGAAAGGCTTGTACTTGAGAACATTAAGAAGTAAATCCTTTGTTGCATCTACCACAAATCTTATTCCTCTGTCGGAAAGCTGTGCCATTATACGCTCGTAAATGTCTGATGGAAGCGATGACGGGATACTGCCTGCAAGTACGAGCGTATCACCGGGCTTCAGTAAATTCAGCTTTATGAAAAGCTCGTCTATTGCTTCCTTTGTGATCTCCGGTCCCTGACCGTTGAGCTCTGTTTCTTCACCGGACTTTATCTTGACGTTTATTCTCGAAAAACCGTTTTTGAGATGAACGAAATCGGAATCAATTCCCTTTTCGGTAATTCCCTTTTCGATTGCCTCGCCTGTAAAGCCTGCAACGAAACCGAGCGCTCTTGATTTTACGCCAAGCTCGGATAATACCAGCGAAACGTTTATTCCCTTTCCGCCGAAATATATCTCCTCGCTGTCGGAACGGTTTACCGCACCTGCCGTAAGTTCTTTAGTGTGTACGATATAGTCAACAGCGGGGTTGAATGTTACCGTATATATCATTGTCCTACCTCCGTAATGTCTGCCGCATCTTTATATTTTCTGTTAGGTATCTTGTCTGTGATTATGACAGCCTTGCCAAGTCCTGCAAATGTCGCCGAGCTTACCTCGTCAAACTTTGAATGGTCGGCTAAGACGTAAACCTCACGACTGCTTTCGATAGCGGCGGATTTTACTTTTGCTTCGTTCACATCCGGAGTTGTAAAGCCTGCTGTCAGCGATATGCCGTTTGTACCCATAAAACACTTTGTGAAATTGTAATTTTTCAGAGTGAGTACACATTCCGCTCCGACAATAGCTTCTGTGCTTGCCTTTATTTCTCCGCCTGTGATGAACACCTTATATCCTTTTGCCGCTAACTTCTTTGCGTGGATAAAGCCGTTGGTCACGAATGTCACGTCCTTGACTTCAAGATGATCTATCATCTTTTCTGTCGTTGTGCCTGCATCAAGAAAAATGAAATCACCTTTTTCAATAAGCTTTGCGGCGTATCTTGCGATAGTCATTTTTTCTTCGGTACATATCGACGCTTTTTCTTCAACGTTTTTTTCAACCGAGGAAAAACTTTCGTTCTTCGACATCGCACCGCCACGCACTTTAATTATTTTGCCCTCGTTTGCAAGAATAATCAGATCACGTTTTACGGTTGATGCGGAAACATCGAGAATTTCCGCAAGTTCTGCGATTGTTACGCTTGCTCGCTCGTTGACCGCTTTGATTATTAAGGAATGACGTTCTTCTGTCAGCATATTAAGACCTCTTATAAATATCATGATATTACTCGTTTGAGCTGTTTTAAGCTCTTTTGGACTTTGCTCTCTGTCCTTGAGCTAATAATAACACAGCAAAAGTTCAAATTCAAGCAATTTAGCTCAAATTTATTCAAAAAAGCGTGATTTTTGTTGTGTTTAACAACAAATGTCAGATGAATTTGTGCAACTTGAATAATTTCGAGCGGTTAATTCAACGATCAGGTCATAATAGGTCATTATCAGCAAATTCAGCTCAAAGATTGTTAATAGCTTTCGGATTTATAAAATCTCGGCTTGTAGAAAAAGTCTGTTTTTATGAAAAATAGAGTAAATTCTCTATCCCTAACCCCAAACCCCTTCCCCCCCGCGTCTGCTTCTCTGCGGCCAGTGTTTCCACCACCTCCGGACAAAGAACTG
>CABUEI010000003.1 GCA_902490585.1 uncultured Oscillospiraceae bacterium
AAAGTGCAAAAAAGGAAGCCCGCAAAACAGGCAGCTGTTAAGCCGTCTTGCGGGCTTGTACTTTTTATGCTCCGACGCTTATCTCCGTTCCGTTATAGAACACGAAAGTGACCTCGCCGTTTCTGTGGACGATTGCCTTCTCAACCATAACCGTCCAGATTGTATCGTTCCATTCCTGCAGCACCTCCGGCTGCTTTTTTAGAGTTCGTATGTAAAGAGCCATTGACTTGTCCTTTTGGCTGCGGAGAGTTCGTAGGTTTTGCAGCCGCTCCAGTTCCGCAGCCGCTGTCTCATAGCGTTTGGTTAGGGCTTCATACTTTTTTAGGTATGCTTCTTGTGACTGCGCTGTGGTGGCGTTCTCTTTAACCGCCGCCTTGACCAGTTCGGAAACGACCTGCGTTTCTTCAAGCTGCCGTTCAATATCAGCGTCCAGTGGCTTGAAGTCGGTCAGTTTTTTGCGCATCAGTTCACAGTCCTCGATGATTTGCGTCCTTTTCTCCATCATCTGATTATAGGCTTTTACGAAAAACCGCTGTACAGTTTCCGTGTCCACAGTGGGCGTGTGGCAACGTTCCTCGCCTTTGAACTTGCTGTTGCACTGCCAAATGATACGGCGGTAGCGGTCGGTGGAATGCCAGACCTTTGAGCCGAAGAACCCGCCGCAGTCCTCGCAGACTAGCTTTGCCGAGAATATGTTCTTTCCGCTGTAAGCATTGCCGAGTGCTTTTCTTCTGGCAAATTCTGCTTGAACATGATCCCATTCGTCCGGTTCAACAATGGCGGGGTGGCTGCCCTCAACATAATACTGCGGAACTTCGCCTTCATTGGGCTTTGTTTTCTTTTGTAGAAAATCTACCGTAAAAGACTTTTGAAGAAGCGCGTCACCCTTGTATTTTTCATTTGTCAGAATACTGGTGACTGTGGTCTTGCTCCATTTTTCCTTGCCGCTAGGTGATGGAATGCCCAGATTTTCAAGGTGTCTGCAAATGCCTGCTTGTGTCTTGCCGTCAAGGAAAAGCCTGTAAATCAACCGAACAATGGCAGCTTCTTCCTCCACGATAGCAGGGCGTCCGTCTTCGCCTTTTTCATAGCCGAGGAAATGTTTGTAGGCTAAATGTACCTTACCGTCGGCGAAGCTCTTGCGCTGACCCCAAGTTATGTTTTCGGAAATACTCCGGCTTTCCTCTTGCGCCAGCGAGGACATAAGTGTGATAAGCAGTTCTCCCTTACCGTCAAAGGTGTAAATTCCTTCCTTTTCAAAATAGCACTCCACACCGTTTTCTTTCAGCTTTCGGATTGTCACAAGGCTGTCAACCGTGTTTCGCGCAAATCTGCTGACCGACTTGGTGACGATAAGGTCGATTTTGCCCGCTAACGCATCGGCAATCATCTCTTTGAAACCCTCACGGTGCTTTGTATTTGTGCCGGAAATGCCTTCATCGGTATAAACCTTTACGAAATCCCACTCCGGATTTGAGCGTATATATTTTGTATAATAGTCCACTTGGGCTTCGTAGCTTGTGAACTGTTCATCGCTATCTGTGGAAACACGGGCGTATCCGGCAACGCGCCTTTTCTGTGTAGCCACCTTGGGTAGGTGCGTAAGCGGATTGATAGTTGCGGGAATAACGGTAACTTTAGGCATTTAGTTTACTCCTCTCTAATGTTTTCTGACGGGCGGCTGCCCTCATCTCATCAGTCCAACTTTCACTGCGTGAGCGGTCTTTCCATTTTCGTGTGACTTCCGAACCGTCTTTGAAGCAGAAAATTAGTTTATTTTCGTTGCAGACCCGGATTTGCTGAATTTGGCTGCAAAGCCACTCATGAGTGAAATCTTTCTGACCCAGAACATCAGCTGTAACTTGCTGCAGAGTCGGCTCGGGTATCTGTTTGGACGCACAGGCTGCTTTGCCGAGCGAATTGAATGTGTCGCATATCCATACGGGTCCGGTTTTTGTAACCTTGCGGCGGTAGTTCTTTCCGCAGTTGTCGCATACAAGAAGACTTGTGAACGGATATATTTTCTTTGGAGCAGGCTTCTTGATGAACCGAGCGGCACGACGTGCTTTTTCTGCTTGAACTGCTTGGAAGGTCTCCATATCAATAATGGCTTCGTGGGACTCCCCAACATGATACTTTGGCAGCTCACCCATATTGTTCATTTTCCTCTTTGTGATATGATTTTCACGAAAAGTTTTTTGTAGCAGCAGATTGCCTGTATAGGTGTAATTACTGAGTATCCTTGAAATTGAGGACTGGTTCCATTTCCCGCCGAACCGCGATGGAATGCCTTCGTCATTCAGCAACTTAGCAATTGAATTGTAGCCGCTGCCGGAAAGGTATTCATTATAAATACGGCGGACAAGTTCGGCTTCTTTCGGCACTATAACATAATGATCATTTTCAAGTCGATACCCTAGCAAAGTTCCGTCCCATGGAATTCCTGCTTCAAAGTTACGCTTGATACGCCATTTCTGATTTTCACTTGCCGAACGGCTTTCTTCCTGCGCATAAGACGCAAGAATCGTCATCATCAGTTCTCCGTCACCGCTCATGGTGTGAATATTCTGCTCCTCAAAATAAATATCCACCTCCATGGCTTTGAACTCACGAACAGTCTGCAGCAACGTGACCGTGTTTCGTGCAAAGCGGGAGATGGATTTTGTAATCACCATGTCAATTTTACCGGCACGGCAGTCGGCAATTAAGCTCTGAAAACCTGCTCTTGAGTCTTTTGTGCCTGTCTTGGCTTCGTCGGAATATACACCCGCATAGAGCCAATCGCCGTGGTTCTGAATGAGGTTGCTGTAATAGCTGACTTGCGCAGAAAGTGAGTGGAGCATAGCGTCCTTGCCGTTGGAAACACGGGCATAAGCGGCGACTCTCTTTTTTCTCTCCAACTTTGGCGGTTTTGATACGATGGTTATTTTTCCTGACATTGCGTCACCTCCTTATATTGTGACATATTAACTCTAAAGCCATCATAAATCAAGTCAATTCCGCGATATAAACTACACGAAGATATTCCGTACTTTTCGTTCATAATTGTATCAATATCGACGTAATCTTCCGGGGTTATAATCCCCATCGACAGCATTCGTTTTGCCTGGAGCATGGAAGCAAGGTAGCTTTCCAACCGATTCCTGTAATTGTCATTCATCAGAAATATGCCCCTTTCTGAAACGGTCTGTTATGTAGCAGGCATGAGAACAGAACTTTCTGTGATCGTTTCCGTAAGCGGTGAAATTCCGTCCGCAACAGGCACAGGTATATTCATAATTTGCTTTTCGGTTGATGCAATCCCGGTGTTCGTTCCACCATGTATTTCGACAGGCATCAGAGCAGAATTTTTTCGGTTTCTGCTTAGGAATGATTTTTATCAGCTTTCCGCACTGTTTACAAGCCACGGCATTCTTTGATTTGTCACCCAGACCGTTACGGCGGCAGAATGAGCGCACCGTATTATCTGATATACCGAGGGCTTTTCCTATTTTAATATAGCCGACACCTTGCAGGCGCATTGTTCGTAGTTGTTCTTTTTGCTGATTTGTCATTGAGCTTTCCTCCAATCCGAGGGATTACCTCAATATCTACTGGAGGAAAAATAGCCATCCGGTCCGAAAAAATAAGAGATCTTATATGTTTTTTCATTTTGTTTTTTACAAATGCGCTTTATATTCAAAGATATGCTGTAATATATTACCGAATAAGTACGCCTATTAGAGCAAGGCTAGATAATAGCCACTTTTTGTTCCACTGTCGTATAGGCATCTCCAATTCCTTATGTGTATATAGGCAAAAGAAAATGTAAAATCCGAAGTGCTGTGAAATAAAAAATTAGCCGAGGATATCTGGAAATCCCAGATATCTTCGGTTTAAACAAATTTAATAATTATCGAACAATATCCTAATATTGGGGATACGCCATTTTTTTGAACTGTATATTTATCATTTACTTTCTTTCTGCATTCAAGATGTCGATATTTTACAAAAGTTAACCACTGCTTTGGCGAAAAAGTCATAAGAAAAATGCGGCTGATGATCCGAAAGGTATCAGCCGCTAATTTGCCCGGACGTGATGTCAGCGTATTTGTATTTGTTTTATTTCGTCAGTGAGTGCGTTCGCCTTGTTTACGTTCTCTCCGAAACAATAGTATACGGGTAATTATATAAGGAAGAAGCTGATAAAGGAACGAAAATACAGCTGAACAGATAGCAGAATACATTATAGTACCATAACCTAAATATTCTGCAATCAATGGCAAATTCACCATGTTAGTTTTTTCGACTCTTGGGAAATTATCGGGATAATAAATCGCAAAGCAAACAAATATCAACAGAAAAGATGGTATCCAAAAATAAACCTTTGAGCGAATAATGCCTGCCGAAATTGCCGCCGCTATTAAAACTACTCTCATAACAAAGAACCTTACTACTTCCGTTGGCGCCATTATCCCTTCACTTCTGACTCCCAATGCTTGAAGAATAGGCTCAATTATTTGCAGTTCAAGTATTATAATCAGATATACGCCTATCTGAATCGCCATTGTTAAAATTAGATTAGAAAGCAACGGATGTTTTTTCATGTTGTTATCCTTTCTTACGATCACTATGCTAACAAATAATAAGATAGCTGCAAATGGGCGGGTTCTATATAACTGGAATACCCTACGAACTTTGAAAACGGTGAACTATATTTTGATGCAATCCAAATTCACCGCCTATATATACAGGTATGACATCTGTGGTTATGCCTAAACCAAAAATATCTATACCCCTACCAGATGCAGCAGCCAGTTCTGCCAAATACTGCATAAAATATGCCGTCGTTTGACACTCCCGAACTTCTAGGTCATATCCATAGTAGTTATAGGCATAACCGCGATAATAATCCGATAGTTGTTGACGAGTTGGTTTCCATCCACGTGGCTTCAAATAGTTAAGACACACACTATTATCGCTACCATCACCATGACAAGAGCAATGAAATTCATAGCAGTCATTTTTGTCTGTTGCCAACGATGCAAAGGAATCCAGAAGCTCTTTTTTCTTTGACTGATTTGAAGAATATGATTTAGAAGTATAGGACTGCCATTCATTTGAATAGTTCTCTGCGACACTGGTGGATATATCATTTCCATAATGTCTGAAGCCCCAATATGCTAATGGCATCTCTGCAATTATATCATCACTGTTAATAACATTAAAAATGCTATCGTGTGATTTTGCAACATTTTCAGAAATTGTAGTTGTCATCGGTGCTGCAAAAGTATATACGAATGTTTCGTAATCTTCATCCAATCTAGCACCAACAATATTTGCAATGCCGGCGCCTCTTGAGTGACCTGTAATCCACAATGTTTTTTTGGCGGATTGATCCAGATTCTCAGCTTGAGAAAGATACTCATCAAGCAGTTTAATTACGCGTGTTGCAGCAATATCAAAACCCATATGATTCTCTTTGATTTTCCAGTCTTCATTTTTGGGAATCAGTCCATTACCATCAAATATGCTGTCGCACCCTACATCAAAATTGCTTGACCATTCTTCATCGGTTCCGTTAGTGCCTCTGATTACAACAGCAATTATTTCCTTGATCTGCCCATTATACTTGACACGATGATGACCAAAAACTACATCTGTAATATGCTGATCATCGTATTTATCTGCCAGTTTATATGGTACCACATCTTTCATACCATGCTTTAGCAGAAAATGATCAACGTAGCTGTTTTCCTTTGTTTCATCAGGCTCATCTGTCAAAATCTGATTATCATAAACCAATGATGCCATCAATGCGGAAACTGTGCTGATCTTACTATTGTATTTTGTGTTATCGCCAAAAAACTGTGAGTAATTCATGGAATAGGTTATATTATTATATATTTCGCCATTACTATCCCAAGTTACATTAAATGAACTGTTTAAGCGCTCAGCTTTTGTTTCCTCTGAATCTTCTATCCCATCATAATCAGAATCCGAATTATCTACTGTTGGATCTGAATACATTTTGAAATAGTAAACAGATTTGGGGGCAGGCGGTCCAACAAACGAAGGATCGCGAGCAAATTCTAGCATTACTTTCACACACGGAGTCGGGTCAATTTCTTCACCATCAAGCAGTCTGTCACCATCGGTGTCTGATTTTACAGGATCCGTATAAATAATATTTCCATTCTGTAGTCTTATTCCTGCCGTTTCAACTGCATCAGGCAATTTATCACCATCAGTATCCGTCATATCAAAATCATCCATATAACCGAACTTGGCAAAAATATCAACTATGTCCTGTGCGTTCAATGCCTTGTAATATTTGCCGCCTGTTTTATCAGCAATATTTTGAAGTATCGTATCGTTTGCCGAACCAAAACCAACAGTGTAAACTTCAATATACTTATCATTGCACATCTGAATTGCAGCATTTCGTCTGCTTGCAGAGTCGTTGTCGTCACCATCAGACAGCAAAATGATGCGGTTTTTATTTGCACCGTTTGAAATTTTTTCAGCACTTTCTATCTGTTTAATCGAAGCATTCAAAGCGGCGCTGAAACTTGTTCCGCCGTTGCTGTACATCTTCTGAAGTGCAAGTTTAAGAGTTTCTTTGTCTGTTGTCATTGAAGAAGCTGTATTCGCTCTGTCGGTGAAAAGTACAATTGCTGTTTCATCATTTGAATTCATATACTTGATAAAACCTTCAGCCGCGGTTATCCTATTGCAGGTATAGGGATGTAGAGCATCATGAGCAGAGTTGATACCACTTCTAATGGATATAGGATCGTTCCAATCCATGCTGCCGGAACAGTCAATTGCAAGAACCGTATTATATTTTACGGGTATAGTTGGTGCACCCGAAGCACCACCGGTGGGATTATAGTCAAATTCCACCGCCCATGCTTCAAACCACTTGTACTTATCAATTACCATATACTTGCTGAAATGTGTGGTTGTAATGCTAATCAAAATTTCGGGAATAGCGTTAATAATTTCAATAGCTTCATAGACGGACAAGTTAAACATATTAGCACCTCGCAGTCAGAAATGAAACAAATTTATCGGTAACAAACTGTTTAAAATTACGGCTTAGAGGTATTTTATCGCCATTTTTCATAATAATTGAGGTGGGTTCGATATTTCCAATATATGATAAATTCACATAATAACTCTTGTGTGGCTTAACAAAATTAACAAGTCTCTCATCATTTTCAATTTCCGACAGCTTTCCATTGAACTGATATTTATTGATTCTTGTATGTAATACTATTGTTCTTTTAAAGATCTCAAAATACAGAATATCACTCACAGCTACATTGAAAACTGTATTGGACATCTGAACAGAAAAAGCCATATGTGTCTGATGATATTCATTGAATATTGAGCGAAGCTGCTTTATATACATTTGTTCAGGCTGCCCCTTCAGCAGATATCTAAAAGCATTTACTTCATAGCCATTTGGCGCAAATTCTTGATGGCTCGTCAAAAAAGCAATGATAACAGATTTATCCGTCTCACGAATTCTCTCAGCGACATCTAATCCCGTCAATTCTTTCATTTCAATGTCAAGTATGATTACGTCGAATTGATTGGCTTTAAATTGCGACAGAAATTGCTCTCCACTTTCAAATTCGCAGATTATTAGTTTGTCGGGGTTGGCATAATTACTGACAATCAAGTTATTTATTTTTTCCAAAAAAATCTTTTCATCATCGCATATAGCTATTTTCACATAATCACAACCATTTAAGTAATTTTGTTATTATATTATACTACTATTCTCAATAAATTGCAAGCGTAATTTATCAATAAGTGACGTTGAGATTATCAGTTCATCTGTTTTTCAAACAAGTAAAACTAAGTTATTTATAAAAAAGTCGTGAGCATTCGGAATAGTCCAAATGCCCACGGCACATTTCTTATTTAATAAGCAGATTTACTCTTCTCTGAACCTCTGAGTAATCATACCCGGCTTCCGTCAATTTTTCCTTGCGTTCGGCTCCGTTCCCCCACAGCCCCGCGATAACCTCAACGGCAATCTCATCGGTAGTTTTCCTGTATAGCTTTTCATTAACTCTTTTCTGAACCGCATTGTAGTCGTATCCGGCGGCAGTGAGCAGTCTTTCACGCTCTGTACCGTTATCCCACTTGCCTGCAAGCACCTCATCAGCAAGCTGATCTATAGTTTTCTCGACAGGCTTCTTCTTGTTGTAGTCTGCATAGCAGATATCGCCGTCAACATCGTATCCGCCTATTCTGTCAAGTCCCCACTGCCACAGTGTCTGACCGTAGTTGTACTTTGACGGGCAGTCGGGGCTGTTAGTCCAGTGGGCAAGCCAGATGTCATACTTGCCGACAATTCTGCTCTTGTCGTAATAGTTCTCCATAAAAGACGGATTTGCATAAACTCCGGGCTTGAATCCCGCCTGCCTTATCTTTTCACAGAAAGCAATTGCCATCTTTGTGCGTGTGTCCGTGTTCAGACCGCTGATCTGCTTTTTCTCCTCCATGTCGAAGAATACGGGATATGTCGGGGACAGTTCCTTAATCACAGAAATACATTTTTCGGCTTCAGCTTCTGCCTGCTCAACGCTCATTACATAGCTGTACCAGTAAAATCCGTAGTCAATTCCGTACTTTCTGCAGTCCACCACGAACTTATCCATAGTCACATCTTTCTTCGTGGAAAAGCCTGCACGGATAATCGCAAACTTCACGCCCGCCTGTTTCAGCGCAGGAAAGCTGATGCCCTCCTGGCAGTAGCTTAAATCAACACCTTTAATCTTCATCATCGTCCTCCTTTTCCGAGCGCTTATGCAGTTGCTCCAGTACGTCTTTCAGCTTCTTCGGCACTGGCAATCCGAGGTGCGCGGCATTCTCAATCAAAGACACTCCCTCGTTCGAGAGGTAGAAGAAAATAACCGCAGTCCGCAGAACAGAACCCGCGCCGATTATCCTCGTATCAAGAATATGCCCCAAGCCCACAAGCGCGAAAATCAGCACCTTCTTGCAGATGCCCTTGAACCCGACTGCGCTGGACAGCTTCTTGTCAACAAATGCGCACATAATTCCCGTGATGTAGTCAATCACCACAAAAGCGATAAGCGCATACAGCAGCCCGTCACAGCCGCCGAGAAACCACCCGAGCCAACCGCCAACCGCAGTAAATACGACCTGAACTCCGTTCCAAAATTCTCTCATATAAATCCCTCCATTCATTCGTCAACAATATCGTAAGTTATTTTCATGACCTGCCCGTCCAGCTTTCGCACAGGTTCGGACAGATTATTTATAGTGGTAAGACATAGCTTGCAGATACCCAGTGCAAAGCCTAAGTAGTGCTGATTGCTGCTTGAATACGGGTAAAACGGAAGAATATACAGTGGCAATGTCAGCCCGTCCGTCTTTATAATGTTTGCATACGAATACAGATAATTGCTCCCGTAAGTCGGAGCAGAAAATCTCATTCTGTATCTTCCGTAATTATCACCGCTCTTGATTATCTCAAGAGCAAGCATGGAATAAGGTATGTTGCAGCTGTCGCATATCACAAGCGGAGTATTAGTCTTTTCATCAACATAAAATCCCCAGAAACTAGCCGCAGTCATGTTCGTGAGGGTTCCGTCCGCGACATACTGCCAGATCTTACCCGTGGATTTGCCGTCCTTTGTGAACACACGTAGCTGACCGAAATTGTTTGTTGAAGTAGCTTCGCTGCCGTTTATCAGAGGATTTTTTGTGATGACGAAATATTTGTCGTCCCACTCAAATGCACTCAGCGCATTACAGTAATCACCGTTCACTCCCGTTCCATAAAACCATCTGTACGATGATGAAGAATTGTTTACCCTAACATAATTTAAGCCAACTCCGTAATTCTGAAGATGAGTGTCGGTTTCAATGGTTTTCTTGGAAACTTGTGAATAGTCTGAAAGACTATAAATATAGTGGTGAATATGATGGAGTGATGTAGCAACGATATGTATCTTATCCCCTATAACATACGGAAAATAGGCAAGCCACTGCGGATTGTCCTCCCAATTCTGGCGCAGCTTTTCTTTTTCCTCCTGCGGAACATAATCGCTGCTTGTGGTGTTGCAATCGTAATAATAGCTCCCGTGATGGTAACTGTTGTCGTACATAGAATCGGGAATACGCTCTGCAGCAGGAAACAGTTCAATGACCTTTTTCACGCTGATTATCCCGCAGAAGGGTTTTTCATTGCTAACGCTTATAGACATCGGGTCAAAGAGAATGACCTCATAAACACACCCATTATGGATATGCTTTCCCAGTAGGCGAACATTTCCGTTATCGAGCCTGTCCATGTAGAACCACTTATACAAAGCGCAGTTAAACTGCGAATCCAATATGTAATGCCCGACAATGGTATGATATGCCTGCCTGAAACTGTCCACAGAGCTGCTGTTGAGGTCAGTTCCTCCGCACGACAGGTTCCAGTAGGAATGGTGCATTCCGTTTGTGCCACCATCCTTGGTGGTAAGACAGATACAGCCTATCTCGCCGTTCGCCTTGTCCGAAGCGAAGTCCCATACATGGCGGTAGCCTTTGCCATTCTCAATGCGGCCGCTTTCGTTGGAGTTGTAAGTTCCAATGCTTGTATCCGTGTTCGTGTTGGCAATTCCCGCATGACCTACTTCTTCGTTTGTCCATGGTAGCATCATATTGTTGCCGTCCTCGGGGATTTTGTCACGGCAGACTATAACCCCACGAAACGCAGTATCGGCAAGGTTTCCCACAAAATCACGCAGCATATTAAAGCTGCGGTCGTTGTCGGAATCCATGCCGATTTCGATGTAATCGGGCGGATTCAGAATAGTGTCCACTGCGTTGGTAATCATGTTTTCCTCGTGCAGTTCCTTAACCACCTCGCCGGATTTCTCGTCAAAAAGCTGAATTGTCGCTCTGCCTTTAATCATGTTTCTTCCTCCTCAAATGGTACATAAATAAACGATGTCTGAAAACTTCCGCACGGAGCATTATTCAGAACATCGGTCAGATTTCCGACATCTCCGTCATACAGCAGAGTAATGCTCTGAACACTGTCTTTCATCACGGAACTGCCGAATGTCAGCCAGATTGTCGAACCGAAGTTACCAGTGCCGAAATCAGCGGAAATCGGCTGCAAGCGGACTGTTTCCTTTTCGGTGGTGACTATCATTGTGAAAGCCGTGGTTTCAATGCGGTCAGCCTTGACGGGATTTCGCAGTTCAAGATACAGCTTTCTGTTCGAGATGTTCACCACGGTTATTGGCGGCGGTGTAATTATCTTCGGACTCCATACGTCCGGGAATACCGTGCGGACAGTGGGTTCAAGAGTTTTTCTGCCCCTCTCACGCTTAATGAAAGCAGGCATAGGTTCGGTGAAAACGAACTTGTGCGACTTGAGTATCTCGAACAAAAGTGTATCCGATGTACGCACAAGGTACTTTCTGATGGTTCGGCGCATAGTAAAATGAACCTCGTCATCACGGGCTTCAATGTAGCCGTCCCACGGTGTATCTCCGGCAAGGTAAGCGCCCATTACATAGCCCCATGTCTGCATTTTCGGGCATTTACCCTCTGCGCCATCCGGCGAAATCACGCTCAGCGACATTGTATTTTGACCTACTTCCGATGTAAACGGATAGGTGTAGGTCTTTGTATGCGAACCCTCGCTGAAATACTCCTCATACCGCATGACCTCATTTTCGTTCTTTTTCAGAATGAACGCTAATGTTCCCGCAGAAGATATTACGAACTTCACGGTCGAGCAGAATGCAGCGTAGGTCGCTTGAATTGCGTTATAGGTAATACGGAAAATCCGCTGCGACTTCTCCGTAATCGAAATATCTGTGCTGTTTGTCGCAGTTTTCAGTTCCGCTGTGGATTCGCCCACATCTTTGCGAATCTCGTTCGTTTTCTGCTCCATCTGGTAGAGATTGTCCGAAATGCTCGGTCTGTAATCTCCGACCTCAATCGAAATCTCACAGCGGTTGAACGGATTGAAACTCATTGCAATAATACGGGTGTTCACGTTGAGGTCGAACGGGTGGAATACTATCTGTACATTGTCGCCCACGGAGAAATTGATGTTTTTATACAGTGTCAAGCCGTAGTTCGTAGTCCCCGAACGGCTGTCGGTTTCCATTGTGAGGTCAGACACATTTCTGCCGTCCATAATGCCGATGTATTCCTGCGAACCTCTGTGACTGCAGATATTTATTTCGTTTCCGTTGTACTCGATTTCACCGCCGCATAAGGCTATAAGCTGCATTAAAGCGGCTCTGCGGGTACATTCTCGGTTGATTTTCATCTTTATCGGGATAGTCGGGTCGCATATTCCTGCAGTCATAGAAGTGCCTTGCAACAAAGAAATAAGGCACTCACTCGGAGCGCCCTCGAAGTCAAATTCAGTCAGCTTGTATTCGTCATTGTTCAGTTCGTAGGACTTATGTTCGCACTCCACGGTGCAAACCGCAATACCACTCGACAGCGACTTTGACACTTTCACCACGTTGAAAAGATAATTCAGCGTGTCGCTCTTGAGTTCAACCTCAAGCCCTGTGAAAATCTCCGCTGCCGCCGAAGAAATTACGGTAAATTGAAAGGTGCATTCTCCGTTCAGGCTGTCGGTGAGCGATGCGGAAATAACCCTCGTAAACACACCACGAATATTTCCGTTTTCAGTAACAGTTATCTGCGTCATTACACCGCCCCCGCATTTCTCACAGTGACTTTATTCTGATTCCATTGTATCCGCGAAACCACCTTTGTAAGCGTAATTCCGTCAATGGTAAGCGGAATTGTTACATCAAAAGCCTGTGTCTGTCCGAAACCGTTGAACCCCGATACCGTGCCGTTCATATCCATGTCGAAATCCGAGGGAATAGCGTTCTGCATTTCCTTTGAAACATCTTTCATCTCATCACCGAAACCCTCGCCAAGACCCTCTGCCATAAAGCCGCCGAGGTTTGCGAACAGCTTTGACGGGGAGTGTATGCCGAAGAAATCCTTAATGCCGTCCACAATGCCGCCGAAAAATCCGCTTATCTGATTCCACAGCCAAGCGCCCGCGTCAGAGATACCTTGCCACAGACCTTTCAGCAGATTGCCGCCGACCTCTGCCATATTGCCGAAGTAGCTGCCGAATGCGTCCACGATTCCTGTTATGATTTGCGGAATTGCCTTGACTATCTCAATAATGATTGTCGGGAGGTTTTCAATCAGCGCAATAAACAGCTGAACACCTGCCGCGATAAGCTGCGGAATTGCTCCAATTACTGCGTCAATAACGCTTGAAATAATCTGCGGAATAGCCGCAACAATGGTCGTGATGATTGTCGGGAGGTTCTGCACAAGCGAGATGAGCAGCTTTATTCCGGCTTCGACGATAAGCGGAATTGCGGAAATCACCGCCTTGATTATGCCGTCAATTATCTGCGGAATGACCTCCACGATTGCCGCGATTATATCCGGCAGAGCGGTAACAAGAGAGGTGAGCAGCTGTATTCCCGCTTCGATTATCTGCGGTATTGCACCGATAAGGAAATCCACAATGCCCGTGATGATTTGCGGGAGCGCTTCAATGAGAACGGGCAGCGCGTCGAGTATGCCCTGTGCAAGTCCAACAACTAACTGCAAAGCAGCGTCAAGTATAAGCGGCAGATTGTCAATTAGCGTTTTCACTATCTCAACGACTACCGTCACGATCTGCGGAACAAGCTGCGGAATCGTGTCCGCAATGCCTTTAATAAGCGACAGCAGAATATCCGCTCCCGCCGAAACTATCTGCGGAAGTAACCCCACCAAAGCCGAAATAATCTCGGTCACGATTTTAGCGAGTGTCGGAGTGAGTTCGGAGATTGCCGACAGCAGACCGTCCGCAAGCGCCTTGATTATCTCCGGAGCGCTTTCAAGAACTGCTCCAGCAATTGAGGAAACCAGCTTTGCGGCTTGCGGAATGAGAGTTTTTATTGCGTCAATAACGCTTGAAACGCCGTTTTTCAACTCATCGGCGGCATTATCGTTTCCCGCAAGCAGGTCGGCAAGTCCGTCCGTAATCTGCGTTATTCCGGGCAGAAGTTCTCCCACCATGCGATTTTTCAGACCGCCTGCGGTATTTGAAAGGCGAGTAAGGCTATCCTCAAAAGCGGCAGATGCGGCTACGGCTTCGTTGCTCATTACCATGCCGTAGTCCTCGGCTTCTTGTTTCAAACGCTCGGTTTCCTCTGCGGTGATGTTCAGAACGGCAGCCATATCCGTTGCGGATTTACCGAGGAGGTCGTTTGCGGCGGCGGTACGCTCTGCGCCCGATTCCATGCCTTGCAAAGCGGAAATAACAAGCGACAACTGCTCGTCTTGGCTTTTGCCGTTCAAGTCCTCGATAGACAGTCCCACAGCAGACAGCTTTTCGGCAGCTGAATCCGAGCCGTTTGCCGCGTCAGTTATGACGGTAGACAGCTTTTTCATTCCCGACTGGAGATTGTCCACGTCAGCGCCGCAGCGTTCAAATACATAGCCCCATTTCTGATAACTTTCGGCGCTGATACCGATTTTCTGCGAGGTCTTGTCGATTTGGTCGCCCGCCGAGCCGACTTCGTTTGCCATATCCCACAGCTTTTTCCCCGCGGTAACACAGGCTGTCCCGACTGCCGCCGCAGCCGCCCCGAGAGCCGCGCCGATTTTCTTTGCGGTATCTCCCAGCTTGCTCAGCTTTCCGTCAGCGTCCTCGCTTGTGTCGGCGGCTTTCTTGACAGCGCCGGAGAAATCCTTTGCTTCATCTCCGGCTTCATCAAAGCACTTGTCGGCATTTGCGAGAGCGGTGTTGTTGGAGTTCAGCTCACGCTCCATTCCGTTCAGAGCCGCCTGCGCGTTGTTCAGCTGAATCTGCCAGCTTTGGGTGCGGCGGTCGTTCTCGCCGAATGACTCTGCGGCATTGGCAAGGGCAGAACAGAGCGTTTCGATTTTCTGTTTCTGCTGGTCGATTTCCTTGTTGAGGACTTGATTTCGTGCTGTGAGCGCCTCGGCAGATTTATCGTTCTTGTCGAACTGGGAATCCACAAGCTTCATTTCAGAACCAAGCACCTTGAAAGAATTGTTTATTTCGGCGAGGGATTTCTTGAATTCCTTTTCACCCTCAAGACCGATTTTCAAGCCAAAATTCTCGGACATTCTGCGTCACCTCCTTGGAAAAAGGGCATAAAAAAAGAGCCTTGCGGCTCGGTGGGAATATGAAAAAGGAGCAGCCGTGGTGACTACCCCTTTAGTGTGTTAAACTGCTCGATAAATGGGAATTTTATTGCCATTCACTAATAAATCTTATAATCCGCTTAAAACTATCCCGACGAGCCTTTTCACATTCTTCCTGATAATTAGTTTCTGTCGGTATCATAAGAGTAATCATAAATTTGGTTATCGGGTTCATTTCATTCATACCGTCCACTAATGCGTGGCTTCCTTTTTCATAAATATGCGATTCAACTTTATGCGGATAATTTGTATCCTTAAATATCTTTAACATTCTTGAAACAGCAATATCAGACGGCCAACAATCGTCATTCCTTACAGCAAGCAGTAATACGTCTGCATTCATATTTTCAATTTTGATTCTTGATTCCGGATTCAGTGATTTTGACATAAAATCATATCCGAATCTCATAAATCTTCTTAACCCGTATCCTTCTGCATTTTTAGCGAGTCTGAACCAATTAAGCATACCTTTATCAAGAAGAGGACATTCAGTATATGGTAAATCCTTATTGTGAAATGTATATACGGAACAATGCAGTCTTTTATTATTTGAAGATGTACCTTCCATTACATAGTCATAAGGAACAACAGGTATTACACAGGTAATGTCGGGGATAAGTGATGCGCACAAAAGCGTATATCCTGCTCCGGTAGAAGCACCTGTCATAGCTATCTTTTCTATTCCTTGAGTTTCTTTTAACCATTTCACAGCCTTTTCAACATAATCAACGGGAATAGACGCAAGATTTTTTGACAGTCCCTTCCAGAGATAGAAGCCTAAAACCAACACGTTATATCCTGCTTTTCTTAAAAAGCCGGACATCGCTATGCTTGTCTTTTCATCACAAGAAGCTCCGCCTACCGAAATAATCGCTTTATTCTTTTCCTTATTTCCCTTATAGTAGTGAGCAAGGAATCCTTCGTTTTCTAACGAACACTTTATTTCGCTCATAATATTCTCCAATTTATTATGTAATCATATGAAAGAATATGATTTTTTATAATTCCAACTTCCGATTTAGCGAGCAGATAAACTACTCTTTACAATTGATTATACCACACATTTCCACATTTTTCAACCACTTTTCCAATCAAATCCCCACCGGCACCACCTCATCAATGTACATCTCCCTTTTCGGCTTTACAATCCCCATAAACTGCTTATGGCACTCCCACAAATCCAGCAGAAACCCGAACGGCATAAGCCACACCTCTTCCGAACCTAGGTGCAGCTGCGCCGTGCCGTAATAGAACAGTCGGGTGAACAGCTCATCGTCATTCACCCGACCGCCGAGTTTTTTGAGTTGTCCTCGCTTTCCACATTCCGCTTTGTGCCTTTCAGCATAGCTTCGGTGATTGCGTCCTTGTACTCCGCAAGCTCGCCGGGAGAGGTGAGAAGTTCCACGGTTTCCTCGGTGAGCAGCGGTTTTTTATCCTCGCTTTTTAGGTTGTGTATCTGTATGCCTTGGTTGCAGAGCAGCGTTATCAGCCACACGATTTCATCAAGCGCCATCTCCATATTCTCGGACTTCATCAGCTTGTCGCCAAGATTATCCAGACCGCCGTAGCGGGTGGAGATCGCCTTTGTCGCGCGCGTGGTGAGAACCATTTCGTACTGCTCACCGCCGATTGTTATTACAGAACTGCGCTCGTTTTCCATAGGTTAAACCTCCTCGTTTTCTGTCGGTAAAGTTTCGGGCGGGGTAATCGCGTATGCCGGCTCGTACACCGACTTGTACCAGTCCGTAACAACGCTTGCGGGAACGTCCTTTTCTCCCTCGGTGACTTCCGCTTTCCACGGGTGCTTTCCGCTGCCGTCCGGCTTGTTTCTGCGGAGAACCGTGCCTTCGATAGTCGGCGTAGAAAACGTGATACTGTCGCCCTTGGTGGCAAGCGAAGTTGACGGAATACCGAACTTGACCCTGTAAAGCCAGAAGTAGCGGTACTTGCCATTGGACTTCTTCGCACGAAAGCCGATAGCCACGGGATTTCCACCGTCTTCGCTTGCGGAAATAACCACATTGTTGCTGTCAATAGTCGCTCCGGTCAGAACAGACGCGATGCTGTTGCCAATATCATCAATGCCGAGGGAAAGCGTTCCGCTCTTGAACTCCTTGACAATTTCGGACGCTCCGTCATCGGCATAAAGCGTTGCCTCGGCAAGCTCAACGGACAAATCCGCAGTCATAGCCTTGGCGAGTTTTGCGGGAGTTCCGTAGGTTTCCTCGCCGTTTTCGTCCTCGGTTATAGGCGCAAAATAAAGCATATCCAAACCGATAGTTGCCATTTATATCTCCTCCAATCCGTATTCTTTCGCCACATCAATGGCATAGTGATTGTAGCCCGTATCGTCCTCGTGACCGACATATTTTCGGGCAGTTATAGTAATATCTGCGCTGATAAGGTCGCGGATAATTTTGCTTTTGGTCTGATTGTAATTACCCTTGCTGAACAACGAAATTCGCGCTTCCTGTACATCAATTTCGGGTGAATTGTCTGCGTGAAGTTCAAAGCTGTCGTAGAGCGGAGTGAACACCAGATATTCATCGGGCGGTTTTCCCGAGTACACCGCAGTGCTTGCGGGAATTTTCAGCCGTTTAGCAATTTCTGTTAGTTCGGAAAGCAAGCTCACAGCCCCTCGACCTCCTTTTCAAAAGCGGATTTCATAGCGTCCACGCATTGCTTTTTCACAGCGGTTTTTGCGGGTTTCAGAAAAGGTTTTGCCTGTTGTGTACTTGTGCCGTATTCAAGGATATTTGCGATTTTAGCGTTGCTTGAACCGTCTGTTCTCGGCTCGGAAAAGCCCACCTTGATGTCATGGTTGCCGTTTTTGTCAACCATAACAGGCGAAAGACCGAGAGAGCGTTCAAGTTCGCCCGTGGAGCGGGATTCGCTTTTGTTCCCGACACCCACCACAGCGGAAAGGTTGCTCCGAACCTTATCCAAAGCCACCTCTCCGCCCGCTTGCAGTACCTTTCCCGCGATTGTGTCGGTCTGCGAACCAAGTCGTGACAACTTCGCAAGAAATTCATCGGGCATTTTAACATCAGCTTTAGCCACTCGGCTCGACCTCCTTTGCAAGCACTTCAACATACATTCCGTGACCTTTTACATCTTCCACAGAGGTTATCTCGAAAACCGAATTATCGCACAGAATACGCATATCCGTGGTGATGTTTAAATCGGGAATTGTGCGAAAACGGAACAAGTCGGTAGCCGACGAGAAAACGGCACGGTTAGCCCATTTCTCACTGCCGTGCCGACCCTCGCGGTATGCCCGTACCTTTGCCACAACAACATCGTTTTCCGACTGAAAACCCTCGCTGTCGGCTACAATCTGTTTCTCCGTGATTTCAATAAACCTGTTCATCTTGCCGAAACTCATACTACCCACCGCCTGTCGAGCCGCAGCAGCATATTCACCGTATCCCACACCTGTTTTCCCGCTTGAACATTGTCCCCGAAAAAGCCGCCTGTGCTGCCATCTCTGCTTTCGTAAAAGTGAGATGAAAGCATAATAACAGCTTGCTCGGTAGTCGCTGACATCGGGTTGTCGGTGTAATAGCCCTGTTCAACGTGCTGATAGCTTTCCGCATAGGAAATAGCGGCGGTGATGTAGTTTACAAGAAGTACATCGTCCGCCGAGTGTTCAAGTATGAGGTTCTGCTTTACTTTGGTCAGTAGTTCATTCATCACGAAGCGGAGCCTGCTTTCATCTTGAGAATCTGAACTGCTTCGGGAAGAATCAGCTTTCCGTCAACACGCTCCTTTGCTACAAAGCCCACCATACCGTTTCCTGCGTACAGTTCCTTAAGTTCCGCAAAAGAACGAGTGCCACGGTCGCCGATGTTGTAGTAGCTGAAATCACCGAATGCAATCACGGGCTTTCCTGCCGCAATTGTTGGAACATAGGGCGAGGTGTAAACCTCGTAGCCGAACAGCCTGTCGGGTTCGCCTGCCTGAAGCGAGGGTTGCCACAGATACGCGCCGTTGCCGTCCTTCAGCTTGCGGAGAACAGCAATGGTCTGGTCGTTCATGATGAACTTTGCGTTCTTGCGGTACGGGCGCTTGAGGGAGTACACAAGGTTGATGATTTCATCAGCGGTGATTGCGGTTGCGCTCGCCGCAGTAACAGCAACCTCGCCGCCGCCCTTGTCGGAGAAAAGTCCGAGGGGCTTGCCGACGCCATCGCCGTTGAGGAAAGCGTCCTCCTCCGCATTGGACAGCGCCTTGCCGAACTGCTCAATTATGTAGTTTTCAAGCCCGAAAGCGTTGTCGTAGAGCAGCTCCTCCGTTACTTTTACCGCAACGTGCAGCTTGTGTGCATCAAGGTTAATCTGCGCAAAAGTTGCGTCTCCGAAAGTGAGCGCTCCGCCCTCGTCAATCCATGCGGCAGCGGGCTTTGTCGCTGCAATGTTGATTTTATGCTCGCCGCTTGTGGTGATTGTGTGACCCAGCTTTCTGATGATATTTTCCTCGGTCAGCGCGTCAATAAGGCGGCTGTCGTACTCCTCGGGAACAAGGTAGCCGCCGTTTGCGTCAATGCCCTCGGAAAGAACATTTGAAATCTGACGGAAATTTGTGCGGAGAGCGTTCAGCATTGCCGCCTTGTATTCATCACTCGCTCTGCCTGTCTTGGGCTTGTCAGCGCCGTTCATCGGCTTTCCGGTGAGAGGAGAAGATGTGGGCTTGGAAAGCTGTGCATCCATTGCTTCCATCTGCTCCATACGCTCGATTTCCGCGCCGTAGTCCTTGATTTTCTGCTCCATCTCTGCGTATGAAGCCGCGTCCTCTGCGGACAGAAGTCCGTCCTTATCGCGCTTGGTTTCAACGAAAGCCTTTGCTGCTTCCCATGCCTTGTTGCGCTTTTCGCGCAGTTCCATAATAGTCATTAGCGTTACCTCCAATTCTTGATTAAATCAAGCCGAGAAATCAAATCCTCGGCTTTAGTTTTTACTGTGTTTTTAATAGGAATTTTGCATTTCTCCGCAATTCTGCCCATAAGGGAATTAACCACCTGCGCTTCGGAATACATCAGAGCGTTAGCGGGCTGTTCCTCCATAGGCTCATCACGGTGCAGAATATCGTCCGCAAAGCCGAGTTCGACCGCCTTGTTTGCGTTCATCCAGGTTTCCGCGTCCATGAGGTGCGAGATTTTTGCGCGGCTCATGCCCGTCTTGATTTCGTAAGCGTTCATAATGCTTTCTTTGACCTCGGACAGCATTTCGATTGCTTTCTGCATTTCGGCGGTATCGCCCATCGCCACGGTCATAGGGTTGTGTATCATCAGCATAGAAACTGGGGACATCAGCACTTTGTTTCCCGCCATAGCGATAACGCTTGCGGCACTCGCGGCGATACCATCGATTTTCACCGTGACGTTGCCCTTGTAGTCCATCAGCATATTGTAAATCTGCGCCGCCGCAACGCAGTCACCGCCGGGCGAGTTAATCCAGACGGTAATGTCACCGCTGCCGGACATCAGTTCGTCTTTGAAAATCTGCGGTGTGACATCATCGTCAAACCAGCTTTCATCTGCGATAGTGCCGTTGAGGAACAGCGTTCTCTCCGTTGTTTCCGCTTGGTTCTTCCATTTCCAGAACTTCTTCATCGGAATTATCCTCCTTTCCACTTGCCGCCGCAAAGATACCTGCGTCAGCCAGTTTTGTCATATTGCCGTTTATAAGGTACAAATCCCCGCCGTCCTCGGCAGGGATACGGTCGAGGTTTTCAAGCTCCCGAATGTCATTAGCGGACATCCAGCCGTTCTGCCTTGCGGTAGCGTACCCACTCATTCGGCTTGCATAGTCGCCCCGCAACAGACCGTCAACATTGAACTTGATGAAATACTCCTGCTTTTCGCTTGGGGTAAGGAGCGAACGCACCATACTCTGTTCCCACCGCACAAGCCAGGGTTCGAGGGTGTATTTCACGAACTCAAGCGACTGCTGCTCAATATTAGAAAAGCTCGACTTTTCAAGGTCGCCGACCATGTGCGGTGGCACTCTGAAAATTCGAGCTATCTCATTTAGCTGAAACTTTCGTGTTTCGAGGAACTGAGCCTGTTCGGGTGAAATGCTGATGGGAGTGTATTTCATGCCCTCTTCAAGCACAGCGACCTTGTTTGCGTTTTGCGAACCTCCGAACGTGGCATTCCAGCTTTCGCGGACTTTGTCGGGGTTCTTCAGCGTTCCGGGGTGTTCAAGAACACCGCTCGGCGCAGCGCCGTTCGCAAAGAATTTCGCTCCGTATTCCTCGGTGGCAATCGCAAGCCCGATAGCGTTCTTCGCCATAGCTATGGGGGAATAACCAACAAGCCCGTCAAACCCAAGACCGGGGATATGCAACACATCGTATGGGGAAAGAATAACCTCGTACTCCTTATTACGGATAGCCTCGTCAGAACCGCGATAGTATTTGTAGTACAACCGCCCGTTCTCGTCACGGTCAACCGACATTCGGTTCGGCATAAGCGGGTAGAGAGCCACCACCTCACCCTTTCCGTTACGGATAACCTGTGCATAAGCGTTGCCCCACAGGAGCAGGTGCGTCATAAGCGTTTCACGAAACACGAACGAGGTCATTTCGGGGTTTGGTTCATCGTGCAACAGGAAATACAGAGGTTTGTCGATAGCCTTTTCTTTCCCTCCGTCAGAGCGGTACTTATACAAGTGCAGCGGTAAACCCGCCACCGCTTCCGACAGCACACGCACACAGGAATACACCGCAGTCATTTGCATTGCTGAACGCTCCGTGACGTTCTTTCCCGCGGTAGAGCTGCCCGTAAAGAAACGGTAGGAATTGCCTGCTGTGCTGTTTTTAGGCTTATCCCTTGAATGGAACAAGCTGCTGAAAATCTTCATATTGTTACCTCCTAAAGGGCATAAGAAAAGCACCTGCAAAGATGCAGGTGCCAAAAACTTATTTTTTCTTTGGTAAATTGGGGATGACATTTCTTAACCAATTATCGAGTTTTGATCCCATATTACCATCGTAAATATCAAATGCTTCGGGATATAATTTCTGGAACATAATTTTGAAATCTTCAATTGTAAAGTTTTCATCAAGTTTGTCACGAACCACACACAATTTATGATTTATTTCCTTTACTAAATTTCCCTTTGGTTTTTTCCCTAAATAAATGGGTTTCCCATCATAAACGACTTTTAATTCTTGTGCAGCACGAAAAGCTGCTTCTTTAACTTTAAATACGGGATCATGAATTGCAAGTCTCGCCAAAATGTCTTTGGCTACCTGTGAATCATTACCTTTCAAATAATTAACAGCCTGTAATCTATCTCGCCAATTACATTTGTTGCGCGCCATGCGCTTAATTTCTTCAATTTCCATTATTATACACCCCTTTCGTATTACATATTATATCACATCTATTTACAAATTGCAAGAGCATTTATGCTTTATATAAACAAAATCCCTCTTTCATCATAAACACTCGCCCCACCGTCATTCCCGCATCTAATAGCGCGGTCAAGCGCCATAATTGTAGCGACCGCTCCGTCTATCTTCTCGGTGGACTTCTCCTTATCTGCTTTGATGTTGCCAGCGGGGTCTGTGCGAATGAAAATGTTATCCATGTTCCACCGCAGAACCGGGTGACCGCCGTGGGCTATCTTCTGTTCAAACACCAGTTTCATCAGTTCCTTTGTAGGCGAGGACATATCCTTGAAACCCTGTCCGAAGGGAACTACGGTAAAGCCCATGCCCTCAAGATTTTGCACCATCTGCACAGCACCCCAGCGGTCGAACGCAATCTCACGGATATTAAAGCGCTCGCCGAGCCGTTCGATGAATTTCTCAATAAAGCCGTAGTGAACCACATTTCCCTCGGTGGTCTGCAAGTAACCTTGTCGTTCCCACACATCGTAGGGAACGTGGTCGCGGTTTACACGCAAGGTCAGATTATCTTCTGGAATCCAGAAGTACGGCAGGATGATGTATTTATCTTCCTCGTCCAAGGGTGGGAACACAAGCACGAACGCAGTTATATCCGTAGTGCTTGAAAGGTCAAGACCGCCGTAGCAGACGCGCCCCTCAAGTTCGTCCTCGTCAACGGCGAACGCGCATTTATCCCATTTCTCCATCGGCATCCACCGAACCGCTTGTTTTACCCATTGGTTCAGACGGAGTTGTCGGAAAGCGTTCTCCTCGCCGGGGTTCTGCTTTGCAGATTCGCAAGCGTCACGAACTTTGTCAATGCCGACTGTGATGTCAAGAGAGGGGTTCGCCTTTCGCCACACTTTCGGGTCTGTCCAGTCGTCATTCTCGTCAGCGCCGTAAATCACGGGATAAAAAGTAGGGTCGATTTTCCGACCCTCAAGAATATCCTTTGCCTTTTGGTGCGTTTCGTAGCAAATGCTGTGGGTGTCCGTCCCGGCGGTGGTTATGAGAAAATACAGCGGCTGCATTCGCGCGTCACCGGAGCCTTTTGTCATAACATCAAACAACTTTCGGTTCGGTTGGGTGTGCAGTTCGTCAAAGACAACCCCGTGAATATTGAAACCGTGCTTTGAATAAGCCTCGGCAGACAAAACTTGATAGAACGAGTTCGTGGGCGTGTATATAAGCCGTTTCTGCGATGCGAGTATCTTAACACGCTTTGAAAGCGCGGGACACATTCTCACCATATCCGCAGCCACATCAAACACGATTGCCGCCTGCTGACGGTCGGCAGCGCACCCGTAAACCTCCGCGCGTTCCTCACCGTCGCCGCAAGTGAGAAGCAGCGCGACAGCGGCGGCGAGTTCGGATTTGCCTTGCTTTTTCGGTATTTCAATGTATGCCGTGTTGAACTGGCGGTAGCCATTCGGTTTCAGCGTTCCGAACAGGTCGCGGATAATCTGCTCCTGCCAGTCTATGAGCTCGAACGGCTTTCCCGCCCATGTGCCTTTGGTGTGGCACAGGCTCTCGATAAAAGCTACGGCATAGTCCGCGGCGGCTTTATCGTAAACCGAATCTTTCAGCTTGAACCGTGTCGGCTTGTACTTTTTCAGCTTTCGCACCGTATCACCTCCCATGGCAGAAGCTGCCCCCAGAACGAGAAAAACCGCCTTTCGGCGGCTTTCGCTCATGTTTTTAGTTGAACTGGTAAATCAGAATCGCAAGCGCTTTCTCGGCTTCGGGTGTCTGCGGCTCGATATCCTCGCCCCGGTCGTAGTTGTAAACTACCTTGCCGTCCTGCTTTAGCATTAGCTTGGAGATTCTGCCGTTGTCGATTCCGAACTGGCTCTCTTCCTCGTAATGCTTTACCCAGTAGGAAATCGAAACCATTCTGCCGTTCTCGTCCTTAATTCCAATCGCGCCCTGTGTCCACATATTCTTGTCCTCCGTTTGTTGTGTATTTCCTTTCGGTACACACATATTAACTCTAAAGCCGCATTATAGCAAGCGGTATTTGAAGAATATACTACACAAACATCAGCGGTCGGAATTGTGTATATTTGAGCCGTGGATAATACCGAGGATTTTCTCCTGTTCAGCGGCTGAAACACCAATGCTTTCTAAGGCCTCCCGTGTGCCACAGTCGGGGCAGATATGCGTGTTGGGGAACTTTCTCGAGAGAGCGGGAAAGCCGCCGTACTGCGCCCCACAGAGCGGACATGTGCGAACCGTTGCTTCGTTATCTGATTTCATAATAACCCCTCCTACTGTTCTCCAATGCGGCGAGAAGAACACTCTCGTCAAAGTCGAAATTTCTGTACCCGTCAAGGCAAGTTCGTACATAAGAGCCGCTTGGCAATCCCAGCGATCGCTCCTCGTGCATAATGTACACGAAAGCCGTTCTGACCACCGTTGTTCCCGAGAAATACTTCACGGGCAAGTCGAGTTCAGCCTTGTAGTAGAATGTCGGAAAACCCTCGTAGCGGTCAAGGTTGAGTTCATCACTCGGTTCAACTGCCCAGACCGCAACAGGAACTTCCGCTCCAACCTTGGGTTCAATCGTGAGGTATGCACCAGTCTTGCTACCCTTGAAAAGCAGTTCGTAGTCTTTGATAATTGCTGTGCCTATCGCTTTCGCTGTCGGACACCGCCACTTCATTTGCCGAACATTCAAGTTACTGCCGTAGGCTAAATAGTATCGTTTCATAGTGTTTTCCTTTCCGAAAGGTTCAGTTTCAGAAATCACCTTCCTACCACCAAAAGCCCCCGTGTGGGGGAAGTTGGGGGCAGGAAGCTAACTCCTGCTTACTGCGGTCTGCCGTTGCGGAATGCCGTGTCGCCGTCAAGCCGCTTGGTGTAAAGTTCCCGCGCGGTCTTGAACTCATCGCCGATGAACCCTAACCGTAAAAGCCAAGTCCGCATTGCGTATTTGGGGTTTTCGGTCTGCTGTGGATTTGAGCTTGCGGTCTTGACCTGCTTTGCAAGCTGGCTGAGCGCCAAGCAAAGCTGAATGTAGCTTTTCAGCTGTCCTGCGTGAAGTCCGTTCTGCTTGCCGTTTGCAGGCGCGTCAAATTGGAAAAGTCTGAATTCAATCGTGCCTTTGGTAAAGGTAGCGTGGAGGTTAAGCATATGGTAGCGGCTGTCGTTGTAATGCTGATCGCGACCGTAGTTTGCGTGTTGGCTGCCGTACCAAGTGTCCGCAAGCGCCACCATGGTTTTCGGCTTTTTGCGGTTGAGTTCCACTAAGAAATCCTTGCTCACCGTTCGGCAGTAGCGGCTCATGCGGTTTCGGTCGAGGTTCAGCGCGCTTGCGAGAAGGCTCTCATGGCTTGCCATAATGTTTGCGAGGTTTCGCAGGCTCTGCGGTGTGTGCCCCTTGGCTCCGATGTGAATGTGAACTCCGCAGCCCCTTGTCGCGTCGCTCTTTGCGCCCGCCTTGCGAAGTCTGAGGATAAGCTCCTGCAAGGTTTCAATGTCCTTGTAGGTGAGGATTGGGGTAACCATTTCGCATTTCTCGCTGTCGGGTCCCGAAATGCTGACGTCCTTCTGGAATTTCCACTCGCGACCCTCTCTGTCCCATGCGGAGTAGGTGCAGTATCCGTTGCGGCCTGCGGTGTTCTCGTGGCGGTGTGTTCCGAAGAAGTCTGCGGCAATCTGTGCGGCTCTCGCTCTTGTTATGCTGTTCATCTCAACCTCGACCCCTATGGTCTGGCTCATCATTTCTTCAATCTGCTTTGCGGTTTTTGCGTTCATTGTGTTGTCCTCCGTGTGTTTGTTTTCCTTTCGGTACACACATATTAACTCTAAATCGAGTATATATCAAGCGGTTTCACCACAATATATTGAATGAAATACACACGCTGAAATTGTGTATATCAGCCACAGATTTTCCGCACCAAATCAACGCCGAGAATGACATTCAAGCCGCTGCCGTTATCCCACCGAACGAGCAGATTTCCCGCGTCATCGACACCTTGAACCGTACCGCAAGTGCCAATCGGCGGCGCTTGAAAATCGTCCATTGAAACCAATTCCACACGACAGCCGACAGGGTATGTTCTGCGGTACCGCTCAACCGTTTCTTTACTCGGAAACTTCATTTGAAACACCTCCGTTTCTGAATGCTGATGACCCCGTGAGATTTTTCAGCAGAATTTTCCGCTCGGTTTTGTACTCCGCACCGATGAAACCCAGCCGCAGCAGAAAACAGCGGAAAGCGTACTTGTCGTTGCCGGTTTCCTTTTCCTTTGCGGTTACTCGCTTTGCGTTGGCGGCAAGTTCGCAGAGCGCGGAAACAAAATGCGTGTATGCCTTGCACTCGTCTGCGCCGCACTCGGAGAACCATGGGAACTTCACCGTGCTGTCCGTTACCTCAATCGGCAGCTTATCCACCGCTAAGGCTCGGCGGATAAGTCTGCCTTTCGCGTCAAGCAGCTTGGTGAGGTTCTCTACTGCCGCACCCTCAAGCGGAACTTCCACCGTAAGCCCCATGTTTTCGCCGTGTGCGGCGCTGTCGGCTGCTGCGGGTAATTCTTCGCTTGCGGTTTCCGTTGGCTCTGTGTTGCTTGTGTCGGCATTCTCGGCAACGAACCCACGCCTTGCAAGGAACTCAATAAGGTTCTCGATTTCCTCGCTGTCGGCTCTATCGTCAAATTCAAGGTTGCCCTCGCGGGTCACCGTGAAATAGTCAATGCGGTAAGCGTATGTTGGTGTTCTCAAGTAAACCGCGTCCGCTCCCGTGAACTCGCTGATGGCTTTTACAAGCGGCTTTCTATCCTGTGTGTTGTAGTAAATCGTCATGGCATTTGCCCTCCTTTGCGTACATATTAACTCTGAAAGGCACATATATCAAGCGGTATTACTACACAATCTTTTCGGCGCTCAGCTGTGTACAGTACACAATCCCCGCCAGCACGAAGAAAACACACGGCAAAGCTACACCATTGCCCCACAGTTTGTACTCCGCAGAGTCGCTGTGGGGATTTTTCAGCCATGAACGGATTTGGCTGTCGGATTTCGGCTTTGAGGAAGTTCCGACTATCTTTCGGTGTGTTTCAAAGACATCTCTCCAGAACTTGATTTCACCATCGGTGGGTTCGTCCGTTCCGAGGTCGCTGCACCACCAATCGGGGAAACCTTGCAGCCGAGCGCACTCGGTCGGAGTGAGCCTACGGACTATGAACTCGGGAGAATTCACAGTGGGCGGGTCTTTGTAGTCGGTTGCAACGAGTGTGTTTGCGATATTCTCCTCCGCATCTGTATGGTAAGAATTCTTGCTTGTGCTATACACAAGGGTTTCCGAACCCCCGCCGTACATTCCACCTGCGGCTCTCAATGCTCCGCATTTATTGTTTTCGCTGTACTTCGTATAGCTGTCCTGTGAGAACGCAACAGCGTGGCGGTCGGTGGTGTTCAGAGTGAACGAAACGTCCTCGTTAATGCCGCTGCCTTGCGGACCGTTCTTGTCGGCTCTGCCTATCATCGAACCCTGTACGCAAACAGCCGGTTCGCCGCCGTGGGTACAGGTGAGCGTTGGAGATAGTTCCTCACTTACGCTACATGAACTTTTCCCACCGCCTTGGTCAACACATACGATTACAACACCTCCTTGATTACAAGCGGGGTTGCCACCATTGCCGTCAAGGGTTCGAGTCGTTTCAGCTTTGTAAATTCCACTTTGTGGATTGTTCGATTTCATGGAGTTACTGTCTTTGGAGCAAATCCCATAAACGACAGCCACACCTCCTTGATTTGAATCGGGAGAATTACCGCCCGTATCTATCGTCCGTGAGGTGTCTGTTTCGTAGCAGTTCTGACGGGCATTCCGAGTGCCTTCGGAGGTAAATCGCACATCAAAACAGCGTGTATCTTCAACCACAAACGGCTGATTGTTGCCGCCCGTTCCATAGGTTGACAAAACGGTAGGAGCAATCCCGTTCAACTCGGTGTAGCGTGTATCCTGTGAGTGATTTTCATAAACCGTTGCCGGAACAGTCCCTGCACGGAGGGTAGGCGAGGTTTCATCTTCGTAACCGATACTTCTTGCCTTAGCCGAATGCTCTGTGCAAAATCCCGCACAGGACGCTCCTGCCGCTGACTCCATCACGCAAGGCGGGTGGTGTGCTTCGGCTCGGAGTGTGCAAGTAACTTCCTCTGTCACGTCCATTCTGTTACCGCCTTGGTCGTTCAGACACACCGTGCCTGTCGCTCCAGAGCCGCTTTCAGCAGCGGCGGCAGCTCTTTGCCACGCGTGGAAGCTCTCCGCAGAATACCCTGACACGCTTTCTGACTCAAATAATACTTTTCCGGCACATTCGCCATCAAAATCTGCGACAAGGTAGATGCGTTTTCTTCTCTGGGGAACTCCCCAGTATTGCGCGTCAAGGACTCTCCAGGCGAGGGAGAAACCGTCTGCCAGTATCTCTCCGGCAGCTGTCCATTTCTCACATCGAGGAACAGAAACGCTTTCGTCCTTGATCCGGCACAGGCTTTTAAGGACGCAGCGGAAGTCCTCGCCCTTGTTTGATGAGAACGCTCCGGGGACGTTTTCCCACACGCAGAATCGTGGGTATTTACCATCAGTCGCACACCTCATTTCCTTTATAATTCTGACCGCCTCATAGAACAGGCTCGACCTTGAACCGTCCAAGCCGCTGCGCTTTCCGGCAATACTCATATCCTGACAAGGGCTGCCGAACGTTATTATATCCACGGGCGGGAGTTCCGCACCATTCAATGCAGAAACATCACCATAATGGTTCATCTGCGGCAGTCTTTTCGTGGTTACTCGAACGGCAAACGGTTCAATCTCCGAAGCCCACAGCGGAGTAATGCCCGCAAGCAGTCCTCCGAGCGGAAAGCCGCCGCTGCCGTCAAACAGGCTGCCGAGCGTGAGTTCATTCTTCATCGACAACCTCCAGTTCTGAATAAGCCACCGTCTTACCGTCCCGAACGACAAACACACCATCAGCTGAACCGACCTGCTCGATATACCGCTTCACAATAACATCGCAGAACTTTTCGTCAAGCTCGATTGTGTGGCAAATGCGGTTTGTCTGCTCACACGCGATAAGCGTACTGCCGGAGCCGCCGAACGGGTCGAGGACAATACAGTTGCTCATGCTTGAATTCTTGATGGGGTAAGCAATAAGCGGTATCGGTTTCATCGTGGGGTGGTCGCCGTTCTTTTTCGGCTTGTCGAACTCCCAAATGGTGGTCTGCTTGCGGTCGGAGTACCATTGATGTTTTCCGTTTTTCTTCCAACCGAACAGGCAAGGCTCATGCTGCCATTGATACGGCGAGCGACCAAGGACAAGCGACTGCTTTTTCCAGATACACGTTCCCGAGAGATAGAAGCCCGCATCGGAAAACGCTTTTCGGAAATTCAAACCCTCTGTATCTGCGTGAAAAACATAGATGCTTGCGTCGTTCGCCATTGATTTCTCCATGCAGATGAAAGCGTCCAGCAAGAACTGGTAGAACTTTTCGTTCTCGAGATTATCGTTCTTGATTTTTCCCGCCGAACCCTCATAATTCACATTGTAGGGCGGGTCGGTTACCGTGAGATTTGCTTTTTTACCGTCCATGAGCAGTTCGTAGGTTTCGGGTTTGGTGCTGTCACCGCAGACAAGACGGTGATTCCCGAGCAGCCAGAGGTCGCCCGCTTTTGTAATGCAAGGTTTTTCCAATTCTCCGTCAACATCAAAATCATCGTCTTTGGTTTCCGTATCATCACCGAAGAACTCAGCGAGTTCCTTTTCATCAAATCCCGTCAAACCGAGGTCAAAATCCTCCGCTTGCAGCGCTTCAATCTCGACTTTCAGCATTTCCTCATCCCAGCCCGCATCGAGAGCCATTCTGTTATCCGCGATTATATACGCTTTCTTTTGCGCGGGGGTGAGGTAGTCCACAAATACACAAGGCACTTCGGTTATTCCCTCCGCCTTTGCAGCGAGTATTCTGCCGTGACCCGCAATAACATTGAAATCCCTGTCGATGATTACGGGATTGATAAAGCCGAACTCACGAAGCGAGGAACGCAGCTTGTTCAGCTGTTCCGCAGAGTGCGTTCGGGCATTGTTGACGTATGGTATGAGCTTGTCTATCGGGATAAGCTGCATTTCGCTGGTCGTATTCATCTGCCGTTCCTCCTTTTGAGAACCTTGTGCAAGCCTTTCCGAGCGTCTGCAATATTGCCTTTAACAGCCTGTCCCTTAATTGTTCGGTATTGCTGTATGGTAAGATTCGGGCGGTTGCTTTTGAGTTCTTTGAAAAAATCTATTGTATCTTTGGACATAACGTTATCCTTTCCTTGAACGGAGGAGTTTCTCCATTGTGTCATTCAAATCATCACCGACAGGCTCGGTGCAATTTTCCTTGACAATGTCGTATATCTCGTACCAGATGAGATTTGCGCTCTTCTGAAATTGCTGCGACATCTGCACGAACGGCGAAGCAATAACACCGCCTGTTGTGGGGTGTTTGCCGAGAAGTCCATAATTGCTTATCGCTTCCTCGCACTGAATATACCTTGCGAAAGCCTGCGCATAAGCCTCGATAAGCCGTTTATTGACGAGGTTCTCGCAGTTGCGCTGTTTCAGCCACAGCCAGGTTTCCTTGTAGATTTCATCAGCGCCGAGCGGAACACCGTTCTTCTGCCGAGCGGAAAGGTATTCGCCCGGCTTTGGCATATCCACACCTTGCAGAACCGCGCCCTCAGGCAAGTCAACCGCTTCAAGTTCAGCCGTGTCGAGCGTGGGTAGGTCGTTGCTCATTATTTTTACCGGCAGACCTTTTTGCTTTTTCTCTGCGGCAGGAGCGGGTTTGTCTCCGGCGCGAACCCGTCTGCCGCCTCTGTTTGTGCCGTCTTTCGCCACGCTTGTCACCTCCGTCAGACAAGAAAAAAGGGCGGTTCGAACCGTCCTTGAAATGATTTGGTTTAATACCCCGTTTGAACCTCAATTTTTGCGCACGAAGCCCCGGGCCGCTGTCCGCTATAGGTCCCGTAGAGATTTTGACCGCCCCTACCGGTCCCCGAGGTCGTGATGTAATTTCGTGTGGCAGGACTGACACAGCGACATCAGATTGCTGAACTCGTTTGAGCCACCACACGATACGGGAATGATGTGGTGTACCTCCTCAACGGGGGTAAGCCGACCCTCTTTCAGACACATCTCGCACAGCGGGTGAGCCGCAGCATACCGCTTGCGTATTTGCCGCCACGCTCTGCCGTACTTCTTGTTACTGTCGGCTGAACGGACGAACTTGTTGTAGCGGCGGTTCATAATGCTTTCGTGTTCCTCGCAGTACTGTCCGTCACATCTGTTCGGGCAGCCGGGGTAAGAACACGGTCGCTGCGGTCGTCTGGGCATGGGGTTCATCTCCTTGGGCATAGAAAAAGCCTTGCGAGTTATAAAACCCACAAGGCTCTCTGTATATTTTTCTAAGTATATCATACCACAACAGGTTGACTGTGTCAACGGTGAACAGGGGTGAACTGCTGTGAACTAGGGTGTCCAATTTTCAGAAAAATTCTGAACGGCTCTTTCGTGCAGCTTTATTACCCACCTTTTTGAATACCCCATTTTTGTACTGATCTCTTTCCACGAAAGGAACATCAGATATTTGTACCGAAGCACAGTACGCTCGTTTGTGTTTTCCAAATCATCAATTGCTTTGCCGATGGAGAATTTAAGTTCGGACAGTTTGCACTTGTCGTTCTGAATTTCTTTTTCAAGGGACAAAGCCTTGTCCGTGTACCTAACGAAAGGCGGGTCGGGATTTCTTGTTCCCGAAAGCCGCTCTCCGAAACCGCAGCCGGATATTCCGCTTGCCAAATCCCGCAGGCTTTTCAGTTCGATTTCTTTGTAGTGTATCTGTCGGTTCATTTCAGATGCGCTTGTCAGAAATTCCTTTGCTGTCATAACTAAACCTCCTCTTTAAGTTTTTTCAGAAGCAATTCACCGTTCAAATCCGTAAGTATCGAAAACCAGTTTGAACGGAAGAATTTCTCAATACTCCGCTTGTCGTGCTGTGCCGATTTATCGTCCGGTGTATATCGCAGACGCTCCACAGCATCGCGGTAGTCTTTAACTGCTTGAACAATAATGGCATTAGCCAATTCCTCATATCCGTTCATCTATGTACCTCCAAATCTGCTTTCACGGCGGAAATAAGTGCCGCCTGAGTTGTGTCCTTTGTTTTGAGAGCTTTCATAATCTGCTCGTCAATCGTGCCCTTTGCGATTATGTGCTGAATTACCACCGTGTCGGCGGTCTGACCTTGCCGCCAGAGCCTTGCGTTCGTCTGCTGATACAATTCAAGCGACCATGTAAGTCCGAACCATATAAGCGTAGAACCGCCTTGCTGTAAGTTCAAGCCGTGTCCCGCGCTTGCCGGGTGGATTAGCGCCACAGGAATTTTTCCGCTGTTCCAGTCGGAAATATCCTCGCTCGACTTTATTTCACGAACATCGAACCTATCCTTGATACGCTCCAAATCGTGCTTGAACCAGTAAGCCACAAGCATCGATCTGCCGTTCATGCTTTCGATTATATCTTCCAAAGCGTCCAGCTTTCGGTCGTGAATCTCGATCACGCTTTCATCATCAGAATACACCGCTCCGTTCGCCATCTGCGACAGCTTGTTTGAAAGGGACGCAGCATTTGCCGCAGTAACCTCGTTATCTTCGGTGGTAAGGACAAGTTCCTTTTTCAGACGGTCGTATTTCTCCTTTTCCTTTTCGGAAAGCTGAACCGTGTACTCCGTACTCACGAGTTCGGGCATTGTAAGGTGGTCTGTGGCTTTCATCGAAATGGTGATGTCGGAGATTTTGTCGTATATCCGCTGTTCCGCATCGGGTAACGGCTTGTAGCTGTATACAACCATTCCGTTGCGTTTGTCCGGCTGAAAGTAGGTGTTTCGGTATTGCCCGATGAACCTACCGAGCCGTTCTCCCATATCCAACAGCTTGAACTCCGCGAACAAGTCCATCAGACCGTTGCCGGCGGGAGTACCTGTAAGACCGACTATACGTTTCAGTTTCGGTCGGATTTTCATAAATGCCTTGAACCGCTTTGATTGATGATTTTTGAAAGAGGAAAGCTCGTCAATCACAGCCATATCGAAATCGAGAGGAACACCGCTCTCCTCAACAAGCCACTGTATGTTTTCGCGGTTGATGATGTAGACATCTGCGGGAGTGCGGAGAGCTTTCAACCGCTCTTGTTCCGCTCCGACAACCACGCTGTAACGCATGTTTTTCAAATGATCCCACTTTTCGATTTCAGCAGACCATGTATCACGAGCCACACGCAGCGGCGCTACTACAAGCACTTTATGCACCTCAAAGCTGTCAAAAAGCAGGTCATTCATTGCAGTCAGCGTAATGCTTGTCTTGCCTAATCCCATATCTAACAGGAGCGCTGCGACAGGGTGGGTGATTATGAAGTCGGCGGCATATTTCTGATAATCATGTGGATTGTATTTCATCAAGTATCGCTCCTATCTGTTCCACGCTGTCAATGACATACACACGAAATCCGAGGTTCATCAATGTTTTGTGCCTTGCGATTTGTAACGGTCGGGGTTTCTTGCCGGGTGCTTTCAGTTCTGCAAAGGCGATTTTGCCACCCGGAAGAAGTATCAGCCTGTCCGGCATTCCATCAAAATTTGGTGACACGAATTTCAGACACAGACCGCCGCTTTTTCTGACTGCCTGAACCAGTTTCTGTTCTATCAGTTTTTCACACACTTTCTGCTCCTTTTCCGTCAATGGTGCAGGTCGGTGAACCTCATTTCATAAAACTCTCTATATGGTATTTTTTGTTAATATAACAGCCCTAAAGGGGGTTTTATACTAAGACCTTCACCGACCTGCACCTTTAGGGTTTTCAATCTGTCATAAAGTCAGATTTCAAGCGGATTCCGTAGACCATAATGCCCTTTTTGGATTTCCGTTTTTCAAAACCGGCAGTGTCAAGTCCTGTGTAAAAATCCGTGGTGCTTCTCGTGTATTCTCCCGTCCTCGCACAGTACGCGCGGTATTCCTGGTAAAGCTCGCCCGACTTCTGCGTATATGATGGGTCAACCTCGCAGCAGTCCTCAATGAACATAGAAAGCCAGTCGTTATTCTCGCGATAATGGTTTATCGCATCACTTACGCACTGCGGAATACTCAGCTTGAAACTACATTCAATTACTTTCCGCGCTCCCTCTATGATCCAAGAAAGCACAGCGCCGCCTGCCTTTTCAGCAAGGTAGTCCGCGTAATTTTTGATGTCAGCCTTGCCCTCGATTTTTGCGTTAAAGGGAATGACGATAAGCCTTCTCCAAGTACCCTCATCATTTGCGCCGACTCTTGGAAGATGATTCGTGTACAGAACAAGCGTGTGGGTAGGAGTATATCTGAACGGGTCGCGGTACTTCTTTTCAGCGGAAACCTCGTCAGTCGAACACAGCTGTTTTACCACCGAAGTATTCAGCCGCATACCCTCCTCGAGTTCTGCGGCAATAACAAGCCGTTTTCCTTTAAGTTCAGCCATCTCGGGCTTGACATTCCGCTTACAGCCAACCGTGAGGGCGTCGGCGGATATACTGCCACTATACGAACCGAGAACCCGCGCAATCGTGTTCCAGAACGTGGATTTACCGTTGCGCCCCTCGCCGTAGGAAATTATAAGAGCCTCCATATACACTTTTCCGATTGCGGCAAGACCGACTATCTGCTGAACGTACTCGATAAGCTCCGCATCGCCACAGAAAAAGCTGTTCACCGCGTTAAGCCAGATATCCATATTCTCATCGCCGGGAGAAATAGCGGTAACTTTGGTTATTAGGTCGTCTGCGGAGTGTTCCGCGCTTGTCCCTGTTCGCAAATCGTATGTAGCTGCAGGAGTGTTAAGCAGAAATTCTTGCGAATCGAAATCCTTAATATCCCGCAGTAGCATAGGCTTTGCCGCCTGTAACGCAGAAGCGATATACTTCATATCCCTGCGTTTCATCACGAAAGACTTATACACAAGCGCCATCATGTACTCTGCAAACGCTTTCTCGCTCTTTTCATCTATTGACTTTTCAAGCGCCTTGCCGCCGGACATCACAGTTTCCTTGTCAATTCCCGATTTTATAAGAGTCTGCTGCGCCTTTTCCAGAGCGGTTTTTGCCTCGTTAAGCTGTTTGTCGAGGAACTCCTCGCAAGCTCCGACTGCAAGCTGCTTTGACTCCGCCCAACGGACACCGTCATAGCGCATATAGTCCGTAGCATCCGTGTATACAAGTTCGCCGCCATACTCACGGGCGAGGACTTTAGCCTGTCCGATGTCAGAATAGTCTTCGGGTTTCAGATTAAACCCCGAATTATACTTTTCGGGAGGGATATACCCGTCCTGCTTTGCAACTTTTTTGCCGAATTTAACGGCGCTATTCCAAATGGTCTGAAGTTCCGAATCGTCAAGCGGAGGGTCGCACTTTTCAGCCTGTTTCAGAAACTGCTGATACGCCTCGTCTGTATTTCCGAGCCGTTTAATAATGCGCCCCGCATAATGCGACATTGTACTGTTGCGGCTGCCCTCGGTGACAAGCGCGCTATCGTTGTCCCACTGTTCAAAATCTGCGTCATCAAGGAAATCCACAATAGACATATCGCCGTTGAAAATTTCTACTTGCGGATTTGGAACACCGAAAAGCAGCCTTGCGCTGTCGAGTGCGTTCTTGTCGAAGTACGGAAACTCAGCCGCAATGCGCTTTTTCAAGGCTGTGTATTCAGCAGCATCTGTTATCAGCGGAATAGGTAAGTACACATGAAACCTCGGGCGAGGTGACTTTCCGTTTTTCGGCAGCATATTATTGCGGCTGTAAACTACCACGAATTCCACACCCGGAAAAGCCATAGCCACTTCAAGCGGTGTAACCCAATCGCTCGGGTCGTCCGAGTGGTCGTTGTCGCAATCCATCGGGATATTATCTGCGGATATGAAATCCGAATTGCTGCGGTGATTGTTTTTATACTCGGCGGTTACATGATCGAATTCTGCCGCCGCTTTCATAGAGGTTTCGTCTGTTATAATGCGCTTGTTGGGGTAAATGCTGTTAGACAGACTGCCAACGTAGTTTGCCGTGTATAATGTGAATTTCATTGTTATCCTCCATTCTTTAAATTCTGACTGCTGATAGAGCCGTCAATAATATATGGAAACTTATTAAACAAATGGTCCATTCTATATCAGTCCTTTTTATAGAACTCACACTCGTAGCCATCCGCCCGCAGCGGAAGTCCCTTTGCTAACGGTGGTGTTCTGCCCATCATCTCGCAAATCTCGGACACTTTTGTATCTTCGGGACATTCGATAATAAGTTCATCGTGAACGTGACCGCATATCCGATAATTCCGCAGCGTTTTCATAGCGTAGCAGAGAATATCGCGGCTTATTGCTTGAACGATGTTCTCTACAAACTTGGGACCGTAGCTTTCAATGCGCTCCCATTTCTTCGTTGCGCCAACTCCCTCGTAAGTGACCGACTCACCACCGAATTTGTTTTCACCAATACGGGGTTTGACATAAGAGAGCCGTCTGCCGCTCGGCAGCGTGATGAACAACATTCCGCTCTGATAGCTGAAACGAATACCGTGTGTTTCTGTGGGAATACGCTCCTTTACTGTCTGCTTAACGCAGCGGTCAACTTCCCACCAAAATTGCACTATGTTCGGGTTGGAGTTTCGCCACATATCCACGAGCGGCTGAAGTTCGTCCTCTGACAGCCCCATCTCCAACGCGCCCATAGCTTTCAGAGCGCCGACCGAACCGCCGTAGCCAAGAGCCAACTCTGCGATTTTGCCTTTCTGCCGAAGATGCCCGTTTACACCGTGTTTTTCCACGGGCACACGGAACATCTGCGAAGCAGACGCGCAGTAAATATCTCCGCCGTTCTTGAAAACATCAAGCCGCCAATCTTCTCCCGCCAGCCACGACAGCACTCTCGCTTCGATTGCAGAAAAGTCGGAAACTATGAATTTCATTCCCGCTTTCGGCACGAATGCCGTGCGTATAAGTTGGGAAAGCGTGTCGGGAATATCGTCGTAGAGCAGTTCCATCGCAGTATAATTTCCGCTTTTCACAAGTTCCCGAGCCTGTTCCAAGTCGGAGATATGGTTCTGCGGGAGATTTTGCAGTTGAATGAGCCGACCCGCCCAACGACCGCTGCGGTTCGCGCCGTAAAACTGAAACATTCCGTGCGCGCGACCGTCCGAGCAGACAGCGTTTTTCATCGCCTGATATTTCTTTACCGAGGATTTCGCAAGCTGCTGACGGAGTTCCAGAACCTCCGCAAGCGACTGTGGCGCGGTTTTCAGCAATTCAGAAACTGCTTTCTTTCCGAGCGTGTCTGTTTCAAGTCCGTTCTCGGAGAGCCATTGTTTCATCTGTTGAACGGAATTCGGATTGTCGAGCGAGGTGAGTTCCTGCATTTTTGCCGAAAGCACTCCGCGAGAGTTTTCATCAAAGAGAATAGCGTTCTCCACAACCGCCATATCGAGAGCAATTCCACGGTCGTTAATCCGTTGGTCGAGGACATATTCTTCCCATACAAAATCGGGTACGGGGAATTTTCGCAGCTTATCCTGAATAGCCATTTCGACTTCGACATCACGCTTGTTGTAAGCCTTGAACTGCGCCCATTTTTCGGGAGCGTGTTCGGGAAGATTTCGCGTTCTGTATCCGTTTGCTTTGGTAGGAGTACAAGGAATGCAAAAATACTTGATGAGTTCCTTGCCCTCTTTCAGCTTCTGTTTCGGCAGTCCGAGAACTGCTCCCGCTCCCGCAAGCGACAGCGGTAAACCCATATACGCAGACCATATCATCGAGCATCGCCACGACTGCGAGTCAAGATACTCGCCAACAGGCAAACCGAGATATTTCGACAGACACACCCTCTCAAAACTCGCATTAAATGCCCATTTGGGAACAGAATTGTCCGTTAGTGCCGAGAGTATTTCAGCGGGAATTTCCTCACCGTTGGCAAGGTCATACACCACGACATCACCACCGTTCACCGACACTCCGAAAAGCAGTATCTCAAAAGCGGGCGATTCAACGTATTTGTACACACCGCACTTTGAAAGGTCAACATCGCTGAATGTTTCAAGGTCGATAGATAGCGTTTTAATCTTTTCCATAGTTCACCTCAAAAATGGGCGGTAAAGCTAGTCTACCGCCCGAATGATTGTCAGATACACAGCAATCTGAATGTTTCCTTGCCTTTAGGGGTAATCATTGTCTGAGTATCAGTGTATCCCGTCTTGTCGTTTACGAACTCCTTCATTTCAAACAAGCCGCTTTCAACGTATGCAGCATACGGTCTGAGTTTGCCTTTCTTCGAACGGTAGAGATAACCCTTGTCCAGTAAGAAACGCACAAAATCGTTCTGCCTTACGCCGAGTTCCTTTGCCGTGTCACGAATTCCCGTGAGCAAATTTCTGTCAACGAGCATATCAAAATAATCGGCTTTCGGCTGCATTATCTGATTGGAAACGGTAAGCTGTGCATTCTTCGCCTTTTCTGCTTTCAGACGGGTAGCAAGTTCGATAAGAAAGTCCGGCGAAGTAAGCGCCTGTTCCAGAATATCGTCCGTCATGTATGCGCCGTTTTTGCGGATAGAGGGCAGGACTTCATCGAACACCCAGCGTTCAAAGCGTTCTGCGCCGGGAAGTTTGCTGTGAGCAATAAGGCGGTAAACATCGCCCTCCGAAATGAAACCGAGTGACTGAACGCCGCCGTTCGTAGGGGTGTCGCATTTCACGACACCCTTGCAGTGCCTTGAAAGAGCATCACGCGTATTAGAATAACCGAGCGCCTTTGCAATATCAGCGCCACAAAACAGCACCTCGCCGTTCTTCTGAATTGTGCGGATTTCTCCGAATTCCGAGTTGTTAAAAGTTGAAATATCCATAAAAACCTCCAAAACTAACCGACCCACCCACCCGACAGTATCAGACTGCCAATAATATTACTTGTGAACGTGCTTGCGGCGCTGCTTGATTATCTGCGCCAGTGAACTAATCATAGTGATGAGATTACCGATGACCGTTCCTACCGAAATGCCAAAACAAGCGGCAAGCATTATGCTTTCAAACTCCGTCATATCACACCTCAAGAAAGAAAATCATCATCGTCGTCGGTTGCGAAATCGTCCTCAGCGCGGGTTCTGCCACCGAGCGGCTCGCCGTCACGAATCTTCTGCAGATTGTTCAGACCGCAGGCGATACCCTTGTTGCCGTTGGAATTGAATGCGTAAAAGCTGATAGACGCTCTGCCGTACACACCGCTGTAAACCTCGCTGCGCTCCAGAATGGGGTTGCAATTAGCGTCCACGATACCGGGAGCGGCTGAAGAGTTCGCATTGATGAAGTAGCTGTTAGCGTAGGCTTCATCATCAGGGCGCTCTGTGTCACCGTCACGGAGCGGGTTCTTGATAGCGGAAAGCGCGGGAACGGAGCGACCGTTGCCCTTGAGCTTGCTCTCGCCCTCCTTGTAAGCCGCTTCGATGGCAGCCTTAATCTTCTCGACCGTCTTTGTATCGGACTTCGGAATGATAAGGCTGACGCTGAACTTCGGAGCGCCGCCATTGATGGACTTCGCTTCCCAAACGTTCGCGTAGCTCCATCTTGTGTTGGTGCCAGTAATAACCTTTGTTGGATTTGTGAACTTTGTCATGTTAATTCTCCTCCTTGAAATCTTCGTTTGCTGTATTGATTGCCGGACGCTTGTCCGATATAGGAACTAATGTTGGCTTGCCTTGGGGCTTTTCAATAAACCTGCCGAGCAGTTCGGTGAATTTCTTCTTTCCGAGAAGCGCGGTCATTGCAGTGATACCGAGAACGCTGTGTTCGTAGGGGTCGAATCCAGCCGCTTTGACTGCGTCAACAACAGCGTTTTCGTCCGTGTACTTACGATTGGAGCGACCCTCAACCACCTTGAAACCATCGTATGTAACACCGCTGAGCGCCTGCCGCAAAGCATACTCCTTAACGTCAGTCACCCAAGAAACAAGTTCGTCTGCTTTCTCAAGAATTGCGGCAATTTCGATATCATCAAGCGTAGAGGGCGGTTCAAAGTCATATCGAGCGAGTTCGAGATTGTATTCGGCGCGTTTGCGACAGGTTGTCCTGACTTTGCAAAAGCGACAATGCTCGCCCGCTTTGAAATCTCCCTCGCCCTTGATTGCAAGCTGCGCTGTCGGGGCGAGAACCTCGTTCGCCCAGCGGAGCAAATCCGCTTTTGAGATAGTGTGTTCGCTGATGTTATCCCGCCTTGGCTGAAAGATAGTCATGCTCACCATGTCGATGTCGTAAATCCCGTCAAACAGCTCCAAAGCGCCTAGAGCGTAAAGCATCATTTGCGGATTGTTCTCTGCGGAAACAAGAATCCCAAGCCCGTACTTCATGTCAACAATTGTTAGCGTACCATCTGCCACGATAACACAGTCGCCCGTACCGAACCCCTCCGGCACCCATCTAGAGAAATCGAGCCGTTGTTCTACAAGGACAACAGGGTCTTTGCAGACGGACTTTGTTTTTTCTACCTTTTCGGAAACGTACAAGGCATACTCGTTGGCGCAGCGTTCCATTTCCTCGTCATAATAGGTTAGGTTTTCGGTTGGGTCAACGGTTTCCATACCGAGTGCGCTTTTCAGCTTGTGTTCGCAGAGAGTGTGAGCGTCCGTGCCTTCCTGTGCATACTCGCTTGCGATATCCGGCTGTTCGGAGCAAAGCTTCGCCGAGGGCGGACATTCGAGCCACCTATGGCTTGATGATGCCGAGAGTATCGCGTGATTATTCGGCATTTCCCAGCACCTCCACTTCGGCTAGAACCGCCGCATACTCCTCGGGCCTTATCGCCGAGAGCTTGTCCGCGCCGTGCTTTGTGATGATTGCCTTTACCTCTGCCGTGAAACCAGCGCGGGACTTCTCGGCACATACGGCTCTGACTTCTTCAAGGGTAAGATGCTTCTTCGGCTGTTCCTGTGCCTCTGCTGAACCGACGTTATGTTCCTGTACATTGTCAGCAGAAAAGAATCCATAAAGCCAGTTTGCGGTATCATTCAACAATGACGCAGCATCTCGCAGCTCTCTGATGATCTGTTCCACTTCGCTTGTCTTGCTCATAATTTGTCGCTCCTTTCATAGATTTTCTCTGCTGTTCAAGCTGAATGAGGTTTCTTGCCAGGCGCTTTGATACTACGCTGATTGCTGTAAGCACGCCGATAAGTTCCTCGTCAGTTTCAGACTCGTTGATTCTTGATTCGTTCATTGAGGTTCCTCCTTCCCGAGGTGATTTGTTTTTTGCTGTCCTCAATATTCACTGGAGGGATTATGCCAAAGTGGTCCACAGTTCGAAAAAATATTTTCTCCGGCTACAACACTGCAACCGGAGAGGGAATTTAAGATATCAGAAATAGTAGTCCTTGAGCTTGTCCCGCAGCTCATCACGAATCTTTGCCCAGTGCCGCTTGAAAGTAGAGCGCGCCATACCCATTATGTCAGCGGACTCACGCTCAGAGTGATACATCATAAGTTCGCAGATTCGTTTTCCTTCAGGGTCAAGGCGGTCGAGTTCGTCATACAATGCCTCGAGCAGTTCCTTCTGAACAATGATTGATTCGATGGTCGGCGAATCGTCTGCCAGAGTGTCGCCAAGGGTAATGTCATCATCTTCGCCACCGATGACGGTTTCCAAAGAAACCTTTTTGCCAGCAGTATTGAATGGACAACCGGGGCAAACTCCATCGCATTTCCACAGCTGAGACTTGGTGCAGCAGCATTCGCCGTTCTTATGGGCGTGGTATCTAGTGTTCCAGATTGGACGATAATACGCGCGGTAAAGTTCCTCGCTGACTTCAACAAGTTTTCCGTTGACAGGGATAAAGTACTTCTTTGCTTCGTTTGACATGAAAATTTCCTCCGTTCGATTTGCTTGGAACGAAGGAAACTCACATGGTCAGCTGAAAATGGGCATAGAAATCCTACCACAGTCCCCACGGAGATTTCTCCGTTCCGGTCTGCAGCTTTCTGCTCAATAGTTAGCTGATCATATTTACTTGTGTCATCAAACATCGTTGAGCCACCGGAGATCAATCGGTGCAATGGTTGATAAAGTGAGATTTAGCTCACATCTTCTATTATACTTATTTTTTCGGATTGGTCGAGGAAGTGAGATTTCCGGTCTAAATTGTTGTGTAAGCCTGTAAAATAAGCAAAAAAAAGGCCCTTATGCCTTAAAAGACATAAGAGCCTTGATAAATCAGAATTTGATACCGGAAGTTCGACTTCCGAATTATTTTTCAGGGATAGTCATTTTGTTCCCATTTTTAGGTAGTTGCTGAGCAATTCCTGCTTCTCGGAGTTTGGCATTCCACATTAGGATGTTCTCCATGTGATGGTTGTCAATAAGATATCGGTATATTAGGTTCTCCTCTGAAGCAGTCATGATGTTATACCCAGCCTTGGCAATGAGATCATATGAGAATGATGGGTGCAGATTCAACCCTATACATAGTGCCAGTACACTCTGTAATGTGGGCTTGGCATCTTTTTTATTACGGTAGTCTTGAATCATACGCGAGCTTATACCAGTTCTTTCTTCCATTTTCTCATTTGTGTAATTACGGCGCTTGATGTGGTAATTAAGTGTGCCAGAGAAGGATGATGGAATCTCAGATAATATCTCAGATACTCGCTTTGCCTCACGAGAAATGGCAGCCATTTCGTGCGCACGTTTGACCACGTCCTCATTTTTACCTTCGTTAGGGTTGTAAGACGCTTCTATAAAATTTTCTGAATTTGCATCCCTACATAGAAAACATATACGATAAAACGAATCATCATAATGAGCACTAACACGTGTTTTCCTATCAAAGACAAGGCAGCATTCATCAACATGAGTGAGAGCATATTCCGTGAGAACCGCTGTTTCATTTTTTATTGCAACATACTTCGGATCGTTTACAACAACCATACCACCCGCATGAATGAAATGACCAGTCTTAAAATTTTCAGCAAGACTAGGATAAAAAAGCGAAGCCACTATAACATTTTTACTTTCAATGAAAAAAGTCTGGTTCTTTTTTAAGGAACCACTAGAAAATGAAAACGGAGGATAATATTCACCGTTCACATAGTTGAATACGCCTGCTGCCTGTTCAAAGCCGAGTTCAATAGCTCGGATTTTTGCGGCCATTGTGGAAACTTTAAAGAATTTGGCAAATTCTTTAATAGCAATCTCCATGATTGACGCTTTATTATCAGATGCAAATGTGCATGTGAGAATATTAAGAATTTCATTCAGCTTGGCGCATCCTGTCTTTGCAGGAATAAGGATTTTAGGGGCAATGGCATTTGCTTGCCACTCCATCCAAGCCAATTCTTCGCTTAATCCACTGGAATACTGTTTATAATTCTCTACGACAGTACAGGAAATAGATGTGAGTTCGGGGTTGATGAGCTTTTGAAGCTCGAAGAATTTATAGTGCTTGTCCCAATGGACACACTCGTGAATTATAGTGTTGTTTACAGAGCCAATATTACGCATGAAGAAAACATCCGGGTTAACCAGAATAGTTCCTTCCTCAATGTCAACTGATACAATATTTCTTCCCTGGTCATATATATTAACCGTTGCATTGTTGAAATAGGTGCGTCCAAAAACGCCATCTGGGAGAGGCGCCTGGTATACAGTAAGACACATTGCTTCCAAAATTTCATTGATTGGAAGCGGCATGGGTCTTTCCAATGCTTTCGGACAATACTTTTTCAGAAATTTCTCTGCGTGGTCATCAAGATCTTTAGAGTACACATAGGGAATCAAATATTGAGACAAGGCGTCTTCTTTGCTAAATCGTTCCTTGCTATATTCTCCCACAGACGTGATAGTGACCATGTTGAGTCCACAGCGGAGGATACCGGTAAAAGAAATGGAAAACCACGGATAGACGACGTCCTCTTCGTAGTCACGTCTGGAGCGGCCCTTTACGATAACATCAGCTTGCACAGCAGCTCTAAAAAGGATACGGTCATCTTCCGTTTCCTTAAAAGAAACACCCATGACGTGAAAATCATCGAGCTCGATATAGCTCGGATCAGGAACAAGGCTGGTATGTAAATTCAACCCTCCACGATTCTGAAAAATATATGACTTGAGCTGTTTGAACATCAAGTCATAATACTGATCTTCCAGATATGCCGCAAAAGTTTTATCCTCACGTGCCAGAAGAATTCCTCCTTTGACTATTGGTTTTAATTTCTATGTTATGAATCATAACTTGAAAAGCGTTATACTTTTGATTTAAGCAGCTCAGAACGGCAAATTTTGATTTATCGCTCTGTCGCAAAAAGGAAACGAAGGCTTCCTGTACATCTGCAGGAGGCGTTGGTATCAGGAGCTCATCAATGTGTTCAGTCTTGAGGTTGTTGATATTTGAACCGCAAGCAAGCTGCATGATGATTTCCCTATACTCATCCGTTTCCAAGTAAGCAGCGATGTACTCAGGTAGAAGATCGCCCTTTGGTCGGATCAGCTTGCAAAAAGCACCAAAGGTTTCTCCAGCTATAGTGGGAAGGCAAATAGCCGCTTTCCCTACATGTTCGAGACTTCCGCTTGAGGCACACATAAGAATATCGCCTGCCTGAATCAACTGAACGGTAGAAACTTTTTCCTTCGCTACATACTGCACTTCATCATGGTTGATCCGTCCTGCGCCGATATTATTAGCTCTTAGAAGCAACACGCTCTCTTCAGATAACGAAGGCCGCAAATCAGCAGGCTTATATGAGACGCCTCGAATCTGGGATATGTGATTTCCAAGACGAGTTCTCTCATATGGAGCCTCTATAACGAACTGCTCCATAAATTGAGAATTGCAAATAAAACAGTATCTGTATATTACAGTTCTTCGTGATATGTTTGCGTCAGAGTTCGGTCTTTTAATGTTACCTCAATCTTTGCGATAATCTTTGCCGGGTCCAAATCTTTATGATCGCTCGTTAATTGCCCTTTTTCGGGCTTGATAAAATACTGTACTTTATCTCCGGTGCCGACGTAGCTAACATAAAGTACAACAATCGTATCACCATCCTTATCAGTCTTGACGTTTGTTGTAAGACGATAATCGGGAGTTGGCTTAGCTTTTTCTTTGATCTCAGGTGTGTACCAGTCATCCAAGCGTATGAGAGTCGCATCTTTGAATATTTCACGATTCAAAACTCTTAAACAGCGGGAAATAAGGGCCTTGGTGCTTTCAATTTCAATTTGATTTCTGCATTTCGGACAGGTCAAAACAGCACCATCAAAGCTGGGGTCATATTCCAATTCAATCTCAGGATGTTTGGTACAATGAAAATGTATTCCTTCCTGATTGCAGAAATAGTGATCGTGGAAATGTACTTCTTTTGTGTGGAAATTAGTACAATTCCCATGATCGGTGCTGCAGTCATCAAAAAGTGAACATTTTCTGAAAGATACTTCATCATCCAGCCTATAAATGATTTTCTCACTCATAACAGTCCTCCTTGATAAGTGTTATCCAATGTATTTTCTGTGCGATTCCTTCACGTTGTTCTGGTTCACCATGGCATATTGCAACGTGGTATCAATACTCTGATGTCCCAGAAGCTGCTGCACCTGCTCAATGGGCATGCCTTTGTCGATTGCCATTGTAGCCAGCGTCCTGCGAAACTTATGTGGATGCACCTTTTGAAAGTTCAACTCACGACCGATTTTGCGGAGGCGGATCTCGACGCCGCTGATCTGCAACCTTTCATAAGGCTTAAGCAACGAGACGAAAAGAGCCTCGCTGGTGTCCGTGCGCTCAGCAAGATATCGCTGCAGGTGAATTTTAGTGCGTGCGTCAAAGTAAACCTTGCGTTGCTTGTTTCCTTTGCCGAAAACGATACATTCTCTGTTTTCAAAGTCCACATCACTGCGATTGAGTTTTACGAGTTCACCGACACGAATGCCGGTTGAAACAAGAAGGTCAATCATTGACAGATCTCGTGAATTGTCACAGTGATCGCGCATTAACTCCAGAGATTCATCTGAATAGGTTTCCTTAACTGTTTTACCGGTCTTTACTTTGTGAATTCTCCTTACAGGACTCTTGACGATATAATCTTCATCTTCGAGCCATGCAAAGAAAGAGGAGAGAATGCGTCTCACGTTATCGAGGGTGACTTTGCTCACGGTTCCTCGACGCTGGTATGTATCGAGGTAGGATCGAAGGTCCTCGGTTGTAATCTGACATTCCGGCTTGCCGATGCATTCCAGCATGTTTCGGATTGTAGATTCGTAGTAGCGGAGGGATTTCTCAGAGCATCCCTCGACACGCTTTGCGGCAATAAAGACCGGCAGCATGTCGCTCTTTTCATTCTTGCTCTCGGTTGTGGCCAATTCTAACGGCAGCAGATGCTTTGCCAGCACTTCCGAAAGCAGTTTCATTTGGTTCTCGTCCAGAATGCCGAGCAGGTCGTTCTGAATGTTCGTAATAACTTGATTGATCATGGTAGTTTCCTCCTTTTCGTTATCCTCCGTTTCCGGTGTCCCCACGAGCCGGAGGAAACTTCATGACCTTATTTCTTAGCCAAGGTTCTCTGTTATGATGCGTTTGTAGGTTGCGGTCAGCTCAGAGAGAGCTTGTTCCAGTTCAAATTTTGATTTATCGCTCTGATCTGATAGTTCAGTGAACATCTGTTGATATTTCATTTCTGGCCAAGGAACAATTCTCTTACTATAGTCCTTGAAATAAATGTGAGGTATAGTAGAGCCCGTATATTCACTTCCTAAATCAAGGCATCTCACCAATGATTCAAGAAATCGTGCATTTATTCCGTTGACAGGGATTAAATACTGCATTGTGTTAATAACAGAAGATTCCTTTGAATAACAATAAGTTCGTCCCACACCAGCACCATCTTTTATTATTGCAACATAATCCTCACTCATCTCGTAACTACTGATACTCTTTATGTATCCAGAAGCCCCATATACAGGATAGGGGCCGTTATCAGACTCCAAATCCTTCATAGATAGTTTTGAGCTTCCTTTTTTACACAGCCTTCCAAGTTCAACATAATTGCAATATGGGCGAATATCATTTTCGTTTCCGAACATCTCTATAAATTGAGACTTAACGAGCTCATCAGTAGCGGAGATCAGCTTTTTATAGGCCTCCATCGTATCATTTATGGACCAGAGTACTTCGGCCAATTTGCGCTGAGTGTCCAGATCAGGCAATTCAAACTCCAGTTCTTTCAGATCCCGCCAGTTGATTGTCGGGGATAATGATCCCACAGAGATCTTGATGGCAGCATCCAAGAAATAGTCGGAGCTTATAAACAGTGGGAAGAAGTCCTTGTCAATAACGTCCTCCTTGGGCCGGAGTACCATCCCATGAGCGGAGAAGATACCATCGAAGGGGGCTATAGCAACTTTCTTCTGGTAAGCTCTGCGCTTTCCGAAAAGAACATCGCCTTTGTGCATCACCAGCTTTTCACCGATTGGAGCTACCTCCGAGCCGAACCGGGTAACCTTCAGAGTCCCAGAATCAAGATGCTCAAGACCAAGGTAGGTGAAGCGATCCTCTTCGACAGGTTTTTTCTTCTCGGTGCTGTTGATGGCAATCTGATCAAATCGATATTTCGCCATTATGCACACCTCCTCATGGAAACGGTGTGCCCGGAGAAATCCTTATGGGCAGTGGGCCCGATAAATTGAGATTTCACAAGCTCATCCGTCGCTGCGATCAACTTCTGATAGGATTTTTTAGTGGTGTCCATAGCCCATAGGAGCTCGGCAAGCTCACGCTGCTTGTCCATATCAGGTAGTTCAAACTCATAGTTTTTCAGATGTTCCCACTTTACGCGGGGAGAGAGGGACCCGGCAGACTTACCAACGGCGAAGTCAAACAGATCATCATTCTGAATAATGAACGGCAGAAGCTCAGGAAGAATGCGGTCAGGGATAGCTTCAATAACCGTGATGTCGCCGGAGCAGATGCCATCGAATGGTGCAACGGCTGCCTTTTTGAGATAGGCCCTGCGTCGACCGAACAGAACATTGCCTTTGCGGAACAGCTTTGTGAAGGTGTTATCGCTGCCCTCATCCCAAGCGGTGAGAGTCACTTCCTCCGGAACCAGATGCTCAAGGCCGACAATGGGATATCCGTCCTTGCTGCCTTTACAGGTTTCCTTATGCTCAATCGCAACTTCGCCCAATTTCACTTTACTCATTGTCTCCAGCCCCCCTTCCCAGAATAGCGTTCAATCTCTCATAGCTCAGCTTCATCATTTCTGAGGAGGCCATCCAGCTATCATAGTGCTCCTGAACGGTACGATTATCGGTTTCGTCCTCGCTCACTTCCGGCTTCACATACAGTGGAATGCTGAGAGAGAAGTTATTGTCAGCAATGTCCTGAATAGTAGCAATCCTTGCGAAGCCGCCGTCGTTACAGTAGTTCTTATAAGCTGTTGCGATTCGCTGAATGTGCCGGTCTTCAAGATAACTCTGTGCGTTCTTACGCTCAACCTCATTTATGGCATTGATGAAGAGCACCTGTCCACGCCGCTCCGGTCGCTTTGTCATACGGCAGATCATGATGCAGGCTTCCATTGGGGAGTTATAGAACAGGTTCGGGCCAAGACCGATAACGCATTCCACACGGTCGCTGCGGACCAGACGCTCACGCATTGCGCTTTCCTCGTTACGGAAAAGGACTCCGTGCGGGAACAGAATAGCGCATCGACCGGTATCCTCTTTAAGGCTTGCAATAATGTGCTGCAGGAAAGCATAGTCAGCACGGCCTTGCGGAGGAACACCTAAAAAGTTACGACCGTATTTGTCGCTCTCAAAAGCGGCACGATCCCACTGGCTAATGGAGTACGGGGGATTGGCCAGAACAAGGTCAAACTGCTGTAACCTTCCGTGTTCGATAAACGCGGGAGAAGCGAGTGTGTCCCCATTGACAATACTGAAATCTTTCACACCGTGCAAGAAAAGGTTCATCTTTCCGATGGCTGATGTCAGAGCATTGATTTCCTGACCATAAACCGATACATTTCTCCATTCTTTGCCCTGCGCTTTTAAGTATGCTATGGCAGAGATGAGCATCCCGGCACTTCCACAGGTCGGATCGTAAATAGACTCACCTGATTCCGGCTTTAACATTTCAGTCATCAGATGAACAACAGTACGGTTGGTATAGAATTCTTGCGCTGTGTGGCCGCTATCATCTGCAAATTTTTTGATCAGATACTCATAGCCCTGACCGAGCTCGTCTTCTGGACAGTTAGCAATAGACAGTGTTTTTGTGCTGAAATGCTCCAGCAGGTCTTTCAGAAGCCTGTCGGGAAGACGATTCTTGTTGGTCCAAGCCCCATCACCGAATATACCCTGCAGCTTATCTGAGTTCGCATTCTCAACCTTCCTGAATGCTTCAACAATAGCTACACCGACATTTTCAGAAACGGCACGGACATCATTCCAGTGATAGCCCTTCGGAACAATGAAGGTATGAATCTCGTCTTCATCGAATTCGGCTGCGTCATCACCATACTCTTCAATGGCCGCTGCGGTTTCCTCGTCGTATACATCGCAGATACGTTTGAAGAAGAGGAGCGGAAAAATGTACTGCTTATAGGCACCAGCATCAATGTTGGTTCTGAGTAGAACCGCAGAGTTCCAAAGGTAGGACTGAAGCTCTTCGATTGTTATTCTCTTACTCACTGACGTAGCCTCCCTTCAGCAGCAGTTCTCTCATCCGGGTTTCGGTCTCGATCATCTCATCGTAGGCTTCGAAGTACTGTCTGCGGATTTCTTCCGGAGGAACTGTTTCTTGTTCCTTCTTTTCGATATAGTTGTTGATTGCCAGAGAGTAGTCCTTTTCTCGAATGTCGGCAATCGTGACGATCTTGACCTTTTCGATCACGTCTTCGTAGGCAGTATAGTAATCGAAAACTGTCTGGATGTCGGCCTCAGTCATAATATTCTGCGCTCTCTGAGGAGTGTAGATACCAGAGCCGTCAATCATGCAAATGCGGCCTCTATGAGAGACGACCTTGTTGTTGTTCAGGAAGAGGATACAAGCGGACACTCCAGTCGAGTAGAATACTCCGCTGGCCATCGTGATGATAGCTTCCAGCTTATCCGACTCAACGAGCTGCCGCCGGATTTCTCCCTCCTTGCCGCTCCTGAACAGGACTCCTTGCGGAAGTACAACAGCGCAGCGTCCGGTCTTCGGGTTCATCGACTTCACCATGTGCTGCAGCCATGCAAAGTCACCGTTGGAGTCAGTCGGGCAGCCCCAGATGTTACGACCGTAGATGTCGCTGCTGAATTGTTCGGAGCCCCAGTTCTTCAGAGAGAAGGGAGGGTTCGCTACCACACAATCAAAGGTTTGCAAAGAACCTCTTTCCAGATAATTGGGTGAGCGAAGTGTATCGCCCTGTGTGACTTTGAAGTCTTTAGCTCCGTGCAAGAACAAGTTCATCCGTGCGATTGCGGAGGTTGCGAGGTTTTTCTCCTGACCGTAGATGCGGCCATAGGTGAGTTTGTCACCATGCATGAATCGGATGGCCTCGATTAGCATCCCGCCCGTTCCACATGCTGGATCGTACACGGTTTCGCCAGCTTTTGGAGCCAGCAGCATGATGAGCAGCTTAACGATAGAACGTGGGGTGTAAAACTCACCAGCATTTTTCTTTGACAGGTCTGCGAATTTCTTAATCAGGAATTCATAGCTGTCACCCATGACGTCGGCAGAGTAATTGTTGTTGCCGACTTTGAGCTTGGACATGTGCTCAATGAGGTCCTTTAATCTCTCGTCAGAGAGTTTTGTTTTGTCTGTCCAGTTCGCATCATCAAAGCTGCTAAAGACGCCACTCAGGGTATCCGGGTTTGCCCGCTCAATACCATTCATTGCGTTTACGATAGCAACTCCGACGTTTTCGCTTGCCTCACGAACATCCTGCCAGTGACATCCATCCGGGATGACAAAGCGATGGTTTTCAGCGAAGCTCGCATATTCCTCATCGCCACCGGATTCCTCAAGGGCTACCTGTGTTTCTTCGTCATAGACATCGGAGAGCCTTTTGAAGAACAGAATCGGTGTCACGTAGCTCTTGTACTCGTCCTGATTGATAGGACCACGCAAAATGTTGCAGGCCTCAAACAGGTGTGAAAAGAGCTTCTGACTTGTCGTTTCTTCAGGATGGGCTGTGCTGGCATCAAGTTCGAGATCAGCAACATCCATAGCTGATTCAATCATCTCTGCACGACCTCCTGTTTTTACTTTCTTACCGGTAGATGGGGCAATACCCACGCTCCCGGTTTCGTTCTTTTTCTCGATTTTTGCTGGATACCGGTTTTCAAATTCCAGCAGGATTTTAAGGAGCCTTTCATCCAAGAACGTGAGAGCATGCTTCCTAATGCTGGTCGGCACACCGTAGTAGGCTTCGGCAACAGAACCGGTAATCGCAGCAAGTGTATCGCTGTCGCCGCCGATGGAGATAGCATTTCTTATGGCATCCTCGAAGTTGGTCGACTCAAAGAATGCCTCTAATGCCTGTGGGACGGTATCCTGACAGGTCTCGTTAAACCGATAGGTCTCCCGGATGCTGTCAAGGGTAAAGCCCAATGGATAGTAGTTCTTTATAATGTAATCCTGTATCTCAATCAGGCTCTTCCCGGTCCGGGCAAGGAACACAGCAACAGCGGTAGCTTCGGCTCCTTTTAGACCCTCCGGATGGTTATGGGTCACTTCGGTAACAGCTCTTGAAAGCTGCTTAACTTCATCAATGGTTCTTCCAACGTAACCGCACCCGCTGACCCTCATTGCGGCCCCATTGCCGTAACTATTGTAGGGTTGTGGATTATCAGAATATATCCAATGATGAAATGATCCGCCGTAACCGCAATTTGGATACGGACGTCCGATGTTCTGCATGGAGCGTATTGCTTGTTCGTTCAAGTTTCTGTAATCAGATTCGCTTCTCATAAGAGCATCGCATATGGCCAGCGACATCACAGAATCATCAGTGAAAAAACACTTGTGCGTAAGAAAATCAAAATCCTTTGATCTATGATTATCCCACTCGAAACGTGATCCGACAATGTCGCCAATTATTGCGCCTATCATCTAAAAACCTCGCTTTCCATAGAATTAATAATACTGCTCGATATAGTTGTAGGCTTTATCAAAAACCTCTTTATCTTTGATCTTATACTTAATCCAAACGACGCTACGCAGGGCCCTTTTTACTTCCTGCTTACCGGCAGTTGTGCTTTGCCAGCCATCGAAACGAACAATTTTAACAATGCTGTCAATGTCTGCTACGATACGCTCAACAATAACTGGAGTGCTCTTGTTTTTGATACCATTAAAGAGTTCGGTAAGAGCAGCAATACCTTTGTCGATTTCCTGTTCTGGAACGACTTCTTTTTCTGCCTGTGCCGCTTCTTTTGCAAGTTCAAGCAGGAGCTTCAGAAACTCAATGCTGGTAATGAGACCTTGCTCATGCTTTTCACGTAGAGCCTCAAGTTTCTCGCCAAGACGTACAAACTTTGGATCGTCATTGTGTTTCAAAATTTTAGCAACAAGGTTAATCTCAACCTTCTTCGTTGTTTTCTTCAAATTTTTCTGTTTTTCCAAGAAATCGTCAATAAGGTCAGCATCCATAGACAGAATGTCCATATCCTCATCTGCCTCTCCGACTGTTACATTTTGGTGGACAAGATCAATGGTTTTTGCACCAAGAGAAGCCCAAATCAAACCACCACGGCCATCAGTCGGTTTGACGGATTCATATACGCGAGAAAGCCACTGGTAGTCAATTTTATAAGGATTTAGAAAACCATCTGGAGAAAGTGCATCCCATGCGCGATTCAAAACACGATAATCTGCAGCAAACGCATCCTTCTCTTTGTTTGTCGGGAGGCACTCCTGCGCGGCCATCAGGCCTTCCCAGCCTTCAACAGTTCTATCAATGCCCATAAAATAGCTCAGGCACTTTTTAAGGAGAGCTGGGAACTGTTTCTTGATTTCTTCAATATTCGTGATAATGCGACGCATGCTGTTCTCGTCGAAATCGAGAGCCTTTGCCACATCATCGAAAATTCCAATATAATCGACGATTAGCCCGTGAGTTTTACCCTGATCGTAGGTTCGGTTTGTACGGCAGATGGCCTGAAGAAGAGTGTGATCCTTCATGGGCTTATCAAGATACATGGCTTGAAGAATAGGAGCATCGAAGCCAGTCAGCAGTTTTGCAGTAACGATAACGAGTTTGAGCGGGCTATTAGGATCACGGAAATAATCCAAAACCTTGCTTTCTTGATCGCGGTCACGACGATACTTCTTATAACGATCTTCTTTATCGTTATTAGTGTCCATTACGATGGTGGTTGCTTCTTCACCAAGTAGCTCATCAAGGACTTCTTTGTACATGAGACAGCATTCACGATCGTAAACGACGACCTGTCCTTTGTAACCGTTTGGCTCAATTTTCTGTTTGAAATGTTTAGCAATATGCTCACACACCTTACGGATGCGAGACGGATTGTACATGATAGCCTTCATATTGACACGGCGAGACAGCTCGTTCTTTTCGTTCTTTGTAAGACCAGCTTCGTCGGTCATTGCATCAAATTCACGGTCCAGATTATCCTTGTCAACATGAAGCTCAACTGGAACAGGCTCGAAGTGAAGAGGTAACGTCGCACCGTCACGTATAGAATCTGAGAACGAGTAGCGGCTCATATAACCGGTGCGATCCTCTTCTGCGCCAAATGTGGCAAAGGTGTTCTTATCCACACGATTGATAGGAGTTCCTGTCAGACCAAAGAAGAATGCATTTGGAAGAGCTGTACGCATTTTCTCGCCGAGATCTCCTTCCTGAGTTCTGTGCGCCTCATCGACCATGACTATGATATTATCTCGCGCGTTAAGTTCGCCGTTGACCTCACCAAATTTGAAAATCGTAGTGATGAGGATTTTACGCATATCTCCACGGAAGAAGGAAAGTAATTCTTCCTTTGTAGCTGCGCTTGTTAGGTTGGGAATATCAGAGGCATTGAATGTTGCAGTTATCTGTGTTTCAAGGTCAATACGATCGTCCACAATCACAACTGTGGGATTCTTGAGTTCAGGAATCATACGAAGCTTTTGAGCGGCAAAGACCATCAGCAAAGATTTACCGGAGCCTTGAAAATGCCAGATTAAGCCTTTTTTCGGATATCCAGCTACAACGCGGTCAACAATCATATTTGCGCCTTCAAACTGCTGATAGCGACAGATAATTTTGTACTTGCGATACTTTTTATCCGTTGCAAACATGGTGAAGAACTGGAAGATGTCCATAACCTTTTCAGGTGTAATCATATCCTCAATACTAATCTTCACATCGGCAAGACCCCCATCAGTTTTGTGGGTTGCGGTGTGCCACGGTCCCCACATGTTAATAGGCATATTAATGGAACCGTAGCGATAACACTTTCCTTCGGTGGCAAAGTTGAAAACGTTTGTTACAAACATAGCAGGGATGCTTTTCTCGTAAGCTGCGATATCTCCAGCGGCATCCAACCATGTGATTGCGCTGCGAACAGGAGTTTTTAGTTCACCAATCGCAATTGGAAAGCCATTAATCAGAAGAACGATATCAAGTCGCTTCCCACCTTCGGCCTGTGGGTACACCCACTGATTTGTAACAACATATTCATTCAGCGCAAGGTCCTCTTTACGCATTGTTCCAAAGAAACGTATGGGCACCATGCGTCCGTCTTTACCAAATGGGTAGGAATTCTCCTCGAAAATCATCTTTTTAAAGACCTCGTTCTGGGTGACAAGGTTATGAGGCTGAACAGAAAGTATAACAGTCCTCAGCTTATAGATAACTTCATCTGCGCGAGAGGGTTCTTCTGCAATTTCGGGATTCAACCTAATCAATGCTTCTTTCACCATAGGCTCGACCAACACATCCGAATGCATACGAGGTAGTTCCTCGGCGGGGATGTACTTCCAGCCGTTAGTTTTCAGAGTAGAAACTATCATCTGCTCAATAGTGTTATCTTCGTTAAAAGTTGCTGTCATATTATTACCTCCATTATTTGTCAATTTTATCATATCAAATTATCTGTTCCGTATTACGAACTCAGAATAATTTTGATTGAATTTCCTGCTGAACACGCCGCCAACCATCCTCGGCTGCAGCGATGGTATCTTTATAGTATTTCAGACCAGCGTTGTACTCTTTAATTAATTCATCCTGTGCTTCAAGCGGCAATATTGGAACTTCCAGCTCAGCAATGTCCTTATAGTTAATATTTACTACCGCAGTACCTCTTTTTAGGCTTTGAAGCATTTTCATTCCAACCGGGGCTTCAAGGAAGAGTTTTAGATAGCCACCGCGCAACATCTCCTTGGGCCTAATTACGTTAATATTCGCTGAGGGGATACATATCATCGGTTGCTTTGCAAAAACAGCAATTTTAACCGTGGTTCCTCTGGCGGTTACAAGAACATCTCCGTCTTCGAGGATGTAACGTGATACTTTTCTTTCTTCTTCTTCTTCAATTTGCTCGAGGTTCTCATAGTCAATTCCAATGTCAGTGATGTTCGAAATATTGATAACTGCCACATTACCGTTTTCCACCTTTGCATTTACGGCCTTGCCTCGGAATACTATCGCTGCATCTTTCAAGTGCAGCTTCTTTACCGTCGAAACAGAAAACGCCTTTATATCTTCATCTTCTTCAGAAAACGCCATATCTATGTTCCAACCATTCAGGTCAGCAAACTCATCGCTGAACAGAAGAATCTCATTTTTTACTATGAGTTTATCACATGGAGATGTTTTGCGGATAGGTTTGTCAGATTCATATTGTCTCAAAACAACATCATCAGTTCTGCCGTTGGAGAATACAAACAAGTAGGTTCGGATAGATGTATAAGGCATGAATAGTCCCGCTGGAAGCGCACTTATCTCCTTTATCTTATAGTTGCTTTCGATGTATTCTCTGAGAGAAGCTGTACTACCACTACCGAAAGTGATCTTTGCGGGAAGCACTATTACAAGATTGCCATCCATATTTATGTGGTACAGCAGATTCTGCACAGCTATCAAATCTGTTTCTCGACTGATGAAGTCCTCGCCGTTTACAAGTGCACGTCCGCCAAAGATAGGGATGCTGATTATCAGGTCGTATTTTTCAGTGGTGAATCCATAGCTGTAAATATCGGCAGCCATTATCCTTACATTTTTGATTCCTGCGTACACAACTGAAAGCAACTCTGTTTTTATGACTTGACGAGACGTCAGAGTAAACTGAATCTTTGGATTTGCTTCAACCACATCGAGCAGAGAAACGCCGTATTGTTCGCACTCAGTGATTAGGATGTTTTTAGTGTCTGCCTCGATATACTCGGATAATTTATCAGTCAACACATCCGGAGCTATAATCTCTCTGCCATCATTCGCTATATTAATAAAGGAAAGAATGCCTCGATCGTCTAAACGAGAGAGAACGTTGTAGATTGTGAAAAATAGTGCAGCATCACCAGGGAAGCGAGGGAGTGCAGCTGATACTTCTTGCATGGTCCGATAGACTGTATCACAATCATCATCTTTGCCAAAGAGTGCTTTTTTTGTCATAACGACTCTATAGAGAAGGTCTATCATACTTGATTGATCACCAAAACCATAGTTTCTTATAATATCTGCCGCATTGAACAGGACTTTATTATTCATTGAACTCATACTCATAGGTAGATACCTCCAGTTGTTTTCTATTAGTATTATATCACATTTATTTTGGTATGTCAATACTAAAATTAAATCTTGTGTGTTTTTTGGTCGATTGAAGTTAAGATTTCTTCTAAACGAAGTATCAACTATTAAAAAACGAAAAGAAGTTGAGAAAATTATATATCTTTTCAACTTCTTTTAGTTAATATGTATCGGCTTGAAAGCGTTAGTTTTATCTGAACCTTTTTACGATATGTAAACCTTTTAACAAAAGGTCAGACCCTTGTGCACTTTGTATCAAAATAGGTCACTACTTTCATATCGAGTGTTCATAACGGATTTGAGTTATGAACACTCGATTTTTTGTATTTGTTAGTTTCTTCGATATGTATGGAGCAGGTTTTGTGCCTGCTCTTTTGTTTTATGCGGATTTGGTTACATATTCGACTGCAACGCCCTTTCGAGTATCAGCCCTGTAGTTCTTTCCGCATTCGGGTATTTCAATATACCCTATAAACTTGTAATGAATCATAATTCTCTGACTGCGATTTTTGCCTACACCCTCGGTTTCATAAACCGTTATTTTATCTATCAGTTCACGGAGCAAGAGCGCTGTCAGCTTTTTCATTTCCATAAATCTTCGTATCGCATTTATGAAATTCTCTTTATTCTGCTGCATTGTGCCGATATTGCTTATTCTTTTCCGAAGTTCTGCAATTTTAGCTTTCAGCTCCATACGCTCAACTTCATACTTATGGGATAACTGCATAAACCATTCGTCTGTCACCTTACCCGAAGCATTATCCTCGTATAGCTTTTCATAAAGTCCTGAGACCTTTTCGTTTCGGGCAACAGATTTGCGGAGTTCTTCTTCAAGATATTTCTTTTCTTTCAGAATGTCCTTGTTGGTCTTTTGGGCAAGCAGCTCAGCAAAAGCTTCTTCATCGTCCTGAAGAAATTGCGCCATTCGTCTGAGTTCAAGCATAACTACCTGCTCGATAGCGTCGGCTCGGATATAATGCCTTGTTTCGCAAGTGCCTCTTGTGTCGGTTTTGTAGTTAGAGCAACTGAAATACTGTATATTTTTGTTTACGGTATTTACATGCGACCACAGCTTGCTTCCACAATCGGCACAGTAGAGCAAATCGCAAAACATATTCTTTTCGGCATTTTCCTTTTTTGGCGCTCTGCGTTTGGTTTTAGATATCAACTTTTGTACCGCTTCAAAGGTTTCACGGTCAATGATAGGCTCGTGAACATTCTTAAACACCGCCCAGTTTTCTTCGGGATTTGGAATACGAGATTTGTTTTTGAATGACTTTGAGTAGGTCTTAAAGTTGATTACATCGCCGCAGTATTCCTGTTGAGCGAGGATTTTAGAAACGCTGGTTTTGCACCATTTATACGGATTTGGCTGCGTTTTCTTACCGCCTCTCGGAAGTCCTTTGGATTGCCAATACGCCATAGGGATAAGCACCTTTTGTTCTTGCAGGATTCGGGCAATGGTTTCATTGCCTTTGCCCTCCAAACACATACGGAATATATCCTGTACCACCTGTGCGGCTTCAGCGTCTACGATCCACTTTTTCTTGTTTTCGGGAGATTTCATATATCCGTACGGCGGCTGAGATAACGGCTCTCCGGCGTTTCCTCGAAGTCTGTGAGAGCTCCTGACCTTGCGGCTAATGTCTCTTGCATACATTTCGTTCATTACGTTTCTGAACGGAGCAAGCTCATTTTCGCCGTCATTACTGTCCACACAGTCATTCACAGCTATAAATCGGATATTTCGGTCGGGAAAGTAGGTATCGGTATAATAACCTACCTGCAAATAATCTCTGCCGAGTCGGGACATATCCTTTACGATAATTGTACTGACATAGCCCATTTCAATATCCTCTAACATTTGCTGAAAACCGGGGCGGTTAAAATTTGTACCCGTATAACCGTCGTCAACATAAAATCTGGTATTGCCGAAGCCGTTTTCTTTTGCATACTTTGCAAGCATACGCTTTTGATTTGCAACGGAATTGGAATCTCCCTCTGCACCGTCATCACGAGACAGACGACAGTACAAAGCGGTTATTCCGATATTCTCTTTTTTCTTTTTCGACTGCATTTAGTCCTCCTTTCCGGCAGCCGAACACACATATTCTACTGCCATTTTACTCGGCGGTGATTCGTTCGTCAAATCTACGAAATCACTTGTAATGATTCTTTTGAATCGGTCTGTAATAGACGGATTGCTTTGTGTCTTTGCCGTCCGAAAAGACGAGCCCACGATATACTTGACTCCGTTTATTACATACTCATTTTCTTGCTGTGCAAGACCACATATAAATTTCATAATATTTCCTTACCTTTCATCACGATTTTTTCTAGCTCGCTCACGGCGCATATAGTCGTCGCCTATGAGTTTCAGGATTGCATTGTATACATCTTTTTGGGTATAACTTTTAGGAAAGAAACGGCGAATATCCTCATAAGGAAAACTGATGCGTTCCTTTTGATTCGCTTTTTCTTCACTCATAACAGCGAAGATCTTATCCGCATTAAGCGTTCCCGCTTGGGATAATTTCTTTAGCCTTTGTGCCTGCGAGAGTGACGGAGTGCAGTCCTCGCTTTCAATGGTACTCATTAATTCGCACTGCTCCTGCTCGGTGAGATAAGATAACTCCACAGCAGGCGTAAGTGCGATTCGTTCCTCATCCACAAGCTGTAACAGTTCGGGAATGAGATTGGTTAAACGGATATATCGAAACACTTGGTCACGGCTTTCGTTTGTTTCCTTTCCGATTGCGGTTGCAGTATCCGACTTTGTCGCAACTTGCGACAAGGTTAAATCTGTGCGTTTGCCTTGCTCCTTCAAAGCCTCCATCTTCATTTTGTAAGCAAAGGCTTTTTCACTCGGCAATATCCGTTCACGGTGCAGATTGCTGTCCACAACGGCAATCGCCGCTTCGGTGCGGCTGAGGGGATAAATTAAGGCGGGTACTTCTGTTAGTCCCGCCCTTTTACTTGCGTGTAATCTTCGGTGTCCCGATATTACTTCATATTCATCTGTAGCATTATCTTTCAGCCTTACGATTAAGGGCGAGATAATACCCTGCGACTTGATACTTTCCACAAGCTTGTCCATATCCTCATTATCTGTGACTTTATACGGATGACCTTCAAAATCGTGTAGTTTGCCTATGGGGATACGGGCAGACTTTTTCTTTTTGCTTTCGATTGGGATTTCATTCGTTGTCATCGCTCCCAACCTCCTTTCTTTAATTTTTAGGTGTAGTTTTCTTGCAAAGGGTTTTAGGGATTTCTCCCTAACAAGTACTGTTTTGTGCCGAGAGGAGTACAAACAGTCTGCTTGCTAAGATAATGCAAGCCTCCTATGGCGAAGAGGCTGTTTTGCACGGCAACTATCAAACTGTTTGCTCGCTTCGCCTTAGTTTTCTACCTTGAATTACTCCTATCTCTTAAAAAGAACCGTCACCGCTACCGTACACAGAACCGTCACTGTGGGAATAAAATCTGTTGTTTATTTCTATGAGTCTTTTGCGGTTGGTACGGCGGAAGGATACTTCAATTCCTTTTTCCCTGTAAAGATATTGATAATCATATTTGCGCAACAGTTTGGTGACAGTATTGGGTGGAGTATAGTTATCTCCCACAGCGTTCAGAAGGTCGGTTGCAGTACCGAGCCATTCTTTTCTTGTCTGCATATAGGCTATTACCTTGCGAAGAAAAGGGTGTTCTTTAGTAAGTACGGGCATACCTGTCTGCGGTATATCCCCAAGTGCTTCGGCTGCAATCCGTTCACCTTTGGTTATTTGCATTTTCAATCACTCCCTTCGGCCGGTATCTTATGATTTTTTAATCTGTTCTTATGCTTCTTGGCAAATTCACTTGCTGCCGCCCGTCGCTCATCGCTGTACGGCTCGGTCAGGCGAAAGCAGAACCGACCTTTCACAACCTCAAAGGAAAGACCACCGTCCTCTGTGTCATCGGTCAGTCTACATAGATCAGGATGCTTGACCGAGTAGGCGGTCAGTCTGTTTTTGAGATCGGTGTTATAGGTGTTGACCGTAAGCCACGGACTTGCTTCATCGAAGAATATCTCTGTTGTTTTCTGTGTCTTTTTCAGACCTGTTTTCATTACATCACGCTCCTTTCTGAAAATAACTTATTATTTGTTTTTGTAAGAGGGGCATTTTTGGCCGAACTTTCACAGTTCAAGACCTGTAAAAAATACAGATTTTCTGATAGAAATGCCCCAAATGATGCGGACATAGTTAAAGTCTTTTCTGTTTGAAAAATCCCGACTTTTACAGCTCAAGAGCCATTTTGCTGAATATTCCGCCAAAGTTGAACACCCTGACCGTTTTGAATTGAACAGTGCGACCGCCCAAATTGAACAGTCAAACCGCCGGAATTGAACAGTGCGACCGCAAAGGTTGTACATTGACGGATTAATAATGAAATGGTATCATAAATATGCTTTTAACCGTAGCAGAGGATAGTGCAACGCTGAGGAGCGACATGAGCGCTGTGTGCGGGGTTTGGCGGGAAGAGTGATGCCGTATGACCGGGGTCACTCTTTTTTTGTATTGTAATCACTCTTCTTCACTCTTCCCGGAAAACCTTTTATGCGTTAAACCTCAGGTTCGGACAGCGTCCGATGCACCGTAGGTGCTATTATGTTTCCGTAACGCCTTTGCGTTTGCGCATAGATTCCTTGCATTCAATAACTACCGAATATGAATCGTGTTCAATGCGGTCACATATTGCATCGGCAATTATTGGGTCACCTAACTTTTCAGGCCATCCCGGTATATCAAACTGAGAACAAAAAATGGTGGATGCCTTTTTGTATCTTGCCTCTGCAATTTCAAGTAAATCTCTGGCCTCGGTTTCTTTAAGGGGATACAATAGCCATTCGTCTAAAATTAATAATGCCGGCTTTTTGTATTGCTGGATCACCTTTCTGTAATTACCGCTACTGCGTGCAATTGCAAGCTCGGTTAAAAGCTCGGGAAGTCTAACATATCTGACCGACAAAAAATTCCTTACTGCTGCCATACCTAACGCACAGGCAAGATAGGTTTTACCGCTGCCGGTAGCCCCGAGTAAAAGTATATTGTGCCTTTCTGCAATGTAGTTGCAGGAAGCAAGCCTTGCTATTTGAACAGAGTCTAAATTTCGATCTGAGTGGTATTCAATATCCTCAACACAAGCACCCGTTTCCGAAAATTTTGCCTGCTTTATTAATCTTTTAAGATGATTGTTTTTACGGGATGTCCATTCTTGGTCTACTAAAAGACCGAACCTATCCTCAAAAGCCAATCCGTTAATATTAGGGTCGGTAAGCTGCTCCTTAAAGGCTCTTGCCATAGCGGTAAGCTTCATTTCCTGTAGTTTAGTAACTGTATTTTCTGTTAACATTAGTTTTTCCTCCCTGCATAATACTCTGCTCCACGGGTAAACCCGTATTGCGATGATGATGGTTTTTCTTCTTCCGGGGGTTGTTCCTTATTACTGTTGTTCTTGAACAGTCGCAGGCGTCGGCTATTTGGGTTTTGTTGAGACCAAGGCTGTCCAGCCTCAGTATCTCTCGGTAATTGGTCATATTTTTGACCTCCTAATGAATATTTACACCGCTTTCGCAGTGCATATATCCATTATACCGACCATATGCTGTGCATTGAAGTGTGTGTCACTATTACCTTAATTGCGGGGTGTTCAACCTCTGCGGCCGTACTGTTCAATCTCGGCGGTCAGACTGTTCAACTTGAGCGGTCAAGGTGTTCAGTTTTTCGCGGAATACTCAATTTTGCCGTTCTATCCGAATGTCGTTCCTGCCCCGGAATTTCACCGCAGCGTTGCTACGCTCGCTCTCGACAGAGAGGTCATCGCACAGTCATATCCCATTCGGACGGTCATTCAGTTTTCAAAGTACAACTGGAGTTTATATGTCACGATCGTAAATTCGATTTAAGTGCCGAGAGAAAAATAAAAAGCCGCCACATATCAACACTAATAATCGGCGAAAGCTTTGCTCTCGCTTCAAATCAGATGCTCATATGTGACGACTTTGAATTATTCAAAAGACCATACTGTTTGCGTCGACTCAACTCCAACTTAAACAGTACAAAAAATTCACGGTGGCGAGTCACGGTACGCTCCGAAAGGAGAATACCGCCGGTATAGCGGATTTGTACCTAACTATACCTCTACGAGGACATCATATTCAGTTGTAGTTCCTCCTAAGAGGCTGTTTTATTATAGCAGATAGAACATTTGTTTGTCAAGTGCTTTTGGTGCAACACGACACTTTTAATTGTTCTTTTATTGTTCTAATGTTACCCAAATCTCCGGCGTCAAATTTAAATTGACCGCTGCCTTTTTAAAATCATTTAATGCATCAAGCAAATGAAATGATTTAAAATCTGAAAGTTTATTCAAAGTTTTTCTGCTTGTCAACATCCACAAACAAACATTTCGACCGCTAAATACATTTTCGCCCACCTCGCCTGCATTAGACAATCGTAACGATGTGGTAGCCTGTTTCACCAAATAGACCAAGTCTGCTTGTTGATGTTGGTCTTTTATCATTATCACATTTTCATCATCCATTAGATCTGCTTTTTCGATACAGTACTTCCCACCAATATAGACATTATCCTTATGTAGTTGTATATACTTCCCGCTTGCCACCAATGTATCGATCAGTTCTGTTTCTGTTTGATTTGTCGATGGTTTAATCTCATAACTTATACTATCAACTTGTTCCTCTATGAATTTAACATAAGACTCGCTAAATTCAACCCACTCATTTTGAAAGAACACATAGTATTTTCCATTTAATTCCACAGTTATTTGCAACAATTCTTTCAGCTTTTTTGAAAATAAAGCCTCATCGCTTTCATCATAAAAAACAACTCTGATAGCATTGTAATTATTATTAATTATTTCTTTGTTATTTACAATTGTTTCACGAATAAAGTTTGCATCTAACGTATGACTAATCTCGGATAAATCAGTCCTGTAAATCTTAAGAGAATAATGATAATCATTTGAAAAATTAAAACTAACACCTGTCAGCCAATAATCGCTAACATCTACTTCTGTAATAAAATCTAGGAGGTGTTTGTCTAATTCCTCGTTCAAGCTGGTCAATATATCTTTGTCAACGACCTTATGATATCTCGGCAGTCTAATTTTTACTTGTGATTGTAATGCTTTTTCTATCTCATCGGTAAAATAATAAAGTTCTGTAGGTTTTAATTTAAAAGATTTTCCAAAAGAAAAACGTACTGATTCACCAAAGTCTACGGTTTCTCCCCACAAATCTTTATTAGCTGTTTTACATTTTACATAGCTAAATGCTTCTCCGTAATCACGAGAATCATCTAATTTTCTATTTCGTATGTATGAGGTTATGTCTTTCTTTCCTGCCGAAGTAAATGTTTGTGAATGTTTCATTTTCAACCCTTGGGGATCGAGAATTCGCTCCGCAAGATTTAAACCAAAATCCTTATCACAATATTTTCGAATAATAAAGTGCGTTTGTCCATACGAAAGCACATATGAATATTCATCCTTTTGTATTAGAAAAAGACCAGAAACAGTTTCGCTACCGATATTTTCAGTATAGTATGAAAACTTATCATCTGATAACAGTTGCTGATAATACCCTAACCAACCCTTGTTCTCAGAGCGCTTTTTCCTTAAATACAAAGCAGTATATCCGTTTTCGTCCTCATTATCTGCTTCACATTCAAACCCATTGTCTTCTAATTCTACTGTCAAATCATCTACTTTGTCATTTTCTATTTTAAAAACATTAACCTTCATATTCTCACACTTTCTGATTTTATGCGTCAAAACATATTAATCATTATTTTCTTCAAGGCTTTCAATACTATCACGCAAATCGCTTAGTGAAATTCCGTCTTTTGTGAAATACATCCAAACATTTATGTGTAGATTTTCTGACCATCCGTGTCTTTCAATTAACAGTTTGCACGCTAATTTAGTCACAGAATAACTTTCACCTTCATACTCTACTTGGTTTTTATCATTTTTTACCTTTGCTGTAACTGCATCATCATATAAAAATACAATTTCTTCTCCAACAGCAATGTTTAACAGTTTGAACGAATTGTTAGAACGCTTGGTTTTTCTTTCTGCAATCTCTTGTTCTTGAGATTGTTCAAGCGTAGGTGCATAAAGTTTCAGTTTGTTCATATCACCACGCAAACTTGCAATATCCTTAAAAATGCCATACGCTGTTTCAGGAGAAATCTTAAAAAACTCACGTTCTCTGATTCTGCCATTATTCAATTGCTCTCTTGCGTGTAATGAATCGTCAACTCTATCGATGATGCTATGTATTCTTTTTTCAACTTCAAGTGGGTTTTCCACTTCATAAACAGCATAACAACGATATGATAACGGAATATTTGTAGGTGAATTAAGTTCCTGTAATCTTCTCTCAATATCATTGCGTTCTGTCATACCTATCTTAACCCATCCATCAAGGCATGGGTTCGTAAGTATATACACTAATCATCATGACATATTTTTAACACCTCATTATTTGACAATCAATTCCGCAATTTCTTCGGCGATTTCTTCGACAGTTTCTTGACTAGTATTTCTCGCAACTTTATCTGCCAATGATGGACTATAGTCTATTACTTCTTGTTTGGTTATATCGTGCCATATAGGAAGTAGTATTTGCTGCCCTGAAATTGCTTTTGTCATCAGTCCATCCAATTCGTAGTTTGTCCATCCTTTTTTAATAAAAGATCTAGAGATAACTACAATTCCAAATTTACTTTTAGATAAACCGTGGTCTATCTTTCTTCTAAGACTATCTCCGATTTTAAGCTCAAACTCATCGTACCAAACATTGACACCTTTGTTTTTTAATGCAATCGCAAGTGGTCGAACAACACTGTCTTTATCTTCAGAAGCATGTGAAATAAACACATCATACTCTTTGTTTAAATCCGTATTATCCACATACAAGTTGGTTTCTTGAGCAAGGGGTAACGGCTCTCTTGCTGCAGGTAATATCCCTGAAAGCACACGAGCACTATGCTTCACTTTTCCAGCATAACCACCCAAATCTATCGTCAAATACCAATGGCCTGAATTAGGAACGGTTATTCTATATGGACTTCTTGTTACATATCCACCATAGTACCGATGTCTTCGGCCATTTTTATAATTACTGTAATTAGTGGAATCCATGAGCCGTACATTGGCAGCGGCAGATAGTTGAACTTCCACTATTCGGCCTCTTTCTAAATGTCCAAAATCATAATATGAAAAATTCAAATGCTTAAGCCTCTCTTTATATTTAAATTACATTACTTGTCTTTATCTGCTAAATCTCGTAGTTCTTCACAAAATTCTTTACAATTAATTCTACCGTAGTTACTTCCGTCTCCAGCTGTCATAATTCGTTTCAAACAATCGGGTACACCTTCTTCGTGCTTAAAATGAATCCTATCTTCAGGCCCCCAAGCCCCTTGGTTTTGATTGTTTTCGTGAATTCTAAAATTAACATTTGATGAAGTTAATATATACTCCATTGCTTCTATTTTCTCTTCTTCATTATCAAAATGAACTTGTCCATTTTTTCCATAAACTAACTTACTCATAATTCAAACTCCCTTTGTTTTAAGCTGCATAATGTACATTGATAGCATTGATGACCGCACAGAAATCCATGTCGGCAATATCTAACACATCATCATTATCAAAGCCAACATTGAGTACAAATAAGAAGTTTGAAAACTCATATATTTTCTCAACGGCTACATCTGTTAGGTTTTCATATATCCTATCCGCTTTTGAAAGCAAAAGCAAATGCTGATACTGTTCGTCAATTTCTTGTGTTCTTCCGTCCGGATGAGCATAATTAAGATGTTGTGTAGGCGTAAGTGCAATTATGTTTTCTAAATAGTAGCAGATCTCAGGATAGATAGCTTCAGGGAAAATATGGTGCATATGAATAGCTTTGTCTGACATATGTGCCGCTTCAAGATGCTCGGTTTGCCCACCACGATTTTGATCGTTGAACAAACGCAAGAATCTTTTTGCCTTAGCAGACTGATAATGATAATAAGCCTCGTTCACTTCGACAGGGTGTGCAACAGCATATTCTTTTCTTGTCACACCTTTAGGTTTCTCTGCATATACATCTCTAAAATTATTGCGATTATACATAAGCATATCATATGTGATATTTTGCTCGGATAATCTGCCTCTTTCTGTACCACAGGAATTCTTGAAATAAGCTAATGGATTTAGCACCTTAATAAAAATACGATTACATTCAACAACGCCATTGATATTTGTATTGTTGATTATAAAGGTTGAGAAAGTGCGTTTAACCGTTTCATAAGATTCTTTCGTTTGCAGTCTGAAAAACTGCTCAAAAACGGGATATATTCCGCTATCCACAAGGACTTTTTCAATATAAGTTTTAAGGAAGAACAGAGCATTGCGCTCACGCAACGCAATATACTCTAACACCTCAAAATTGTTCACCTGATAGAAATTTCTGTTTCCTTGCTTTGTTTTCGTAAGCACACGAGCATTCGCAAGCATTTCCATCGGTTGTTGAAAGAACTTATCGTATTCGCTTTTTGCGGCCTCGTTTTCAACTCCGGGCTTTTTGAAAATCGCTTCTACATTTTCAACCGCATATTTATAATGCCATATATCGGCTGTTGTAAATATGCCGTCATCATCTTCTAACGCATAGTTATATACACAGTCCGCAATGACAGTTACAACGTCGGCAGCACATTTTTGGTCTATCCATCTACCGTTGCCTGATTTTCTTATGTCATAGTCATATTGATTGCAAAAATCAATAATCGCCTGTTGTGTCAACATATCTTACCCTCATTTCATATATTCAAAAATCGTGAGTTGTACATTATTGTCTTCTTCAATAAACTTTTCGGTTATAGGAGATTTTTTATCTTTCTCTCTTAACAAACCATAGAAGAAAACCGAACAAGCATCAACATTTAATGATCTTGTTTGATAGTTTCTTGCAATCTGATAAAACTCACGATATTCCTGTGTAGAGAAGAACTCCATTTGTTTATCAGTGGGAACAATATCCTTTTTAGGAATTAAAATCGCTAATGAGCCATTTACAACGCAGTTCTTAGGTTTTCTCATCACACGAGGTTTATAGGTCATATTAGGGGTTAGATAAACATCATCTCTATCTAAATACTCAGACACCGCTAAGCCTTTTAATGCATCATAGTTGATGTAAGAATCATAATCGCTTAAATTAATGATTTCTTTTCCGTCATCACTTATATTGCGTGATTTTAATACACGAACATCCCCTGAATCGGAGAGCAGAGTATTAGTGATTTGTCTATCCCTAAAAACCTTAAAAACATTGAAGTCGAGTTTCTTGCAAACATCATCGAACCGACTGTCACGATAAATAATCCAATAAGGAAGTTTTTCATCAAAGATATATTTTTGGGACTGAGACAGGTATTTACCGTGAGTAATAGAAGCTACACGAGTATTTGATGGCCTGCTGAGGTTATTGATAAAAACTGCTAAAGTTTCTACAAGAACGCCCGGAAAACCTTTCTCACCAAAATCAATGATGCACTCGATGGCCTTTTCCGAAAGATAACTTCTTGTAGGTGCGAACTCAGGTGTATTTAACAAGAACTTCGGGAAAACCAAGGCCACATAATCACCAAGATTGATTGCCTTGTCTAAAAAGAAAGAACAAATATTTGTTGTTGCTTTGTTAATTGCATTGCATCGATAAACACTTAGCAGTTTATTAGTGGATTTCATTTTGAAGAAAGGCGGATTTCCAATTATGTAATCATACTTTTCTTCAAAGTTATGAAGCAGAAAGTCATCGTGGATATAATTGATCGTACAAGTGTCAGGAATGTTGTAGTGTTGTAAGATTAATTCGGCAAATTCCAAACTGTGCTCATCAATATCAACAACATCAAGGATTATTCTTTTTCCCTCAAATTTTTTGATAATAAGGGGCAGAAAGTTGCCAACGCCAACCGATGGCTCAAGAATACGAATGATATCCTTGTCTGTGTCCGGCAATGCTTTCATCATTTCGGTAATAAGAGTTTTGCTTGTGAAAAAAGCAGCGTTATCGGTACGGCTTGTATTAGCTAATTCTGCAATCTTGCCTAATGTTGTAGCAGACAAATTCATCGGATTATTTATAATGAAATCTCTTAAATTATCAACCTCGGATAATTTGATAGAAGAAACCAATTTGTTGATAGTTGCTGTGTTAAGAGGCGGATGTTTCAATACAGATTTAATTTTTTTGGCAATAGATTGGAATATTACAGTAGGAACCGCTTCTCCTAAAGATTGACGAATTTTAATTTCTTCTTTCTTCAAAAAGGCTCTTTTTTGTTCAGTAGGCAAATCATTTAATATATTAAAGTCAGTTTCTACCCATTTGAACGAGTACGGAACGGTCATCATCAGCATTAATTCTCTAATGCTGAAAACTCTATCATCACAAGGATGTACTGTATTTTGGCTTGCCATTTGGTCATTTCTTGTATGAATACAGGGGCCGACTTTGTCCCAATATTGACGAGTATATTTATCTGCGTTTTTGCGTTGATTGATAACTATTTTGCCACCAACTACTCGATGAGGCTTTTTATTATCATCAACATTGTCAAATGCCGATTGTCCTTCCTTTATATCTGCAATCCACGCCCGCATATGTTCAGGATAAGGTCTGAAAGAATGATAGATATCGTTTTCGTCTATTTCACCAAACTCTTTTAGAGGCTTTAAGTCGCCAATTACCTCTCTTAATGTACGCTCTTTAACAAGATCGGGATATAGTTCCAAAGGCGAAACTTCATCAGCATAGTCTTTGGATACACCAATAACAACAGTACGTTGTCTACTGGAACAAGCACCGTAATTTTTGAAATTAATTACACGAGAAGTATACGAGTATGCCTGTCCTAAATTATTCTCAATCGCAGCCGCAATCGACTTATGCTCACCGTCAATATCAGTGCAAATTGTTTTCATAAAAGCAGGCACATTCTCGAAAATAAAGAAACGAGGATTTATCTGCTTGATAACTTTAATAGATTCAATAACCAAAGAGTTACGAACAATTTCGGTTTCACTCTTTTTATGATTTGCTACAGACATACCCTGACAAGGAGGAGTAGCAATTACAACATCAATTCGGGACAGTCCTTCTCTTTTTTTCCAAAGTGCAATTTGATCATAAAGAGCATTCTTCGTAGCATCTTCGGTAATATCACCACAAATATATCCACTTTCATATTTGCATTTTTTATTAAATTTTTGAACCTCTAATCTTCTCGTTATAAGCTCGTTAGTGGCAACGCAATCGAATCCCTCTAACTTAAAGCCATAGCATCCGATACCCGCACTACTAAACAAGCTAATATACGTAGGCTTTTCTATTATTTTCATTATAAGTACCTCTTCTTTATATTGCTTGTTTTTCGTCGGGAATCAATTCCATAATATCTTCTATCTTGCAATCAAGAGCAGCACATATTTTAACTAATACTTCAACCGTAACATTTTCGTTTTTTCCAAGCTTAGCAATTAGCGTATTGCTTATTCCCGCAGCTTCGCCTAGTTCTTTTTTCTTCATATTTTTATCAATAAGAAGCTTCCATAATTTATTATAACTTACAGCCATAGTGCACCTCTCGAATGAGTAATAAATTTATACTCCTATATCATATCACAGGAAATGCAAAAATGCAACAACTAATTACACGAAAGTTTAATTTATTTTCAAATTGAGAATGTACTTTAGCTTTTCGTGCATTAAAACAAAAGAATAGCGGCAGAGAGAACCCACTCTCCCTGCCGCTGTTGCTAATTAGTTGTATATGATTTCGTTATTTACGATTTCTGTAGCTCTGCTGCGAATATTATTTATCCGAGCCACCCACTTCATTTGATTATCCGCCTTGAGTTGTTCGGTAACACCCTCACGCTTCGCCATCTGTTTTACAAGCCGAAAAAACATATCTTCGGCTTGCTTGTCAATGTCAGCAAGATAGCTGCTCAACTTTCCGCTTGTCAGCAAATTCATATACAAAACCTTATGATTTCGTTTTAAATATCTTGCGTGTCGCTGCCCCCACAGCCCAATATGCTTGTTTTCTTCATCGGGGAGTTTTAGATCGGGCAAGTAATAGTCACCTTGCAGAGTATAACGGATACCGTTCTTTTCGTTGTAAATACGCTTTTCCATAGTTATGACCATACCTTTCCGCTGCGCTACAAGGCACAAAAGGGAGATGAAACCCAGCTGCCGCAACGCAACATTCAAATTTTTGTGTTAAAATGTACTTGAGAAAGCAGACACACTACAGAGCATGTGAAGGTGAGTGGGTACAGCGAAAGCTGAACCGTATAGTTATGAGTGCCGAATGCTCTTTCAAGCACAAATGAGTAGGGCTTTGAACCCTGTAAACTTATCTTTGGAGAGACTAACTACTTCAATCTTTCAGTGAGCATTCAGTCCCTGTCTGTTTTTCTCAAATACTATTGAGGGGATGTGTCTATGCTCAAAATCGTTTACCCCATCTGCTGTGGAATGGATGTCCACAAATCTTTTGTCTATGCCTGTATTGCTTCAACCAACGAGCAAGGAGTAACAACCTACAAAAGCAAACGTTTCTCAACCTTTACACGAGATTTACGCTTTTGTGCCTCTTGGCTTGCAGAAAACAACTGCAAGGATGTGTGTATGGAATCTACCGGTAAATATTGGATTCCCATTTACAACATCTTGGAACCAACCTGCAATATCGTTCTTGCTCATCCGAAATATGTGAAAGCAATCAAGGGTAAGAAAACCGACAAAAAAGATGCAAAATGGATTGCGGATATTTTTAAGCACGACTTGGTTTCCGGCAGTTTTATTCCGCCTGCGGATATTCGGCAATTGAGAGACTTGATGCGCTATCGTTGGAAATTGACTAATTTCAAAGTCGGTGAAAAGAACCGTGCGCAAAATTGTCTGACTGTTTCCAACATAAAGCTTGATGATGTCTTTTCAGATGTTTTCGGAAAAGCATCTACAAACCTTATCAATCGACTGCTTGAAAATCCTAACAAAAAGATTACCGATGTTTCCTCTTTCAGAACAAAAGGGATGAAAGCTACCGATGAGGAAGTCCTTGCCGCTGTGGATGGTGAAATCTGTCCCGAACAAGCCGAAAAACTTCGGATTATCCGTTCTCACATGGATAATCTTGAACTTTGCAGGCTGAATACGGAATCCTTAATTCTTTCCGTTGCGGAAAAATACACTCCGCAAATCAATCTTGTTTCTACGGTGCCGGGTATCCAATCATTTTCCGCTATCGGAGTTGTCTCCGAAATCGGCGTGGATATGTCCGTGTTTCCCACCTCAAAGCACATCTGCTCTTGGGCTGGTCTTACGCCGCAAAATAATGAGAGTGCCGGAAAGAAGAAAACTACCCGTATCAGCCGTGCAGGTGATTACATCAAGCCTTTGCTTGTTCAGTGCGCTTTAGCCGCAATTAAAAGCAAAAGCAATCCTGAAATACGCAATCGGTATCTTAACATAAAGAAACGCAGAGGTCACAAAAAAGCGATTATTGCCATTGCCAGAATGCTGCTTACAGCTATTTACAACATACTGAAAAAGAATGAGCCATACAATTCCGAGCTTTATGCTCACTGTAACAACACTCCGCCGGAACACAGAGCTGTTTCCGTGGAGGAGGCTATCTTTATTCTGCAACGGCAAGGCTATCTTGTGACTCCCTGCGTCACATAGATTATATCACTTCTTTGTCATTTTGAAAAGTCCCTTTTTGGGGGCTTGGTTTTGTGCACTCTTTTTTATGCTGTACTTAATTTGTTATGTTTCAAACTTAGGCCTCCTTGTAGATCACTTTGAATTTCTTTTGCTTTGCGTTAATAATCTTGAAGAGCACTTCATCAACTGCATCGGTGTATTTTCCGTCTGCAATAAGTTTGTTGCGCTTTTCATTAAGGCAATTGATAATCGTTCCTCGCTCGTAATCATCAAGAGCTATGTAATACTTCTTTGACATACTGTTTACTCCTTTAACAGATCCTTAAACGGTGCTTCAGTTGATACAAAAGTATCGTATGCAAAGTTAGCTCCCAATCGAAATCCCATAATAAAACTGTCGAGATTTGATTCTCCGTTGACAATACTCCAAGCATTAACAAAATCAAGAAACTTCTTTTTGTTTTCACCTGTGAGTGCTTCGGTTAAGAAGTCCTCGTTGAGCATTAAAACTTCCATTTGCTTTTGAACAGTCTTATTCTGCGTAGTGCTTCGTGCTTGGGGATCAATATTACCGTAATAGAATTCTTCAATAAATTTTGACATAATCTTGTTTCCTCGTTTCTGTAATTTTATTTTACGAAGAAACCTTGAAATACACAAATGTGCGAATGAAAAATATGTGTGTTTCTGCCGGTATTTCAATACTTTTTAATCAAATCCGTTATGAACACCCGCACCAGTAACAAGTCGTAGAAATACGGCTTGTTTTTATTAGTTTTCAATTTTATATATTTGATACGTTTGTAACGGCAGAGGCGGAATTGCGTGAAATCAAAGATTTCACGGTAGCGGAACTTGTTCCGCAGACAGACAGCGCTAGCTTCAGGTGCTAGTGATCGCAAGGTCGTGTGGGTTCAAGTCCCGTCACCTGCACCAGTAACAAGTCGTAGAAATACGGCTTGTTTTTTAATATACAAAATTATTTTTTGACAAACTTTTCGTTTCTTACCGGGCAGGAGACCAGAATGCTTAAACAAACCTCAAAATCATATATCATGATAATTTCTGCAATGCTGATTTTCGGAACAATAGGAATTTTCAGAAAATACATACCGCTTTCATCAGGAATGTTAGCTTTTATCCGAGGTTTGCTCGGCAGTGCGTTTCTCATCCTGTTTGTAATTGTCAAGCGTCACAAGTTGCAAAAAATCAGTGCAAGGGAATTGCTTTTGCTGGCTGTAACAGGTGTAGCCATCGGCTTTAACTGGATTCTTCTTTTTGAAGCGTACAATTATACTACAGTTGCCACAGCGACAATGTGTTATTATATGCAGCCCACAATAGTTATTCTCGTTTCTCCGCTTGTGTTGCACGAGCGTTTGACTTTGAAGAAATTTATATGTGCACTTACCGCTGTTGCCGGAATGTTTCTTGTATCGGGAATGATTGAAAACGGCGGTATCGGAATACAGGACGCAACCGGAATACTGTGCGGACTCGGAGCGGCGGCTCTTTATGCAACGGTAATTATTCTCAATAAGAAAATACAGACCGAGGACGCATACGAAAAGACGATTATTCAGCTCGTTTCGGCTACCGTTATTCTTATTCCGTACCTGCTTGTTGCCGAAAACGGCTTTGATTATGAATTTGACCCTACAAACATAATCATGGTACTGATTGTCGGAATAGTGCATACAGGAATAGCCTATGCACTGTATTTCGGAAGCATGAAAGCGCTAAAAGCCCAGTCTATTGCCGTTTTAAGCTATATCGACCCCGTGTTCGCCCTTATTCTGTCTGCTGTTGTGCTTCAGGAAGGAATGTCCGTGTTCGCAGTTGTCGGTTCTGTAATGATTATCGACTCGGCGCTTGTAAGCGAGCTTAATATAAAGAAACAAGCCTCGAGAAAGAAATCCGGATAATTCCCTGCACAAATCCGCCGATGAAAATTATAATATACATCTTGACGAAAATGTAACTACATCGAAAAAACAGTGAATATTTCACATGGATTGACGAACCCGTTGTTTACAGCCTTGATAACGGCGGTATAACTTTCGTAATAAAAGATTTTCTGAAATTTCTTAATGAGCGTGTCCTTTCGGACGTTTACGAAAAAGCGTATATTATCACAAATCATAACGGGCGTAACAGAAAGTACGATATGAATATAAAGCTTACATAAAACAATTATATATAATCCAACTGCGGACTCTCTGTCCGCAGTTTTTTAACACAACAACCTAATATATCCACAGTCGCTTCCACAGTGGCTTTTTTTATTATATGAATATTCCATAATTTCACAATACATTTTCAAACTATATCCTCATGTGTCAATTTTGTCGCTATCTGTGCAGATTTTGACAACCATATTGAATAAAAAACTTGCTGATGATAAACTTGAAATAAATACAAATATGTGAATAATTCTGTATAAATGTATAAAATCAATCGGTACATTCGGTACATTTTGCATCGCAGATAAACTGCATACGGGGGAGTATATGGCTGTTACAGTAGTATTATTGAGAAAAGACGAGCTGTTCAGATATAAACTTGAAGAAGGTCACAGCGTTACATTCGGTTCTCATAAAAAGGACAATGTATATGTGGACGGATTTGCACAGGCACAGATATCAATCAGATATCAACCTTCAAAAATCAGCCTCAATGCTGTAAAAGCGTATAATTGCGAGATGAACGATGTACCTCTTGACAGCATGATAATTCTCGATAAAGCCGAAAAAACAGCATTGTACATAAGTTCATTTTCAGACAGGTCGGAGCAGAAGATACGTCTTGAATATGGCAGTGTACTTAAATTCGGACGTGATAAAAGCAATGATATAATGCTTAAATTCCCCTTTGTTTCATCTTTTCATTTTATTTTGCGTTATGAAGACGGTGTAGTGCGTGTCAAGGATACCGAGAACGCAAACGGCTTGTACCTTAACGGCAAGCGTATCAAAAAGGCAAAAATGAAATCAGGCGACGTGCTGTCGATACTCAGCGTAGGTATAGTACTTGTAAACGGCGAACTGTACTTTGAAAATACCGGTAATAAGCTGTCTGTCGATTATGCACAGATAGCGAATAAAAACAGTGTTTCACAGGAACATGACCGTGACGGGATGAAGTATAAACGTTCTCCCAGAATGCAGCAAAAACTTCCGTCCGAAGATATAATTCTTGCCGCACCTCCTGCAAAGCGTCAGAAATACGAAAAATCAAGAGGTATGATGGCTTCGCTGTTCGGCTCGGGCGCTATGGTCGGTGCAAGTATGCTCACCGGTGCTATGTCACCTGCTTTGCTTGCGGCAAGAGCGGCAAGCCTTGTTATGCCCGTAAGCAGTATTGCGTCCTCAGGTAGCGGCGATAAAAAAAGGAAGAAAAGCATTGAACAATACGAAGCCATGCGGCGTGAAAAATACGGTGCATATATCGACGAGCAGAAAGCCCGTATTGATTCGGTAGCACGGATTCAACGTGAAATTCTGACCGAAGAAAATCCAACACCCGATATTTGCATAGAAAACGTTTCTCATCTTAATCGCAGTTTGTGGGAGCGCATGCCGTCTGACCGTGACTATCTGGATGTGCGTGTGGGAATGGGCTATGAAAAGCTTTGCGTCAACGTTAAAAGCAGAAATGACAGCAGCGGTTTTCAGCTTGAAAATGATGAAATCAGAGAGCTTACCGAAAAAATTGTCGAGGAAACCAGAATAGTGGACAATATCCCTGCACGGATTTCTCTTTTGCAAAATAACACAATCGGAATTACAGGCAACAGAGGAAAAGCAATCAACTTAGTCAGAAATATGCTGATTTCACTCACGTCACAGCATTGCTTCAGCGATGTGAAAATAGCAGGCTTTTTTGATGAAGAGGAAAGAGATATCTGGGATTCTCTCAAATGGCTTCCTCATATCTGGAATGACGATAATGAATACCGCTTCCTTGCATATAACCGTAAGAATATGCAGGAAATATGCGAAGTGTTATCCGAGGTTATGAAATCAAGGAAAGCTGTCAACAGAGGTTATTGCGGTAACAAACCCGTAATCGCAAAGCCGTATTATATCGTGTTGCTCGGCTCAAAGAAAATGGCTGAGAGCGAACCTTTTGTGAATGAATTGCTTGACAGCGATACTTCCGCAGGATTTACCACGTTTTTTCTGTTTGACGATATCTATTCACTTCCGAATGAATGTAAATTCATAATCGACCTCGATAACGGACCTTACGCTTACGCAAAGAACGAATCCAACAATAAGTTCTATTTCACACCCGATGCACCCGTTCCGACAGAAAAATTTGAACGGTTTGCAAGACAACTTTCAGCTGTCGAACTTGACAGTACAGCGTCTGAAGCGGCAATTCCCGATTCTGTGACATTCCTTGAGGGTTACGGAATAAAACGGGTGGAAGAACTGAATATTTCAGACAGATGGAAAAAATCAGAGCCGTATAAAAGCCTTGCCGCTCCTATAGGGGCTATGGCAGGAAATAAGATTTTCAGCCTTGATATACATGATAAGCATCACGGCCCTCACGGACTTGTCGCAGGTACTACCGGTTCGGGAAAAAGCGAACTTCTCCAGACATGGATATTGTCAATGTGTGTATGCTATCATCCTTATGAGGTAAATTTTGTAATTATCGACTATAAAGGCGGCGGAATGGCAAATCTTCTTGAACCTTTGCCTCATGTCGTGGGAAAGATTACCAACATCGGTTCAGACATCACAAGGTCGCTTCTTTCTCTGAAAAGTGAAAGTGTAAGAAGACAGAAGATTTTTGAGAAGGTTTGTGCAAATCACATCGACAAATATCAGAAAATGTACAGAGAAGGAAAGGTTGATGAACCGTTACCTCACCTGATTATCGTATCCGATGAGTTCGCCGAACTAAAAAAAGCCGAACCCGATTTCATGGCAGGACTTGTGTCTGTAGCTAGGGTTGGCAGAAGTCTTGGCATACATCTTGTACTCGCTACACAGAAACCCGGCGGTGTTGTAGACGATCAGATTTCAAGTAATACAAGCTTCCGCTTGTGCATGAAAGTGCAGACTGTTGCGGACAGCCGTGAGATGCTGAAAAGACCCGATGCCGCAATGATTACAAAATCCGGCAGAACTTATGTGAGAGTCGGTGAAGACGAGCTCTTTGACGTGTTTCAGGCGTTCTGGAGCGGCGCACCTTATTCAGACAGGGAGCAGATGACTGCTCGTCATGTAAACGAAGTCCGCATAGTAGATGACAGCGGACGAAGAATCAAAACCGTTGACGACAGCAAAGCAAAGGCAAAAAGCGATACCGATGAGCTCAGCGCAATCATCTCATATATCTGTAGCGAAGCTGATAAAAACGGCATAAGAAAGCCAAAATCACCGTGGAAACCCGAGCTCCCCGAAAGAATTTCGCTCGGAGCAATGCTTACCGAGAGTACTTTTGACGGAGTGAAATGGGGTGAAAATTCCGCATGGCTGAGCGCTCCGATAGGAGTATACGATATACCGTCACAGCAGGAGCAGGACATTCAGTATATCGACTTGGCGGAAAGCGGTCACCTTGGCATTTACGGTGCATCCGGCAGCGGTAAAACCATGTTGCTCAAGACGATAATCTGCTCGTATTGCCTTAATTATCCGCCGTCTGATGTCAATGTATACATACTTGATTGCGGCGGCTGGAGCATGAGCCGTTTGTCGTGCCTTCTTCATGTCGGGGGCGTTGCACTTGACAGCGAAGAAGAAAAGTTTGAGAAATTCCCTAAGATGATAAGCGATGAGCTTGCACGCAGAAAGAGCCTTTTTGCCGGAAACGCCGTAGGTTCGCTTGGCGCCTACAGAAAGACGGTCGCAAAAGATATCCCTGCGATCATTATCGCTATAGACAATATAATCCCTGTATTTGACTTGTATCCGGATATGGAGCCGCTTCTTGTGACAATAGCCCGTGAAGGTGCTTCATTCGGCATCTATCTTATATTTACCGCCAACAGTACATCGGGGGTACGTTACAAGGTACAGCAGAATATCAAGAATGCCGTTGCGTTTGAACTTACTGACAAGGGCGACTACTCAACACTTGTAGGCAAAATTGACGGATTGCCGTTGCCGCATATTCCCGGCAGAGCGTTTATAAAAGGAAATCCGCCCGTTACTTTCCAGTCGGCAGTATTCGCTAACGGAAGTACGGAAGCGGAGATGAACGCCTCACTGCTTGAGATTTCCGAAAAGATGAAAATTGCATGGGACGGACCTCTGCCAAAGCCGATACCGGTTATGCCGGAACAAGTAACTGTCGGTATGCTGAAAAGCGACTACAATAACCGTTACCGCATACCCGTCGGTATAGACAATACAAGTCTTACGACAGCATTTGCGGATATGACCGACAATTACTGTATGCTCGTTACAGGCTCGATCGGTACGGGCAAAAGCAATATGCTTTCGGTTATAACAAGAATGACCGCCGAGAAGCACAGCAACAGTGAGATATTTGTATTTGACGGGCTTTCTCACTCATTGTCGGGGCTCAGACAAACCGCAAAGGAATACTGTGTGTGTGATGATGACGAAAGTGTTTCCGAACAGCTCGGATACATCATTTCCGAACTTAACAACAGGCTAAAGGCACAAAAAGAAGCACGCACGGCAAGCGGTGGCTCATTTGATGCGAAAAAGTTCATAGCGGATTATAACACTATATTCATAGTGATAGATGATCTCAAGGAATTTGTAGAAGCTGTGTCGGATGATAACAAGGCTCGGACAGAGCGTATATGCAGACTGGCGGCTGATTTCGGGGTGGTTGTCATTGCGGCTGGAAGAATGGCGGATATGGCTAAATTCAACGAAATAGAAACGCTGACAAGGCTTATAATCTCGTATCAGAACGGAATTGCCATGAACGGAACGCCTGCACAGCACACCTACTTTCAGAATGACCTGAAGTACAACGAACGTGACAATGAAGCGGGAGAAGGGTTCGGATACCTGTTCTCCGCAGGAAAGTGCATAAAGATAAAACTTATCAACGGGGGAGAAGACTGATGATTACAGCACAGCCTGAGGGGCTTGAGCAGATATCGCTTGATTTGAGGAAATCGGCTGAAATACTGGAAGACATTACAGGGCAGATCATGCGGCTCGCAGGCGAGATGCTTGATGATTTTCAGATTGAGGAGATTTCAGGTAATCCCGAAATAAAGAGCATGGTCGTATCAGTGAATAACGATACCGCAAGAACGGCAGACAGGCTGTACAGCTTCTCACAAGCCGTTTCGGATGCGCTTATATCTTACAATGAGATCGAGAGAAAAAGCTGTGAGAAAATTGAGCGTATTAACTGTACGATTGATTCACTCAGCGCAGAGCTCGGTTCTTTGTATTCTGTAAAAAATACGGCAATTCCGGATGTTTCTCCCAATGAAGAAATGCAGCGAAATACCGAACTTCTGGTAACCGGTAGTGTGCAGGAATTGCAGATGACGAATATAGCGGCAATAAGTAAAGTGATTAATGAGAAGTATTTCGTTTCAGCGGTGAAAGAACCCGGTAGCAAAGACGGTGACGAAGATGAAGACAGTGAATGATCAGCGTTTTTATAAACTTACGACCGGTGAGATATATGTGCTGGCAGGACTGCTCGGACATAACACGGTGTACGGAGTTGAAAGCGATACGCTTGACAGGTGGATAGATGATATCGGCGGCAATGTATCGAGTGTAATTTCCGGGCTTGCCGCAAGTGGCTATGCGGAGCTTTCATTCGGCGGAGTATTGTATATCGACGGTACACTCAGAAAAGCGATCGACTGTTTATGTATGCCCGAAACAATGGTGTCTGTAGCGGTGTCTGTCGGCAATTGTCTGTCGGAGAAATACTGTATCTGTACCGGAAACGTAAGTGTAATGCTTGAAAGAAACAAGAACGGCAGAGTTTATTGTTTAAGAGTTACCGATAATTGTGCCGAAGCTGTTAGATACATTCTGTCATGCACACAAAAAATGCTTAATGTGCAAGGACACAGCCGGGATATTGCGCATTTGTCAAGGGTGCAGATATCGTACGAATGTGCGGCAAAAGCCAAATCACTTATCGCAGGTTTCAGAGAAGAAGAGGCAAGAGAACTGTTTCACGGTTATCTGACGCAGGAAGATACAGAAAAAGTTATGGAAATTCTCGGCGGTAACATCGGTCATTTATCGGTAAAAGCTTACAGTGCGGAAAACGGTATCTGTCGGTGCGGATATAAAGGACTTTTTGTGACAGGGGCGGTCGATGCCGAAATTACTGCCGATAACGAAAGCAATCTTCACATAAATGAAATATCCTCAGATGAAATCGAAAAGATCGTGAATAAAAACATTTCATCGGTAAAGAGAGGAGCCTTAGTATGAAAAAAATAATAACGATTGTAAAGAAAAGCGGTTATGACGGTGAAGAAATCAGATGTGATATCGAAGTTCCGACAGATGTGAAAACCGCTGTGCTTACAAATGATATCGTGCAGGCTCTTGAAGGGTATTATGACAGACCGATAACATTCGGAAACGGTACAGGGCTTTATCTTTGCAGGCTGGAACGTATGCTCGAACTGCATAAGACTTTTGAGGAAAATGACGTAAGAAACGGCGATATCATACTGATTACGGAGAACGGACATGGAAGAGATAACATATAACGATGTTCTTGTGCATTACGAAAGAATGATGACGGATATAACGGATGAATTACAGCGGTTGAAGGACAGGTTGGAGAAAATCTCGGTATATTCTCAACAGGTATGGAAAGGTGAAGCAGGGAATGCCTGCTTTGAGAAAACACAGGAACTTTGCGAGGAGATACGAAAACAACTCGTTACAGCCGAAGAACTGACAGAAACGTTCAGACAGGCAAGGATAAATTATGATATTCTGTTTCCCGCATTACAGGGTACGGAAATATCGGAAGAATGATTTGACTGCCGTAAGGCTTCAAATATAAATTTTTTGAAAGAAGGAAATAAAAATGGCACTTATTCAGGTAACACCGGATCTGCTCAACAGCAAGGCAAACGAACTCAGAGGTCTCAAGGCTCAGCACGATGAGGCAATGAGCAAGATGAGAACGCTTATACTCGGTCTTAACGAAGTATTCAAGGGCGATGCTCAGGACGCACTGGTGGCTAAGTACGAAAGTATGCAGCCTACATTCAACAATTTCTCTCAGATGCTTGAGGAATACGCTAAACTCCTCAATACATCGGCACAGAAGTTCCAGGAAACAGACCAGTCATTACAGACAAGCATAAACGGTTTTGGCAACTGACGATCATGGCTATGCTATGCAGGATTCGTCCTGCAAATGCATAGCTTATGAATGTTCCTGTGGAGCTTTGCCGACGGGCATATTCATAAGTTATGCATTTTCATTTAAAAGAATCGGGGGTGAAGCGAATGGTGGATATTGATTGTATCCGTCTGAGAGAAAAGGCGGCACTGGCAGATATGCTTTGCACAGAGCTCACGACAGTCCGTGAAAGCACCGAAAGGCTTGTTCTGAACCTTTGCGGAGAATGGCAGGGTTCTGCGGAAAAGGCATACAGCGGAAAAATACTGTATATCGACAGGCGGTTTCAAAAAGTCGAAGAAGTTATAAAACGCATATCGAAGATAATGTCAGAGCTTTCTGATGAATACGAAGAACTGGATTACAATATAAGTTCTGTGATTAAATCAATATAAGGAGTTGAATTTATGGATAAGGAAATTGTGCTGTCCGCAAATGAGCTTTATTATCTGGGCAAGCTGTTGCAGGCAAGATACATAGATTATTCGTACATTGCCGCAATGGAAGACGTCAGCAAAAACTATTCAGTTTTTGAATCGGAGTCGGAAAAATCGCTTTCTGAAAAAGGGTATATCGAGGAGGATTTTGCAGGTGAAAAGGAAGTAAACCCTGTGCTCAAAAGTCTGCTTGAACCCTTATTTTTCGGTGAACGGGAGGCGGCAGTAAGTATCTGCACCGTCGGAGAAGAACCGGTTCTCAGTTGTTTCAATTTTCACTTTGCCGATGAGAATATAACAATGGTTGATATGTCGGACGATACACTGAAAATTACCGCAACAGACAATGAAACGGTAAGAAAATTTGTCAGCGGTATTCTTCCCGAGGACTACATCGGAGAATGCACAAAAGATATCAAAGTGGAAAAAGAAATGGTTACATGGCTTATAATTGTCAAGTCTGCCGTTGTCGGAAAAGGTTCGGTTATAAAGAAATACATTGAAGCGGACGGAACCGTATTCGGTGAGAGCGGTACAGGACTTGAGAGCATGACAAGGGATATGTTTGTCGATGAAGTTTACGGCGTAATAAAGGAAGGTAACTGATATGTCATACATGGATATGAACGGTAACATCACCATAAACGAAAATGCCGCAAATGCCGATGTTAAAAGATTGCGTGTGGCAAAGCAATATCTCACCGATTCGGAAAACGCAATCAACAGCCTTATAAAGCAGGCGGCAGACGGACAAGGTGAAACGGCAACAGCCGTAGTGGAGAAAGCCAATGAGCTTAAAATGCAGATCGAAAGGCTTATATCTTCACTTGAGGACACAGAGGAGTATATCAACCGTACCGTTGCAAAGTACAGAAGAATTGATAAAGAGGTCAGAGATTCAATCAAAAACAGCGTGATCATAATGGGTGACGGAACGGCAAACGGAGGTAATTAAATGGCTCTTATAAAAATTGATGATAAGGCTCTCGATGAAAGCTCAAAGAAAATTGCAGAAAAAATCGTACAGCTCAGTGATATGAAATCACGGCTCAGTTCTATAACGGGCGCAATCTCTGATTCCTGGCAGGGAGCATCAAGTGAAGCTTATATAAATCTTCTGCATGGCTTTGACGCCAGAACGAGCGAGATGATAGAAATTCTGAAGGAATTTGAGGATTATGTAGAAAAAGCTACATCGGATTTCAGGGAGATTGACAGAAAATCAGCCAACAGAATACGCAATTCATTCTGAAAGAAAGGAACGGATTTATATGATTTCTATAGATACCGATATGCTCAGACAGCTTGCCGCAGCTGCAAGAGAAGCAAACGAAGCAATCGAAAATGCCACCTCACGTCTGACCGCAATAACGGAACACAGGGACTGGGGTTGTAAGGAAAAGCACACAATCAACGAATATACCGAAGATAATAAGAAAAAAATCAGGATACTTCAGGATAATTCAAGGTCGTTTCTGTCGGCTCTGAATGATGTTGTAAATGATTTTGAAAACACCGAAAAGAATGTGTGCAACAATACGGGCGGAATAGACTCGGTAATAGCAAATATTATGGATATCGCAAAGGGGTCAATAATAGATCAAACGTACCAAACGGATAACAATATGCTCCCTTCACATAGTCACCCAACGGTTATCAGTGGAGATGCCGTTGGTATATATGATTCTATTGTAAAGGATTTTCCGCAGTTTAAGTCTGTAACCGATATGCCCGGTGCAACGATATGTTATTTTAATAATATTGATCTTTCTGCCGGAGGTGAAAACAAATGAGTGAAACTATAAAGCTTTCTCCCGAAATGCTTATGTCGCAGTCGGCTCAGCTTTTAACGCTCAGTAACGATTTCAGCAATCTGTTTGACAGCGTTGTATCCGAGCTCAACACGATTAACGGCAACTGGAGCAAAAATCTTGCAAACAATTTTGTGGGAAAGATATTGAGTGCACAGAACGGTTTCAGGTCAGTGGTTGATGCATTACAGAATGGCTCGGAAGCCGCCGGTATATGCGCCCGTTCGTTTGAGAATATTGACGACGTACTGGCAAAGATCATGGCAGGCGGAGGAGAGAACAGCGGTTCTGCGGGGGCGACGATTACCGGCGGAAACGCTATAAGCGGATCGGTTGATATAATCGAAGCTGTAAAGAATGAAATCGGTAAAATTCCCGAGCAGATCAAAACTGCCGGAGAAGCTCTCAAATATCTTGAAGACAAATACGGAGAATTGCCCGAAGAAGCGAAAGTTATCATCGATGCAGTCGTGCCAAAGGGCTTGAAAACAGCTTATCAAATAACAAGCGATATTCTTCAGGGAGAGTTTGATTTAGATAATGTGCTGAGTGCAGTAAAGTGTGTTGCGGGAAAATCGCCAAAAGTAAGTGTAGTGGTTTCGGCGGCAAAGTATGCACTTGACAAAGGTGCTGAATACGAAAAAAAGGCTGAAGATAAAATGACAAAGAATATTTTGGAGGGTGATCTTTTAGGTGCATCTGCTAATGCTGTCGAGGGCTTTGTCGATACCGTCGGAGGCGGAGTAATAGCTGTTACCGGTAATCTTATTGGCGGAGCTATAGATAAGACAATCGGAAAAATTCCCGGTATCTCTACCGCAATAAAGATTGCTACCGGCGGAAAATCTTTAGGCTCGTATGTTGAAAAAGGTGCTGCGTATGTTGCAGACGGAATCGACAAGGTAACTGATGTTATTACTGACGGAATCAATGTCATTACAGACGGATTCACCAAAGGTGTGCAGGCAGTCGGTAACGTAATCGGCGGTTTGTTTGGATTATAATGTGAGGTGGCAGAATGGAACTATTACCTATCGGCTCTGTTATACAGGGCAGAAATCTGAAATACTGTATAATCGGATATTCCGATATCAATACAGACGACGGAAATATATGGGGCTATTATGCTGTACCGTGTCCTACAGGATTTTTCAACAGTACAAGCATAGTTTTTATCCCCTTTGAAAATAAAATGAAAACCGTACATGACGGTTACAGAACAAAGGAAAGCAAAGCCGTATCTGAGTTCATTTCCGTAATTAAAGATGATCTCAGCGGTATGACCAATGAGCAGCTCGCAGAAGAATTAAAACTGTTCAAAGAAGGCTTTGACGGAAAGGAAAAACAGATATGAGATATTATCCGGTTGGGACAGTGGTATCTGTCAAGGATTCAGATGCGGTGCTTATGATAGCAGGCTATCTTCCGCATATAGAAGATAATAAAACTTATGATTATTTCGGTGTTGCATATCCGTTCGGAATGTTGAAAATGGATGATTATATCTGTTTTGACCATAAGATTATAGATAAAGTTATTCACATGGGTTACAGCGACTCGCAGACTGAGGAATTCCTTGACGGATATGAACAGATGTACCGTAATATCAAAGGCAATACAGCTACTGACAGTTTCGGAGAATAACGTAGAATCAATGAAAAGATTAAAATTTAACCGGAGTTTCTATGCTTGAATATGCAACAATAACGAATAAGGGCGACAGGAGCGTAAACGAGGACAGCATTGCGGTCATTCCGTCCGGTAAAACGGGTTTTGCGTGTATACTTTGCGACGGGCTCGGAGGGCACGGAATGGGTGATGTAGCGTCAAAGAGCGTGTGCAATACATTCCGGAATATGCTTTTCGGCACGCCTGCAATTTCTGATTTTCTTCCTGCCGCATTCCGTGCCGCACAGAAAAATCTGATGCAGGAGCAGATAAAGTTTAATGCGACTATGAAAATGAAAACGACCGCCGTAGCGCTTGCCGCCGACAACAAAAAGGCGTATGCGGCGCATATCGGAGACTCACGGTTGTACATTTTCCGCAAAAACAGGATTATGAAAAGGACGCTCGACCACAGCGTACCGCAAATGCTGGCTCTGTCAAAAGAAATCCGTGAAGATGAAATACGTTATCATCCCGAACGCAGTTCTGTGCTCAGGGTCATGGGGATAGAATGGGAAAAGGATATGTTTGATGTGATGAAACCTGTTCCGCTGAGAAAGTGTGACGCATTTCTGCTTTGCTCGGACGGATTCTGGGAGTTTATAGAGGAAGAAAAGATGTGTGAATGTCTTAAAAATTCGGATTCAGTCAATGAATGGCTCGGCATGATGACAAAAGAAGTCAGAAAGAACGGAAAGGGTAGGGAAATGGATAATTATTCTGCCATCGCAATCCGCAACATATAGAGGGGAAAGGTGTATAATTGCAGAACTTTGATGATAATTACAGCTTTCTCGATGAAAACCGCACCGCCGAACTCGCACTATTTTCCGTAATCGGCGGAAGAGAAGAACAACAGGATTGCTCCGGTTACAAAATTACGGGCGACAAGCTTATGGCTGTGATCTGTGACGGAATGGGAGGACATACCGACGGAAAAAAGGCGAGTAATACAGCTGTAGGCGAATTTCTCCGCCAATATACGCTGTCGGAAAATGAGGATGAGCCGTGGAGTTTTTTTGAAAACGCCATTGTGTCGGCAAATTCGCTGATCTGTTCGTTTACAGATAAAGACGGGAACAGACAGTGTTCGGGTACAACCGCTGTCTGTGTGCTGATATCAAACGGTATTTTAAGGTGGGCATCGGTAGGTGACAGCAGGCTTTATATACAGCGTAACGGTGAATTGGTGCAGGCAACTACCGACCACAATTATGCGGTTTCATTGTCGGAAAAGCTGAAAAACGGTGAAATCGACAGACAGACGTATGACAGAGAGATGCTGAGAGGTGACGGTCTTACGAGTTTTCTCGGTGTCGGTCGGGAGATGCAGGTTGATATAAATATCAAGGGTATTCCGTTACACAGCGGCGACAGAATCCTGCTCACAACGGACGGTCTTTATAAGCTGGTTTCGGACGAGGAGATCAACCGCATACTGATCAATTTCAGTAATGTCGGTGAAGCGGTGCAGGCACTTGAAATAAAGGCGGAGCACAGAGCATTCAAAAAAAGAACGGTGCGTGACAATATGACGGTTGCGCTTATAAATATAAAATAATCGGAGAATGGTATGAAGAAAGTCAGATGTTTGAACGGGCATTATTTCGATAACGAAGCTTACGATAAATGTCCGCTTTGTAATGCTGTAAAGGTTGAAGAAAATGGCGGTGACAATGCCGGAAACACAGGTGCGACCGAGGAAAAGAAACACCTGTTTTCATGGAAGAAAAACAAGAAAAATGACGCTGAAATAGTTCACATGGAAGAAGGCACGGTTGCAAAGACTTTCAGCATATTCGGCGACAACTCAAATGAAGATACACCGATAAAGGAAAGCTATTCCGTTACCGCCGATGAGCCGAAAGTGAATGTAACGGCGGAAAATAAACACGATAATGCCAAGCCTGTTGACGTTTTCACACAAAAAAACGTGTCGCAGGTATCCTATGAAGATAGCAAGAGCAGTATTGCCGTTTCAATAAAGGATGAAATAAACGAGGCACGCAGAGATTCCAACAAGACGATCGGCTTTTTCAGTATGCCGTCGTCAAAGCCGCAGGAGAACACCGTTGTATCTGAAAATTCTGCCGTTGCACAGAGTGAGCCGCTTGTGGGGTGGATAGTTTGCGTCAAGGGTGTGAACTTCGGAAAAGGATTTTCTGTATTCTCAGGTATGAACTCGGTTGGAAGAAATCCTGATAACCGCATAGTTGTGCCCGATGACAGCGGCATTTCCAGGGAAAAACACGCCCTGATAGTGTATGAGCCGAAGAAACGTGTGTTCTACATTAAATCGGGAGAGAGCAGTGGGCTTACATACGTTAACGATGAAATAGTTATGGAAACGCAAAAACTTGAAGCGTGGGATAAAATAACACTGGGCGGCAGTGATTTTCTTCTTGTACCGCTGTGCTGTGAAAGATTTTCATGGGAAGAGTATATGACAAGGTAAGGGGATAGAGATATGAAACGATGCTTATCGTGTTTTAAAGAGTTTGATGACAGACTGGAGATGTGTCCGTTCTGCGGTGAGGAGTATGACGACAACCCGGGACTTCCAACTCATCTGTTACCTGGAACAGTGCTTGCAGGGAGATATTATATCGGTAAGGCTGTAGGTTCGGGCGGTTTCGGTATAATTTATAAAGCGTTTGATATGAAGCTTGAATCGGTGGTGGCAGTCAAGGAATTCTTTATCGGAAGAATGATGACCAGAGCCGCAGGCGAGGATACGGTAATTGTCAGCAAAAAGTCACGGCAGGAGTTTGAATACAGAAAAAGAAGATTTCTTGCCGAGGCGAGAAATATGGCGAAATTCGGGGACAGCAGGTTTATCCCGAATGTATTTGAGTATTTCGAGGCAAACGGTACGGCATACATAGTTATGGAACTGCTGGAGGGTGAAACGCTGAATACATATATTGCCGACAATGGCAGGATAGATATGCAGTTTGCTATCTATATAGCAACCGAGGTCGGAAATGCGCTCTCAGCACTCCATGAGCACAAAATAGTGCACAGAGATGTTGCACCGGATAACATTTTTATATGTTCCGACAAGGACAAGCACGTCAAACTTCTGGATCTGGGAGCGGCAAAACTCGCCGACAGCAGTGACGATGTTATTGATATAATACTGAAACCCGGATATTCACCGGTTGAGCAGTATGACAGCATGGAAAATGCAGGACCGTGCTCGGATATATATGCACTCGGTGCAACGTTGTATTATATGTTGACGGGAGTAAAGCCTGATGAGTCAACGAACAGAAAAATAAACGATACTGTAGTTGCACCGCATGAATTAAACCCGGAGGTATCGGATAATCTCAGCAATGCGGTCATGAAAGCCATGGCTGTTGAAAAGCATCTGCGATTCAGAAATATAAGCGAGTTCCTTGCGGCGATAAGCGGCGAGAGAAAAGTGGTTTCGCTCAGTACCGAGAAGAAAAGGCGGAGAGTAAAGCGTTTTGCAGGAATAGCCGCCGCATTTGTCGTGCTTATAATCGGGGCCGGAGCAGTTACCGGAGCATACTTGTCCGGACGTTCCGAACAGATGCTTGATGATGCTGTGATCAGAGTGTGGTACTCGGTGGAAGATGATTCTACCGAGGGAGCGGCAATGAAGATCATAACCGATGACTTCACTGATAAATTCGGCAATGTCACGGTTGAACTGACGGCAATACCCGAATCCGAATATGCAGACAGGCTTGAAGAAGCGGCAAAGGAAAACGCACTTCCCGACTTGTTTGAAAGCAGTAATCTTTCGGACGATGTGCTGAAAAATGCAGGAAGTGTTGATAATGTGCTTTCATCTGAACAGGCAGGCAAGTGTCTGTTTATAGGAGAAAACAAGGACAGTATTTCTTCATCGAAAAAAGTGCCGCTTGGCATTGAAGTTCCTCTGGCGTGCGTTATTACAAACGGTGCAACCAGTGTAAAGTATGACAAGGAAAGCTTTTCATCCGTTTCTGATTTCGGCACGGATATTATAGCGGTAGCCAACGATGCGGAGAAACTTACTGAAGATAATTTCGGCTCGGCTGTTTACGCAACAGAGAATGAATTTCTTGACAACGAAGATAACAAATGCGCCGTCATGCTTGCCACAACTATGGATATAAACAGGATCAAGAACACGATTACCAATTATTCAAAGTCGTTTGTGTACTATGATTCGGATAAGATCCGTTGCGATTACGTATACGAATGGAGCATCGGAAACGGAAGCAAAGCTCAGGTAAAAGCGGCTGAACGTCTGTTGTCGTGGATGCTCGGAAATGTATATCAGAGCACTCTTATGATAAGCAAATGTAATGACGGACAGATTCCCGTTAACGAAACTTGTTTCATGGAGAAGATAAAGTCGAAAAATCTTGCGTATATAGAGAGTATATATACAAAATTTGAATTTAAGGGAGAGGAAAATAACTGATATGAACAAAAGGTGCATGGGCTGCATGGAGCAGTATGACAGCGGACTTGAAATGTGTCCTTATTGCGGTTATGTTGACGGAACCGAAGCAGAAGAAGCAATTCACATGGAACCCGGCTCACTTCTTCACGACCGCTATATTATAGGCAGAGTGCTCGGATACGGCGGTTTCGGAGTGACTTACATTGCATGGGACGGTAAGCTTGAGCAGAAAGTGGCAATAAAAGAGTATCTCCCCAGCGAATTTTCTACAAGAATTCCCGGACAGTCATGCGTTACACTTTTAGGCGGCGAGAAAAACGAACAGTTCCGTGACGGACTTGTCAAGTTTGTCGAAGAAGCCAAAAGACTTGCCAAGTTTCAGAATGAAAGCGGTATAGTAAAGGTGTTTGACAGCTTTACAGAAAATGAAACGGCGTATATCATAATGGAATATCTCGAGGGTGAAACGCTTGCCGATCGCCTTAAACGTGATAAGGTTATCCCTGAGGACGAAGCGGTTGAGATGCTTATGCCCGTGATGAAATCGCTTGAAACAGTGCATAAAGAGGGTATACTTCACAGAGATATAGCGCCCGACAATATATTCCTTACTACAAACGGTCAGGTAAAGCTGATAGATTTCGGCGCATCAAGATATGCAACGACTTCACACAGCAAGAGCCTTACCACGATAATAAAACCCGGTTATTCGCCTAAAGAGCAGTATGACAGCAGAGGTGACCAGGGTCCTCACACTGATGTTTACGCACTCGCAGGAACACTCTATAAAATGATTACCGGAGTTACTCCACCCGAGGCTATGGGCAGAAACGCAGAGTGTGAAACGAGAAAAAGAGATCCGCTTATGCCGCTTCATAAGTATTGCAAAAGTATATCGCTGAAACGTGAAAATGCAATCCTCAATGCACTCAATATAAGAATTGAGGACAGAACACCCGATGTAACCACCTTCATCAATGAGCTTAATGCCGAACCGCCTGCAAAGCGCAGATACGGAAAGATAAAGAAGATAGATCTGTATCACTGGCCTGTATGGATCAAGGTCGGAATACCTGCTCTTATGGCAGTGGTTATAACATTCGGTGTACTTCTTGCGACAGGAGTCATCAACTTCCCGTCACTGTTTACGGAAGAAGTCGTTATACCGGACGGAATTGTTTCTGTTCCCGATGTTGAGGGCCTTAGCAAAGACGAAGCAATAAGACTTATCGAAGAAGCAAACCTGATAGCTTCGTCCGAGGGCAGCGTCGAGTCAAAGTACATAGAAGCAGGTACGATAGTATTACAGAACCCCACAGGAAGTTCTTATCTTGAGGAAAACGGCACCGTTACTCTTATGATAAGCAGCGGCGGCGAGGTTGTAAAAGAGGATAACGGAATATGTACCGTGCCGTATGTAATATGGGACGATAAGAAAACCGCACTGTCAAAACTCAAAGAGGCAGGTTTTGACAAGCCCGTTATCGAGGAAAAGAACGATGATAATGTAGCCGCAGGAAAGGTAATCAGCCAGAGCCTTGAAGCAGGAGAAAAGGTTGAAAAGGGAACTACGGTTACAATAGTTATATCAAAGGGACCGCAGTCTGTAAAAATGCCCGATGTAACAGGCAAGAATTACAGTGAAGCCGAAAAAACGCTCAAAACACTGGGTCTTGCTGTAACTGTCGAATACGAGAAAACCGACAGCAAGCCTGAAAACACTGTTCTGCGTCAGAGCAAGAAAACAGGAGAAGAAGTAAGCAAGGGCGACAAGATAACTCTTACGGTCGCAAGCAAGGCAGATACAGTCAATATGCCCGACCTTACAGGCGTTGATAAGGCATCAGCCGTTTCACAGCTTGAAAAGCTCGGATTTAAGGTAACAGTACTCGAGGGTGAATCCGACGCACCTGAAAATACAGTATACGCTCAGTCACCGTTACCAAACAGTGAGCAAAAACCGGGAGCATCGGTAATTATATATGTAAGCTCTGCAAGCAACGAACCGTCGCTTGTAAAGGTAAGCAACGTTACAGGCAATCCTGAAAACGATGCAAAATCGGTACTCGAAAAAGCAGGCTTCAGTGTAAGCGTAACAAAGGAATACAGTGACAGTGTTGCACAGGGTGTTGTAATACGCCAGGAACCTGCGGCTGACACCGAGAAGAATTACGGAGCAAAGGTAGTTATTTATGTAAGCCGTGGTGCTCAGATGCTGACCGTCAATAACGTTGTCGGTAAGAAACGTACAGAGGCTGAAAGTACGCTAAAGAAAACAGGCTTTACCGTTGAAGTCAAGGAATCGTACGATTTGGGCGTTGCTCCGGGTAAGGTTATCAAGCAGTCACCCGGTGGTGATGAAAAACTGAAAAAGGGCGGTAAGGTCACGATCTATGTAAGCAAGGGCAAGCAGAAATATGACGTGGCAAACGTATACGGAATGACCGAGAGCGATGCCAGAAAAGCACTTGAAAAATTCGATGTGAACGTTGTTTACGACGGATACAGCACTGACATTCCGTACGGCAGTGTATTAAGTCAGGAGCCTACCTCAGCAACGTCGCTTGAAGAGGGCTCTGTAGTCAAGCTCACGCTCAGTAAAGGTGCAGACTGGTCGGATTACACCGATACTCTGCCTTCGGGAGTTACTTCCGATAAATATGAGATAACAGAGCAGACACGCTACAGCTACCGTGACAAGCAGACAACCACATCGTCGGATTCAAGCAAGGACGGCTGGACGCAGTATGACAGCTCATGGGCTTGGAGCGACTACGGCTCATGGAGCGGTTGGTCAAAGTCATCGGTAGGATCAAGCGACAGCAGACAGGTGGAAACAAAGACGGTAACTGATAAAGAAGGTTATACAGAGTACCGTTACGGCAGATACGAAGGAAAGCGTTCCGGTGATGGCAAATGGGGTTCTCATTGGTGCAGGGAGTGCGGAATTAATAAACAAGGCTGGATTGCAAGTACTATATATTACAAGTGGACAGACTGGTCAACTTCAAGAAAGTCGGTTACAGCTACCGGAAAGTGCCATCATGACGGTTATAAATTACATAACTATTACGGCAATTCACCTTATCAGTATTATACCGAAGAAAGCAGAAGGATTGCACCTGTCACCCACACAGAATACCGTTACCGTGACAGATACAAGGTTTACACCTACTATTACTACAGATGGGACGACTGGAGTAATTATTCCGAATTCGAGGTAAGCCAGTCATCAGACAGAGAAGTCCGTACAAAGACATATTACAGCTACAGAAGAAAGTAAGCCGATAATTTTATTCCCGATGCCGTTTACGCATCGGGAATTGCTTTTTTGATCGTTTCCCTGTTGCTTTACTCACCGTTTTATGATATAGTTAACTTATGGAAAACCAAACGGTGAAAGGAAATATATCATGGAAGAAAAGAACACTGAAATCCGGGAAACGCAAGCACCTGAGCAGAACACTCCGGTTACACCCAATGAAACCGACAAGGTTGAAATGACCGTTAAAGACGGTAGCAAAACCTCTGTTCCGAAATGGCTTATCGTTACCGTAATAGTAATGGCTGTGGTTATAATAGGCCTTGCGGTAACGCTTGTAATGGTTCTGACAGGCGGAAAGCAGGAGGAATCATCGCAAACCGGCTCTTCTGCCGTCAGCAATATATCTTCGGAAACGGTCAGCTCGGATAGCTCGGATAATGTCGATAACAGCAACGTTTCAGCTGATAATTCTCAGCCTGCCGTAACCGAAAACGGTATCGTTCTCCAATACTCTGTGGACAATTCATGGGGTGATGAGGGAAATCTCAACTACGGTGTACAGTTTGGTATTACCAATAATACCGACAGCGGCATTTCGGGCTGGGAGCTTGTGATTGAAGTTGACGGACTTAAAAGCTGTGACGGCTGGAACGGTACATATACACAAAACGGCAACACCGTAACTGTTACAAATGCCGAATATAACGGCGATATTCAGACGGGTGCGACTGTGGTTATCGGCTGTAATCTGAATACCGATAAGGAGCTTAAAATAAACAAAGCAACGCTTAATAATGTCGATTGCGTTGTAAAAGCAGGAAATGTAAATCAGAATAATCAGAACAATCAAAATAATCAAAGCGGCAACAACGGAAACGACAGTGCAAATGTTGATATCGACGCACTTCTTGAAAGAAGTAAAGATGCCGAACAGGGTGACGACTGGTTACACACCGACGGAAATAAAATCCTTGACAAAGACGGCAAACAGGTGTGGCTTACAGGCGTGAACTGGTTCGGTTACAATACAGGTACAAATACGTTTGACGGACTTTGGAACAGCGAACTCAAACCGTCCGTTAAAGCTATTGCCGATCACGGATTCAACCTTATCCGTGTGCCGATGTCGGCTGAACTTATCAACTCATGGTCGGCAGGCGAATATCCGCAGGCAAACTACAACAACGCCTATAACACCGAACTCAACAGTATGAACAGCCTTCAGATATTCGATTATTTCCTGAAGCTTGCAGAGGAAAACGGTATAAAGGTAATGCCCGATATACATTCGGCAGAAACCAACGCATCGGGTCATACGGTCAATCTCTGGTATACCGATAAAGTAAGCGCAGAGGATTACTACAAGGCTCTTGAATGGATGGCTGAACGTTATAAGGATAATGACACGATAATCGCATACGACCTCAAGAACGAGCCTCACGGTAAGCCTTATGAGGCGGATAAAGCGGCAATATGGAATGATTCAAAGGCAGATAACAACTGGAAGTATGTTGCCGAAACAGCCGCCGCAAGAATACTCGCCAAAAATCCCAACGTGCTTATAATGGTAGAGGGAACGGAGATATACCCGACCGATATAAACAGCAACAAGGATTATCATTCGACAAACGACGATGATTATTATTTCAACTGGTGGGGCGGAAACCTCCGTGGCGTAAAGGATTTCCCCGTTAACCTCGGAAAGTATCAGGATAAGCTTGTATACTCTCCGCATGACTACGGTCCTACGGTTTATCAGCAACCGTGGTTTGAGGGAAGCTATGACTTTGACAGTCTTATGCGTGACTGCTGGCAGGATAACTGGTTTTATATCTACAAGAACAATACAGCACCTCTGCTTATCGGCGAATGGGGCGGATTTATGAAAGAACCCAATCTTAAATGGATGACCTGTATGCGCCGCCTTATAAGCGAAAATCACCTCAATCATACGTTCTGGTGCTACAATGCAAATTCGGGAGATACGGGCGGACTTGTGCTTGATGATTTTTCAACATGGGATGAAGAAAAGTACGCATTTGTAAAGGAAGTTCTGTGGCAGGAGAACGGTAAGTTTGTAGGTCTTGACCATAAGATAGCACTCGGAGAAAACGGAATTACATTGAAAGACGCAAAGGGTCTTTAATAATAACATCAATCAGCCGCAGTTTTCTGCGGCTGATTTGCTATGCTTTTCCATAGCTGTAAACTGGTTGCTTGACATGGCAGTGTAATAATCGTATAATTATTTCTGCATATTGCAAATATTATTCTCGGGTGATTAAATGAAGAAAAATAAAAATCCCGGTGCGCTCGTTGTAAGTCCTTCAATGGCGATCACCGATGCGATGCCTGTTATACTTTTCAGCTTTTCGGCTGTTTTTATTGCGCTTATATTCAAAAGCGTGCTGTTTTGTATCGGAGCTGTGCTGTGTGTTCTGGCAGGGCTCGGAAAAGTAACATGGAAACTGATAAAGGCGTTTTCCGATAAAGATGTAAGACTTTTGTTTGTACAGATGAGAGTGCTTATGCCGACAGGATTTCTGCTGATAATCATATCATTGTTTGTTGATAAAGCGGACTTTTCTGCCGTATGGAAGAATGTCACGGGTTTTCCGTGCGTGATTTTCTTTGCGGCAGGTCTGGCAGGTATGATTGCAATGACAGTGCTCGCTATAGTAACAGACCCGGGAAGCCGACGTGCCAACATTATCGAACAGACGGTAAATTCCGTAGCTCAACTTTGCTTTTTGCTCGGAATAATCATTATATGGTATTCATCCGACAGCTATAAAGCCGATGACCTTGCCATAGAGTGCATAGCCGACACGGAAACTGTCACAGTGTCACAGACGGATACAGGCTTATTTTTTGACGGACCGGGCACTGAGAAAGCTCTTGTTTTTTATCCCGGCGGAAAAGTGGAATATACGGCATATACACCTCTGATGCGGAAAATTGCCGAAGAGCGAATTGATTGTTTTCTGTGTGAGATGCCGTATAATCTTGCCGTGTTCGGAATAGACACCGCCGACAAGATAATTGAAAACTACAGCTACAACAAGTGGTACATCGGCGGCCATTCGCTTGGCGGTGCAATGGCATCAACTTTTGCAAATGAAAGAGATGATATAAGCGGTCTTGTGCTTATGGGTGCATATCCGACATCTCAGCCGAACTGTCCGACGCTTATAATATACGGCAGTAATGACGGAGTAATTAACCGCAGTAAGCTTAAAGACGGTATTTCTTTTGACGGTGTGACTGCTATTGAAATTCCGGGCGGAAATCACGCTCAGTTCGGCAGTTACGGCAATCAGGCAGGAGATAACAATGCAGATATAACAAGAGAAGAGCAGTGGAATATAACAGCAAATGCTGTGGCGAGGGCTTTGCTTTTCGTTGCGGCACTTTTGCTATTGTTTTCATTGTAATGCGGATAAAAAGAGCAGAACAAATCTGATGAAAGGAAAGTTTGCCATAACGGGAATATCTGCTTTTAGAAAGCGGTTACATTCAGTTGTTGAATGTACTGTTTATGGGACAATCATTGTGGTATGATTATTAATATATAATCATCGGCATTCAACAAATTCGACAAAATTTTCAGCAAACAGAACAGATGTTTGGCAATTATTTAAAAAATATGTTGAAATCTGTCATCAGTTGTGATATGATACTATATATAGATAAGCATACCGATTGATTATTTGGGTAAATAAAAAACTCACCCGAAGGTGAGTTAATATTCACAACACTTGTGATGTACTAAAAAGTACGATTTGAAATAATTTTTATTTGAACTCGTAGTGTAAATTTATAGGGTAGTAAAATGTGATGTGGTAAAGGTGTTACTAAGTGGTTTTATGGAGCGGTTTATGAAACGATATATTCAAGAGTCGGTGTATGTCAACGGCGTTTCCGAAGAATCTTCCACAGGAGTTTTCTGGGTGATAGAGGATGAATTGTTTGCTTATCCGTTTGGAACTGTAGATACATATAACGGGCTGGCTAAATCGGGAGCGACTTATAATCATAAAAGACTATGGGCGGATGTCAAGCCGAAAGGTTGCAACAAACCGTATAATTATTATCCAAGGGGCAGAGTTGAACTTTCTAACAAAGGGAAACCTATAATATATATGAATCCTAACATAGATGTCTCGTTGATTGACGATATAAAGGCTAAGTTCGGCTTGAGGGAAAATCCGGTAATCAGATATGATCATAGTGTTCACTACAGGTGCTATCTTGATGAGGGGTTTGAGCCTGAAAAATAGTATATGAGAGTTTTGCGCTTAACGGTAGTGTAAATTTGAAGGGTAGTAAAACGGTGGGGAATGATACATTTTTCAAAAAACGGAACGCATCTTGTACCTGCGGCACCGCTGAAAAGGAGATGAGAAATAATGGTTGATTCATTAACACTGTACGATGCTTTGTTTCACAAAGTCAAGCTGACAGAAACAGATGGCACGGTTCATATCGAAACTGCTGATTTGTACGAAAGCGAATACGACAGCGGATATGATGAGGCGATAATAGGACTTACTAACGGTTATTATTACAAAGAGCATGAGATAAGTTCTATTGAGATACTTGATTGAGTTTAAATGCGGTGCAAAGAATCCGGATAGTCAAATTCTGATAGTCAAATTCGGATAGTCGGAATTATTTGCAGGAACCGATTATGTGCTTCGCACTTAAAAATAAATTGCCGCACTACAGCAAAGGAGGCAAATTAAATGAAATTGTTGAAAAAATGCAATTTTGTATTATTAGCTCTTTTTATATGGGGTTTGACAGTTTTATACAACGGTGTACTCGTGAATTATTTGGCGAATCTGTTTCTTTCTTTTTCAAATCCGTCTTGGCTTGGATTTATAGTTCATTTATTGATACAATTATTGATTATATGCATACCGACAATTGTTGTGATAAAGTACCTTGATTTAAATGTGAAACAGTTGTTGCTTTCAATTCCGGTTATGTATCTGCTGTTTGCGGTTTATTCTCCGCCTGCCTTATATATGTTTATTTTTACGGGTGAATGGAATGGCTTCTGGCAACAATCTCATCCTGCTATGTCTGCGTGGATGGCTTCGTTGCTGATTACTTTACAATACGGCATTGTGATTTCAATTACAAAATTAATTGTTTATTTAAAAGCGACATCAGAATGAATAGGCAAAACGGGAATTGTTGGATTTATAACGGGCGGAGATGTATTTTTGTGATGCGGGCGATTGCTGTAAGGAATACATCGGACACTTTAAAAATCAAAACGGTTTGCAGATGGCTGACCCGATTCAGCCGCTTGCAAACCGTTGTTTTATATTTTAACCGTAAACATAAGCATATTATCCGTGTTAATATCGGGATTATCAGGAGATGTATCGGTTATGTTTTCCGCTGTAATAGTGCCTTTATGAAGCTCCGCTATTGCCTGCGCTACCGATAAGCCTATGCCGTAGCCGCCGTTTTTCTGCGTTCTTGCGCTGTCGCCCCGGTAAAAGCGGTCGAACAGCTTTTCGGGGTGGTCTATAGGCTCGCAGGTGTTGGCGATGCTGAGCGTTATGTTCTTTTCGTTGCCGTAAAGCTCAGCCCTTATGACACCTCCGCTTTCGGTGTATTTGACCGCATTGTCAAGAAGCACCGTCATAAGCTGTATTATGCTGTCACGGTTGCCGTTGAGATTAAGTCCTTTTTGAATATCCTGCTCTATCATTACACCCTTGAGTGCGGCAGGCTCTGTAAATGCGTTTACAGTGTCTTCCGCCGCCGTGCTTATATCAAAACTGCACATGGGGAGCTTTGCTGAGCTTTCGTCCATTTTAGCGAGCATCAGAAGATTTTGCATAAGTCCGCTGAGCCTGAGCGTCTGTGCACGAATATTCTTGCTCCACTTGTTTTCACCGTTGTGCAGTTCCATTGCGTCTGTATTTGCAAGGATTATAGCAAGCGGTGTCTTTATTTCATGACCTGCGTTTGTGACAAACTGTTTCTGCTTTTCAATACTGCGTGCAACGGGGGCAATTGTTTTCTTTGAAAGAAGAATAACCAGCAGTAACATCAGAAGCCAGCCGAATATTCCTGCACCCACCGATATAAACAGTACTGTAAATAAAGAGCTTATCTGCATACCGTTGTCCAGCAGGATGATCACTTTACCGCTTGCACGTTTTGCATCGCTTATGCGGTACAGATAGCCGTTGTAAGTGCCAGTTCCTGTTTGAGTATCTTTGAGTGCCTGGGCAAATGCTGTCACTTCATCTTCGGTCAGCGATGATATATGAGTAACATCTGTCCTCAGTATATTGCCGTCGGTATCAAGTGCTACAGCGGCATATCTTGCGGATTTTATTGCGTCTTTGTCATGCTTGCCGAAATCGCCGTTCTTTTTGTCGTCGGGCGGCTTTGTTCCATTATCCTGCGGCGGTTGAAAATCGGCATTGTTCTGATCGTCGGGGTTATCCTGACTGCCCGATGTATCTGTGCCTGTGACGGTGTTTTGTCCGACGCCGCTCAGGTTCTGCGGTGGCTGATTGTTGTCTGAGGCTGAATAGCCGTTCCACATAGTCGATGTTTCAAAATTGTAGCAAAGCATCTCCATAAGTCTGTCGTTATCGCCGCTCGTTGTCAGATAATTAAAGACATTGATTCCGCCGATAAGCACGACAAGCAGAATTGTGACTGCTGTCATGGCGGATATGATAAATTTTTTCTGTAGCTGTTTTACCATCAGTCTGCATCTCCTGTTTTGGCAAGAGTATAGCCTACGCTACGTTTTGCTCTGATTTCAATGTCAGCGCCGACTGCGGCTAGGCGTTTTATGACATAAGATATGTATAACCATACCGCACCGCTCTCCGCATCACTCTCATAGCCCCACACCTTAACGAGAATATCCTCGGTTGAAAGATAGATGCCCTTGTTGAGCATAAGAAGCTCCATAAGCTTATATTCTATCTTCGGCAGTACTACCGACTGTAACGGACCTTTAAGCTCGCAGCTGCTGAGATTGAGAGATACGTTGCCGAACGTCATTATATCGGGTGTAAACTTGTCTTTTCTGCGGAGCATTGCTTTGACACGGGACAGCAGTTCACCCATTACAAACGGTTTGGGGAGATAATCGTCCGCACCCATATCAAGCCCTGCAATTCTGTCTTCGACTTCAGCCTTTGCGGTAAGCAATAGAATAGGAGTGGTGTTTCCCTCGCTCCTGAGCGTTTTAAGCACCTCTAAGCCGCTTTTTTTCGGCATCATTATATCAAGTATTATTCCGTCATATTGCTCGGCTCTTGCGTAATCAAGAGCGTCCGCACCGTCATAAACCGTATCCACCGTATAATTATGATATGACAAAATGTCGGTAACAGCCTCAGCCATACTGACTTCATCTTCTGCAAACAGAAGTTTCATAATAGCCTTGCCTTTCTATGAAACTAAAAAAGCTATCGCAATGCGATAGCTTTTAAAAGCATTAATTATTCAGCAGATGTTTCTGTGCTTGTTTCAGATGAAGACTCAGCTGTTGAAGAATCAGCTGAAGATGCGTCTGAAGATGTAGCAGAAGAATCTGTTGATGAAGCATTGGAAGATGCTGATGAAGTTGACGAACCGTCACTTGTAGCAGAAGAAGTTACAGATGAGGTTGTCGAACTTGTTGTTGAAGATGTATTCGACTTGTTGAAATTACCGCTGTACATAACGATGAAGTTAACAACAAGAGCAACAACAAAGAAGATTACTGCGGCAATCTTTGTAAGTCTGTTCAGCTTAGCTTCGTTTGAACGACCCGAATTTCTCTGATAATAGTTGTCTGCACTACCGCCTGTAATCGTCTGTGACATACCCTGCTTTGTATCCTGCATAAGTACCACGAGTACGATGAAAACACAGGCAATAATCAGAACAATAGCACTGATTATTTCTAATATTCCCATTTATATGTCCTCCTTATAGGAATACGGGTATGTCCGAGCGTCTGTTTTATCGTACAAACCCAAAATTATTCTAACACGCAAATGCTATTATAACATAAAAGGAAATGAAATGCAAGTGTTTTTCGGGATTTATTTTAATGCAGAAAGCGCTTTTTTGCCGATATCGTGGCGGTAATGTGCCTTTTCAAAGTTGATCGTGCCTACAGCCTTGTAAGCTGCGTCGAGAGCTTCCTGTAAAGTATCGCCGTAAGCGGTAACACCGAGAACTCTTCCGCCTGCCGTAAGGAACTTGCCGTCCTCAAGTTTTGTTCCTGCGTGGTAAACAAATGCACCCTCGCACTGACCGTTTTCGTTAAGACCGCTGATTACCTTGCCTGTTTCGTACTTTTCGGGATAGCCGCCGCTTGCCATAACAACGCAAGCGCATGACTTGTCGCTCCACTTGATGTCGAGTGTATCAAGCTTTTCTTCCCAGATAGCTTCAATTATATCCATTAAATCGGTTTCAAGTAAGGGGAGAACTACCTGTGTTTCAGGATCGCCGAAACGGCAGTTGTACTCGATTACCTTTGCACCGTTCGGAGTGAGCATAAGTCCGAAGTAAAGACAACCTTTGAAAGCTCTTCCCTCAGCCGCCATTGCCTTTATTGTAGGCATAAATATCTTTTCCATACATTCCTGCTGTTTGTCGGGAGTGTAGAGAGGGTTGGGAGCTATAGTACCCATTCCGCCTGTGTTGAGTCCTTCGTCGTTGTCATAAGCACGCTTGTGATCCATCGAGCTTATCATGGGCTTTACCGTCTTGCCGTCTGTGAATGCGAGAACAGTAACCTCGGGTCCTGTCATGAATTCTTCAATAACTATCTCACTGCCGGACTTACCGAACTTGCCGTCAAGGAGCATTGAACGTACTGCGTTCTCGGCTTCCTGCTCGTCCTTGGCGATTATAACACCCTTGCCGAGTGCAAGACCGTCACACTTGATAACGGCAGGGAAGCTGTTCTGCTTTTTGATATATGCTATAGCCTCGTCTGCGTCCGTGAAGGTTTCGTAAGCCGCAGTGGGAATGTTGTACTTCTTCATCAGAGCCTTTGAGAATACTTTACTGCCTTCAAGAATTGCGGCATTGGCTCTCGGCCCGAAGGTCTTGAAGCCCTCTGCGTTTAGCTTGTCCACCATACCCATAACCAGCGGATCGTCGGGGGCTACGAATACATAGTCGGGTCTGAGCTTCTTTGCAAGTTCTACACAGCCGTCAATATCGGTTGCCTTTACGTTAAAGCACTCGGCATATTTTGAGATACCGCCGTTACCGGGTGCGGCATACAGCTTGTCTACTTTCTTTGATTTTGCGAGAGCTGTTATTATGGCGTGCTCTCTTCCGCCGCCGCCTATTACAAGTACGTTCATTTTTAAAGACCTTTCTTTTATTATTTATTCGACGATGAGTCCGAGCAGTTTTGCGAACATTGCCGCCTGCCACACATCGACCTTTGCACCTTTCAGTTCCGCTCCCGTGTCCGAAACGGTAAGACCGTCGATATTACAGGAGGTGAAGTCAAGCCCTGCAAGCTTTGTCCCGAAGAACACAGCTTTCGCAAAAGTGACATTTTTCAGTTCCGTCTGTTTTATCTCGCATGAGGAGAACAGAGCGGAGGAGAAGTCGGTATCGTTTATAAGTACCGATTGAAGCTTTGAACGCTGAAAGTCCGACAGCTCAAAACTGCCGCCGTCAAAGCTGACATTTTTATGATAAGAGCCTTTAAAAGCCGCTCCGACAGCTTTGCATGAGGTAAAGGAGCAGGTTCTGAAATAGCTCTCGGTGAAATCACAGTTTGATATATCACAGCCCTTGAAAACGCAGTCAATGAACGTGCATTTTGAAAAATCGCAGGCTGTAAATCGGCTGCCTTTGAAAAGACAGTTCTTGAAATACAGGGAAGAGAAGTCGTCGCTGTCGCAGATAAGTCTTGAAAACTCTGCGGAGGCAAAATCCGTTTCATATTCCCGTGCTTTTGAAAGCTCCGTTTCGATATCCGTAACTGTCAGCAGATTATCGGTGAGCTCCGGTGGTGTTATTTTAATTGACATTATTTTCTTACTGTGCTGAATTAATTTCAGCGGTCGGTTGATTTTTTCGCCTGTTGCGGTGGGTTTTGAAGTATATAGAACGGAGTTGGCTGAATTGTTAAAAATTCTGCGTTTGCCGGCATTATGTATCGGAAGAACAGCGTGGTAGTTTTGGTGGTAATCGTCACGGTATAACCTTTTTGCTTTGTAAATAAGGTCATAGGCTTGTACGTTACGCTTTCAATATCCGGGTATCTGAAAATATAGGTATGGCGTTTGCTTGCAATACGCATAAGATGTTCATCGGCGTAGTAGCTGTACTGTTGCTCACCGCCTGCTACTATCAGTATATACCATATAGGCAGTATCGGCAGAATTACAGCAAGAGCAATTTTGATTATTATGATTGATGTGTTATCCGCTACAGCTCCTCCGCTGATTAATACACTCAGTGTATACGGGGCAATCATTGCTTCAATGATACACGCAATAACTATTTTCAGTGCGGCAAACGGCGACAGCACACGAAATGAGCCACTCTGTCTGAATTCAAATCTTCCGTCGAGGATGTCTTTGTCGGTGTAAGTAAAATGCATAGTAGTACCTTTATAGATGTTAAAAAAACAACGGGCGGACGTGCCGCCCGTTGACTGAGCTTATTAGTGGTGGAAAAGTCTTATTCCCGTGAATGCCATTGCGATACCGTACTTGTTGCAGGTGTCGATAACATTGTCGTCACGGATTGAACCGCCGGGCTGAGCTATGTATTCAACGCCGCTTCTGTGCGCTCTTTCGATGTTGTCGCCGAAGGGGAAGAATGCGTCTGAGCCGAGTGCAACACCCTTCATAGTAGCAAGCCATGCCTTCTTTTCTTCTGTCGTGAACACAGCCGGCTTTACCTTGAAGATGTTTTCCCATGCACCGTCTGCGAGAACGTCCATATAATCTTCACCGATGTAAAGGTCAATAGCGTTATCTCTGTCGGCACGTCTTATGTTATCAACAAACTGTAAGCCCATAACCTGAGGTGACTGTCTTAAGTACCAGTTGTCAGCCTTTGTACCTGCAAGGCGTGTGCAGTGGATTCTTGACTGCTGACCTGCGCCGATACCGATAGCCTGACCGCCGCAAGCGTAAGCTACGGAGTTTGACTGAGTGTACTTTAATGTAATCATTGCTATTGCAAGATCTATCTTTGCACTTTCGGGTATATTCTTATTCTCGGTCACAATGTTTGAGAACAGCTTATCGTCAATAACCAGCTCGTTTCTGCCCTGCTCGAAAGTAACGCCGAAAACCTGCTTACGCTCGATAGGCTCGGGAACGTACTCGGGGTCGATCTTGACTATATTGTAGTTGCCCTTTTTCTTTGACTTGAGAATTTCAAGCGCTTCGGGATCGTAATCGGGAGCGATAACACCGTCGGAAACTTCACGCTGTATTATCTTTGCCGTTGAAACATCGCACTTGTCCGACAGAGCGATAAAGTCGCCGTATGACGACATTCTGTCGGCGCCTCTTGCTCTTGCATAAGCGCAGGCAAGGGGTGACAGCTCGCCGAGATCGTCTACCCAGTAAATCTTCTTGAGTGTATCTGTAAGAGGCAGACCTACTGCGGCACCTGCGGGAGAAACGTGCTTGAATGAAGTAGCAGAGGGAAGACCTGTAGCCTTTTTAAGCTCGCTTACCAGCTGCCAGCCGTTGAAAGCGTCCATGAAGTTGATATAACCGGGCTTGCCGTTGAGCACTTCGATAGGAAGTGAATTGCCGTTAGCCATGAATATTCTTGACGGCTTCTGATTGGGGTTGCAACCGTACTTTAACTGAAGTTCGTTCATCGTAATTTTCCTTTCGATTACTTGTTTTTGTTTACTATGCGTGATTCGTACTTGCCTGTGGCAATGTCGATATAACGTGTAAAGAGTGATACCTTGTTGTCGGCATTGAGGTTTTCCCATACCATTGATGTGAACGTGTCTATATCCGTATCGGGAATAATCACTGTTTTAGGCTCGCCTTCGTAGCTTGGCAGGGGGTTGCCGTCACCCTTATAGGTGTGTATGAACTTGCCCTTGCCGTTTAAGGGATTGCTGTAAGCGAATGTGTATCTCTGACATGATGAACCGTCGCCGTCTGCGCTCTTTAAGATAGACATTGCGAAATTCATTTCGCCGTTGTCAAGGTGGACTATACCGGAAATTCTCGGTGTGTAGTTGGGTTTGTCATCTTCAAATTCTCTTGTTCTGAGAGCCTGCTCGAATGTCATCTGCTTGTCCATAAGCTCATAGATAGTGTCGGTCTGGTCGCCGTTTGTAACTATCGTCTTGTTGCCGAGAACTCTTACGGGTGCATAAATGATGAGGTGGGGATCTTCCATCTTGCTTTCATCGAAAGCCTGTGTTCTGATACCCTCGCCGTCCTCTACAAAAATTCTGTTACGGCTGTTTTCGCTTCTGCCCATAATAAAGTAGGCGATTACCGCTTTTGTGCCGTCTGCGGATTTTCCTATCACGATGCCTCTGCCGTGATAAGCAAGAGAGTTAAGCTCTTTTTCAAGTGTTACAACTTCCATATAGCCTCCTGTTGCGGTTTTGCGTGGAATACGCAGTTTTCTGAATATAACTTGTTATAACGTCCTCAAAATCCCGTTTAGTCGGGAGAATGCGGACATAATGTTCAATCGTCGATAACGGTTATGCCGTCTTTTACGGTTATCTTTCCCTCGCAGAAAAGACGTGCGGCACGGGGGAGTATCTTCCACTCAGCCTGCTCCATAACACGTTTCTGAAGAATTTCGGGGGTGTCGCCGTTTCTGACTTCAACTGCCTTTTGCAGAATGATGGGACCTGCGTCACATTCCGCTGTTACAAAATGAACGGTAGCGCCCGTTACCTTTACGCCCTTTTTAAGCGCTTCCTCGTGAACGTGAAGTCCGTAGTAGCCCTTTCCGCAGAAAGAGGGGATAAGGGCAGGGTGAACGTTTATCATCTTATACCTGAACGCATCGCATACCTGCTCGTCAAGTATTGTCATAAAGCCTGCGTAGATAACAAGGTCAGCCTGCTCTTCCTTTAAAGCGTCAGCCATAGCCTTGCTGTAAGCGGCAACATCGGCATAGTCACGTCTTGCGAGCACTCTTGTCTTTATGCCGTTATCTGCGGCTCTTGTCAGTGCGTAGGCATCGGGCTTTGACGCAATAACGCAGGTGATTTTACCTCCGCCGAGTCCCTCGGACTTTTCAGCATCAATAAGCGCCTGCAGGTTAGTTCCGCCGCCCGATACAAGTACAACGATATTTTTCATATTACTCAATTATGATGCCCTCGTCACCCTTGATTATTTCACCGATGCAGTAGCTTTCAACGCCTGCATTTCTGAGTATCTGTACAGCTTCATCGGCATCGTCCTTGTCAACTACAACGGTCATACCGATACCCATATTGAAAGTATTATACATATCGTGTTCGGAGATGTTTCCGACTTCCTGTAAGTGCTTGAAGATATAAGGCACTTCGTAGCTGTGCTTTGTAATCTTTGCTGTGAAGCCGTCGGGGAGCGAACGGGGAACGTTCTCGTTGAATCCGCCGCCTGTGATATGTGAAATAGCCTTTACCTGCTTCTTTGAGATAAGCTCTAAGATAGGCTTAACGTAGATCTTTGTAGGTGTAAGGAGTGTTTCGCCGAGTGTCTTACCTGTGGGGAGAACCTCGTCAAGAACTTCCTTGCTGTTTATGTTGAACACCTTTCTTACAAGTGAGAAACCGTTTGAGTGAACGCCTGTAGAAGCAAGGCCGATTATGATATCGCCTTCCTTTACAGTGCTGTTGTCGATTATCTGTGACTTGTCAACTACACCGGTTGAATAGCCTGCAATGTCGTATTCGTCCTCTGGCATCATACCGGGATGTTCTGCCGTTTCACCGCCGATGAGCGCACAGCCTGCCTGTACACAGCCGTCAGCAACACCCTTTACTATAGCTGCTACCTTTTCGGGTACGTTCTTGCCTATAGCTATATAGTCAAGGAAATAAAGAGGCTTTGCACCGCAGCAGATTATGTCGTTTACGCACATAGCGACTGCATCAATACCGATTGTATCATGCTTGTCCATCAGCATAGCAAGCTTGAGCTTTGTACCGACGCCGTCTGTACCGGAAACGAGCACGGGCTCCTTCATGCCTGAAATATCAAGCTGGAACAGACCGCCGAATCCGCCGATACCTGTAAGCACACCGGGAATATTGGTACGTTCTACGTCCTTCTTCATCAGACGAACGCCCTCGTAGCCTGCGGTAACGTCAACGCCTGCTGCCTTGTAGCTTTCTGAAAAACTGTTCTTCATAATAATAATTCCTTCCGTTTGGGGACTTTTGTCCTTATGTGGTGCTTTCTGTTTTATTTTCGCTTATTTTTTTATCGAATTTGTCCTTGTGCATTTCTGTGGGAACTGTTGTCGGATATTCGCCGCTGAAGCAAGCGGTACAATAACCGCACTCACAGCCGTTCGCATGGATTGCGAGTTTCTTCGCACTGTCAACGCTTAAATATCCGAGTGAATCCGTGCCGATTATATCGCTTATCTCTTCGACTGTGTGGTGACAGGCGATGAGGTGATCCCTTGAATCAATATCCGTGCCGTAATAGCAGGGATTTAAGAACGGTGGAGCGGAAACTCTCATGTGAACTTCCGTAGCTCCTGCCTCACGCAGTAGTTTTACAATTCTGCCGCTTGTAGTACCTCTTACGATCGAGTCGTCTATCAGCACTACACGCTTACCCTTTACAACACTTGCAACTACATTCAGCTTGATTCTTACCTTGTCCTCTCTTGACGACTGTCCGGGTGAGATAAAGGTTCTGCCGATGTACTTGTTCTTGATAAATCCTATGCCGTAGGGAATACCCGACTGGTGCGAATATCCTATAGCGGCGTCTATACCGGAATCGGGAACACCGATTACTATATCAGCCTGTACGGGATGTTCAAGCGCTAAGAAAGCACCTGCACGCAGTCTTGCCTCATGCACCGACGCACCCTCGATAACCGAGTCGGGACGTGCAAAGTAGATATATTCAAAAACGCACATTGTATGCGGACGCTTGCCGCAATGGTCTTTTATAGAGCGTACACCGCTCTCGTCAAATACAACGATTTCGCCTGGGAGTAAATCCCTTACGAACTTCGCACCTACCGAGTCAAGCGCACAGCTTTCCGAGGCAACTATATATGTTCCCTCTTCGGTGATACCGTAGCAGAGCGGTCTGAAACCGTTCTCGTCACGGGCGGCGATAAGTTTTGCTGGTGACATGATAACCAGCGAATATGCACCGTTTATCCTGTTCATCGCACGGTTGAGAGCCTCTTCTATCGAGGGGGCTTCAAGGCGTTCCTTTGTTATAAGGTAGCTTATTACCTCTGTGTCGCTTGTCGTATGGAAGATTGAGCCCTGCTTTTCAAGCTCGTGGCGGAGCTCATAAGTGTTTACGAGGTTACCGTTGTGAGCAAGAGCCATTCTTCCTTTATAGTGATTTACAAGGATAGGCTGAGCATTAAGACGGGCATTTGCTCCCGTTGTACCGTAGCGCACATGACCTACTGCCATGTTGCCGAGTCCCAATCCCTCAAGACGCTCGGGAGTGAATACGTCGTTTACAAGTCCCGTGTCCTTGTAGGAGTTGAAAACACCGTCGTCGTTCACCACGATACCGCAGCTTTCCTGTCCTCTGTGCTGTAATGCGAATAGTCCGTAATATGTTGTTGCGGCAACATTGGTTTTCTCTTTTGCAAAAACACCGAATACGCCGCACTCTTCATGCAAACCGCTTGTCAATGGAGTCATTCCTTTCCGTTCCAGCAATATGTGCAAAGCTCACACTGGGGCTTGCCTATTGCCCGTACAGTACCCTCAAGCGACTGGAATTCAAGTGATGTCAGCTTTAATCTGCGACAAATCTCCTCACGGAGCTTCTTTCCACGCTCTGTATTTGTGTCACTGTACTCGTCGATAAATCTGATACCATCTGCACCCTCGGCCTCATCAATTATCTGTCTTGCAATCAGTTCCATCTCCGATGTACTGCGTGAGAAGTTGAGATACTTACAACCGTACATTATCGGAGGACAGGCACTGCGCATGTGTACTTCCTTGGCACCGTTCTCGTAGAGGAACTCTACTGTTTCTCTCATCTGTGTTCCTCTGACTATGCTGTCGTCAACAAACAGCAGTTTCTTACCCTCAATAAGTTCATGGACGGGGATAAGCTTCATCTTTGCGACCTGGTTTCTCATTGTCTGGTTGGTCGGCATAAAGCTTCTGGGCCATGTGGGAGTGTATTTTATGAAAGGACGTGCGAACGGAATACCACTGCGGTTTGCGTAACCTATGGCATGAGGAACGCCCGAATCGGGAATACCGCATACATAGTCAACGTCCGGCAGTTTGCCGTTCTTTATATCGTTTTCAGCCATTATCTCGCCGTTGCGTGTACGCATCGTTTCAACGGTTACGCCCTCATATACTGCGTTGGGGTAGCCGTAATACGTCCACATGAACGAGCATATATGCATCTTGCTTTCGTCACCTTCGCTCAGCACTTCACAGCCGTCCGAGGTAATCATATCAATTTCGCCCGGACGGAGTTCTTTATATGTGCTGTATCCGAGCTTCTGGAAAGCAAACGATTCAAGCGATACGCAGTAGCCGTCGCTTCTTTTTCCAACGATTATCGGGAGTCTGCCGTACTGATCTCTTGCGGCGATAATTCCGTCTTTTGTCAGAATGATGAGGGACATTGTACCCTCAATCTTGCTCTGCGCATATCTTATGCCGTCGGTGAAATTATCTTTCTGTGCGATCAGCGCTCCGATGAGTGAGCCGGAGTTTATACTTCCGCTGCTCATGGTTTCAAAGTTTGCACATCCGCTTGCAAGCAGTTCTGTCGAAAGCTGTTCGGAGTTTCTGATAATGCCGACACTGCATATTGAATAGATACCGAGCTTCGAGCGAACGAGCAGGGGCTGTGGGTCTGTATCGCTGATACAGCCGATGCACAGTTTGCCTCTCATTGCCGATGCGTCGCTCTCGAACTTCGTTCTGAACGGTGAGTTCTCAATGCTGTGGATAGCACGCTGAAAGCCGTATTCCGCACTGTATGCGGTCATACCGCCTCTGCGTGTACCGAGGTGGGAGTGATAGTCTGTTCCGAAGAAAACGTCGGTTACACAGTCGTTATTTGACGCTGCGCCGAAAAATCCACCCATATATTATCCTGCCTTTTCCTTTAAATTCTTTTCTTTTAATATGTATCGGGATTATTCACCCATAAGACGCTTCATGATTTCTGCGTAAGCGTCCTCAACACCGCCCATATCACGACGGAAACGGTCCTTGTCGAGCTTCTCGTGAGTTGTGCTGTCCCAGAAACGGCAAGTATCGGGAGAGATTTCGTCAGCAAGGATTATTGTGCCGTCAGATGTCTTACCGAATTCGATCTTGAAGTCGATAAGGTCTATGTTGAGCTTTTTGAAGAAGTCAAGCATAAATTCGTTTACCTTGAAAGCATACTTTGAGATAAGGTCGATTTCTTCCTTTGTTGCAAGACCGAGAGCGAGTGCATAGTAGTCGTTGATGAAAGGATCGCCGAGGTCATCGTTCTTGTAGCTGAATTCAAGTGTGGGGCAGAGGAGCTTTGTGCCTTCCTCAATGCCGAGCTTCTTCGAGAAGCTGCCTGCTGCTACATTTCTTACGATTACTTCAAGGGGAACTATAGAAACCTTTTTTACGAGTGTTTCTCTGTCGTTCAGTTCTTCTACAAGGTGAGTAGGAACTCCTGCCTTTTCGAGAAGTTTGAACATATAGTTCGTCATTCTGTTGTTGATAACGCCCTTACCTGAGATTGTACCCTTCTTGAGTCCGTTGAATGCTGTAGCATCGTCCTTGTAGGATACGATAACGAGGTCGGGATCGTCTGTTGCGAATACTTTCTTTGCTTTTCCTTCGTAGAGCTGTTCTTTCTTTTCCATTTTGTTTATCCTTTCTTCAGCGGCTGTGCCGTATTTTCAAAATTTATTATATATAGTACACCGATTAAAGTTCGGCGAGTACCTGCTCCATTTTCTTGTCTGCTTCAAGAACCTTGGCTGTCTGTGCGGCACGGTAAGCTTTCATCTTATCCATGAGTGCGTCGTCAGATACTGCAAGTATCTGTACAGCGAGGAATGCGGCGTTTGCGGCACCGTCGATAGCTACCGTTGCTACAGGAACACCTGCCGGCATCTGAACGGTTGAAAGAAGGGCGTCAATACCTTCAAGAGCACTTGCTTTTATCGGGATACCGATAACAGGCAGGGGAGTCTGTCCTGCGATAGCACCTGCAAGGTGAGCGGCTTTTCCTGCGGCGGCGATTATAACGCCTGTACCGTTCTTTTCAGCGTTTTTAGCAAACTCCGATACTTCAGCGGCACAACGGTGAGCAGAGAGTACACGAAGCTCTGTGGGAACGCCGAAGTCCTTGAGTACCTGAGCGGCTTTTTTTACGATAGGCAGATCTGAGTCACTGCCCATTACTATAGCTACTTTTTTCATTTCCGTACATCCTTTCAGAAAATAAATAAAGCTGTGTAATCAAAATTGCACAGCTCAAAAAATACACTTATTCTTATAATACGGCGTTGTAAAAGACATATATGAAAATTTACCGAAGCTTATCAAAGCTGATGTAAGCTGTGTTTTATTCATAAATTTCATGCTTTTTACCTCCGCATTTGTTACTCTCTTATTCTACATTATTTCTATAATAAATTCAAGTGCTAAAGCGGAAAATCTCTTAAATTGTGCTTTTTCAACAATTACCGCTTTTTGTTTTTGTGCTATATGTACATTTGTTACTTTATTAACTTTTTTTGAGTTAATTTACTGTAAAAACGTTTACACGACGTTACAATTTAACTGTTTCCGATAACTAAAGGAAAAACAAGCAAAATCAGTAATCAAGTTGATACTGAATTGTTACAAAGATGTAACTGATTTTTGTGCAAGATAACGAAAAAATGGCTGAAAATCAATTTTTGTAATCGTTTTCGGTAAAAAAACACAATGAAACTGCCAAAACGCTTGCAAATTTGTGAAATGTGTGATATTATTATGTCAGCGAGGAAAAAGTAAACAAAACTTTTGATGAGCTGACTTACTTTTTAGTGAATTATCCATTGTTCCATATTAAGCGGTATATACCGCTATATGAGCATATAACGGAATTTCAACTGAAAACCGGTAACTTACATAGTTAGTTTGCTTACCTCATAAATGAGACCGAAAGGTCAGGCAGTGAAAGCATAATGCTTCACAAAATGAATAATTCTGGAGGAATTACCAATGAAGAAAAGAATTTTAGCAGCTGTTTTAGCATCTGCATCAATTCTCGGCGCAGTAGCAGGCTGCTCAAGCAACAACGCTACAAGCTCAACAGGTTCTGATGCTTCATCTACAACAGATTCAAGCAAGACAGAAGACAGCAAGACTGAATCAAGCTCAACTGACGAAAGCAGCAAGTCTGATGTTGAACTCAAGGATGACGATGGCAAACTTACAATTCTTGCTTGGGAGTCAAACTCAGATATTCAGAACATGGTTAAGCTGTTCTGTCAGGAAAAGGGTTACTCAGCTGACAAGATCGTTGTAACAACACAGGGTAAGAACGGTGAAGAAGGCCGTGACAAGTATCAGCAGTACCTCAACGGTGACGGCGATGCAGACCTTATGTGTCTCGAAGCTGACTGGATCTTAAAGTACACAGATGATGATACTCTTACAGCTCCTCTCTCAGCTCTCGGTATCGAAGAATCAGCATTTGCTAACGCTTACGATTACACAGTACAGATCGGTAAGAACTCAAACGGCGTTCTCAAGGGTGCTTCATTCCAGGCAGCTCCCGGCGGCTTCCTTTACAGAGCAGATCTCGCTAAGGAATACCTCGGTGTTGAGACTCCTGAACAGATGCAGGAACTCGTTAAGGACTGGGATACATTCAAGGCTACAGCTAAGACACTGTACGAAAAGAGCGGCGGTAAGACAGCTATCCAGGCTACAGAGGGTGGTCTCTGGCAGGTTTACCAGGCTAACAGAACAAAGGCTTGGGTTGTTGACGGCAAGCTCGAAATGGATACAGCTACAGACTTCTATGATATAGCTAAGGAATTCAAGGATAACAACTACCTCGCAGACGTTCCTCAGTGGGATAACGCTTGGTACGCTGCAATCCAGGATGGTACAGCACTCGGTGACTTCGTTCCTACATGGGGTCTTACAAACGGTGACGGTTCTATCCTCTTCAACTTCTCAGGTGCTACAAAGGCTGATGACGGTACAGTAACTCCCGCTAAGGAAATGGCATTCTGTGCTGGTCCTACAAGCTACTACTGGGGCGGTACATGGCTCGGTGTTTCTACAAAGTGCAACAGCAAGACACTTGCTAAGGAATTCGTTGAATTCTTCACAGTAAACGCTGACACAATGAAGAAGTACACAGAGTTCACAGGCGACTTCTGCGATAACAAGAACGTTATGAAGGAAGTTGTTGACGCTAAGTCAAACAAGAACGCACTCCTCAAGGATGGTCAGGATCAGTTCGCTATTCTCTACACAGCAGCTGACGGCATCAAGATGGATGGTATGATTACAAAGTATGACTCTGTTATCAAGAACCACTTCAACACAACTGTTCAGGATTACATCAAGGGCACATACGCTACTAAGGAAGATGCAATCAATGCATTCAAGACAGCAGTTCAGGGCTCTTACCCCGATATCACAGTTGAATAATTGATAATTTCTTGAAAGAAAATAGAATTTATTGATTTGCTTGCTACAATATATTGCTTGTGGGTTTTTACCCACAAGCGTATATTGTAAATTTTTTAGCCAAAATCAGTAGAAAGGTGTGTATTTTATGCAAAAAACTGCCGGTAAACCGCATAAAATGGTCAGCTATGCAAAATATGGATACTTTTTCATACTGCCGTTTTTCCTGGTTTATGCGTTTTTTATGGTTTATCCGTTAATCAATACATTCGTATTGAGCCTTCACGGAAATAACGACGCTCCTACGGCGTTTGTCGGTCTTCAGAACTATCAGAATCTGTTAATCGGAGATGTTGAAGGAAAAAAATTCAGCCTTGCCGCATCGGTACATAACGAATTTTTATCCACTCTTGGCAACACCTTCATTCTTTGGATTGGTAACTTCGCAATTCAGCTTATCCTTTCACTGTTATTGGCAGTATGGTTCTCTGATGTAAGAGTTAAGATCAAAGGAACAGGTTTCTTCAAGGTTGTAATGTATCTGCCTAACATAATCACTGCCGCATCTGTTGCCGGTATGTTCCTTATGTTATTCGGTAACACAAAGTACGGAGCTATCAACTCACTGCTTCTGAACCTCGGATGGATACAGCAGGCTTTCCCGTTCATTGACGATGTTTGGTCAGCGAGAATACTTGTAATGTTCGTTCAGTCTTGGATGTGGTACGGTAATACAATGCTTCTGCTTATGTCAGGTATCTTCGGTATTGACGCATCAATTTATGAGGCGGCATCAATCGACGGTTCCAGCGGTATGCATACATTCTTCAGAATCACAATGCCTATACTGAAGCCCATATTTATCTACGTTGTAATTACATCGCTGATAGGCGGTCTTCAGATGTTCGATATTCCATATCTGTTACATGAGGGATCCACAGTAAAGAATAGTCTCAAGACTTCTGCGGTATTCATTTATCAGCAGTTCATGACTTATGAAAACTACGGTACTTCTTCGGCAACTTCGATTATTCTGTTTATAATCACAGCTGCACTCGGTATCTTTATTTATAAGTTCAATACCGATTCAACTGCGCCTGCAAAGGCAAAAAAATCTAAGTAAGGAGGGGTAGTGACAAATGGCTAGTGCTAATAATATAATTGATGAGAAAAGCGGAAAAAGACGTATGTCCAGTGTTGAACAGCGTTACACACGAGGCATAATGATTCAGTCTACACTGCGTTTTATCGTGTGCCTGCTGATTACTATAATCAGTTTGCTACCCATCTATATAATCCTTATCAACTCAACCAGAGCTTCAAATGATATCATTCTTCAGGGTGTTTCGTTCTTACCCGGTGACAGTCTGATAAAGAACTTTGAAACTCTTAACAATCCTGAGGCGGCTAACGGTGCATACGTCAGAGCATTCAACCTCTTCTACGGTTATGCTAACAGTATGATTATTTCACTGAGTGCTACTGCACTTGCTGTATTCTTCTCAGGTCTTACAGCTTACGGTCTTGTAGTTTACGATTTCAAGCTCAAGAAGATCGCTACTACATTCATCTTAGCCGTAATGATGGTTCCTATGCAGGTCGTATCAACCGGTTTCGTAAGATTCATGGTTCAGATAAAGCTCGCAGATACATATCTGCCGCTGATCCTGCCTGCGATAGCGTCGCCGACTGTTGTATTCTTCATGTTACAGTACATGAAGTCATCGTTCCCTCTTGAAATAGTAGAGGCTGCGAGAATTGACGGTAGCGGAGAGTTCATGACATTCCTTAGAATTGCGCTCCCGATACTCAAACCTGCTTTTGCGGTTCAGGCGATATTCGCATTCGTTGCTAACTGGAATAACTACTATACCCCTTCAATGATATTACTTCAGAATAACATTGAACAGCGTACAATGCCTATGATGGTTGCCGGTATTCTCGGTAACGATAAGATTGCTGACTTCGGTGTAAGATATCTCGTTGTTATACTTTCTATCTTACCTATCGTTATCATTTACCTCATCTTATCCAAGTTCATCGTTAAGGGTGTTGCACTCGGTGCAGTAAAGGGTTAATCAGAAATTTTGGGTTAATATATTTTATACAGAAACGGCGTCGGAGGTTATTCCGATGCCGTTTTACTTTATATGAAGTTCATCCCTTGTCTGATGTGCACAATTGTGCTGACTGCACATAGCCCTTATGTGCACATTTGTGCGGTATGCACATTGCTAAAAATGCAATTTTTCAGACTTCATATTTCATTTTAGTCAAAATTTACTGACATAAAATGGAGTTAACACCATAACTAAAACCCCCGCCAATTGCTTGACGGGGGTTGGAGTTTATTCGGTTATAGATTAGCCAAGTCTGGCTTCGAGATCAGCGAGTTCCTGCTTTAAGCCGTCGGGGAGCTTGTCACCGAACTGCTTGTAGAATTCCTTCATCTCTTCTACTTCCTTCTTCCAGAGGTCTCTGTCAACTGCGAGGAGCTTGTCTTCAACTTCTGATGTAACCTTATCCTCGATACCCTTGAGGTTGATGTCACCCTTCTTAGGAAGGTAGCCGATAGGAGTCTTATCAGCGTCGATTGTGCCTTCACATCTCTTGATGATCCAGTCGAGAACTCTCATGTTGTCACCGAAACCGGGCCACATGAAGTTGCCGTTCTCATCCTGCTTGAACCAGTTAACGTTGAATATCTTAGGAGCCTTGTCGCCGAGCTTCTCACCCATTTCGAGCCAGTGTGCCCAGTAGTCAGCCATGTGGTAACCGCAGAAGGGCTTCATAGCCATAGGATCGTGACGGAGTACACCTACTGCACCTGTAGCAGCTGCTGTTGTTTCAGAAGAAACAGCAGAACCTACATAAGTGCCGTGCTGCCAGCTGAATGACTGGTATACCAGAGGAGTTGTAGCTGCACGTCTGCCGCCGAAGATGATAGCTGAAATCGGAACACCCTGGGGGTTGTTGAATTCAGGTGAAATGCAGGGGCAGTTCTGAGCGGGAGCTGTGAAACGTGAGTTGGGATGAGCGAGCTTGTTGCCGGCTGCTGTGTATTCCTTACCGTTTACCTTGTTACCCTTCCAGTCTGTTGCATTCTCGGGAGGATTCTTGTCGAGACCTTCCCACCATGCTGTCATATCATCATTGTTGATAGCAACGTTTGTGAAGATTGTATTCTTTCTTGTTGATGCAAGTGCATTGTAGTTGCTCTTAGCGTTTGTACCGGGAGCAACACCGAAGAAGCCGTTCTCGGGGTTGATAGCGTAAAGTCTGCCGTCGGGACCCTGCTTCATCCATGCAATATCGTCACCTACTGTGAATACTTCATAGCCTGCCTTCTTGTATCCCTCGGGAGGAATAAGCATAGCGAGGTTTGTTTTACCGCAAGCTGAGGGGAATGCTGCTGTGATATACTTGATGTCGCCATCGGGCTTCTTAACGCCGAGGATAAGCATATGTTCAGCCATCCAGCCTTCCTTCCAACCCTGGTAAGAAGCGATACGGAGTGCGAAGCACTTCTTGCCGAGCAGTACGTTACCGCCGTAAGCTGAGTTGATAGACCAGATTGTGTTGTCTTCGGGGAACTGAACGATGTATCTCTTTTCGGGATCAACGTCAGCCTTTGAGTGAAGGCATCTTACGAAGTCGTTGGAGTCATCGGGCAGGTTCTTGAATGCCTGTGCACCCATTCTTGTCATAATGTCCATGTTGAGTACAACATAGATAGAGTCTGTCAGCTCAACACCAACCTTAGCGATAGGTGAGCCGATAGGTCCCATTGAATAAGGGATAACGTACATTGTACGACCCTTCATAACGCCGTCATAGAGCTTTGTCAGCTTAGCGTACATTTCCTTAGGATCCATCCAGTTGTTTGTAGGACCTGCATTCTCCTTCTCTCTTGAGCAGATGAATGTTCTGTCTTCTACACGGGCAACGTCGTTCTCAGCTGTTCTGTGATATAAGCAGCCGGGGAGCTTTTCCTGGTTGAGCTCAATCATTTCGCCTGTTGCGATAGCCTCGTCACGAAGAGCCTTGAGCTGTTCCTCGCTACCATCGATCCATACAACCTTGTCGGGCTGTGTGAGGGCTTTCATTTCTTCAACCCACTTTAAAACATTCTGATTCTTTGTCATAACCGATTGTTCTCCTTTTCTTTATTTTATCAGCTTATGCTGATGAAAGTCATTCGGTAGGGAATTATCGATACGGTTCATTCGTACCTTGTTCCCCATTTACTATTATAAACTATTTTTTTCAATAGGTCAATAGCGAAATCTTAAAAATGCCAAAAAAATTGCACAAAGTAAGCGTAATATAACCGATTTGTTTTTGTAGTCGGAATCACTTGTTATCCGGCTTTATAAAACAATCCGTTAAGGTTTACGTTCACCTTGTGCTTTTATTTTACTCTGTTAATATCTACTGATTTTAAAGGAATTATATGTCAGCCTTGACCTCTTTACGAAGCAATATTATCGCAAGCAGGTTAGGTATAGCCATAAGTCCGTTAAACAAGTCCGATACATCCCATACGACCGTAGCCTGTATTACCGCACCCACGAAAGCGGTAACGATGAAAATTGCCAGATATACGCCTACCCACTTCTTTGTGAAAAGGTAAACAAAGCAGCTTCTGCCGTATATCCACCAGCCTGTAACAGTCGTTATGGCAAAGATAAATGTAGCAATACTGAGGAATGCACCGGCAAAGCTTCCCAGTCCGTCCTGGAAAGCTATAAGTGCCATATCAAAGCCTACGCTTGATTTCTGGTCGGCACCGCTTGAGAGGATACACAGGGCAGTCATTGTACAGATGATGATTGTATCAATGAAAACAGAGAGCATTGCCCACATACCCTGCGTATGATGCTGGTCTGCACTTGAGTTGGCGTTTATCATAACTGACGAGCCAAGACCTGCCTCGTTTGAGAATACACCACGCTTAACGCCCCACTTCATAGCTTCAAGCATTACCACGCCGACAGTTCCTCCGCCCATAGCCTTGAAAGAAAAAGCTTCTGTGAAAATTCGAGCGAATACTGAGGGAATATTCTCGATGTTCATTATAATTACAGCAATACAGCCGAGCAGATAACCGCCTGCGGCTATGGGAATTACCCATGATGTAACCTTACTCAGACGGTGAATACCTCCGGGAGCAATTGCGGCGATTACGCCTGCACAGAGAAGTCCCGATACCCACAGCGGTACGCCAAGGCAGTTCTGAAGTGCCATAGACGCTGAGTTTACCTGTGCCATGTTGCCTATACCGAAGCTTGCGCCTATACAGCATACGGCAAACATTCCTGCGAAGAATGTACCGAGTTTTTTACCGCCAAAAGCTTTCTTTATGTATGCAAAAGGTACACCACCCGTAAGACCGTCGGGCTGAACTGTTCTGTACTTTGCGCCAAGGTAGTTCTCGGCAAAGCTTGTAGCCATACCGAGAAGTGCCGATATCCACATCCAGAATATCGCACCTGCACCGCCGAAAGCGATAGCACTGCCGATTGCTATAATATTGCCTGTGCCGACTGTTGCACCGAGTGCCGCAGTAAGCGTTCTGAACGGAGAAACTTTCTTTCCGTCCGCCTCCGGCTGTTTTGTAAGTAAGGTACGTTTAATTATAGTAGGGAAGTGCAGTATCTGCAAGCCTTTGGTTCTTATCGTGAAGATAATTCCCGAACCTGCAAACAGTATCAGCACCGGTATGCCCCATACTATATTTTCATTTATCCACTCTAATATTTCCATACTGACTCGTTCCTTTTCAAGTGCATACAAGCGTGGGTGCCTGTACGTTGTTGTATAATAATTTGTATTCCCGTTGTCCGTTTTTTATGACGGGAATATGTATACACCGATATGCGTTTGTGCATCGGAGCGGGGGTATATTAATGTTCGCAATTCAGTAAAATTATAAAAAACAGTAAAATTCGGTAAAAAATTGAATAGTTAAAGCTTGTTAATAATAGCGAACAAAAGTATAAATGTCGGAAAAAATAACCCCTCCGGTTTTCCCGGAGGGGCGTAAAAACCTATTCTATTCCGACTATTCAAAATTTTTGGGCTTTTGGGTTATCCGTATGGAATATCGGGCGATTATTCGCCGCAGTATTCCTTCTTGTAGTATTCAACAAGTCCTACGAGTTCTTCGTAACGCTTCTTGGAGTTAGCAACTGCCTTATCGAACAGTACGCTAGCTCTTTCGGGGTTAGCACGCATAAGAGAGTTGTAACGAACTTCTCTCATCATGAATTCCTTGTAATCGCCTGTAGGAGCCTTGCTGTCGAGTGAGAACGGATTTGTTCCGGCAGGAGCAGCAGGGTTGAATCTGAACAGATGCCAGTAACCAGCCTGTACAGCTTCCTTTTCTACCTTCTGAGCGATTGTAAGGCCACCCTTGATACCGTGGTTGATACAAGGAGCATAAGCGATGATCAGTGAAGGACCGTCATAAGCTTCAGCCTCAGCGATTGCCTTTAAGCACTGGTTCATATCTGCACCCATTGAGATCTGAGCAACATATACATAACCGTACTTCATAGCGATACCTGAGAGATCCTTCTTCTTAACATCCTTACCGCCTGCTGCGAACTGTGCAACAGCACCGATGTTAGTAGACTTAGAAGCCTGTCCGCCTGTGTTGGAGTAAACTTCTGTATCGAATACGAATACATTTACATTCTTGCCTGATGCGAGAACGTGGTCAACACCGCCGTAACCGATATCGTATGCCCAGCCGTCGCCGCCGAATATCCAGTTGGACTTCTTAGCGAGGTAGTTCTTAGCCTTGAGAACTGCCTTCTTTTCAGCGCAGTCACAATCAAGAGCTTCAAGAGCTGCAACGAGTTCCTTTGTAGCAGCAGCGTTTGCCTTACCGTCGTTAGCTGTTTCGAAGTATGTATCAATCTTAGCCTTAACGTCAGCGTTGTCAGTCTTTTCAGCGATAGCCTTTAACTGACCCTGTGCTCTGTGTCTTAATGTATCCTGAGCGATGAACATACCGAGACCGAACTCAGCATTATCCTCGAACAGTGAGTTACCCCAAGCGGGACCCTTGCCTTCCTTATTTACTGTGTAAGGAGTTGAGGGAGCAGAACCGCCCCAGATTGATGAACAGCCTGTAGCGTTAGCAATGTACATTCTGTCGCCGAAGAGCTGTGTGATGAGCTTAGCGTAAGGAGTTTCACCACAGCCTGCGCAAGCGCCTGAGAATTCGAGCAGGGGCTGCTTGAACTGTGAACCCTTAACTGTTGTTTCCTTGAACTTCTCGTGAACTTCGGGCTTGTCGGCTACTTCCTTAACAGCGTAGTCGAACATGGGCTGTTCGTTCATCTGAGAATCAAGTGACTTCATAACGAGTGCCTTGTTCTTAGAGGGGCAAACCTGTGCGCAAACGCCGCAGCCTGTGCAGTCGAGAACAGAAGTTACCATAGCGAACTTCATGCCGGGAAGACCCATAGCGTCCTTCATCTTTGCACCTGCAGGAGCCTTAGCAGCTTCTTCTTCGGAAAGAATTACGGGACGGATAACTGCGTGAGGACATACGAATGAACACTGGTTACACTGGATACAGTTCTCGGGAATCCAAGAGGGAACATCAACAGCGATACCACGCTTCTCATAAGCGGCAGAACCCTGAGGGAATGTACCGTCAGCCATATCAACGAATGTAGATACGGGGAGCTTGTCGCCTCTCTGAGCGTTAACGGGGATAAGGATATTGTTAACGAAATCAACGAGATCCTTTCTGTCACCTGTAGCTGTGTGAACGGGAAGTGTACCCTCAGCGTCAGCCCAAGAAGCAGGAACGTCAACCTTGATAACTTCGCCTGCACCCTTTTCGATAGCGGCGTAGTTCATGTTAACGATATCGTCACCCTTCTTAGCAAATGACTTGTAAGCAGCCTTCTTCATGTATTCGATAGCATCTTCAGCGGGGATGATGTTAGCAATTGAGAAGAATGCAGACTGTAATACAGTGTTTGTCTTGTTGCCAAGACCGATTTCCTTAGCTACCTTGATAGCGTTGATGATATAGAAGTTGATGTTGTTCTTAGCAATGTAAGCCTTAACGGGAGCGGGGAGCTTCTCGTCGAGCTCGTCAACTGTCCACTGGCAGTTGAGCAGGAATGAACCGCCGGGTACAACGTCCTCAACCATATCGTACTTGTCGATGTATGAGGGGTTGTGGCAAGCTACGAAGTTAGCCTTGTTTACGAAGTAAGTTGACTTGATAGGTGACTTACCGAAACGAAGGTGAGAAATTGTAACACCGCCTGACTTCTTTGAGTCGTATGCGAAGTATGCCTGAGCATACATGTCTGTGTGGTCACCGATGATCTTGATTGAGTTCTTGTTGGCACCAACTGTACCGTCTGAACCAAGACCCCAGAACTTACAGCAAGTTGTACCTTCGGGTGTTGTGTTGGGGTTCTCACCGATAGGCAGTGAAAGACCTGTAACATCATCCTCGATACCGATTGTGAATCTGGGCTTTTCAGTGTTGTTGTAAACTGCAATGATCTGAGCAGGGTTAGTATCCTTAGAACCAAGACCGTAACGACCTGTGAATACGGGTACATCCTGGAACTTGCCTGCCTGCTTGAGAGCCGCAACAACGTCGAGGTATAAAGGTTCGCCGAGTGCGCCGGGTTCCTTTGTTCTGTCGAGAACTGTGATCT
>CABUEI010000004.1 GCA_902490585.1 uncultured Oscillospiraceae bacterium
CGGTCCTTGCTATATGGACAAGTACGAGCGTTGCGGTATCCGTGTTTACGATCTTGTTCACCCTGAAGTTTTTGCTGAAAAGGCAAGAATGACAGGTAAGCTCAAGAACAAGATAATCACTGAAGTTTACGGCGGTGAACCTCATGATATCGAAGCTATCATAAAGGAATATACAGAATACGGCAAACGTCTTGCAAAGTATGTTGATGATGTATCTGTTATTGTATATGAAGCCGCAAAGGCAAATAAGACAATAATGTTTGAGGGTGCTCAGGCAACACTTCTTGATATTGATTTCGGTACTTATCCTTACGTTACATCTTCACACCCGCTTTCAGCAGGTGTATGCGTAGGTACAGGCGTTGGTCCTATGATCGTATCAAACATTATCGGTGTTGCAAAGGCATATACTACAAGAGTAGGTAAGGGTCCTTTCCCGACAGAACTTGATGATGAAATAGGCGAAACGATCAGAAACAAGGGCGGCGAATTCGGTACAACAACCGGCAGACCGAGAAGAACAGGTTGGTTCGATGCGGTTATCGTTCGTCATTCTGTACGAGTAAACGGTCTTTCATCGCTTGCTATCAATAAGCTTGATACACTCGGCGGCATAGGCGACCTCAAGGTTTGTGTTGCTTATAAGAAGCCCGACGGTACTGTTATAGAGAATTTCCCCGCAGCTCTTGAAGAACTCGCAGATTGTACTCCTGTTTACGAAACACTCAAGGGCTTTGATGATGATATTTCCGCTTGCCGCAGTTTCGATGAACTGCCCGAGGCTTGCAAGAAGTACATTGAAAGACTTGAAGAACTCTGCGACTGTCATATCTCTATGGTTGGTGTCGGACCCGACAGAGAGCAGATAATCGAAAGATAACATTACTCTAGGACGTGTTTTATTGAATATCCTTTTTATCGGAGATGTTGTAGGACAGAAATCCTGTGCGAATCTCAGAGAAAAATTGCCTTTGCTCAAGAAAGAGTATAATATAGATACCGTTATAGTGAACGGTGAAAATTCGGCTGACGGAAACGGAATTACTCCCGTTACGGCAAAATATCTTCTGGACAGCGGTGCAGATGTGATTACTACCGGCAATCACTGTTTCCGCAGAAAAGAAATGGACGCTTTTTATGAAACGTCTGATTTTGTTGTCCGTCCGGCAAACTTTCCTGATGAGGTGGTAGGAAAAGGCTATACGGTTCTTGATCACGGAAAGTATTCCGTATGTGTCATTAACCTTATGGGCGTGGTTTTCATGCAGAACCTTGAGAATCCTTTCCACTGTATCGACAGGATTTTGAGCGAAGTTAAGTCAAATGTGATTATTGTTGATTTTCACGCCGAAGCAACATCTGAGAAAAGGGCATTGGGACACTATCTTACCGGAAGAGTATCTGCAGTGCTCGGTACTCACACTCACGTTCAGACAGCCGATGAAGAAATTCTCGGAGGTCATACAGGATATATCACCGATGTCGGTATGACAGGTGTTACGGATTCCGTTCTCGGAATCAAAAAAGAGATTATTATCAACAATATGATAACGGGTTATCCGCAAAGATATGAATATGCCGATGGAATATATTATATCTGCGGAGTTGTCGTAACTGTTGATGAAAAAACCGGTATCTGTACCTCTATCAAGAGAATAAGATACTGAATAAATTACCGGGAGGTTTAAAACGGAAGTAGTAAAAGTTTCAGCAAAATCCGTTCCAAAGTCGGTTGCAGGCGCTATAGCAGCAGTTATCCGTGAAAACGGCGAAGTTGAAGTTCAGGCTGTCGGCGCAGGTGCTTCTAATCAGGCAGTAAAAGCTATTGCAATATCAAGAAGCTATATGGCACTGTCCGGCGTGGATCTTGTTTGCATTCCTGCTTTCACAACTGTCAACATTGACGGTGAAGAGCGTACAGCGATGAAGTTTATCGTTGAATGCAGATAAGCAACTATCAATTGTAATTTAAGAGGAGAATTTTTTCGGAAATTCCGAGACCGCTCTGACTCATTTTGTCAGGGCGGATTTTTTTGCATATAAAGCGTTCCGCTGTAAATTATATAATTATAACATGGAGGTCTTTATGACGGATGTAATTGTAATTGACAGCGATGAATCACTTTCTTTGCTGATTGCGGAAACACTCGCACAATCATTTTCTATACGATTTTATAACAGTAATTCTATGTATCTTTACGGGAAAGGAAACCTTATCAATATCTGGCGCACGGATTCTCTTCACGGACTTGTAACCGATAACTGCGTCATAGTAATGGGAGAAAACACGGCTGTAATTCCACGGCTTATCCCCGAGAGTGCAATAATAATAGCAAATGCTCTCAATAAAGCACAGATGAGCGCCTTGTCCTGCATTACCGGTAATGTCATTACCTGCGGAAATCTTATAATGGATACTGTTTCCTACACAAGTGTTACCGATGAAGAGGTGTCTGTATCATTCAGCAGAACGGTTAGTACCTTAGCGGGAAGAGAAATACAACCTTTTGAAATACCTGTTCACAGAAACGAGGGCGAAAGCGTGTATGAAGTCATGGCTGTTACCGCTTTACGTCTGCTGACAGGTGATAATTTGCTGATCAAAAACGTGTCGGAATGAAGATAATAAAATGTGGCTTATGCACTTGTATTTTTTCTGTGTCTGGTGTATAATGTATATAATAGCATTATAGTAGTTAAGTGTGCCCTTTGGCACGGATACTGTTATTTACGGATACGCAGGGTTAAATCATCTGCGGGAAAGGCAGTTTATCTATGAATAAAAAAGTTAATAATACAGGCGCAAGTCTGAGAATATCAAACGATGTACTTACTAAAATAGCTGAGGTTGCGGCTACGGAAATAAGTGGTGTTGCTTCTGATGGTGAACATCTTGTTGTAAGCGATAAGAATATCGCACAGTTAACCGGAAAAATCATGCCGCAGTCACCTGTAAGAGCAGTACTTAAAAACGATGCGGTTGAAGTTACCGTAAGCATTGTTGTGTTACAGGGCTTCAAGGCGGATAATGTTGCTCAGTCGGTGCAGGAGAGCGTAAAGTCTGCTATTCAGAATATGGCAGGCATCTCCGTATCAAAGGTTAATGTAAAAATTGCTGATATTATGCTTTCAAAATCAGCTGAATAAATAAAGGAAATAAATTAAATGGCAGAAAGAAAACTTACAAGACATGAAATGAGAGAAGCGGCTCTGCTTATGCTCTTTCAGATGAAATTAAATCCGGAAACGCTTGATGAGATACTCGAGGACTGTAAGGAGTCCTTTGAAATGGAATACAATTCTCAGTCGGTGAAGCTTGCAACAGCAGTTGCAGAGCATGAAGAAGAGCTGAACAGCATTATTGAGAGCTATTCGCCTTCGAGAAAACTCGACAGAATTTCCTACATAAATCTTGCTATAATGAAGATAGCGATATATGAGATGAAGTATTGCCCGTCAGTTCCCGACAAGGTAGCTATAAATGAGGCAATTGAATTTGCAAAGGAATATGCGGACAAAACAGATGTACGCTTTGTAAACGGTGTTCTCAATTCATATTATAAGGATAATATGTCAAAGGAACAGCCTGATGCTTGACGTTTTTACCGTTACCGTTTCTCAGGTGACAAGACGGCTTTCAATGATCGTCAAAGGTGACAAGGCTCTGAACGATCTGTATGTTTCGGGCGAGATATCAAATTTTACTCTGCACAGGGCGTCGGGACATATATATTTCACGCTTAAAGATGAAACATCTTCCATAAAGTGCGTTATGTTTGCAGGTAATGCTCAGAAACTTACTTTCATGCCGTACAGCGGACAGAGTGTTATTGTCCACGGAAGTGTGAGTGTATATGAGCGTGACGGTGCAAACCAGATATATGTAAGCGACATGATTGAGAAAGGTCAGGGAGAGCTTGCACTTGCTTTTGAAAAGGCAAAGCGTGAGCTTGAAGCAGGGGGATACTTTGATAAAAAGCGTCCGATACCGAAACAGCCGAAAAAAGTCTGTCTTATAACAGCCGAAAAAGGTGCGGCACTACAGGATATGCTGAATATCATGGCAAGACGCAGACCGATACTTGAAGTTGTATTGATACCTGTCACCGTGCAGGGTGCATACGCACCGGCAACGCTGATAAGAGGTATTGCGGCGGCTCAGAGTACCGGAGCGGATCTGATTATTATCGGCAGGGGCGGCGGTTCGGCAGAGGATTTGTCGTGCTTTAATGATATAGACTATGCAAAGGCACTTTATAACAGTGAAATTCCGACAATATCGGCGGTTGGTCACGAAACCGATTTTACGATATCGGATTTTGTTGCGGATCTGCGTGCACCTACGCCGTCAGCGGCGGCTGAAATAGCTACTTCGATTACCTGCGATGATTTATCGGAGCATATAGAGATGACTTATGACAGGCTCAGCGATATATTACATTCGCAGATTGACGGATATGAACAGCTTATAGACAGCCTGCAAAGACATATTTCTGCTTGCAGTCCGGGTCAGAAACTTGAAAGATCCGACAGGGAACTCGAACTGATAAGCGGTAAAGTCAAAACAGCAATAGACACAGTGCTGAACAAGAACAGTGCTCTGCTTGACAACTTTACGGATAAGATAGAGGCTTTGAGCCCGATAAACGTATTGAAAAGAGGATACAGTGCCGTAACCAAAGACGGCGAAATGGTGAACAGCGTCAGCGGTATTGCTGAAAATGATACTGTAGAGGTAATATTTGCAGACGGTACCGCAATGGCAGAAATTAAGGAAATCCGTGACAATAATAAGGAGCGTTTTGAATGAGTTTTGAAACAGCTATGAAAAGACTTGATGAAATATCGGTACAGATGGAAAAGCCCGATATCACACTTGATAATTCAATGAAGTGCTATAAAGAGGCGGTTGAGCTTATTGCTTTCTGCCGTAAGTATATTGATGATGCAAAGCTGACAGTTCAGAAACTGGAAGAGGCGTAAAATGGATATGAATGTAATCGGCACTGTGAAAACAGCTGAAGAGTTTGACGCAATGTTCGGCGAATACCATGCGTATTTTGAACAGGAACTGAAAGCAGTATGTGATTCTTTCTGTGATAAGGGTGAAAAATATAAGGCTCTTTATGATGCGGCAACATACAGCCTTGAGGCAGGCGGTAAGAGAATACGCCCTGTGCTCGCTTTTGAGATGTGCAGAGTGTGCGGCGGTGATATAAGAAACGCACTTCCTGCGGCGATTGCTATTGAGATGATTCACACATTCTCGCTTATACATGACGATCTACCGTGTATGGATAACGATGATATGCGAAGAGGCAGACCGAGTTGCCATAAGGCACACGGCGAGGCGGTAGCACTTCTTGCAGGCGACGCACTGACCGCTTATGCAGGAAAGTATATTTGTGACAGCAATTTACCGGCAGAGAAAAAGTCGGCGATGATAAAAGAACTGTACGACAGAACGCTCGGCATGATTGAGGGGCAGACGATCGATATCGACGGTAACTTTGATACTCTTGACGGGCTTCTTTCAATGTATCGCATGAAAACATCAGAACTTCTGACAGCGGCGTGTGTTATGGGGTGTATAGCGGCAGGTGCGGACAACGAAAAGATATCGGCGGCAAGAGCCTATGCTCATGATGTAGGACTTGCTTTTCAGATCGTTGACGATATTCTTGACGTTACTTCCACAGCGGAGGAACTCGGAAAGCCGATAGGCAGTGACGAAGAGCAGAACAAGACGACAAGTGTTACTCTTCTGGGGCTTGATAAAGCAAGAGAGCTTGCGAAAGAATATACCGAAGGTGCTGAAAAGGCGCTCTCGGCGTTTGAAAATACGGAGTTTTTGTACAGACTTACCGATTTGCTTTTGAACAGGAAAAAATGACAGGGATTATATAATATCCCGGAGGTAATCAATATTAATGAGAACTGACCAGATAAATGTTATCCTGCTGATTGCGCTTATCAGCTGGGGTACGGCGCAGATAATAAAGACGCTGATACATTTCATAAAGACAAAGAGCTTCAAGGCTGAACGTCTTACGGGAGCAGGCGGTATGCCGTCCGCTCACTCGGCTACTGTATGTTCCACAGCTATTACGACTTGCAGAGTGTGCGGAATATGCTCGCCGGAATTTGCTCTGGCGATGATACTTGCAATGGTTGTAATGTATGACGCTATGGGTGTCAGACGTTCCGCAGGTCTTCAGGCTAAGGAAATCAACCGTCTTAGACGTGTCGTAAACGAACTTGACGAGGAATTTATGGACAAGTTTGACGATAAGGTTGATGAGATAGAAGAAAAAAAGCCAGAAGAGATACATGAACTCAAAGAATTTCTCGGTCATACTCCGCTTGAGGTACTTTGCGGAGCATTGCTCGGAATACTTATAGCTATGGCTGTACCGATACAGGTAGTCGGCTGATAAAATAATATCGGGAGATACAATTTGATACTGAAAAACGATATGTCCGCCGAGTATTTGAAATCTCTTACTCCCGAACAACGAAAAAAACTTTGTTCGGAGATAAGACAGTTACTTGTAAAAACAGTAACAGTAAACGGCGGTCATCTTGCATCAAATCTCGGAACTGTCGAGCTTACGGTGGCTATGCACACTGTCTTTGACTCTCCGGAAGATAAATTTGTGTTTGATGTGGGACATCAGTCCTATACACATAAGATAATAACAGGCAGAGCGGGAAGAATGAATACCCTGCGCTGTGAGGGCGGAATTTCCGGCTTTCCGAAAGCCGAAGAATCCGAGCATGATGCTTTTATAGGCGGTCACAGCAGTATTTCTATTTCTGCGGCACTCGGTATTGCTAAAGGTATGCAGTTAAACGGTGACGACCACAGCGTTGTTGCTGTTATCGGTGACGGTGCTTTAACCGGCGGTGAGGCTTATGAAGGCCTTAACAATGCAGGAAAGAGCGATTGCAATCTCATAGTCGTACTGAATGAAAATGAGATGTCGATCTCAAAAAATACAGGTGCGCTTGCTTTGTATCTGGCTCAGATAAGATCCACGAGAAAGTATTACAGCACAAAGACTTCTGTAAAAAACGTTCTTGAAAAAACGCCCATAATTGGAAAAGGGCTCGGCAAAGCGGCTAAAGGCACAAAGCAGCTGCTGAAATATGCAATATACCATTCAAATCTATTTGAAGATTTAGGTTTTAAATATCTGGGTCCTATCGACGGACATAATCTTGATGAACTTACAGAGGCACTTATGGTTGCAAAAATGATGCAAAGACCGTGCCTTGTTCACATTTACACCAAAAAAGGCAAGGGATATGCTCCTGCCGAGGACAATTCAGGAGAATATCACGGATTGCCGCCTAAAAATCATGAAGAACATAACTGCAATCAGGGTGAGTGCTTTACCGATACTTTCGGAAAGACTTTGCTTTCACTCGCACAAAATGATGATAATATATGTGCCGTTACTGCGGCTATGAAATACGGAACGGGATTACAGCATTTTTATAAAGCATATCCCGAACGCTTTTTCGATGTCGGAATTGCGGAACAACACGCCGTAACTTTCAGTGCAGGACTTGCAAGCCAGGGAAAATTACCCGTGTTTGCAGTGTATTCATCGTTCTTACAGCGTTCATACGACCAGCTTATACATGACTGTGCCATAGAAAACCGTCATGTTGTACTCGGCGTAGACAGAGCCGGATTTGTCGGTGAGGACGGAGAAACCCACCACGGACTGTTTGATGTTGCTATGCTTACAACCGTACCCGGTGTTACCGTATATTCACCATCGGATACATCTGAGCTTTCGCTGTGTCTTGAAAAGGCTCTGTATCAAGACAGCGGTGTGGTTGCGGTAAGATACCCAAGAGGATGCGAGCTTTACCGCTCGGGTACAGAAGAGTACAGCGATTACAGATATATTTCAAACGGGAATAAAAAGCTTGTTTTCACTTACGGCAGAATATCAGCTTACGCATACAGCCTTTCGGATAAGGTCGATGTTTTGCAGGCGATAAAGGTTTTCCCTATATCAGATGAGATTATCAATATCTGTCTTGGATATGATGAAATTTACGCTTTTGAAGAGGGCGAAAGAGAGGGCGGTATAGCCCAGAAACTGTGTACCGCTTTAGCTCTTGCAGGATTTAAAGGCAAGTTCAATACAACGGCAGTTGACGGATTTATACGTCATGCAAGCGTTGCAACACAACTTCACAACGCAAAGCTTGACGCTGACGGAATGAGAGAAATTACAGGAGGATAATATGCAGAAAAGACTGGATGTTTATCTTTCCGAGAATAATACAGTAAAAAGCCGCAGTCTTGCCGCTTCTCTTATAAAGCAGGGCAGTGTCGAGGTTAACGGCAGAATATGCACAAAACCGTCTTATACGGTCAGTGATGACGATACAGTGAAAATTATCGGTGATATGCCGAAATATGTCGGAAGAGGCGGACTGAAACTTGAAAAGGCACTGGCACACTACAGACTTCACCTTGACGGTGCAGTGTGTATTGATATAGGCGCTTCTACAGGCGGATTTACCGACTGTATGCTCCAGAACGGTGCTGTAAAAGTCTACTCGGTAGATGTAGGTACGGATCAGCTCGACGATAAACTGAGAAATGACGCAAGAGTTATTTCTATGGAAAAGACGGATATAAGAACTTGCGTCGGCAATTTACCTCAGGTCGATTTCATCAGCATAGACGTTTCGTTCATATCGCTGAAACTTGTTCTGCCGTCAGCCTATTCCTTACTGAAAGACGGCGGAGAGTGTGTGGCACTTATCAAGCCGCAGTTTGAGGCAGGAAAAGCACACCTCAGCAAGAACGGAATAGTCCGTGATACAAAAATACATAAAAAAGTATGTGATGATATAGCTGAATTTGCGTCAACCATAGGTTTTGAGCGTGGGGAGGTAATTACTTCTCCCATAACAGGCGGCGACGGAAATACAGAATATCTTATTTATCTGAAACGACCGAAAACAGTTACAACAAAGGCAGGTGATGAGCTCTGAAAGTAATGATATGTGCAAACCTCGAAAAAGAGCGGAGCAGAAAGGCGGCAATCGACGCTTGTGCAAAACTTACGGGAATAGGCTTTCTCCCTATGATAGAAAAGCAATACGAAAATGCTATCAAGGTGGATAACGCCGTATACGGTGAAACGGACAAGCTCATTTCCGACTGTGATATGTTTATGACGATCGGCGGTGACGGAACTATTCTTAAATGGGGGCAGAAAGCCGCCGCCTGCAATAAACTTTTGCTTGGTATAAATACAGGCAGGCTGGGTTTTATGACCTCTATCGAGAGTTATGAACTTGATACGCTTGAAAGGCTTAAAACGGGTGATTACACTGTAAGCAGAAGAATGTTGCTTGATATCGAATATGAAGGAAAAGGCAACTTCAGTGCAATAAACGATGTAGTTTTCAATAAGTGCCGTTATTCAAAACTTCCCGAATTTATCGTATCGGTAGAGGAATATGAAGTAACAAAAATCAGAGCGGACGGTATAATTTTCAGCACCCCGGCAGGCTCAACAGCCTATTCACTGTCGGCAGGCGGACCTATTATATCGCCTGACGCTCAGTGTATTGAATTTACGCCGCTGTGTGCTCATTCGCTTTTCGGCAGACCTATGATATTCTCATCCGATTCCGAGATAACAGTACGTTTTTCAGCTTATGAAAACAGCAGAGTTTCACTCAGTATTGATGGAAACGACGATATGGACTTCAACGAGGGTGAAACGATAAAAATAAGACGCTCAAAACAGGAGCTTTCTCTTATTGATATAAACGGAAGCAGTTTCTATAAGGCTGTGCACAACAAACTTATGCGACCACTCAAATAAATTCTGACTAAGGGGTGATATTGTGAAAAAGAAAAGACAAGCAGAAATTTTAAGAATCATATCAACAAACGAAGTAGAAACACAGGAAATGTTACTTAACCTGTTAAGGCAAAAAGGTTATGATGTAACACAGGCGACGGTTTCCCGTGACATAAACGAACTGAATATAGAAAAAACGGTTTCGTCAAACGGTGTCAACTGTTACGCCAAAGCAGAAAAAGTTCATACCGTAAAGTTTCACAATATAATTTCCGAGGCGGTCGTCAGCATAGATTATGCGATGAACATTGTTTCTATCAAGTGTCACAGCGGTCTTGCAAATGCCGCTTGTGCAGGTCTTGACATGATGAATCTTTCCTATGTTGTCGGAACTATAGCAGGCGATGATACGATATTTGTTCTGACAAGAACCGAGGGTGACGCAAGAATGTTAACCCGTCACCTTAAAGAACTGCTTTAAGATAAGGAGGTCGGCGTTTTGCTGAGAGAGTTATCTATTGAAAATCTGGCTGTAATTGAAAAGGCGTCGATTGCCTTTGATGATAAGCTGAATGTATTCACCGGTGAAACAGGTGCAGGTAAGAGTATACTTATCGGCGGAATAAACGCAATACTGGGTGGCAGAGTAAGCAAGGATATTGTAAGAGCAGGTACTGAAAAGGCTGTTGTTACGGGACTCTTTGATGATTTGCCCGAAAGTGTCAGAACAAAGCTCACAGAGAACGGTTTTTCGGCTGATGATGAGCTTTTATTACAACGTGATATACATTCCGACGGAAAAAGTACAGCAAGAATAAACGGCAGAGCTACCACTGTATCAATACTCCGTGATATAGCGTCAGAGCTTATTGATATACACGGACAGCACGATAACCGTCTGCTTATGGACAGTGACAATCAGCGTGAGATACTTGACAATTACGGCAGAAACAGTGAACTTCTGGGAGAATACGGTACGGCATTCAAGGAGTTTTCGGCTTTATCGAGAAAAATCAAGGAAATAAGCCGCAAGAAAACCGAATCACTTGAAAAGGCAGAGCTTCTGAGAGAACGTCTTGAAGAGCTTGACAGATATAACTTTTCGGCAGATGAGGAAGAAACAATAAAACAGAAGATTGAAGAACTGCGAAACGCAGAGTATATAAGCGAAAATCTGTATAACGCACAAACGGCAATTTCGGGTGACGATGATACAGACGGTGCATATTCGCTTCTTGAACGTTGCCGTGACAGTATTACATCTCTCAGTGATACTATACCTGAACTCGACAAGCTTTCTGAGCGTATATCAGATATGCTGGTTGAGCTTGAGGACATAAGAGAAGAAATAGCACAGAGAATACCTGATGAAGATGAAGATACGGCAGGTATGCTCGGAGTTCTTGAAGAAAGGCTCAGTGTTATATTAAGGCTTCGCAGAAAGTACGGAACAGAGCTTTCCGAAATACTTGAAAATTCGGAAAAATGGCGTACAGAGCTTTATGAAATAGATAACGGTGACGACATCATCGAAGAGCTCACCGAGAAGAAAAAAGAGGCAGGAGAAAAGGTAAAACATCTTGCCGCAGAGCTTACAAAAAGCAGAAAAAAAGCGGCTGATGATCTTGCTAAACATATTTCTGCCGAACTCGCTTTTCTTGATATGCCTGATATCAGACTTGTGTTTGATATATCGCAGGATAAAGTCACGCTCAGCGGTATGGATAAGGTAGAGATGCTTATATCCGTAAACAAGGGCGAAGATCTGAAACCGATGAGTAAAATCGCATCGGGCGGTGAATTGTCACGAATTATGCTTGCCATAAAGAATGTACTTGCCGATACCGACAAACTGCATACAATGATATTTGATGAAATTGATACGGGTATCAGCGGAAGAGCCGCTACAAAGGTAGGAATTAAGCTTCATGAAGCGGCTAAGAACAGACAGATACTCTGTGTTACTCATCTTGCACAGATTGCCGCTATGGCTGATACACAGCTCCTTATCAAGAAAACCAGTGATGATAAGCGTACATACACCGGTATAACAAAGCTTGACTTTGACGGCAGAAAGAGGGAAATCGCAAGAATTATTTCCGGCGATGAAAACGATCCGATTTCGCTTGAAAACGCTGAAATGCTGCTTTTGAGAAAAAATGAGGTATAACATATAATGATTATAACAGTCTGAGAAAACTCAGGCTGTTTTTTTATGCCTGTATCACAAACCGACACTTTTTTACTCCCGATTGTCCTATAATAAATGAGGGGCATGAAAATGGTAATTTATCTTGATGTGCTGATTCTGATAAATATCTATGTTACATATTTTCAGATTATCGCTGTGTCGGCATTTACCCACAGAAAAACAGTATGGTACAGAAAGCTGATATCCGCAGGGATAGGCGGCGTAGCGTCACTGTGCATTTTTATACCGCAGGATATGGTTTTGTTGCTTACATTTCTGAAGATCGTACTGTGTGCGTTAATTGCATTTGCTGCTTTCGGTTACGGAAGTTTCGGCAAATATGTAAAAAGCGTACTGTTCTTATTGCTTGTAAACTTTATCTTCTCGGGGCTTATGCTTTGTGTGTGGCTGTTTGCCGCTCCTATGAAAATGATGTTTATAAACGGTACGGTGTATTTCAGTATAGATGTTATGACAATAATTTTATGTACCGGTGCGGCTTACGGACTTCTCAGAATTATAAGGCTGATACTTGATAAAAACGGAAAAACCGACAAGAAGTATTCGGTTGAAATAAAAAACAACGGTAAACAGTGCAGACTGTCGGCGCTTGCGGACAGCGGAAACGGACTTATGGACTATTTCAGCGGATTGCCCGTTATTGTATGCAGGCATGATATGTGTGCAGATATTTCACCGCCTGCAATAGAAATGATAGAGAGTAACAGCGATCTTTCCGATATTTGCACACATACGATAAAAGGTGTAAGAATTATGCCGTTTTCCACTGTAGGAAAGGACGGACTTATCTGTATGTTCAAAGCAGAAAGCGTTGTTATTGATGATGAAACAAGCAATGAAAAATATCCTGTCAATGCGCTTATCGGTGTTGTGATAGGCGGAAAACAGGAGTATGACGCTATATTCAATCCGAAAATACTTGTGTGAGGTGTAAAAATGCTCAAGGTAATAGAAATTATCAGCAATCTGATTTTAAAATTGCGTATTTCTGCAAACGGAAAATGCGAGTGTGATTATATCAACGGTGCGGAAACTTTACCGCCGCCGCTTTCAAAGGAAGAAGAAGCGAAGACGCTTGCAAAACTCGATACTGATTTTGAAAATGCAAGAGAAACGCTAATTGTTCATAATCTCCGACTTGTTGTGTACATAGCAAAAAAGTTTGAGAGTACAGGTATAGGAATAGAGGATCTTATTTCAATCGGCACTATAGGGCTTATCAAGGCGGTCAACACATTCAGCGTTGAGAAGAATATCAAGCTTGCAACTTATGCGTCAAGGTGTATCGAAAATGAGATACTGATGTATCTGAGAAAAACCAATCAGCAGAAAATGGAGGTTTCTATAGATGAACCGCTGAATGTTGACTGGGACGGAAACGAACTGCTTTTATCGGATATTCTCGGTACCGATGACGATACGGTAAGCGTCAATATCGAAAATGAAGCGGAAAAGCGTGTTCTGCTTGAAGCTGTAGAAAAGCTTGATGAAAGAGAAAAACTGATTATGGAACTGCGTTTCGGACTGAACAACCGACCCGAAAAAACACAAAAGGAGGTCGCCGATATGATCGGGATCTCCCAGAGTTATATTTCACGTCTTGAAAAACGCATTATAAAACGACTGAAAAAAGAAATGGAAAGTCTGTGCAGTTAGCACTTGCCGAAATCTCTGCTGAGTATCGACATAGCACATCTCAACCCGTCCATTGCGGCGGTTACAATACCGCCTGCATAGCCTGCACCCTCTCCGCAAGGATATAAACCTCTTACGCTTATTGATGACAAAGTTTCGTCTCTCACTATTCTCACGGGAGAAGAACTTCTCGTTTCAGGACCTGTCATAACTGCGTCAGGTAGACCGAAACAGCTTATTTTCTTTGCAAACTGCGGCAGGGCGTACCTCAGCGCATCGCAGACAAAATCGGGTAAATATTCATCGGGCAGTGCAAATGTTGTGCCTATCGGATAGGACGGGGCTACATTGCCGAATTTTTCGGAAGTGCGTTTTTTGAGAAAGTCGCCGACTAAGGCAACAGGTGCTTTATAATTTTCACCTGCCGCTTTGTAAGCGGCTTTTTCTATTTTCCGTTGCAACTCAACGCCCGCCATGATATCGTCGGTGTCAAAGTCGTCCGGGGTAATTCCGACGAGAACGGCACTGTTTGCATTTTCGCCGTTTCTTGCATAGTAGCTCATGCCGTTTGTAACTATCGTGTGTTCTTCGGAAGAAGATGCCGTAACCACACCGCCGGGACACATACAGAATGTATATATTCCTCTGCCGTTTTCATCGTGTACCGATAGCTTATAGTCTGCGGCAGGAAGAGCAGGATGACTGCTCATATTGCCGTACATGCTGTAGTCGAGGTCGCTCTGCCTGTGTTCTATTCTGACACCCACCGAGAAATTTTTCGGCTGCATTGTGACATTGCGATTTTTCAGCATATAGAACACATCTCTTGCACTATGACCTATGGCAAGTATCACGTTATCGGTTTCTACAGTGTTTTCCGAACCGTCTTTTTCATATATTACTGATTTAATTTCGCCGTTTTCGGTATCATATCCGATGAATTTAGCACCGAATATTACTTCTCCGCCAAGAGATATAATATCATTTCTTATGTTTTTTACGGTTTCGGAAAGTTTGTCCGTTCCTATATGTGGCTTTGCATCATATATGATTTCTTCGGGAGCACCGTGACGGACAAACTCTTCAAAAACTATCCGTGACAGCGGATCATTTACACCTGTGTTGAGCTTGCCGTCTGAAAAAGTACCTGCGCCGCCTTCGCCGAACTGTACGTTGCACTCTGTATCGAGTATACCTTTTTCCCAGAATAATCTGACTTTTTCCTTGCGGCTGTCTACATCAAGTCCACGTTCAAGAACTATCGGACAAACTCCGCACTGTGCAAGATACAGTGCCGCAAACATACCTGCGGGACCGAATCCTATTATAACGGGACGCTTTGACAATTTTGCTTTTTCGGGAAGAGAATACGGTATTTCTTTATATAAAGAAATGCTTTTGTTACCCGTATTTTTTCTGATTATGCCGTTCTCGTTTTCACAAGAGAAAGCAACCGTGTAAACAAAGTGAATATCGTCTTTATGACGTGCGTCAACGGATTTTTTTATGATTTTCAGTTCAGAGGATTTCAGCTGAACCGATTTCAGTTTTTTGTTTATAAACGTCGCTATATCGTCTTCGGTATGGTCGAGCGGCATTTTTATATTGCTGTATTTTATCATTTTTTACTCCGATAAAGATAGACTTGCGTTCATGCCGGCTGTATATCCGCTCTTCCACGCCCAGTCAAGATTATAACCTCCGCATTTTCCCTGAATGTTGAGTATCTCACCGCAAAGGTATAACCCGTTTGCTTTGAGCGATTCAAGCTTGCCCGATACTTCACTTGCGGGTATACCTCCGCAGGTGATCTGTGCAAGGCTCCAGTCTGATACGTTTCTTATAGGATAACGGCTGTCCTTTGCTATATTACAAAGCTTTGATATTTCTTTGCCCGAAATTTCACCGCAGGTTTTTGAAAAAGAAATACCTGCTTTTTTCAGCATTGCCTGTCCGACACGTTTATGATATATTCCCGTGAGAAGTTCTTCGCACGGAAGTGACGTTCTGATTTCGGCAGTGGTTTTGATAAGACTGTATAATTCTTCTTTGCTTAGCGTGGGTGCTGTATCAAGCGAAATTTCACCTTTGTTTATATATTCTGCGGCTTTGGCAGACAGGTTGAAAATACATATACCCGACAGTGCGCCGTCGTTGAACTGCACCTCTCCGGATTGTCTGTCGATTAAGTTTCCATTGCAGATAAGCGATACAACAGCGGCAACACGAAGTCCTTTCAGTGATTTTACAAGTTCTACATCTGTCCTTAGCGGTGCGAGGGCAGGGTAAAGCGGTGTTACAGAATGTCCGAACTTTTTACAAAGTTCATATCCGTCGCCTGTTGAGCCCAGTGACTGAGCCGCTTTTCCTCCGGTGGAGATAATGACACGTTTTGCTTTGATTTCCGTTTCACAGTTTGTTATTATAAAGCCGTTTTTGGTTTTTCTGATATCCGTCACAGCATATTCGCATATTGTATTGATACCTGAAAAGTCAGCGGCAAATCTGAGAGCGTCAAGCACCGAGGTTGCCGCATTGCTGTAGGGATATACTCTCCCCATATCATCTGCACGGCAGATAAGCCCCAGAGAAGAGAAGAACTCCTCTGAATTTTCTATATCTGTGCTTATATATGATAAAAACTCTGTGTTTCCGTCGTAATCGTCGGAAGAGATGTTGCGGTTTGTGAGATTACATCTTCCGTTACCTGTAGACAGAATTTTTTTACCTACTCTCTGCATTTTCTCAAGTATGGTTATATTGTTACAGCCGTAACGTGCGGCGGCAATGCCTGCGACAAGTCCCGATGCACCGCCGCCGATAATTGCTATATCGGTATCAATTATTTTCATTTCTGCTCCGTTCAAAGAAGTTAATTAAATTTATAATCGGTTAACATAAAAAGTATACCATATTATCATCAGGTAAGCAAGAGGTTTACTTAATTGCGGATATTATGGGAGTATCTGCTGAAAATACGGAGGATAAGAAAATGGACGACAGAATAATGAGAATTATAATTGCGCTCGGTAAGTTCTCGGCTCAGCCAAGACAGTACAGAATTATGGAGGGGCTTAACGCAAGTGAAACAGGTGTGTTCTGGGCAATGACGCAGATAGTTGCCGAAAAACCCGAAACCGAACTGTTCGGACTGAGCGAGCTTAACAGTTATCTTAATTTCACAAGACCCAACCTCTCTCAGACTATAAATAAGCTTGAGGACAAGGGCTATGTTGAACGTGTTGTATTAAAGGACGACAGACGGGTAACATATATCAAGCTTACCGAAAACGGCAGAGCAACAGCTAAAGCAAAATACGACGAAATATTCACACGGCTTGAAAATATAGCAAAGATACTCGGTGAAGAGGATACAGATAAGCTGATCGAACTTATTCTGCGTTTTGCCGATGCTTACGACAAGTCAGGCGAAATAAAGACAAAATGAAAGGAAGCATAGCGTTTGTTTAAAATATTCGGGTATCTTAAAAAGAGTATACCGCAGGTTTTACTTATTATCGTCCTGCTTGTAATACAGGCATGGGGCGACCTTACTTTGCCGCAATATACATCGGATATAGTTGATATTGGTATTCAGAACGGCGGTATTGAAGATGCGGCGGCTGACGCACTCACCGTTGACGGTTACAATGCCATAAAACTATTCATGAATGATGAACAGAAAAGCGTGCTTGAAAAGAGCTATGTGCTTGTGAATGCAGGCACAGCTACAGAAGAACAGAGAAATATGTATCCTGCGTCAAAAGACAGTGATGTATATTTTCTGAATGACCTTACAGCCGATGAAAAGACACAGCTTATTGACGCTGTCGGAATACCGATGACGGCGGCTGAAATGATGAGTGAGCTTTCTTTTGAAAACTTTTCTTCTATTACCGAAAAACAAGGTGTAACATTGCCGTTTACATCGTTTGAGCAGGCAGGACAGGTACTTGGAATTGATTCCGATAAGGCAAATGCATTGACAATTCTTTCCGCACTCGCAAGTACGGGAGCAATCGGCAATACAGATTTATCTGCATCAATTGATAAAATCGCTGATATGCCCGGAACTATCACTGAGCAGTCGGCTGTACTTTTTGTAAAGAATGAATATTCATCTCTCGACGTTGATATGAACGCTTTACAACAGAATTATCTGTTGTCAACGGGCGGCAAAATGTTGCTTATCGCTCTTCTTATGATGGCAGTGTCTGTAACAGTCGGTTTCTTTGCGTCCACAACAGCGGCAAAGGTCGGCAGAGATTTAAGAGCAAAAGTGTTTACCAATGTTGTAAGCTTTTCAAGCGCTGAAATTGACAAGTTTTCTACAGCCAGTCTTATAACAAGAAGCACTAATGATATCCAGCAGATACAGATGGTTATTGTAATGTTGCTCAGAATGGTTATATATGCTCCCATACTCGGTATAGGCGGTGTATTCATGGTACTTACAACAGGTACCGGTATGGCGTGGATTATCGCCCTTGCCGTAATTGTTATTCTTGCGGTGGTGCTTATTCTGATGAAGATTGCGATGCCTAAATTCAAGCTCATGCAGAAGCTCGTTGATAAGCTCAACCTTGTTGCAAGGGAAATACTTACCGGTCTGCCTGTTATTCGTGCGTTCAGCCGTGAGAAGTATGAGGAAGAACGTTTTGATAACGCAAACAAGGATCTGACCTCTACAATGCTGTTTACCAACCGCACAATGACCTTTATGATGCCTCTCATGATGATGATAATGAACCTTATCACCGTTCTTATTATCTGGGTAGGTGCAGGTCAGATTTCCGACGGTTCGCTCCAGGTCGGCGATATGATGGCATTTATCACCTATACAATGCAGATTGTAATGTCGTTCCTTATGTTGACTATGGTTTCTATTATGTTACCGAGAGCCGCAGTTTCGGCTGAAAGAATAAATGAGGTTATAACTGCAAAGAAGAGCATTAATGATAAAGAGAATGCTTCAACATTTGATAAGGCTTCAATGAAAGGCAATGTACAGTTTGATCATGTATCATTCCGCTATCCCGATGCTAATGAAGATGTACTGACAGATATCAATTTCACCGCAAACGCAGGCGAAACCACAGCTATTATCGGCAGTACCGGTAGCGGTAAATCGACGCTCATTAATCTTATACCCAGGTTCTTTGATGTTACCGATGGTAAGATAACAATTGACGGTGTTGATATCAGAGATGTAACACAGCACTCACTCCATGACATTATAGGTCTTGTAGCTCAGAAGGGCGTGCTGTTCTCTGGCACAATAGAAAGCAATATCAAATTCGGTGCCGAGAACGCAAGCGACGAAACCGTAAAGCTTGCTGCTGATGTTTCACAGTCGTCCGAGTTTATCGACAGTAAGCCGATGAAATACAACGAACCTGTTTCACAGGGCGGTACAAACGTATCAGGCGGACAGAAACAGCGTCTGTCAATTGCCCGTGCTATTGCAAAGGAACCTAAGATATATCTGTTCGACGACAGCTTCTCCGCACTTGATTTCAAGACAGATGTAAAACTCAGAAAAGCACTTGCCGACAACATTCATGATTGTACGATTATTATCGTCGCACAGCGTATCAGCACAATACTCAATGCAGATAAGATAGTAGTGCTTGATGAGGGCAGGATTGCAGGCATAGGAACCCATGAGGAACTTATGGAAAGCTGTGAAGTGTACAGACAGATAGCTCATTCGCAGTTATCTCAGAAAGACCTTGCGGCAATCAATAATGCAAAGGGGGGTACTGAAAATGCGTAATTCTCGCAGAGGAGGCCCCGGCGCTCCTGTAGAAAAGGCTAAGGACTTCAAGGGCAGTATCGGTAAGCTCGCAAAATATATGAGTGCATACAAGATTTCACTCATATTCGTGGTGATTTTTGCAATAACATCTACTGTTTTCAATATCATCGGTCCTAAACTGATGGGCAATGCCACAACGGAAATCTTCAATGGAATAGTGGCAAAAGTCAACGGTACGGGTGATATAAATTTTGACACACTCGGTGCTATACTTCTCTTGCTTATAGGGTTCTATCTTATAAGCAGTATCTGTTCATTCATACAGGGTTGGCTGATGACAGGCATATCGCAGAAAGTCAGCTACAGGCTCCGTAAGGAACTTATCGCTAAAATAAACCGTCTTCCGATGAATTATTTTGACCGTTGTACAAACGGCGAAGCACTGTCAAGGGTTACAAACGATGTCGATACTCTTGCACAGAACCTGAATCAGAGCATAACACAGCTTGTCACCTCAATAACCACTATTATCGGCGTACTTGTAATGATGCTGTCGATAAGCCCGCTCATGACGCTTATCGCATTGCTTATTCTTCCCGTTTCAATGGTTCTTGTACTTATCGTGGTCAAGATTTCTCAGAAGTACTTCAAGGCACAGCAGGAATATCTCGGTCATATAAACGGACAGGTTGAAGAAATTTACGGCGGACACAATATTGTCAAGGCTTTTAACCGTGAAGAACGTGTAATTAATGATTTCAATGAAGCAAATGATGTGTTGTATAAATCGGCGTGGAAATCGCAGTTCTTCTCAGGTATCATGATGCCGATAATGACATTCGTCGGAAATCTCGGTTATGTAGGTGTTGCCATACTCGGAGGTTTGCTTGCGGCTAACGGAACAATAATGGTAGGCGATATTTTATCGTTTATCCAGTATGTAAAGAATTTCACACAGCCTATAAACCAGCTTGCTCAGGTATCAAGTATGCTTCAGTCAACTGCGGCAGCCGCAGAGCGTGTATTTGAGTTCCTTGCCGAAGATGAAGAAGAGCTTCGTGCAAAAGAACACGCTATGATTACCGATACATCGGGCAATACAAGAAATGTCACGACGCTTGATATTACAGGAGATGTAACATTCGAGCACGTCCGTTTCGGTTACACTCCCGAAAAGATAATCATAAACGATTTCAGTGCAAGTGTAAAGCAGGGACAGAAGATAGCCATAGTCGGACCCACCGGTGCAGGTAAAACCACTATCGTCAAGCTCCTTATGCGTTTCTATGAGCTTAACGGCGGAAGAATACTTGTTGACGGTTACGATATAACCGACTTTGACAGGAGTGAGCTCAGAGAACTGTTCGGAATGGTGCTCCAGGATACATGGCTGTTTAAGGGCAGTATAATGGAGAATATCAGATACGGCAAGCTTGACGCTACAGACGAAGAGGTTATAGCCGCCGCTAAAGCCGCTCATGTTGACCATTTCATAAGAACACTTCCGGGTGGATATGATATGGAGCTTAACGAAGAAGCGTCCAACGTATCACAGGGTCAGAAACAGCTTCTGACTATTGCAAGAGCAATTCTTGCAAATAATAAGATACTGATTCTCGATGAGGCAACAAGTTCAGTCGATACCCGTACCGAAATTCAGATTCAGAAAGCTATGGACAATCTGATGAAAGGAAGAACCAGCTTTGTTATCGCTCACCGCTTATCTACGATAAAAGACGCAGATCTTATACTTGTTCTGAAGGACGGCGATATAATAGAGCAGGGTAATCACGAAGAACTTATTGCAAAAAACGGCTTCTATGCAGAGCTTTATAATTCTCAGTTTGAAAGCTGATAGCCGCACATTTTGCATAGTTTTAAAATGAAACTTGCAGATTTGGCGTATAAACTATTGACAAACTCTGAAAAAAACTGTATAATAATATCAGCAAAGGCGCAAAGCAGAAATGTTTTGTGCCTTTTTTATATTGTGTGGACAGCAGGAAGGTGCAAATATGGATAAGAAAGTATTCAAAGACAGACTTGCAGAAAACGAATATGAAAATATAAATGTACTACAGCTTTTCGGATTACAGGATGATGTTTATGTCGGTGGCAGTATAGAAATTTATCATAAGCCGTGCGGACACACCGACACCGTGATATTCAGACAGGGAATATATGAGAACACCGTTAACGAGTGCATAAACGATTATTGCAGTGAATGTCGTAGGAAGATGAATAACACCGTTGAGTTTGTGAAAAGTTATATCGAATGGCTGTATGTTGATGTGATTACCGATAACCACGGCAGAAAAACTATACTTAAAGACGGCGATTACAGAGAATTTTTCAAAAGTGACATCAATCTTGATAAATTCGTAAAACAGAATTATACCGATTATCCCATTGAACTTATGACTGCTATTGACAGGTTTATCTCGGATAATCCCCGTTCTTTTACCGATGAAAGCGGCAGGAATATTTCTACCGTGAAGATAGATACAATAAAAAACCGTATAACTCATTTCAGAAACAAGTGTGGTATTTCAAGAAAAGAACTTTCCGACAAGACCGGTATAGCATTCAAAACAGTAGAAAATTACGAGCTCGGACGAACAAAACTGACTTCAATATCTGTTGACAACGCATTCAGAATAGCACAGGTTCTCGGAATAAGCGCAGAATATCTTATATAGCTGAAATCTTGACAACAAGCCAAAAAGCGAATATACTTATATTATCATCAGATTTGCGGAGGTAACCACTTGTTACAAGATGTTGTATCCGTTTCGCTCCCTGTGAATGAACGGATGAGAATAAAAAAGAATCATTTTGAACCGTATAACCTTACGGGTAATGAGAAGCGTATCTGTATTGTTACGGGAATACACGGAGATGAGCTTGAGGGACAGTATGTCTGCTATGAGCTTATCAGAAGACTCAGTGAGAACGGACATCTGCTGAGCGGTATTGTAGATATCTACCCTTCGATGAACCCTCTCGGAATGGACTCTATCAAGCGTGAAATGCCTATATTTGATCTTGACATGAATATGATATTCCCGGGGTCTGAAACGGGTGCGGTAGCAGAGCACATTGCCGCCGCTATCATGAACGATATCAAAGGCGCAGATATATGTATTGATATTCACGCAAGTAATATTTTTCTGCGTGAAATTCCGCAGGTGCGTATTTCGGAAGAAACCGCACCTAAGCTTTTGCCTTATGCAAAAATGCTGAATGTCGATTTTATATGGGTACATTCGAGCGTTACTGTTATGGAAGCTACGCTCTCGCACAGCCTTAACAAAGCGGGAACACCTACTCTTGTCGCTGAAATGGGTGCAGGTATGCGAATTACAAAATCCTACGGCGATCAGCTTCTTGACGGTATATTCAATCTTATGTCAAAGATGGGAATATGGACGGGTGAAACGAAAAATGTGTCGCATCCCATAGTGTCTACCGACGGAAACGTGTCGTTTATATACTCGGATACATCTGGGATTTTTATGCCTGCGATAAAGCACTGGGCGGGAATATCAAAGGGAGACCATATCGGTGATATCCTGAATTCACTCACAGGCACTGTTGAGCAGGAAATATTCGCACCGTGCAGCGGTATTGTGTTTACTCTGCGTGAATATCCTGTTGTATATGAAGGTTCATTGCTTGCCAGAATACTTGGAGGGTGCTGAGATGAATAAGGAAAATATAGTTACATTGAAGTCACCCTACCGTGACGATTTTGAGATAAACGGTTACAGATTCGGCAAGGGAGAGAAAACATGCTGTATAGTAGGTGCAATGCGTGGTAACGAAGTTCAGCAGTTATATGTCTGCTCGCAGATTATCAGAGCACTTTCGGCAATTGAAAAGAAAGGTGATTTGGCTCACGGTAAGCAGATAATTGTAATACCGTCGCTGAATCCGTTTTCAATGAACATACAACGCCGTTTCTGGTCTGTAGATAATACAGACCTTAACAGAATGTTCCCGGGTGATGCAAACGGAAAAACAACACAGAGAATTGCCGCAGGAATATTCGACTTTATAAAAGAATATCAGTACGGCATACAGTTCACTTCGTTCTATATATCCGGCGATTTTATACCTCATGTAAGAATGATGGATACTGAGCATAAGAACATAGGACTTGCAAATCTTTTCGGATTGCCGTACATTCTTCTGAGAAAGCCGAAACCGTTTGATACCACAACGCTTAATTTCAACTGGCAGAATTCAAATACGAGTGCGTTTTCCGTGTACACAAACGAAACCGAACATATTGATGAGGGATCGGCACATATCGCAGTAGGTGCTGTATTGAGATTCTTGTCAAGAATGGGCGTTATAAAATATCAGAGCCACGGCGGATATATGGCTACCACTCTTGAGGAAGAACACCTGATGTCCGTACACGCCAAAAGCGGCGGAATATACCGCAGAATAAAACAACCGGGCGATGAAGTAGAGCAGGGTGATATAATGGCTGAGATCCTCGACCCGTTTGAAGGTACGGTTATCGAAGAAATCAAATCGCCATCCAACGGAATTGTATTCTTCGCACATAAATCTCCGCTTGTCCTTGAGAATTCGGTTGTATATAAGATAATCAAAAGGTTGCATATATAACAAAGCCGATTGTGATTATAAAAATATAAAAAGTGAGCCATACAGAGCAGATATTCTCTGTATGGCTCTTTTGTATCGGCCGTATACTGTAAAGTTGCCGAATAGAAAGGTTCTCGGCGTAAAGGTAGACTGATGGGAATTTTCTATCGATTTTTGCCGGGCAACCTACGTTTTATAAACGCTTCTTAAAAACGACCTCATATATATAACGTAGAAATGGTCAAAATCTAACATCGTTTTTGATGTTATTTTTGCTTTTTTGTGATATTTCGTATATATGCACAAAAATACGATTTTAAACTTTGTTGAATTGTCTATAATAACGATATAAAATATATCAAAAATTCCAATTTAAAACAATTATGTGGTTTGCCGTGATAAGTCGTTACAGAACACTTTTTCTGATTTTGATAATTTCCGTTCACTCAAATGACAGCAAAAGCCGGGTAAAACGCCCGGCTTTTTTCTGTATTGATTTAGTAGGTTTTTTGAATCCTGAAATTTCGCTTTAAGCTATCAGTTATTGTTGGGGTTTGCGGAACCGCAATTTGAACAGAATTTCTGTCCTGCTGTATTTCTGTTACCGCAAGCGCAGTACCAGTCGCCGTTAGCCTGAGGTATAGGTTGAACATTGTTCTGAGTTGCCTGACCGTAGGCGTTCTGTACAGGAGCCTGACCGTAAGAATTCTGTACGGGTGTTTGACCGTAAGTGTTCTGCATGGGTGCCTGACTGTAGTTGTTCTGAGCGGCAGATTGATTATATGTCTGCTGATAGGGCTGAGGCTGACCGTAGGGGTTAGACATTGCGGCAATACGCTTGTTCTCGGCGTCTGCATTTGCGTTGGCAGTCCATACTTTATCAGCAAGTGCCTTGTATCCGAGAATGTTTGCGAAAACGCCGAAAGCCGTAATAATAACATCAATTATTCCGACTACCCACATAACAGTTGTCATGATTGATATCGTTGTGTTTAAAAGCTCATCTGGGCTTATATATGTTGAATCAAAATCCGAACTGCTTATAGAATCCTCTATAATGCTTTTTAATCCGTCAGAGCTTAATATTCCTGCACCAAGGAATAAACCGATAAGATTGAAAAGTAAAAAGGCTGTAAATACCGTTAACAGTATATTGAGTATCATTATCGCTTTTCTCTTTCCTGAAGTCTGAACTTTTTTGTATCCGAAATACAGAACGAGTACCGGAATACCGAAACCTAAAACTAACATTTTAGTTCCTCTCTTTCAATAAATCTTTATTTTTTAAGGCTGCCGCAGTAAACACAGAACTTGTTTTCGGGTTCGTTGTATTTTCCGCAACTGCCGCATTGCCATGGCGTTGATGTTTCCGCAGTTGTAAAGTGCATCTGTTCATCACCTGAGCGATTCACATAGGTATTTCTTACAACCTGTGTGTTTCTCGTATGCTGTTCTTTCAGCGCCGATTGTGTAAGTTCATCGTTAATTACAGCTTTATATCCTAAGACACAGGCGATTATTCCCAACACAACTATAGCTCCGTAATACAGTGCTACCGCACCGTAGGTAAACGAAGTGAAGAAGTAAACAGTTCCCGATGAGTGTACAAAATCATAATACGCAGAAGAAATTCCGATAAGCACAATAATCTTTAACGAAATAAGTACGGTAAGTATTATGGTCATTACTTTTATTGCGGTACGCTTGCTCAGTGTCGGATAGCCTTTATATGAACTCCACACGATAAGAACCGCAATGGCAAGTCCTATACTTAGCATATTTCCTCCTTACTTGTTTTCGGGTGTATTCACGGGAGCATCGTTATTTAAAACAGCTTTCTTTGCTCCGCACTGTGCACAGAAACCTCCGCCCATATCCTTGTTTACAGTTCCGCATACCGTGCACTGCCATGTGCTGTACTGAGGCTGAGGTTCGGCGGGACGGGGTACAGGATTGTTATTTTTGTACTGTTGCTGTAAAGCCTGTGCTTTTGCATACGCTTTCTGAGAAAGTTCCTTGTCTGCAACGGTAGAATATCCGACTACGCACATGATAATTCCTGCAACGATCGTAGCAATCAGAACTATAAAATATGACAAGTATATTGCATATTCGCTTGTTCCGGGCGTAAATGCCGAGAAATTGTAACCTGTGAAGTAATCGTAAGGATTGAAGAGTAATCCCCAGAGGTCCACTTTAAACAGCAATAACAGCGAGTCAAAGATCGTAAGTAAAATTGTTATGGTTGTAAGTGCTCTTTTCTTTCCGACTGTAGGTGATTTTCTGTACTTTATCGCTAATATAAGAATAGTAACAATAAATACTACAATAGCCAGATAGAAAATAAAACCGTCAAAAAGATTTGACAAAAGTTTGTCTGTTGATGTGCGGTAGCCGTCATAGTCGTTCAGATACTGTGAAAGCCCGTTTGATAATGCGAGTAATTTAGCCATATTGGTTCCTCCTTAAATAGTCAAAAGCTAATATCTGTAAAAGCTTTCTTGGTTGTGATTTTATCACATTATGCACGCTTTGTCAATCAAAGTAAAAAATATTGACATTCCGTCCGTGCGGATATATAATATAAATCAGTGAAATCGGTATCATGTTATCGTAAAAACCGTTTCACATACAGCGTATGATGTGCTGTGGAAAGGAACATATTATGGCAGTATTAGTAACAGGCGGAGCAGGCTACATCGGCTCACATACCTGCGTGGAACTTCTTAACGCAGGCGAGGATATAATTGTAATAGACAACTTCTACAACTCAAAGCCCAAGGCTATTGAGGCTATCAAGGAAATCACAGGCAGAGATTTCAGATTTTATGAGAACGACTGCTGTGACAGGGAAGCACTCGACAGAATTTTCAGAGAGAACTTCATCACAGAAGTTATCCATTTTGCAGGCTATAAGGCAGTAGGCGAAAGCTGTGTAAAGCCTATCATGTACTATGAGAACAATATCAACTCAACTCTTGCGCTTATAGAAACAATGCAGAAGTATGGTTGCAAGAAGCTTGTATTCAGCTCAAGCGCAACAGTTTACGGTATTCCTTCAAAGGTTCCCGTAACCGAAGATTTCCCCCTCAGTGCAATCAACCCCTACGGTTCTACAAAGCTGATGATTGAGAATATGTGCAGAGAACTGTACACATCCGACAACCAGTGGAGCATTATCCTTTTACGTTACTTCAATCCTATCGGTGCTCATGAGAGCGGTAAACTCGGCGAAGATCCCAACGGTATTCCGAATAACCTCATGCCTCTTATTCTTCGTACAGCCGCAGGCAAGATGGCTACACTCAGTGTATTCGGCAATGATTATCCCACTCCCGACGGCACATGTGTAAGAGACTATATCCATGTAGTAGATCTTGCACTCGGTCACGTTGCCGCAATAAAGGCTGCAAGAGCTCACACAGGTTGCCCTGCGTATAACCTTGGTACAGGCAAGGGCTACTCGGTACTTGATATAATCAACGCATTCGAAAAGGTCAACAAGGTCAAGGTTCCTTATGTAATAACAGGCAGACGTCCCGGTGATGCCGCCGCTTGCTATTCCAACCCCGCACTTGCAAAGAAAAAACTCGGTTGGACTGCCAAGAGAGATCTTGAACAGATGTGCCGTGACAGCTGGAACTATATAAAGGCAAATTCCTGATAATAACGAACGGAAATAAGCAAAAGCCGCTCGGCGCATAGGCTGTGCCGTGCGGCTTTTTTATAAAACGGAGATAATATGAGATTTACATTCTGTCCCGATTGCGCAAGCAAGCTTGTAAGCCGCATAATCGGAGATGACGGTAACGTGCCGTATTGTGAGCATTGTAACCGTCCGTGGTTTGATATGTTTTACAATTGCGTTATAGTACTTGCCTGTCATAACGGTAAATATGCACTTATCCGTCAGCACAGCGGTGACGGTACGATAAGCGAGGACAGATATGTCTGTGTATCTGGTTATATAAAGACGGGAGAAACGGCAGAGCAGGCGGCAGTGCGTGAAGTTACCGAAGAACTCGGAATAAAACCCGATGCCGTGCATTTCATTTCAACTTATGTTTATGAAAAGAAGCAGATGCTTATGACAGGGTTTCTTGCCGAGCTTTCCGACGGAGATTTCTCGATTTCAGATGAATTGATAGTGGCAAAGTGGTTTGATGAAGATGAAGTCGGATTAAAACTTGCGGACAGTTCTGTCGCAAAACTCTTATTCAATGATATAAAGGAGAAAAAACATGGATAAAGATCTACTGCCTATAGAGCCTTATGAGCGTACTGCTCACTATTATGAAACAGACAGAATGGGTATAATACATCATTCTAATTATATAAGGTGGTTTGAGGAAACAAGAATACACTATCTTGATAAGGCAGGCTATCCCTATTCCGAAATGGAAAAGGACGGAGTTATGATACCTGTACTTTCTGCTGAATGTACTTATAAAAATGCTGTACGCTTTGATGAAACGGTTTTGATTTATCTTAAAATCACTGAGTTCAACGGCTTTAAAATGACTATAGATTATGTAGTGAAAGGTAAGGAGAACGGTGACTTAAAAGCTACCGGCAGAACCCGTCACTTCTTTGTAAATAACGATTTTAAGCCGGTAAGAGTTAAGGACAAGTTCCCGAGAGTATATGAAGTGTTTAACAGTCGCAAGGAGGAAGAATGAAAAGAATTAATATAAATGAGAACGGTATCAACATGGTATTTGATATCGAGGATAACAATCAGATAAAGCTTATGCACTTTTCGGCTCTTCCGTTCAACGAAAACGATATATGGGACGAGATGTTTGAAAAGGATCATGTAGGTTGCTTCGACATTGCACAGGTTGAAATTGCAGGACTTGACCGTCCTTGTGAGCGTCACGGAACAAAATACATTGTAACTGCTCCCGGTTACAGACTTAAATACAAGGATTTTTCCGATACTCGTGACAATATCGGCAGACTTATAAAGATAACACAGTTTGACGAACCGACAGGTATTGAGGTCATCTGCACATTCCGTTTCTATGACGGTATCAGCATAGTGCGTACATATACAGAAGTAAAGAACACTTCATCAACAGAAACCTACACGCTTACCTATGTTTCATCGTTCAACTATCTTGGCCTTGAAAAAGAGGGCATTCTCCCCCGTGACGAAAAGTTCATAATAAAGATACCGCATAATTCGTGGCAGAAAGAAATGTTGTGGCAGGACTATACCTTTGAACAGCTCGGTATGCCGCAGTCACAGAAGGATGGCTGGGAACATTGCGGTAAGGCGATAAACATTACCAATACAGGCAACTGGTCAACAAACGAATATCTGCCTATGGGCTATATTCAGAATACTGAAACAGGAAACGGGCTTTTCTGGCAGATTGAGCATAACGGCTCATGGCACTGGGAGATAAGCGATCAGCGAGGACACTTCTACCTTGCACTCAGCGGACCGAATGAACAGCAGTCGCACTGGTTCAAGAATCTTGCTCCCGGTGAGAGTTTTACATCGGTACCCGTAGCAGTGGGAGTATGCGGTGATTTTGACGAGGGTATGGGCGAACTTACAAGATATCGCCGTGCAATCCGCAGAAAAAATACCGATAACGAAAAACTTGCCGTTATCTTCAACGATTATATGAACTGTCTTTGGGGCGATCCTACCGAAGAAAAGGAAATGCCTCTTATAAAAGCCGCCGCTGAAGCGGGATGTGAATACTACTGCATCGACTGTGGCTGGTATGCTGACGGGTTCTGGTGGGACAGTGTAGGCGAGTGGCAGGAGAACCGCCGCCGTTTCCCTAACGGACTTAAAAAAGTAACCGATGAGATAAGAAAATACGGCATGATACCGGGCGTATGGCTTGAAATAGAAGTTATGGGTATAAACTGCGAAATGGCAAAGAAAGTGCCTGACGAGTGGTTCTTTATGCGTCACGGAAAGCGTGTATATGACCGTTCACGTTATCAGCTGGATTTCTCTAATCCAGAGGTCAGTGCTTATGCCGACAGCGTCATTGACCGTCTTGTAAAAGATTACGGTGTAGGCTATATTAAAATGGACTACAATATAGAGCCGGGTATAGGAACAGAAGTAGGCTGTGACAGCGTTGGTGAGGGACTTATGCGTCACGAAAAGGCATATCTTGCGTGGCTTGACGGTGTATTTGCACGTTATCCCGAGCTGATTATAGAAAACTGCTCAAGCGGCGGCATGAGAATAGACTATGCTATGCTCAGCCGTTATTCGATCCAGTCAACGAGCGACCAGGACGATTACAGAAGATATGCTACAATAGCGGCAAATGCACCGACAGGTCTTTGTCCCGAGCAGAGCGCAATATGGTCTTATCCGCTGACAGACGGCGACAGGGAAGAAGTCGTATTCAATATGGTGAATGCCATGACACAGCGTATTCACCAGAGCGGACACCTTGCAAATCTGAGCCCCGAGCGTATGGCTCTTGTAAAGGAAGCCCTTGATTGCTATAAGTCTATCCGCAGTGACATAAAAAATTCCGTGCCGTTCTGGCCTTTAGGCTTATCACATATCGGTGACGAATGGGTTACACTCGGACTTAAATCGGGTAATAAGGCATACATTGCCGTATGGCGCAGACAGGGAAATAAAGAGTGTTGTAATATCCCGATAAGATACGCTACCGAAAATACAAAAGTTCGTTGCATCTATCCGTCGTATGACGAGGGACAGCATACATTCAATCCGTTGTCAAAGTCGCTCACCGTAAGACTTCCAGGTTGTTTTACAGCAAGACTTTTTGAAATAGAACTGTAATAAAAAGGTTAAGTGTTGACTTTTATACTTTAGTGTGGTAAAATAGTGTTATTATCATAGGGGTAATATGCCCCATGGCTTTTGAGAAAGGGAAACACAATGAATACAAAACTTGTTTCAAAGGATAAGGACGAACTTTTCAAGGCAATAATGGAACTTAAAAGTGTTGAAGAATGTTACAACTTTTTTGAGGATCTTTGCACTATAAGAGAGCTTGAGTCTATGGCTCAGCGTCTGCACGTTGCAAAATTGCTTGTTGAGGGAAGAGTATACAGTGATATTGTTGATGAAACGGGAGCCAGCACCGCTACTATCAGCCGTGTAAACAGATCTTTACAGGGTGGTAATGACGGTTACTCTATCGTTTTCGACAGAATGAAGGATAACGACTGACCGAAAGGGTGATAATATGTCGGCATACGGTTGTTTTGCGGACGTTTATGACACGCTGACTTCCAATATCGACTATAAAGAGCTTGCAGAGTATTACGACAGGATAATTACAGCCCATGGAGGCAGGAGAGGTATACTTCTTGACCTTGCCTGCGGAACGGGTAGTATGTCCATGCAGTTTTCCGCTCTCGGATATGATGTCATCGGAGTGGATCTCAGTACCGAAATGCTCAGCATTGCAAAAGAAAAACCGCATGAGAACATCGAATATCTTTGTCAGGATATGTGTGAGCTTGATATGTACGGCACTATTGATGTCACAGTATGCGTGCTTGACAGCATAAACCACCTTGACAGCGCAGAGGATATATTGCGGTGTTTTAAATCTGTATCGCTGTTCTGTGACCCGACGGGACTTTTCGTATTCGATATCAATACAGTAAGGAAGCACAGAGAAGTGCTTGCGGACAACACATTCGTATATGATATGGATAAAGTCTACTGCATATGGCAGAATTATCTTGACTGCAACAGTGACGATAACAGGGTTGATATAGCACTTGATATATTCACAGAGAACGAAGAAGGTTCTTATGAGCGTTCATGCGAGGATTTTTCGGAGATAGCTTTACCGCTTGACGAGATTGAAGAGTTATTGCGTAAGGCAGGCTTTAAAATTCTTGACAGATATGATTATATGACAACAGATAAGGGCAGTGAGAACAGTGAAAAGGTTCTTTACTGCTGTGCAAAGGAAGCATAATAAATGGGAAAGATAGTAAGAGCATTATCGGCAGATGGCAGTGCACTTTGCAGTGCTATTGACACTACTGATATTGTAAATGAAATACACAGAATACACGGCACCTCAGCTACAGCGTCAGCGGCGGCAGGCAGACTTGCCACTGCGGCTTGTATCATGGGTGCGCTTATGAAAAATGAGGGCGACAGACTTGAACTGCGTATAAACGGCGGCGGAAAAATAGGTACGATTACAACCGTAGCCGATTACAGAGGCAATGTAAAGTGCTGTATGGACAATCCTTATGCGGATCTGCCCCTTAATTCAAAAGGTAAGCTCGATGTCGGCGGAATTGTCGGAACAGACGGTTACCTTGCTGTAATAAGAGATTTAGGCATGAAAGAGCCGTATGTCGGACAGGTACCTATCGTGAGCGGTGAAATCGCAATGGATGTAACACAGTACTATGCCGTAAGCGAACAGATACCCACAGTATGCGCACTTGGTGTACTTGTTGATACCGACCTTACGATAAAGAAAGCAGGCGGATACATGATACAGCTCGTTCCGCCGGTAAACGAAGCGGCTATTGACTTTATTGAAGAAAATATCAAGGATATGCAGTCCGTTACAAAAATGCTCGAGGAAGGACTCACTCCCGAAGAAATAGCACTCAAAGGTCTTAAAGGTCTTGACGGTGAAATCCTTGACAGTTGGGAAGCACAGTATTATTGTGACTGCTCAAGAGAGCGTACAGAGCAGGTGCTGATAACGCTCGGTAAGGAAGAGCTTGCAAAGCTTGCCGACGAAGATCCCGTTACTGAAGTATGCTGTCATTTCTGCGATAAAAAATACAGTTTCACCTCAGACGAACTGAAAGAACTTATCAAGAGGATATAATTTCTTATGAAAAAATGGCTTGTCAGAAATTCGGACAATGCACTTGCAATTAAACTTAAAACCGACACCGGACTGCCGATGCTTTTGTGCAGTCTGCTTGTCGGAAGAGGTATATATACAGCCGAGCAGGCACAGCAGTTTTTCAACGGTTCTGAGCTGTCAGACCCTATGCTGATTGCCGATATGGATAAAGCGGTACAGGCAATAGAAGAAGCGGTTGACAATGAAGTAAAGATAACTGTTTACGGCGATTATGACTGTGACGGCGTAACATCTACCGTTATGCTTTATACCCACCTTGATGCAATAGGTGCAGATGTCAACTGGTACATACCCACCCGTGAAGAAGGCTACGGACTGAATGAAAATGCAATCCGTAAAATCCATGATGACGGTACGGGACTTATAATCACAGTTGATAACGGTGTTTCTGCCGTAAATGAAGCAGAGCTGATATATGAACTTGGTATGAAGCTTGTTATAACCGACCACCATCAGCTCCCCGAAATTCTGCCGAAGGCAGAGGCAATAGTAAATCCTCACAGACGTGACGATACATCACCGTATAAGGAGCTTGCCGGTTGCGGTGTGGCATTAAAGTTTATAATGGCACTTGAACATGATACAGACGGTGTTCTTGAACAGTATGCCGACCTTGCGGCTATCGGTACTATAGGTGACGTTGTGGCTTTGACAGGAGAAAACCGCATAATAGTAAAGCGTGGACTTCTTGAAATGCAGTACAGTGAAAATCAGGGACTTCTGGCACTTATTCATGCGGCAGGGCTTGACGAAGAAAATATCACATCTACCGGTATTGCGTTTGGTTTATGTCCCCGTATAAATGCGGCAGGACGTTATGAAAGTCCTAAAGCGGCGGCAGAGCTTTTTATGGCTCAGACACGTCAGATAGCAGATATTAAAGCACAGGAACTCAATGAGCTCAATACAAAGAGGAAACAGATTGAAAGTGAAATTCTTGAGTCTGCCAAGGCTCAGCTTATTTCCGATCCAAAGGCGTTCAATTCCCGTGTGCTTATAGTAAGCGGCGAGGGTTGGAATCACGGTATAATAGGAATAGTCAGTGCAAGACTTCTTGAACTGTACGAAAAACCTTGCATTGTCATCGGTATCGAGGGTGATGAGGCGAGAGGTTCGGCAAGAAGCATTGACGGATTTTCGCTTTACACTGCACTTGATGCCTGTAGCGAGCATCTGACACGTTTTGGCGGTCATACAAAGGCGGCAGGCTTTTCACTGCCGAAAGATAAACTTGATGATTTTGTTGCACAGCTGAGAGCTTATGCAGATGAAAAATTCCCGTCGATGCCGGTTATGACTGTTGAAGCCGACATAGAACCGGAGCTTTCTGACCTTGAAATATCGTCTATAGAAAATCTGCGTCATTTACAGCCATACGGTGAGGAAAACACCGCTCCGCTGTTTTTGATGAAAAACTGTACGGTAATATCTTCACGTCCGCTCAAAGACGGTAAATACACATCATTTACGGCAGAGTACAAAGGCTCACAGTTCAAGTTCCTTTGTTTCGGTATTTCGTACGACAAATTTGGATATTTCCCGGGTGATAAAGTTGATGTGCTCAGCCACATTGAGATAAACGAATATAACGATAAAAAAAGCGTCAGCGTAAGAGTGAAGGATATACGCAGAAGCGATTTCCCGCAGGATAAATATTTTGCCGCAAGAAATTTCTATGAAAAAATTCTTCGTGGCGAAAAGACAGATTCAAGACTGCTCAGCCGTATTCTGCCGAATAAGGAAAACATGAAACTACCCTTTGACCTTGCCAGAAAGATGACATCAATAGATTCAGCTGCTCAGATTGCGATATCACAGGGCATGAATTATTGCCTTTTCATGATGTGTCTTCATGTTTTTGCTGAATTCGGTCATCTTAAACTTGACAGAATAAACGGTACAATGGAGTTTATCAAAGGCGGCAGACGCATTGAGCTTGAAAGCTCTGCAGTAGTAAAAAGGATAATGAAATCCTGTAGCTGAAAAATACAGTGTGAACGGAGGCGGTAAGCATGACATATACAATAGATATGCTTATTGACAAGATAAAGGAAGTAGGAAAGAGTTACGACCTCGATAAAATACAGGCGGCATATAAGCTTGCGGAAAAGGCACACGAGGGCGTATTTCGCTCATCAGGCGAACCTTACATTTCGCATCCTGTAGCAGTAGCATATATACTTGTTGAGCAGTTCTGCATGGATACCGATACGATCTGTGCCGCACTTCTGCACGATGTAGTTGAAGATACAGATGTCGGACTTGATATAATTCAGAAAAAATTCGGCGAAGATGTTGCTCATCTTGTTGACGGTGTTACAAAGATAGGTCAGGTACCGCTGAACACCCGTGAGGAACAGCAGGCAGAGAATATCCGTAAAATTCTTATTGCTATGTCAAAGGATATCCGTGTTATTATCATAAAGCTTGCCGACAGACTTCATAATATGAGAACTCTTGCAAGCAGACCTCCCGAAAAACAGCGCAAGACCTCTCTTGAAACGATGAACTTCTACGCTCCTATCGCTCACAGACTCGGTATCAGCGATGTAAAAGAAGAAATGGAAGACCTTGCTTTGCGCTACCTTGACCCATACGGTTTCAAGGAAATAGAGTCACTCCTTGACGTTCACAAGGACGAGCGTGATACATTCATTGATAAGATAAAGGGAATGATAAGAGAACGTATATCCGATATCCAGCCCCCACCGATAATTGAAGGCAGGGTAAAGAGCATATACAGCATTTATAAGAAGGTCTATGTCAAAGGAAAGGACTTTTCCGAGATATACGATATCTATGCCGTAAGAATAATTCTCCAGACAGTTGTAGAGTGCTATAACGTACTGGGTATAATCCACGATATGTTCCGTCCTATTCCTTATCGTTTCAAGGATTATATCGCAATGCCCAAGCCTAACCGTTACCAGTCGCTCCACACGACAGTTATCGGCAGAGAAGGTATACCATTTGAAGTACAGATAAGAACACAGGAAATGCACAATACCGCACAGTACGGTATTGCGGCACACTGGAAGTATAAAGCAGGAATATCCGGCAATGTTGCAGGCGAGAAGCGCTTTGACTGGATAAGACAGCTTCTGGAGCAACAGCAGGAAGCAGATGATGTTGAGCAGATATCGGAAGCGATCAAGGTTGACCTTGCCCCCGATGATGTATATATTTTCACTCCCAAGGGTGATGTTATAACTCTCCCTGCCGGTGCAAACGTTATCGACTTTGCCTACGCTATTCATACACAGGTCGGTAACAAAATGACAGGTGCAAAAGTCGGCGGCAGAATGGTTCCATTTGACCATACTCTCCACACAGGCGATATTGTTGAGATACTGACAAGCGGAAGTGACAATTACGGTCCTAACCGTAACTGGAGCGAGATTGCAAAGACAAACGAAGCCAAAGCCAAGATAAGAGCATGGTTTAAGCGTGAACGCAGAGAAGAGAACATCGAGTGCGGTAAAGCGGCATTTGAAAAGGAAATCCGCAGAAACAATATTGCGGTAGACGATGAAATTCTCTTACAGGCGGCACACCGTCAGCGTTTATCCTCTGTTGACGATTTATATGCGGCTATAGGCTACGGTGGTGTACAGCTCACTAAGATAATTACACGCTTAAAAGAAGAGCAGGTAAAGCAACAGCGCCAGAATGCCGCTCAGGCTCAGCCGATCGACATTGAAAAAACTATAGCCGACAACAATAAGAGAGCACAAAAGAACGGCGTTGTCCTTGACGGAATTGACGATTGTGCCGTAAAATATGCACAGTGCTGTAATCCGTTGCCGGGTGACGATATCATGGGCTTTATCACCCGTGGGTACGGCGTTTCCATTCATAAGGCAGACTGCCAGAATGTAAAACTCGGTATGCAGGGCGAAAACAAAGACAGATGGGTAAAGGCACACTGGGCGGTAAATTCAAGCAGTTCGTTCAGAGCTACCATTGATATCATTGCAGATGACAGAACGGCACTTATTGCCGATATCACAACGGCAATTGCAAGCAATCATCTGCCTATCCATGAGATTAACGCACATTCACTCAAAAACGGAAACGCAAATATTATTTTAACAATCGAAGTCAGCGGTATCGACCAGCTCAAGAGCATAATACTGCGTCTTCAGAAGATACCCGGAGTAATCTCTGCCGAAAGGACGGGAAAACAGTAATGGAAATAAAAACACTCGCCTTGGGCGAGCTCGGTACAAATTGCTATATAGTGATCAGTGCCGCAGGAAACGCCGCAGTAATAGACCCTGCGGACGATGCACAGCGTATTCTTGATACACTTAAAGCAGAAAATGCCGAACTTAAAATGATACTTCTCACTCACGGACATTTTGACCATACGGGTGCCGCCGCTGACCTTAAAGAACAGACAGGTGCAAAGGTGTATATTCACGCTAAGGATGAATGTATGCTCGATAATACAATCAAGAATGTCGCATATCTTTGCCCCGACTATTCCTACAAACCGTTCTCAGCTGATGTTCTTCTTTCCGATGGTGATATCATACGTCTTGATGAGATAGAATTCAGCGTTATGAATACACCCGGACATACCGCAGGCAGTGTTGTTTATTTTGCCGATAATTATATGTTCGCAGGTGATACGATTTTTGAGGGCTCGGCAGGAAGAACCGATTTCTATTCGGGTGATTACATTGCACAGCGAAACAGCCTTGCAAGACTTGCCGCACTGCGTGAGGATTATATAATTTATCCCGGTCATGGCGGTTCAACCACGTTGAAACAGGAAAAGAAGTTCAATCCTTACCTCAGCCAAAGTCCTGTGGATTTCTTCTGATATGATAAAATCACTTTATTTTGATAATACGGCATATAAGTTTGTCTATGAGCTTGAGCGGCTGATAAGGAATTTTTCCTTGCCGCACAAGCTTGAATTTTATACAGACAAAATTCCAAGCGATACAGAATATGCGTATTTCTGCGCAGATAACGGCAACTTGTCTGTAACTGTATCGGATATCGGCGCAACATATACCGAAAGCTCACACATTGCCGAACCGTCAGCTTACGAAAATGAGCTATGCAGACTGCTGTGCAGATGTATGGAAAAACACGGTCATGCTCCGCTCCCGTGGGGAATACTCACAGGAGTACGCCCGGTGAAATATATCCGCAGTATCTATGAAACCCATGATAATGCCGAGGACTATATCAAAAATACCTTACTTGTCAGCGAAAGAAAACTTCGTCTTGCAAATGACGTGATCCGTCTGCAAAAGCCGGTACTTGATACACCGGACTTAAAGAAGATAAGCCTTTATATTTCAATCCCGTTCTGTCCGTCACGTTGCAGTTATTGTTCGTTTATATCTGCATCGGGTGAAGGTGCATTGAAACTGATTGATGATTATTTTGAACTGCTTCTTAAAGAGCTTGATATCTATGCTGAGATTGTAAAAAGATTTTCGCTTAAAGTTGATACTGTTTATATAGGCGGCGGAACGCCCACCACACTGTCGGCATCTCAGCTTGACCGCCTTATTGATAAACTCGGTGAATTTAATATAGCTGATATCCGTGAATTTACCGCAGAAGCAGGCAGACCCGACACTATAACCGAAGATAAACTCAGAGCACTTAAAAACGGCGGTGTCCGCAGAATTTCGATCAATCCGCAGTCTATGAATGATAATGTACTGGAAGCGGTAGGCAGACGGCATACTGTAAAGCAGGTTTGCGATGCGTTTGAAGTAGCACGAAAAGTTGGCTTTGACTGTATCAATTCCGATATAATTGCAGGACTGCCGTTAGAAACAGAGCAGAGCTTTGAGCTGTCACTGAAACGGCTTTGCGAGTTATCCCCCGAAAATATCACTGTCCATACACTAAGTCTTAAACGTTCATCGGCTTTATTCCGTCAGTTCGGCGATGATATAGGCAAAGGTGCAAAGTGTATGACCGATACGGCTTACGATTTACTGAGTGCAAACGGCTATCTGCCGTACTATCTTTACCGTCAGAAAAATATAGCCGATAATCTTGAGAATATCGGTTACTGCAAAGAGGGTTTTGAAAGTATCTACAATATCTGCATAATGGAAGATGTACAGACAATTCTTGCGGCAGGTTGCGGAGCGTCTACAAAGCTTTATGACGGAAAAAATGTTTCAAGGGTGATAAATTATAAATACCCTTATGAGTATATTTCACGTTTTGAACTGATGAACGAACGTAAACGTGAAATAGAAGATTTCTTTGAAAACAAATTAACGCTTGCATAATTTTTCTTATTGTGCTACAATATAAAAAAGCTTTCTGAAAGGAAATACGGCTATGGATTTTAAAGACGAATTTGATTTTATATCAGAAAAAGCAAAACAGCTTACTGATACAGGCATACGCAAAGCTGACGAGGTAATCAGTGTTTCTAAGATGAAACTTAGATGTATTCAGCTTGATGCTCTGATAAAAGCTAAATATACCGAACTCGGCAGAACTATGTACGGTATGGTTAAAAACGACAGTTCCGATGCCGACAGAATTGCACAGGCAGTAATGGAAATAGACCACCTCTATAAGAAAATGGCACAGTACAATGCCAGAATAGAGATGATGAAAAAGATAGTTACTTGTCCCGTATGCGGAACAAAGAACAAGTTCAGCAACACTTATTGTACCGCTTGTATGCACAAGCTTGTGTCAACCGATGAAGAACCTGAGGATTACGCATTTAATCCCGAGGACGCTGAGAACGAATAATATTGATTTGTAAAGAGGCACGATAATAAAAATCGTGTCTTTTTTCTGTTATTTTTGCATAAAAAACGTTAATTTTGCCAAAACTATTTACATAAGCTGAAAGTGGGTTTATAATATCATCTGTAAAATTGTCCGAAAAGGACAAAACAGAGTATTATTACGCAATCCTCTTAATCCATTTCCCATATAGATATGCCCCTGTGTATTTTGGTACAGGGGCATTTCTTTGTGTTAATTCTGATAATTTATCTGTTCTTCACTAAGCATAGGATAAGTAATAAGATCATTTCCGTCGAGATTTTCTTTTCTCATATCAACAGCGGAAATACGGTGATTATCATAAGTTGTGTAATAATAAATCCCCTTATCCGCATTACAGCATGAGGTATAAATAGTGATCTCGTATTCCTTGTCTTTTACCTCACAACAGCCTCTCTGCTGGTCAACCGAGCCGAGTATATGGAAAAACTGGCTTACGCTTTCGGTTTCGCCTTTTCCGGAAACAGAGTTCGCCTTGACAAAAGCTACACGTACAAATCTTGACTGTGAAGATAAGTCGCCCGGGAGCCCGATAGCACCCATACCTCTGCTGTAGGTTTTTAGTTCCAGCTTATCTGAAAAATTGTTCTGTGGTTGTTTCGGCGATAAGTGCATATAGTCATTCAATCTGAACATCTGCTCGTCAAATGGCGGATTGTTGGTAAGCACTCCGAGCGGATTATCATATATCTTTATTCCGTCCGAAACAGATTCGACAGTGATTGCACTGTTCTTGTCGGCAATTATCCAGTGGAGCTGACCTACAGGCATACGCTCATTGAACGGTGTATCGGTTATATTTATCCTTGCAAGCATATCCTTTGCTTCATTTACATCGGAACATTTTGCAAGGATATAGGGGATAAATTCATACTGCGCTACATTGTCCTTATCGGGAATATCTTTAAAATAATGCGCGTTTCCTACAAAGTTAAGCCCTGCCATGCAAAGTCCTTTTTCGTTCATTGCGTCATAGAAAAGCGGATATCCTCCTGCAATATGAGCCGTGCCTATTACGGCATAATGTTTTTCGCATACTCCCATATTCAGAAATTCAAGTCTGAAATTTCTCGGCATGATTACTATTTCTTCGCCGTAAGAGCTTTCATAGTCAAGCGTTCTGCCAAAGTAAAAATCTTCTGTTTTATATGTTGCGGCTGTGCACATATTATTACCTCCGTGTTTTTTAAGTTTCTGTTATTATTCTACTACATTTTCCCCCGTAAGTAAAGAAATATTACGATAAAAAGGGCAGTGCCGAAACACTGCCCTCAGACTATTCACTTAAAAATCTCAATCGTTGAACTTAGCCATAAGCTCCTTGATAAGCTCCTGAACCTTGTCTGCCGTTTCCTCAACGGGAACCTTGTAAGAGAAGCTCTTATCCCTTGCAGAGATCTCACAGCAGTTATCCTTCAGGTTTCTGGGGCTTACGATAACTCTCAGCGGTACGCCGAGAAGGTCTGCGTCAGAGAACATAACGCCTGCGCTTACCTGTCTGTCGTCATAGATAACCTCGGCACCTGCGTTCTGTAAAGCGTCATACAGCTTATCTGCACAAGCCTTTACTTCTGCGTCATCTGAACGTACAGCGCAGATATGAACCTGCCACGGTGCGATAGGCATAGGCCAGATAGGACCGTAATCATCGTGGTGAGCCTCGCATACAGAAGCCGCAAGTCTGCCGACACCGATACCGTAACAACCCATGATAGGTGTCTTTTCCTCGCCGTTGCTGTCAAGGTAAGTCATACCCATAGTCTTTGTGTACTTTGTGCCAAGCTGGAATATGTTGCCGACCTCAATACCTCTTGAAATAGAAATTGAGTGCTTGTGGCAGTTGGGGCAGATACCGCCGTCAAGGATCTTTGCAAAGTCGTGATATTCAACATTGCCGCAGTCACGGTCGATGTCAAGACCTGTGTAGTGATATTCTTCCTTATTTGCGCCGCAGGAAAGGTTGTTTGTATTCTGAAGAGAAGTATCAAACAGAACGGTCATATTTTCGGGAAGACCTACAGGTCCGATATATCCTGCGTTAAGACCGCATTCTTCTGTGATTACAGCGGGGTGTATCTCACAGCCGAGGAAGTTACGGAGCTTCGTTTCGTTTACATCAATGTCGCCTCTTGTGAATACGACAATATAGCTGTCATCGGCATTTCTCTGGTATACAACTGCCTTACAGCTCTTTTCCTTAGGCGTGTGTAAAAAGTCACATATTTCTTCAATTGTATGGATATTAGGAGTATGAACAAGTTCCATAGGTGCGGAAACTTCATCTCTGGTGTTCTCGATAATGCTGTCTGCGGCTTCCATATTCGCATTGAAACCACATTCGTGACAGCTTGCTATTGTATCCTCGCCTACGGGTGTAAGGAGCATGAATTCGTGCGAAATACTACCGCCCATCATACCGGAATCGGACTTGACCGAGATTACCTCGGGAACACCTGCACGTCTGAATATGTTTTCATAAGCCTTGTGACACTTATCGTAATACTGCTCAAGATCTTCCTGCGATGTGTGGAAGGAGTAAGCGTCCTTCATTGTGAACTCGCGTACTCTGATAAGGCCGCCTCTCGGACGAGCTTCATCACGGAACTTTGTCTGTATCTGATAAATCATGAAGGGGTACTTCGTGTAGCTCTTGCCGTATTCACGCACAAGATGCACAGCGGCTTCCTCGTGTGTCATACCGAGTACCATAGGCATTCTGTTGCGGTCTGTGAAACGTAACAGTTCACTGCCGATGCTTTCGTATCTGCCTGATTCCTGCCAGAGTGAAGCGGGCATAACAACAGGGAACTGTACTTCCTGTCCGTCTATCTTGTCCATTTCTTCTCTGATGATCTGTTCAATCTTCTTTGTGATTCTCTTTGTGGGCGTGTATGACGAGAAGATACCGTTAGCCATATACTTGATATAGCCGCCTCTCACCATAATTGCGTGGCTGTCAATCTGACAGTCCGAAGGTCTTTCTTTAAAACGGTCGCCGACCAGCTTGTCGAGTTTCATTGCATATCCTCCTGAATTCCGGGCATAAAAAAAGCCCGAAGCATTAAATTTGCTTAGGGCGAAACTTTGTTCCGTGGTACCACCTAAATTCGGTATAACCGCACTTGTATCTCTGTAACGGGAGAAACCGGTAACACTCATCGTGTACAGCTCAAAGACGGGTTCGATAAAACCTTGTCGGGAGCTTGCACCAACCGCTCTTTCTCTGTGACGCAGATTTATCTACTGTTTCTTGTCATAGCTTTTCTGTATGGTATTATTTTAGCACAGAGGAGAGGGATTGTCAAGGGGGAAAAGGGAACACCGCAGAGCATTTCCTCTGCGGTGTTTTACGGAGTATGTTTGTATTATGTTTGTCGTTAGCAAATTTTAGGAAGCAAGTGCCTTACCGAGTTCAACGCACTGTTCTGTAGCTGTATCATCGGGAGCTTCGTTGCAGATAACGCCTTCGCCTGCCATTACAGCACCGTCAGCGATGCACTGTTCTTCCCAGTTTCTCATCCATTCGCCGTCGCCCCAGCCGTAAGAACCGAAAAGTCCTACCTTCTTGCCGGAAAGCTTTGCTTCACAAGCGTTGAACATAGGCTCAAACTCGCTGTCCTCAAGCTGTTCACTGCCCACAGAAGGACAACCGAAAGCGATAGAATCGAACTGGTCAACCATGTCTGCTGAGATGTCAGCTGCTGTGAATACGCTTACTTCTGCGCCTGCGCTCTTTGCGCCTTCTGCAACAGAGCCTGCCATAGCCTCTGTGTTACCTGTTCCGATCCAATATACTACTGCTGTTTTCATAATAAATAATCCTTTCGTTCTGTTGAATTTTCTTTATATTATGCAACCGTAAGTTGCATGATACTCCTACCGTTCGCCCACAGTTTTCTGTAGACGGCTCTGCACTTATCAAATCTTGCAAATGTGCGTATAGCCTTGCACTCGTTGCAATAAACCTTCCAACAGCCTGTGCATCTGCTGTTCTTGCCGGCGTTATCAATAAATCCGATAACGTCACCGAGCGGATATCCTAAGAATATTCCTATCTCATGCGGGAAATCCTCGCTGTTTGTAAGCTTCTCCCTGAGTATATCAGTACAATCTCCGATATCCGTATTTTCATATCCGTGCCGTTTCATGAATCTTGCAACACCCGGTCTGCTGAAATCCTCACTGAGACGTTCAGCCCTGTACACATATATAAGAGCCGTGTTTTCACGTCTTCTCAGTACCGTTACCGTAATTCCCTTACCGGACAGCTCATCGTTCCAACGTTTTACTGCCGTTTCAAGTTCGTCTATGTTGCTGTATCTGTAGTTGAACAGATTAGCGGTTTTAAGCGATGCAAGAGTAGGGGAGCAGTTGTCAATCAGATACTGCTCGAAACAGCACCTGTTCATACTGCTGCACTTCTTTCTGCTAAAAGCTGTGATAATGCTACTACACTGCTGCTGTGAACTCTTGCCACAGGAACGCTGTTGCGCCTTGCTTCCTGAGTAGCGCTCAGCATCATCTTATGTGATACCGTATTCGTAAACAGTATCAGTAAATCGGGAGTACCGACTTTCTTTTTAAGTGAACTGTTTTCCTTAACGAATACCTTAGCTTTATCGTAACCGTAAGCCTTGCATATATCCGCATAGCGTGTTTCCATACGCTCGTTGCCGCCGATTATTACTACGCTCATATATCTGTTCCTTTCTGTTGTCACTGTGTTAGTTAAAACTAACCTTATCCGTTTAAATAAACGGCTTTTATGCCGTTTACAATATCAAGTTGTCCTATGATAACTGTGTTAGCTTTAGCTAACTGTATATAGTTTATCATACGCTTTATGTTTTGTCAATAGGATTCTGATAATTTTTATAAAATTTCTTTGCTTCAAGTACAAACTCATGAGCCGGTTCGCCTTTAATAAGTTTTTTTGAGTATATTCCCATTGATATCGGTGCAACACCCTCTATTTTAATATACGCAACATCATCATCTTGCATATACGGAGTTATAGGAAATGCTGTTATTCCAAGCCCGGACTTTGCCATTGCAAAAGCCGCCTCACAACCGTCTGCAAGCAGTACATTGTTGCTGTTTGGCATACCGAGTTTCATATATCCGTCAACTGCCGCATCCGGACACTTATGCCTTTTAATAAGTACAACACGCCTGCCGTTTATATCATTGATATTGACGCTCTGATTTTTTGCCAGAACATCATCTTTACTGCATATAAGCATAACAGGACATTCGATAAGAGTAGTGAAACACTCAGCTTTAGGTGTTTCGTCCTCTGATTTTAATGCAAAGATAAGCTGTACCTTGTTCTTTTCAAGCAGGTTATCAAGCGATTTGAACGGCATCATAGTAATTTCCGGCTCAAAATTCGGGTATTTTTTACCCATGATGCTCATTACAGGAACTGTCACATCAAGCTCAAACTGATTATGCACGCCTATTGCGAGAATTTGCTTCTTTTCCTTTACGTTCGCACTCAGTCTGTGTATAGATTCCGCCGCAGTTCTTACTATAGTTTCAGCATCACCGATAAAGCTCAGCCCTTCTTTCGTTAGCTGTACGCTCTTGTTTGTGCGTAGAAACAGTCTTACGCCAAGTTCCGCTTCAAGTGAAGAAATCTGGTGGCTTACCGCAGGCTGACTTATGTTTACCATGCTTGCCGCCTTTGAAAAGTTAAGCGTTTCCGCAACTGCGAGGAAACATTCAAGCTGAGTAGTGTTCATAAAAATCTCCTTTTTTAATTAACGATAAACGTTCTTTATTGATTATAACATATTTGTATTTTACTTTCAAGACCGTTTGGTGTATTATTATCAAAGGGCTAAACTGTTAGCACATTACTGATAAGGAGGTTAACTGTTATGAACGAAACCGAAATTCAGACAATGATGATCGATAACAAGACGATAAACCAGCGTATCGAAAACAGCCTGAATGTGATTTTTGCGGATATTGACATTACGGCGGCACAGGGCAGAGTGCTCATGTACATTGCAAACAGCCCCGATAAAGACATATTCGCCGCCGACTTGCACAAACACCTGTGTATTTCGAAACCATCCGTTTCCGCCCTTATAAAGAAACTGAGAAAATCGGGATATATCAGCTGTACAAGTTGCGAAAGCGACGAACGCTATAAAAACCTTACCGCTACCGATAAAGGCAAAAAAGTTGCCGAGCTGATTTCACAACACATGAAAAATATCGAACTTGCGGCATTCCGTAATTTCACGGATAATGAACTGAACGAATTCATGCGGCTTCAGAAAAAGCTGCTGAACAATATAGACAATATAAATACAGATAAACTGAAAACAGAAAGGATGACGGATTAAGTGAAAGAACTTCTTAAACAGGTAAAACAATACAAGAAAGACTCTCTGTTTGCACCGTTCTATTCGGCACTCGAAGTAGTTATGGAGGTAATAATCCCTTTCGTAATGGCTATGCTGATAGATGAAGGCGTAGAAAAGGGTGATATGAACAAGATTGTGTTCTACGGTGTACTTATGATAGTTCTCGCTATGATAAGTCTGTTCGCAGGCATGATGGCAGGTAAATACGCCGCCAGTGCATCTACAGGCTTTGCCTGCAATCTGCGTGAAGCGATGTACAGGAACATACAGCGTTTCTCATTTTCAAATATCGACAAGTTCAGTACAGCAGGACTTGTAACCCGTATGACAACTGACGTAACAAATGTACAGAATGCATACCAGATGATTATAAGAATTGCCGTAAGAGCACCTCTTATGCTGATAAGCAGTATGGTTATGTGCTTTGTTGTCAATGCTGACATGAGTTTCATTTTCCTCGGTGCTATAATCTTCCTTGCGATTATCCTTGCGATAATCATGCTTAGGGCTATGAAGATATTTGATGTAGCGTTCACAAAATACGATGACCTGAACGCAAGCGTACAGGAGAATATCTCGGGTATCAGAGTAGTAAAGTCATACGTCCGTGAGGATTACGAGAACGATAAATTCAAGAAAGCCTCCGGTAATCTCTATAAGATGTTCCAAAAAGCTGAAAGCACTCTTGCTTTCAATAACCCTGTAATGATGCTTGTAATCTATGCCTGCATCATGGCAATCTGCTGGTTCGGTACTAAGTTCATAGTAGGCGGAACATTACAGATAGGTGAGCTTACATCACTGTTCAGCTATGTTATGGGTTCGCTTATGTCGCTGATGATGCTTTCAATGATATTTGTTATGATTACCATGAGCACGGCAAGTATGCGCCGTATTTCCGAGGTCCTGCGTGAAGAACCGGATCTTACTGAGCCTGCCGCTCCTGTAGAAATTATCGCTAACGGCAGTATTGATTTCGATAATGTACATTTCAGATACCACAAGACAAGCGAAGAAGAGGTACTCACCGACATTAACCTTCACATAAAATCCGGTGAAACAATCGGTATAATCGGCGGTACAGGTTGCGGAAAAACGAGCCTCGTTAACCTTATTAGCCGTCTGTACGATGTTCAGCAGGGAAGTGTAATGGTTGGCGGTGTCAACGTAAAGGATTATGATATGAAGTTCCTGCGTGACCAGGTATCTGTAGTTTTACAGAAGAATGTGCTGTTCTCGGGTACGATCCTTGACAATCTCCGTTGGGGTAATGAAAACGCTACCGAGGAAGAGTGCATAGAGGCTTGCAAGTGGGCTTGCGCAGACGAATTTATCGAGCGTTTCCCCGATAAGTATAATACCATGATCGAACGTGGCGGTACAAACGTATCCGGCGGTCAGAAACAGCGTATATGTATAGCAAGAGCACTTCTCAAAAAGCCTGCGGTACTTATATCCTCGATGACTCGACAAGTGCAGTCGATACAGCTACAGACGCAAAGATAAGAGCGGCATTTGCAAAGTGCATACCCGGTACAACCAAGATAATTATCGCACAGCGTATATCAAGTGTACAGGATGCTGACCGCATAGTTGTTCTTGATGACGGCAGAATAAACGGCGTCGGAACGCACGATGAGCTCGTTGCCAATAACGAGATCTACAGAGATATATACGAATCTCAGACAAAGGACGGCGGCGACTTTGACCGCCCCCAGAATTAAGGAAAGGAGCGTAACGTAATGGATAAAAGAAAAATGGGACCCCGTCCCGATGTTTCACCGAAGGAACAGGTAAAACTGCTCGGCAGAATTATTAAATACACATTCAGCCGTTATAAATTCTCGTGCATCTGCGTAGTTGTATGTATTCTTGTGCAGGCGGTCTCAACGCTTGTAGGAATGCTTTTTGTACAGTCGCTTATCGACGATTATATCAAGCCTATGATTGCGGCTAAAAGCACAGACTTCACACCTCTTGCGTTTGCAATGCTAAGACTTGCGATTGTTTACGTTGTCGGTCTTGCGGCATCTTATGCGTATAACAGGATAATGGTAAACGTAGGACAAGGTACGCTCAGAAACTTCCGTAACGACCTTTTCACAAATATGGAAAAGCTCCCGATAAAGTATTTTGACACACACCAGCACGGCGATATTATGTCGGTTTATACAAATGATATTGATACATTCAGACAGTTTATCTGTCAGAGTATACCTCAGGTGATAAACTGCGGTACTACAGTTATAATCTCGCTTGTTTCTATGCTTATTATGAGCATACCGATGACGATACTTGCCGTAGGTATGGCGGTCGTAATGCTTGTTGTAACCAAGAAGCTCGCCGCAAAATCAGGTAAATATATCGGTAAACAGCAGCACGATCTTGGCGAGGTCGATGGCTTTATTGAAGAAATGCTTGACGGTCAGAAGGTAGTAAAGGTGTTCTGTCACGAGCAGGAGGCAATAGACGATTTTGTAAAGATAAACGATAACCTAAGAAACAGCGCATATAAGGCAAACAAGTATGCAAATATCCTGATGCCGATAAACGCCAATATAGGCAACATCAGTTATGTTTTATGTGCGTTGCTCGGCGCAGTGCTTGCAACAAACGGCTTCGGCGGTCTTACTCTCGGTACTATTGTTTCATTCTGTACTCTCAACAAGAATTTCACAAACCCGATTTCACAGCTAAGCCAGCAGATGACGTTCGTGATAATGGCTTCAGCAGGTGCAAAGCGTCTGTTTGATCTTATGGATCAGAAGCCTGAACACGATGACGGTTATGTTGAGCTTGTAAATGCTGAAATTGATGAAAACGGTAATATTACCGAATCGGATCATCGTACTGGCAAATGGGCATGGAAGCATCCTCATCAGGCAGACGGTACCGTTTCTTATAAAAAGCAGGAGGGCGGTATCGTATTCGACGGCGTTGACTTCGGTTACACCGATGAAAAAATGGTACTGCACGACATAAAGCTTTATGCAAAGCCTGGTCAGAAGATTGCATTTGTCGGTTCGACAGGTGCAGGTAAAACCACAATCACAAACCTTATCAATCGTTTCTATGATATTCAGGACGGTAAGATAAGATATGACGATATCAATATCAACAAGATAAAAAAATCTGAACTGCGTAAGTCGCTCGGTGTTGTTTTACAGGAAACCAATCTGTTTACAGGTACGGTAATGGATAATATCCGTTACGGTAAGCTTGACGCTACCGATGAAGAGTGCATAGCCGCCGCAAAGCTTGCAAATGCCGACAGCTTTATAAGAAGACTGCCTGACGGCTATCAGACAAAGCTTACGGGTGACGGCGCTAATCTCAGCCAGGGTCAGCGTCAGCTGTTATCTATAGCAAGAGCCGCAGTTGCAGATCCGCCCGTACTTATTCTCGATGAAGCTACATCTTCAATTGATACTCGTACTGAAAAGCTTGTACAGGCAGGTATGGACGCACTCATGCACGGCAGAACAACATTTGTGATTGCTCACAGACTGTCAACTGTCCGTAACTCAGACTGTATCATGGTACTTGAACAGGGCAGAATTATCGAGCGTGGTACGCATGACGAGCTTATAGAAAAGAAGGGTAAGTATTACAGCCTGTACACCGGTAACTTTTCGGAGGAAACTGCCTGAGGCGTAAGCCACCGCAACCCTGTTCGCCTTTCTTGAGGAGGCAGTTTGTTAACATCTATACAGAATCCGCTGTTTTTATAACGGCGGATTTTCTGCATTAACATATCAAAACGGGTCAAGGCGATGTTGGTTATTGTGTTATTTTAATATAAATTATTCGCTGCCGTTTCATTCTTACCATTACACCCTATTGCCAACCGACCTTATTTATGCTATCATTACATAAAGATTTACCCGAAAGGAGAACGCTTATGAGCGATAAATTATATATCCCTTCAAACCCGAATGCACAGCAGGGTGTACGCAATGTGCTTAAATATCTGTCTGATATAACCTACGAAAAAATCATAACCGGACAGCATACGCAGACTATGGCGCAGGAAGAGCTTCATCTTATAGAAAAGGTCACAGGAAAACAGCCCGCACTTCTCGGTTTTGAACTGTTGTCATATTCGCCGAATATCAATTATACCGATACTGATGAAGAGTGTATGACCGAAGTCACCGAGAATTACGGTACGCTTAAAAGAGTGTGGGAGTGGGCAGAGAAGAAAGGGCTTATCACTATGTGCTGGCACTGGTTCTCTCCGCTTTACGGCAGGTCAAAATCGTTTTTCAGCGAGAATACCGACTTTGACGCAAGCAAGGCTGTAATTGACGGTACACCCGAAAATAAAGCTCTGCTTTCGGATATGGATACAATGGCAGGAATACTCCGACCCTTCTGCGAAAAGGGCGTGCCGATTTTGTGGCGACCCTTTCACGAGGGCGACGGCGATTGGTTCTGGTGGGGCAAAAAAGGAGCGGATACCGTTAAAAAGCTGTTCCGCCTTATGCACGACAGATACACGAATAAATTTCATCTTGACAATCTTATCTGGGTGTGGAACTCGCAGGTTCCTGAGTGCTACCCCGGTGATGATGTCGTGGATATCATATCAAGGGATATGTATCCGCCTGAACACGAGCATACCTCGCAGAGCGAAATGTATTATAACCTCTGCGAGATTACAAGTGCGAAGAAAATAACGATTATCGGTGAAACAGGCACGTTGCCAAGTCCCGAAGCGGTAGTTTCCGAAAAAGTCGGCTGGTCGTCCTATATGACCTGGTCAAAACCGTTCTGCCTTACCGAAAAGTTCAACACTCACGAACAGCTTAAAAAGGTATATAACAGTGAGTTTGCCGTAACAAAGGATAAACTTCCTGATTTATATTGATAAAGGAGCAAATATGAAGACGCTTTTTAACAATGGCTGGAGCTTTGCAAAGACAAAAGCGGACGACAACCTTGAAAATGATTGGAACGCTGATTATAAGCCGATTGACATTCCGCACGACTGGCTTATCTACAACGCAAAAGACCTTTATGAAACCTCATTCGGACGCTACATAAAGACCTTTGATTTCGGCAAGGTAAGTGATAAAAGCATACGCCTTTATTTTGAGGGCGTTTATATGGATTGTACCGTTTATGTAAACGAAGAGGTTGCGGGCGAAAATAAGTACGGTTACAGCACGTTTGAAGTAGACCTTACAGGTAAGCTTCACGATGGCGAAAACGAGATAAAGGTGCTTGTAAGACACCGCAGTCCCAATACCCGTTGGTATTCGGGTGCAGGAATTTTCCGTGATGTTTATTTTATCGTTACAGAAAAGAGCTACCTTGCAACAGACGGCATATATTTCCATGCCGATAAAGCAGCGGATGGATTTGACGTAAAGCTGTCTGCTGAGATCGTAAACCCTGATGGATTAACGGCTGAATTTACACTGTCAAAAGGTAACGAAATTCTTTATTCGTCTGAACTCCCTGCTGAATCGGTAACCGCAGCCGCTTTTTCGCTGAATCATCTTTCCGATGATTATATATGGGATATCAACAGCCCGAATCTTTTGACTTTGTTGGTAAATCTTAAAAAAGACGGCAAGGTAATTGACAACTGTACACAAAATGTCGGACTGCGTGAAATCGAGTATAAGGCTGACAGCGGCTTTTATCTCAACGGCAGACATATCAAGCTGAACGGTGTCTGTCTGCACCACGACCTCGGCTGTCTTGGTGCGGCGTTCAATAAGTCTGCGGCAAGAAGACAGCTTCAGAGTATGCTTGACATGGGCGTAAATTCTGTAAGAACTTCTCATAACCCGCCTGCAAAGGCTTTCATGGAGCTTTGTGACGAGATGGGTATGCTTGTTGACAGTGAAGCTTTTGATATGTGGGAGCGTCCCAAGACCGAGTTTGACTATGCCAGATTCTTTGACGAGTGGTATGAGAAAGACGTTGCCTCATGGATACGCCGTGACAGAAATCACCCGAGCGTTATAATGTGGAGTGTCGGCAATGAGATATACGATACCCATGTTTCGCCTCGTGGTTGTGAAGTTTCTAAGATGCTACATACCGCAGTCAGAAAAAGTGATCCTCTTTGCAATGCACCCACAACCATAGGCTCTAACTATATGCCGTGGGAAGGTGCGCAAAATTGTGCAAAACAAGTCGATATTGTGGGATATAATTACCTTGAAAGGCTGTATGAGCCGCATCATAAGGAGTATCCCGACTGGAAGATATACGGTAGCGAAACTACATCGGGAGTGAAGAGCAGAGGAGTGTATCATTTCCCGCTTGAGACCGCATTCTTAACCCATCCGGATATGCAGTGCTCGTCACTCGGAAACTGCCGTGCAGGTGCATCTGCCGATACTGCTCAGAAGATAATAGCCTACAACCGTGACATAGATGTTTGTGCAGGAATGTATATATGGACAGGTAGCGATTATATAGGTGAACCGTCCCCATATTCTACCAAAAATTCATACTATGGTAATATCGACACGGCAGGGCTTCGTAAGGACAGTTTCTACCTTTATCAGTCGGCATGGACAGATAAACCTGTACTTCACCTCATGCCTTACTGGGACTTCAACGACGGTCAGCTCATAGACGTAGTAGCATACACGAATATCGGAGATGTTGAGCTGTTTGTCAACGGCAGAAGCAGTGGTGTAAAGCACCCCGAGGAGTACACTGCAAGCTGGCAGATTCCTTATGAAAAGGGCGAGCTCAGAGTCAAGGCAACCGCCGCTGACGGCACGTTCTACGAAGATGTAAAGCGCTCTTTCGGTGACAGTGCTAAGATTGTTCTTTCCGCTTATAGCAACGCTGTAAAGGCAGACGGCGAGGATCTCGCTTTCATAACAGTATCAACTGTTGATAAGAACGGAAACCCAGTAGAGAACGCACGGGACAGAATATTTCTTACGGTAGACGGCGGAAGACTTGTCGGCTTTGACAATGGCGACAGCATTGATTACGATAATTATAAATCGGCAAACCGCAGACTTTTCTCAGGTAAAGCGGTAGCATACATTGCGGCTGATACGACTGAGGGCAAGATTACAGTAACCGCCGAGGGCGAAGGACTTGAAAAGGCTGTTATTGTGATAGAAAAGCAAAAGTCGGAAATCAGAAACGGAATTTCAACACTTGAAAATATCATAAATAATGATGGTTACACTATAGGTTCGGATATTCCTGTAAGAAAAATTGAGCTAACGAGGAGTACAGGTATAGAGCTGACACCTGATAATAACAACTGTGAAGTTAAAGCGTCAATATTGCCGACAAATGCCACAGATAGCAATTTGACATGGGAAATCGTTACGGCAAGCGGAATTGCAACCAATCTTGCGGCTATTACAGTCAGCGAAAATCGTCGCAGTGCTATTGTCAGTGCAAGCGGTGACGGAACGTTCAGATTACGTTGTAGTGCGAATAATAAAAGCGAATATCCTCAGGTTCTGTCCGAGTATGAATTTACTGCAAGCGGTTTTGGCAGACCTACTTTTGATCCTTATAATTTCGTAACTGCCTGCCTTTATTCCGACAGTATTTCACTGATGGATGAGGTGCGTTGCGGCGGTGTAAGTATTACGTCAGATAACAACATAGTCGGATTTAAGAAGACGGATTTCGGAAAATACGGAACAGATGAATTCCTGGTCAGAATTATAAACTGGCACAAGGATTGTCCTTTCGGGTTCAGGCTCTGGGAGGGTTATCCCGGTGCGGACGGTTCCTCTCTTATCGGTGAATTCACCTATCAGGCAAACTTCGAGTGGCAGACCTACAAGGACAACCATTATAAGCTTTCAAGCCGGCTGACAGGCGAAAAGGATATCTATTTCGAGTTTGACAAAACAGATCTGCGTATCGACTTTGGCGGTTTCCTATTCACTCCTCGTCAGAAAGCTTATGAACGCCTTAACAGCGGTGATTGTGACCTTATACACGGTGATACCTATACTAAAGACGGAACTAGCGTCAAGGGAATCGGAAACAATGTATTCCTTGACTTTGACGATATGAATTTTACAAAAGGTACAAGGCTGATCCGCATACACGGTATGACACGTCACGATAATGATTCTATTCATATTCACTTCCATACGGAAAGCGGCAGAATAGAAGAAATACTCGAATTCCCAGGTTCTCTTATGCCAATCACCGTATCACACAGATTACCTGATATTACAGGTAAAGTGAAGGTTGAATTCAGATTTCTGCCGGGTTGTGACTTCGATTTTGACTGGTTTGAAATCGAGCCTGAAGAATAAGTAAAGCAGATATTGCGGCATAATGCAAGTAACGACTGCCCGTACATCACGGACAGTCGTTATTTTGCATATTTTGATGTTGCCTTATTGTTTGTTCTGCCAAAAATATAGTCGGTAGAAACGTTGTAAAAATCTGCAAGTGTCAGCACGTGCTCAACGGGAATTGTCTGAAATCCACGTTCGTACCGTGAGTACACAGTCTGCTTTATTCCCAGTAGCTGAGCTATCTGCGTCTGATTTAAGTCCTTGTCTTCACGAAGGTCACGCAACCGCTGAAAATACACAAATCCATCTCCTTAAACCTGTAAATCTCATTGAAAGTAAACTTAGAACCTGACGGTACTATTGACTTTATCACATTTAAGCGGTATAATGATTAAAATAGTACTTATTAGTACTAAAGAGAGGACGAGCGTGGGAGTAATGAATACGCATTATATTGATAATTCGTACGAAATGGTAATTTTCTCTGTATTGGTTGTATTTTTGCTTTTCATTACAGTTTTATTCATTTTGCTTGCAAGAAAAGTGCTACATAAAAGAGAAAAAGAAAAGAGCTCGGCAAACAAGTCGAGGAATAATAAAAATACAATAACGGACTTCAAAACAGATAATATCGAAAATGCTTGGCACACAGAAAAACAAATTGCCGATGAACAGTTTAATAAAGCACAAATAACAGGCAGGGATAAGTATATTTCAGTTTATCGCAATGAACTGGAGCTGATAAGCTTGCTCAGGTGGAATGAAACGCAGTCGGACGCTTCAAGCGTGGGCGAAATAACCGGAGAAGCGGACTGTAATGAAAGTGATATCGCCGATATTAAACGTAGAATCAGTGAAATTAACAGCAAAGTTATTGATTATTCTGATATAAAAGGTAAATTCTCGTTGCTTGATATTTCTGATATTTGTTGTAATATCACTGACGGCGGAAATTTTTCGGTTACGGCGGATGTTACTGTTGGAAAAGCGTACCGTGACTTATGCGAACATACAGTGCTTGACGGTTCGCTTAAAGTTATCGTTACCGACAGTAACGGAGTACAGGTAGGACACGGCTATTTGTGTGCGAACGGTTTTAATGAGATTGATTCGGGAAAAGTCGGCTTTGCTTGTTACGACGGCAACAGCAGAATTCATAAGCTCAGTGCTTTGTGCATTGCCGATAACAAAAATTTTGATAAAAATCAAAAGTACTATGTGTCGGTTGAGCCATATCGGTTGTGGACGTTAGAAAGATAACAATATTGTATTAAGGGCGGTGTTATCCGCCTTTTTGTTTTATATACATATAAACAAGGAATATGCTCATATAAATTTTATATAGCAAAATCGGCATTTTGACATATTTTCGGTTAAAACAACGATACGAAAATGAGAATTAAGATAAAAGTTAAGCGATTTTTCTATTGACTTTGCCCTTTATATGTGGTACAATACTAAAATGTATCATAATGGATTGATATGCGTTCAGGCTTAGCACGCATTAAGTCAGAAAGTGCCGAAAAGCCCTGTATTATGCGGAATAAGCGGACGTATGGATTTCTGTGAATAAATTAAGGAGTGGTAAAGCCCATGGTGAATGTCAAGCAGGTAAAACTGGGTAGAAATACCCGTATGAGTTTTTCCAAAATCAATGAAGTTCAGAAAATGCCGAACCTCATTGAAATTCAGAAGGACTCGTATCAGTGGTTCTTGGACGAGGGTATAAAGGAAGTATTCAAGGATATTTCTTCTATTTCCGATGCTAACGGCAAGCTGGTACTGAGTTTCGTTGATTATCGTCTCGACGAAAACCCGAAGTATACTATAGAGGAGTGCAAGGAACGTGACACAACGTACGCCGCACCTCTTCGTGTAAAAGCACAGCTCAGAAACACCGAAACGGGTGAAGTTGTTGAAAATGAAATATTCATGGGCGACTTCCCTCTGATGACTGACAGCGGTACTTTCGTAATCAACGGTGCAGAGCGTGTTATAGTATCACAGCTCGTTCGTTCTCCCGGCGTTTATTACGGCTTTGACTACGATAAAACGGGTAAGAAGTTATTCAAGTCAACTGTTATACCCAACAGAGGTGCATGGCTTGAATACGAGATGGATTCCAATGACATCTTCTATGTCCGTATAGATAAGAACAGAAAGATACCTGCCACAACATTTATCCGTGCGCTCGGTATCAGCAGTGACGACGACCTCGTTGATCTGTTCGGCGAAGACCCCAGAATTGTTCAGACAATTCAGGAAAAGGACGCTACAAAGAATACCGAAGAAGCTCTTCTCGAAGTCTACAGGAAGTTAAGACCCGGCGAACCTCCGACGGTTGATTCAGCCAATACACATCTTAACAACCTGTTCTTTGACGCTAAGAGATATGATCTTGCCAGATTCGGTCGTTACAAATACAACAAGAAACTCGGCGTTGCATCAAGAATTGCTGGTCATAAGGCTGCTCAGCCGATTATTGACCCCACAACAGGCGAAATCCTTGTTGACGAGAATGAGTTCATCAACGCTGAAAAGGCACAGGCAGTTGAGCAGGCAGGTGTTAAGGAATGCGTAATCTTCTCAGAAGAAAAGATTGCCAAGGTTCTCGGTAACGGTATGGTTGACATTGCAGGATATATTCCTGAGTCAATTGACGCTGAGGCACTCGGTATCAACGAGAAGGTATGCTTCAAGGTTCTGCGTGAAATCCTTGACAAGTGCGGCGATGATGTTGAAGCACTTACCGAAGAGCTTTCAAACAGAGTTGACGATCTTATTCCAAAGCACATCACTCTTGACGATATATTTGCAACAGTTAGCTATTTCATCAACCTTTGCGAAGGCGTCGGTGAAGTTGATGATATCGACCATCTCGGAAACAGACGTATCCGTAGCGTAGGTGAACTGTTACAGAACCAGTTCAGAATCGGTTTTGCAAGAATGGAAAGAGTTATCCGTGAGCGTATGGGACTTCAGTCTCAGGAAGGCGACAAGGTAACTCCCAATGCACTTATAAATATCCGTCCTGTTGTAGCGGCTATCAAGGAATTCTTTGGTTCTTCACCGCTTTCACAGTTCATGGATCAGAATAACCCCCTTGCAGAGCTTACTCATAAGAGAAGACTTTCAGCCCTCGGCCCCGGCGGTCTTTCACGTGACCGTGCAAGTTTCGAGGTTCGAGATGTTCACTACTCTCACTACGGAAGAATGTGTCCTATCGAAACTCCTGAAGGTCCTAACATCGGTCTTATCTCTTATCTTGCATCTTTCGCAAAAATCAACAAGTACGGCTTTATTGAAGCTCCTTATCGTAAGGTTGACAAGGAAACAGGCGTTGTACTTGACGAAGTAACATATATGACTGCCGATATGGAGGATAACTACGTTGTAGCTCAGGCTAACGAACCTCTTGACGAGCAGGGCAGATTTGCAAGAAAGCGTGTTAATGCACGTTTCCGTGAGGAAATCCTCGAAGTTGACCGTGACAGAGTAGACTACATGGACGTATCTCCTAAGATGGTTGTATCTGTTGCTACTGCAATGATTCCGTTCCTTGAAAACGATGACGCAAACCGTGCACTGATGGGTGCGAACATGCAGCGTCAGGCGGTTCCGCTGATGGTAACACAGAATCCTATCGTAGGAACAGGTATGGAATATAAGGCAGCTGTTGATTCAGGTGCTGTTGTAGTTGCCAAGGAAGACGGTGTTGTTACAAAGTGCAGTGCCGATGAGATAGTTGTTACAGACAACAACGGTATTGAGCACACATACAAGCTTATTAAGTTCAAGCGTTCAAACCAGGGCACCTGCGTAAACCAGCGTCCTGCCGTTTCAAAGGGCATGGAGATCAAGGTAGGCGATGTTCTTGCTGACGGTCCCGCTACAAGCCAGGGTGAGATTTCACTCGGTAAGAATGCTCTTATCGGCTTCATGACATGGGAAGGTTACAACTACGAGGACGCCGTTCTCATCAATGAGAAGCTTGTTTACAATGATGTTTACACATCTATTCATATAGAAGAATACGAACTCGAATGCCGTGATACAAAGCTCGGACCGGAAGAAATCACAAGAGAAATCCCCAATGTATCGGAAGATGCACTGAAGGATCTCGATGAACGTGGTATCATCCGTATCGGTGCTGAGGTTCACTCAGGCGATATCATGGTAGGTAAGGTTACACCCAAGGGTGAAACAGAGCTCACAGCAGAAGAAAGACTTCTCCGTGCAATCTTCGGTGATAAGGCAAGAGAAGTAAGAGATAATTCACTCCGTGTTCCTCACGGCGAAAGCGGTATCATCGTTGATGTAAAGGTGTTCACAAGACAGAACTGTGATGAACTTTCACCCGGAGTAAATATGGTTGTAAGATGCTATATTGCTCAGAAGCGTAAGATTTCAGTCGGTGATAAGATGGCCGGTCGTCACGGTAACAAGGGTGTCGTTTCCCGTATCTTAAAGCAGGAAGATATGCCTTTTCTTCCCGACGGTACTCCTCTTGATATAGTACTGAACCCCCTCGGCGTTCCTTCACGAATGAACATCGGTCAGGTACTTGAAGTACACCTCGGTTATGCTTGTAAGGCTCTTGACTGGCAGATAATGACCCCTGTATTTGACGGTGCACACGAAGCGGACATCAGAGCTTGCTTTGAAAAGGCAGAAGCCGAGCGTGCAAACTACAAGGATAAGGATACAGCAAAGATCGACTTCTCCAAGATTCCTATGCGTCCCGACTGCAAGACTCAGCTTACTGACGGTCGTACAGGTGAGAAGTTTGACAGCCCTGTAACAGTAGGTTATATGTACTACCTCAAGCTCCACCACCTTGTAGACGATAAGATTCACGCACGTTCAACTGGTCCTTACTCACTGGTTACACAGCAGCCTCTCGGCGGTAAGGCTCAGTTCGGCGGACAGCGTTTCGGTGAAATGGAAGTTTGGGCACTCGAGGCTTACGGTGCGGCTTATACACTGCAGGAAATTCTGACAGTAAAGTCGGATGATATCGTAGGACGTGTAAAGACCTATGAGGCTATCGTAAAGGGCGATCCCGTTCCTAAGGCAGGCGTTCCCGAGAGCTTCAAGGTTCTGTTCAAGGAACTTCAGTCACTTGGTCTTGATATCAAGGTTCTTGATGCAGATAAGAACGAAATCGACCTCAGACAGACTTATGAAGAGGACGATGAATACGGTCAGGCAGCCGGTGAAGACACATTTGACTATGTAGCTGAAGACGGTTCACTTGATGACGGATTCATCACACAGGATATTGACGAAGACAGCGATTTCTATGCCGATAAGGATGAGGAAGATGATTTTGACATCGACTTCAACGAGAATGACGCAGACGACACCATTGACGGTGAATAAGCGTAAGGCATTGACAGGAAAGCGTGTGCGAAAAACACACATAAACTTCTATAGAAAGAATTGAGGTCTGTAAATTGGCATATAAAACATTTGATTCAATGAAGATCGGTCTTGCTTCTCCGGATCAGATCCGTGCATGGAGCTACGGCGTTGTTGAGCGTCCCGAAACAATCAACTACAGAACACAGAAGCCTGAAAGAGGCGGTCTGTATTGCGAAAGAATATTCGGACCTACGAAGGACTGGGAGTGCTCTTGCGGTAAGTACAAGAGAATCCGCTTTAAAGGTAAAATATGCGAGCGTTGCGGTGTTGAAGTAACACGCAATAAGGTTAGACGTGAGCGTATGGGTCATATTGAACTTGCGGCTCCCGTATCGCATATCTGGTATTTCAAGGGTACACCGAGCCGTATCGGTCAGGTGCTCGATATTTCACCCAAAAGACTTGAAGAAGTGCTTTACTTCACTAAGTATATTGTTGTAGATCCCGGCGACACAGTTCTCACAAAGAAGCAGATACTCACAGAAAAAGAGTATGCTGATATGAGAGAGCGTTATGAAGATGATTTCAGAGCAGAGATGGGTGCTGAGGCAATCAAGGAACTGCTTTGCGAAATTGATCTTGACAAGCTTTCTGAAGAACTGAAAAAGGAACTTGAAGATACACAGCAGGGTCAGAAGAGAGTCAAGTTACTCAAGAGACTGGACGTTATTGAGGCGTTCAGGCTCAGCGGTAACCGTCCCGAATGGATGATTCTTGACTGTATCCCCGTAATTCCTCCGGATCTGCGTCCTATGGTCATGCTGGATGGCGGCAGATTTGCAACATCTGACCTGAATGACCTGTACAGACGTGTTATCAACAGAAACAACCGTCTTACAAAGATGAAGGAGTTACACGCTCCCGATATCATTATCAGAAACGAAAAGAGAATGTTACAGGAAGCTGTTGACGCTCTTATTGATAACGGCAGACACGGCAGAGCGGTAACCGGTCCTTCAAACCGTCCTTTAAAGTCACTTTCAGATATGTTAAAGGGTAAGCAGGGACGTTTCCGTCAGAACCTTCTCGGTAAGCGTGTTGACTACTCCGGACGTTCTGTTATCGTCGTTGGTCCTGATCTCAAAATGGATCAGTGCGGTCTTCCTAAGGAAATGGCTATCGAGCTGTTCAAGCCTTTCGTAATGAAGGAACTTGACAAGCGTGGTATTGCCAACAATATAAAGAGCGCCAGAAAGATGGTCGAGCAGGCCAAGGATCCTGCTGTATGGGATGCACTTGAAGAAGTAATCAAGGATCACCCCGTACTTCTTAACCGTGCACCTACACTTCACAGACTCGGTATCCAGGCATTCATGCCCGTACTGGTTGAAGGTCGTGCAATAAAGCTTCATCCTCTGGTTTGTACAGCGTTCAACGCCGACTTCGACGGTGACCAGATGGCTGTACATCTTCCTCTGTCGGAAGAAGCTCAGAATGAGGCAAGAACACTTATGCTTGCCGCAAAGAACCTGTTAAAGCCGTCTGACGGACGTCCTGTGACCGTTCCTACGCAGGATATGGTACTTGGTTCTTACTATCTGACAATCGATAAGCCCGGCGAAAAGGGCGAGGGTAAGGTATTCCGTGACTTCAACGAGGCTATTATGGCTTACAACGAAGGCGATATCACAATCCACTCTGCTATCAAGGTAAGAGTAACAAAGGATGTCGGCGGAGATCACCCCGAAACAAAGATAATAAATGCTACAGTTGGTCGTATTCTCTTCAACGAACATATTCCTCAGGATTTAGGCTTCGTTGACAGAAACGATCCCGAAAAGAAGTTCGACCTTGAAATCGGATTCAAGGTAAGAAAAAAAGAGCTCGGACAGATTATCGACAAGTGCCTTAAAGTTCACGGTACTCCCATGACGGCACAGGTTCTCGATAAGATCAAGGCTATGGGCTATAAGTACTCTACAAAGGCTGCTATCACAGTTGCTGTTTGCGATGCTACTATACCGCCCGAAAAGAAGGATATCCTCGCCGATGCAGATGCTAAGGTGCAGGAAATCAACGAGTACTTCAACAACGGTTTCATTTCAAACGCTGAAAGAAAATCTGCCGTACTCGGTGTATGGAACCAGGCTACAGCTGACGTTACCACTGCACTGACTAAGGGTCTTGACGATTACAACCCCATCTATATGATGGCTGACTCGGGAGCCCGTGGTAGTACAAACCAGATAAGACAGCTCGCAGGTATGCGTGGACTTATCGCAAACACATCGGGTGAAACAATCGAAATCCCGATCAGAGCTAACTATCGTGAAGGTCTTAACATCCTCGAATACTTCATTTCTTCAAGAGGTGCGAGAAAAGGTCTTGCCGATACAGCGTTAAGAACAGCCGACTCAGGTTACCTCACAAGACGTCTTGTTGACGTATCGCAGGAAGTTATCGTAAGAACAGACGACTGCGGTACGACTGACGGTATCGACATTTACGAAATCCGTGAAGGTAAGGAACTTATCGAATCGCTTGAAGAACGTCTCACAGGCAGATATCTTGCAGAAGATTTCATAGGTCCCGACGGTGAGGTTCTCGTTTCAAAGGATAAGCTTATGACTGAAGCTGACGCCAAGGCAATTGTTGCTACAGGCGCAACAACAGTAAAGATCCGTTCAGTTCTTACCTGCCATGCAGAACACGGCGTTTGTGCCAAGTGTTACGGTTCATCACTTGCTAACGGCAAGAAGATTACAATAGGCGAGGCTGTTGGTATCATCGCTGCTCAGTCAATCGGTGAGCCCGGCACACAGCTTACAATGAGAACGTTCCATACTGGTGGAATCGCATCTGCAGAAGATATTACTCAGGGTCTTCCCAGAGTAGAAGAACTGTTTGAGTCACGCCGCCCCAAGAATGCTGCTATCATGGCTAAGCACAGCGGTAAGACAAGAATAGATGAGATAAAGAAGACAAGACACGTTATTATCACTACTGAGGACGGAGAAGAACATCCTTATCCCGTACCTTTCGGCTATAAGCTGAGAATACAGGACGGCGATTACATCAAGGCAGGCGAAACACTTACCGAAGGTAGTGTAAATCCTCACGATGTACTTGAAGTCAAGGGCGAAGAGGCAGTTCAGAACTACATCATTGCCGAAGTACAGAAGGTATATCGCTTACAGGGTGTTGATATCAATGATAAGCATATCGAAGTTATTGTTCGTCAGATGATGAGAAAGGTTCGTGTAACGGATCCCGGTAGCAGTTATCTGCTTCCCGGCTCGGTTATCGATAAGACAGAACTTGTCAAGGTTAACAGCGAGCTTGAAGAACGCAGAGAAGCAGGTGAGCAGATCGAGCCTGTACAGTGCGAAGCTGTTCTTCTCGGTATCACAAAGGCATCGCTTGCAACCGACAGCTTTATGTCAGCCGCATCATTCCAGGAAACAACAAGAGTTCTTACCGACGCTGCAATTCACGGCAAGGTAGATCCTCTGCTGGGTCTGAAGGAAAATGTAATCATCGGTAAACTGATTCCTGCCGGAACAGGTCTTGAGGCTATGGAGAAGGAAAAGGAAGAAAGAGAAAAAGCAGCTGAATCCGAGAATGAATCGGAAGACGCTGAGTCTGATGATGAAGTAATTGGCGAAAATGCACAAAACTAAGCAATAAATAAGCTTTAAGGCGACGATTATTACAAAGTTTTTTCGGCGAAACGAAAAGGCTTGACAATCGGCGCCTTTTTGTATATAATATTTAAATGTGTGCAGAATAAATGCGTAAAAGCGTTATTCTGTGGCATAAAATTTTAATAATTTTGCAAGGAGGTGTAACATTTGCCAACCTTTAACCAGCTCGTTCGTAAGGGCAGAGCAGTTGCAGAAAAGAAGTCTAAGGCTCCCGCACTGCAGAAGAGCATGAACACTCTGAAGAAGGAAACAGTAGATATGTCTTCTCCCCAGAAGAGAGGCGTATGCACAGCTGTTCGTACTGCTACCCCTAAGAAGCCTAACTCTGCTATGAGAAAGATTGCCAGAGTAAGACTTTCCAACGGTTATGAAGTTACTGCTTATATTCCGGGTATCGGACACAAACTGCAGGAACACAGCGTTGTACTGATCCGTGGCGGCCGTGTTAAGGATCTCCCCGGTGTACGTTACCACATCATCAGAGGTACACTCGATGCTCAGGGTGTTGACGGAAGAATGCAGGGCAGATCAAAGTACGGAGCTAAGCGTCCGAAGGCTGGTGCGAAAAAAGCGTAACTGATGACTTTTAGCCACTATTGTGGAGTAATATATATTATTACCTCTGCAATTGGACGGCGGGAGTTAATCGCTTTCGAGTACCGATGATTTTCATTTTTTATGAAGGAGGGAAGTAAAGTGCCAAGAAGAGGTAATGTTCCTAAGCGTGATGTATTACCCGATCCTATGTACGGCTCAGAGCTCGTAACAAGACTCGTAAACAATATCATGCTCGACGGCAAGAAGGGTGTTGCTCAGAAGATCGTATACGGTGCATTTGACATCGTAGCCGAGAAGTCAGGTAAGGGCGCACTTGAAGCTTTTGAAGAAGCTATGGAAAATATCATGCCTCAGTTAGAGGTAAAGGCTCGCCGTGTCGGCGGTGCCACATATCAGGTTCCTATGGAAGTTCGTCCCGAAAGAAGAAGAACTTTAGGTCTGAGATGGATTACTCTGTACGCTAGACAGAGAAACGAAAAGACAATGAAGGAAAGACTTGCAAACGAAATCCTCGACGCTATGAACGGTCAGGGCGGAGCTTGCAAGAAGCGCGATGATACACACAGAATGGCTGAAGCTAACAGAGCTTTCGCACATTACAAGTGGTAATCAATAAAACGGAGGAAATATGGCTAGAGACGTAACTCTTGAAATGACCCGTAATATTGGTATCATGGCTCACATCGACGCAGGTAAGACAACTACGACCGAGCGTATCCTGTTCTACACCGGTATCAACCACAAGATCGGTGAGACCCACGACGGTTCTGCTACGATGGACTGGATGGAGCAGGAGCAGGAAAGAGGTATCACAATTACTTCTGCTGCTACTACTGCATACTGGAAGAAGCACAGAATCAATATTATCGATACTCCCGGACACGTTGACTTCACTGTAGAAGTTGAGCGTTCGCTGCGAGTTCTTGACGGTTCTGTTACAGTTTTATGTGCTAAGGGCGGTGTTGAACCCCAGTCAGAAACTGTATGGCGTCAGGCAGATAAGTATCATGTTCCGAGAATGGCATACATCAACAAGATGGATATCATGGGTGCAGACTTCTACAATGTTGTCAGCATGATGAAGGACAGACTGAAGTGTAATGCTGTTCCGATACAGCTCCCTATCGGTTCTGAAGATACATTCAGAGGAATCGTAGACCTTATCGAAATGAACGCAGACATCTATTATGATGATCTCGGTAAGGACATGCGTGTGGAAGAAATTCCGGACGACATGAAGGAGAAGGCTCAGGAATACCACGATGCACTCATCGAGGCAGTAGCTGAGCAGGACGAGGAACTTATGAACAAGTACCTCGAAGGTGAAGAAATCACCGTTGAAGAAATTAAGGCAGTACTCAGAAAGGCTACAATCGATAATGAAATCGTTCCCGTAACCTGCGGTACTTCTTATAAGAATAAGGGCGTACAGAAGCTCCTCGATGCTATCGTTGACTATATGCCCTCTCCTCTCGATGTTCCTTCTATCAAGGGTGTTAACCCTGAGACAGGCGAAGAGGTTGAAAGACACGCAGGCGACGATCAGCCGTTCTCTGCACTTGCTTTCAAGATTGCTACAGACCCGTTCGTTGGTAAGCTCTGCTTCTTCAGAGTATATTCAGGTACGGTTGCTGCCGGCACAACAGTCCTCAACGCAACTAAGGACAAGAAGGAGCGTATGGGACGTATTCTTCAGATGCACGCTAACCACAGAGCAGACCTCGAAGTTTGCTACTGCGGCGATATCGCTGCTGCTGTTGGTGTTAAGAACACAACAACAGGTGATACACTGTGTGATGAAGAACACCCTGTAATCCTTGAGTCTATGGAATTCCCCGAGCCTGTTATCTCGCTCGCTATCGAACCCAAGACTAAGGCAGGTCAGGAAAAGATGGCTATTGCTCTTGCAAAGCTTGCAGAGGAAGACCCCACTTTCAAAACCTACACAAATGAGGAAACAGGTCAGACAATTATCGCCGGAATGGGCGAGCTCCACCTCGAAATTATCGTAGACAGACTTCTCCGTGAATTCAAGGTTGAGGCTAATGTCGGTGCTCCTCAGGTTGCATATAAAGAGACAATTACAACTAATGCTGATGTTGATACTAAGTATGCTCGTCAGTCAGGTGGTAAGGGTCAGTACGGTCATGTTAAGCTCCACGTTTACCCGAACGAGTCTGGTAAGGGTTATGAATTCGTTAACGCAATTGTCGGTGGTGCTATTCCCAAGGAATACATTCCCGCAGTTGATGCAGGTATTCAGGGTGCTTTACAGTCCGGTGTTCTTGCAGGCTATCAGACAGTAGACGTTAAGGTTGAGCTTTATGATGGTTCATACCACGAAGTCGACTCTTCTGAAATGGCATTCAAGATCGCAGGTTCAATGGCTATCAAGGAAGCTTGCCGTAAGGCAAACCCCGTAATCCTTGAACCTATCATGAAGGTAGTTGTTACAGTTCCCGAAGAATACATGGGCGACGTTATCGGTGATTTAAGCTCACGTCGTGGTGAAATCCAGGGCATGGAAGACAGAAATGGTGTTAAGCAGATTAATGCTTTCGTACCTCTGTCAGAAATGTTCGGTTACTCAAACGATCTGCGTTCTAAGTCACAGGGTCGTGGTCAGTATGTAATGGAACCCAGCCACTACATTCAGGTTCCCAAGTCAATTGCAGATGGTATCATCAGCAAGAGATCAAAGGACTAATAAAATTTTTCTGAAAGAACAAAAAAGACTTGTTTTTTGAGAAATAATCTGATAAAATACTAAGTGTATGGAATACACATAATTAAAGGAGGAAAATTCCAATGGCAAAGCAGAAATTTGAACGTACCAAGCCCCACGTAAACATTGGTACAATCGGTCACGTTGACCACGGTAAGACTACTTTAACAGCAGCTATCACTAAGGTTCTTTCACTCAAGGGCTATGCTCAGTTCGAAGCATACGATATGATCGATAAGGCTCCCGAAGAGAGAGAACGTGGTATCACAATCAACACAGCTCACGTTGAGTACGAGACAGACAAGCGTCACTATGCTCACGTTGACTGCCCCGGCCATGCTGACTATATCAAGAACATGATCACAGGTGCTGCTCAGATGGACGGCGCTATCCTCGTTGTTGCCGGTACAGATGGTCCTATGGCTCAGACTAAGGAGCACATCCTTCTCGCTCACCAGGTAGGCGTTCCTGCTATGGTAGTATTCATCAACAAGTGCGATGACGTTGACGATCCCGAGCTTCTCGACCTCGTTGAAATGGATATCCGTGAGACACTTTCAGAGCACGACTTCCCTGGCGACGACATCCCCGTTATCCGTGGTTCAGCTAAGGTTGCTCTTGATTGCCCCAGCAAGGACATCAATGCTCCCGAGTATGCTTGCATCCTCGAGCTCATGAATGCAGTAGATGACTACATTCCTACTCCTGACCGTAAGGCTGATCAGCCCTTCCTTATGCCTGTCGAAGATACTATGACAATTTCCGGTCGTGGTACAGTTGCTACAGGTAGAGTTGAGAGAGGTATCCTCAAGCTCAACGATACAGTTGAAATCACAGGTCTTACAGACGAGCCTAAGCAGACAGTTGTAACAGGTATCGAAATGTTCCGTAAGCTCCTCGACTTCGCTGAGGCTGGTGACAACATCGGTACACTTCTCCGTGGTATCCAGAGAAGCGAAATCGAGCGTGGTCAGGTTCTCTGCAAGCCCGGTTCAATCCACCCCCACAAGAAGTTCAAGGGTCAGGTTTACGTATTAAAGAAAGAAGAAGGCGGACGTCATACTCCTTTCTTCTCAAACTACAGACCTCAGTTCTTCTTCAGAACAACTGACGTTACAGGCGTTATCACACTTCCCGCTGACAAGGAAATGTGCATGCCCGGCGATAACGTAACAATGGATGTTGAGCTTATCACTCCTATCGCTATTGAAGAAGGTCTCCGTTTCGCTATCCGTGAAGGCGGCAGAACAGTTGGTTCAGGCGTAGTTACAGCTATCAACGAATAATTTGAGATTTTAAATCTTATATAAGACGATATCCGCTTTAACGAGCGGATATTGTTTTTATATAATTCTTTTAATGAGGTAATTTATGCAGCTTCCTTTATACGTTAATGAAGTACTTAATAAACTGCACGACAGCGGTTATGAGGCATATTGTGTAGGCGGCTGTGTCAGAGATTATCTGCTCGGTCAATGCCCACAGGATTATGATATAACAACCTCAGCATTGCCCGAACAGATAATAAATATTTTCGATGGCTACAGACTGCTTACAGTCGGACTGAAGCATGGAACTGTAACTGTAATCATTGATAAGCATACGATTGAAATCACAACATTCAGAATTGACGGCGATTATAATGATCATAGGCATCCTTCAAAGGTAGGGTTTACTGTAAATCTTGCTGAGGACCTTGCAAGACGTGATCTTACAATCAATGCAATGGCATATAACGATAAGGTCGGTTTAGTTGATTTATATGGCGGTGCCGATGATTTAAAAAAAGGTGTTATAAAATGCGTCGGCGATCCGATGAAACGTTTTGATGAGGATGGATTAAGAATCTTGCGTGCTTTACGTTTTGCTTCAAGATACGGTTTTAAAATAGATAAAGAAACATCTGATGCTATTCACAGACTAAAATATCTGCTTTCTTTTGTGTCGGCTGAACGGATAAATACAGAGCTATGCGGTATACTTATCGGTGATTGCCATGATATTCTGTACAATTATTGTGATGTTATCTGTGAGATAATACCTGAGATGTATGCCTGTATCGGTTTTGAACAACATTCAAAATATCATGACAAGACCGTTTATGGTCATATTGTCGCAACTGTTGCGGCGGCTCAACCTACTGTAGAAGCAAGACTTACTATGTTGCTGCATGATATAGGCAAGCCTGACAGTTTTTTTATGAAAGACGGTGTTGGACACTTTTACGGTCATGCGGATGTAAGCTGTGAGATTTCGAAAAAAATACTTGATAGATTGCGGTTCAGCAATAAAATTAAAGAAGAAGTATTGTTTTTAATCAAAAATCATGGTATAGTTATTAACGATGACAATCGCAGTATCAGAAGATGTCTTGCACGATACGGTGTAGAACGCTTTTTAAAATTGATAAAAGTACATTATTATGACACCTGCGGAAAATCACCTGCATATTTCGGTGAAAAAGCACTTTTTGACAGCATTGAAAAGCATACAAGAGAGTTTCTGGAAAACGAACCGCCTATGAGCCTTAAACAGCTTAAAGTCAACGGTTCCGACATTTCACGGCTTGGCTTTACGGGTAAAGAAATCGGGAAGGCTCTCAATTTTCTGCTTGAACAGGTTGTAAACGGAAATTGCGAAAACGATAAGGATAGCCTTTTGGCTTTGATAGAAAATAATTATTTGTAAACGGAAAGGATTAAGAGTATGTCTGCTACCGATATTGGAATTGATTTAGGCACGGCGAATGTTATAATTACGCTCGGAAACAAGGGCATCGTTGTCAACGAGCCGTCTGTTGTTGCTTATGATAAAAAGAAACACTGTGTTCTTGCAGTAGGAAACGAAGCGTACAAAATGATAGGCAGAACGCCCGAATATATTGTTGCGGTAAAGCCGCTCAAAGACGGTGTTATCTCTGATAATGAGATGACGGAAGCAATGATAATCGAATTTATCAGAAAGGTTATCGGACGAATTGTTAAGCCGAGAATTATTCTTTGTGTCCCTTCGTCTGTTACCGATGTCGAAAACAGAGCTGTAGTTGAGGCTGCGCTTTGTGCCGGTGCAAGAAAGGTATTTATTATAGAAGAACCTATTGCCGCACTGCTCGGTGCAGGTATTGATATTTCAAAGCCTAACGGCACAATGGTTGTCGATGTCGGCGGAGGAACAGCTGATATTGCGGTTGTCTCGTTCAACGGTATTGTAAAAAGCTGTTCGCTTAAGATGGCAGGTAATAAGTTTGATGCGGCCATCATAAGAGGCGTTACGATGAAATACAAAATACTTATTGGTGAAAAGACGGCAGAGCAGGCAAAAAAAGAAATTGCCAATGTATATAATCCGACAGGCGATGTGAAAATAACAGTAAAGGGCAGACATCTTATAAAAGGCCTTCCCGAAAGCGTTGAAATCAGCGATAAGGATATGTACGATTTTCTGCATGACAGCGTAATGGAGATAGTCGATAAGATAAAGGAAGTATTTGAGCAGACTCCTCCCGAGCTTGTCGGTGATATCCTTACAAACGGTATAGTGCTCACAGGTGGTGGAGCAATGCTCAAAGGTTTCCCTGAGCTTGTTACCGAGGCTGTCGGTGCTCCTTGCTATGTTGCGGATGACCCGATAGAGTGCGTTGCAAAAGGCGTTGCCAAAGCGTTTGACTATACAGATGAACTTCTTGACGGTTTTGAGAAGATTTCACTTTACAGATATAAATAAAAGATAAATCACGACACGGAAATTCGTTTCCGTGTCTTTTTTATGCAATTTATGCAGAAAAAACGCCGTTTTTGAATGTTCGGTTGACTCCTTATTTGTAACGTGTTAGGATAAGTTGAGCCTTTCGATTAGGTTCTATTCAATATAAATAAGGAGTATTAAAATGACAAGAAAAGGAAAATCGTTTAAAGTTGGGTCAATTGTGATATGGATAATAATATCCCTTACTGACCTTATAACAGGAATGGTAAAAGCAAGCGATGCCGCTGACCATTACACAACCTGGTACAGTGGGTACAGTGATCAGGCGATACAGGCATGGTTTGATGCAATTGCACCTTATGCGGCGGCTTTTGCATTATTTACTATGTTGTTTGTTATTCAATTCGGCATTGCCGATGTAATCACACAGCTTGAGATAAGAAATGCATCGGCAAAAAGCGGTTCTGAGCACTCACAGCGTCTTCCCAAAGTACCTGTACCGCAGAATGTTAATACTGCAATGCCGAATACCGTAAAAACAGGTGTACAGCCTACAGGTACATGGTTTTGCACTCAGTGCGGTAAGCAGAATGCACAGACAAGTGATTTCTGCATTGGTTGCGGAAAGCACAGATAATCTAGGGGGTGTATTATGAAAAGAAAATTAATAAATCCGCATTATTACTGTTTGTGCTGTTTGTAAGTTGCACTTTTGCTATTACCGGTTGCTCGAAGATCGGTGTTGTTGATAACAATGCAATTACAAGTTCTGATTCGATAGCTTATACTGTCAAGAATTCTCTCTCCAACTTCCTGACAGATGCAGATACATCTGGATACGGTATGATTCAGGGCGCTGAAACGATCATTGAGTTTACTGTAGACAATCATAGTTGGACAGTATATGCTGTTGATGCGTCTGTGTTCAAACAGAGTGACAGTGTTACTTGGGGAACAACGCAAGAGGAGATTAAAGCGAATGATTCAAAAGAATCCGTTTCAAGCGGAGAAATATTGTTAGGAATAAACCTGGCGAATATTTTTTCCGAATCAGAGAAAGGCTCAATGTGGGCATACTGTAAAGACGGCACTTGTTTATATGCAATGTATTCACCTGATTTTACTGACAGAATATCTTCACATTCCGATGTTCCGACCTTAGATGATTTCAAATCCGGCTCATTTGCATGGAATGGTAATGATGGTATAGCCGACAGTGGTTACATAATAGGAACAAATCCGAAACTGATCAAGGCAAGTTGATTTAAAGGATGATTAAAATATGTTTAACAATATCGGTAAAAAAATTAAGACGCTTGTAATGGTTGTATTTGTTATCGGCTGTATAGGTGCAGTTATAACAATGGTTTCAATCTGGCTGAACATACCGAATGTTTCACGTTATAACGGCGGAACGGGTATTCTGTTATTCTTCGGAGGATTACTTGCAGGCATTCTTGCATTTCTTCTGTCCTGGATAGGCTCGTTTTTCCTGTATGGATATGGTGAACTTATAGACAGTTGTCAAAGTATGGCTGATGATATTAAGCAGATTAAATCACAAATGTCACCGAATAATTCGGCTCCTTCATTTTTACATGGGAACGAATCCAATACTATCAATATTTCAACAAGCACAACTGAAACAAGCAATTTCAGAGCGCAGGCACTTGGATTATGGACTTGCAAAAACTGTGGCTGTGAAAACAGTGGCGATTCTTTATTCTGTACATCGTGCGGAGAAAGAAAATAAAATCGAACAGCATTACATTACATGACTGCATCGTTATTGGTGCAGTCTTGTTTATTATATTTGCACAAATTCCGATTGGATTAATTGTGTATATTTCCGCCTTAGACAAAGGTGCTCAAATATGTTATCATATTATCAGACATACGGAGGTGCTTAAATGTCACAGATTGATATACGTTTCTTTTCATATTCGTTAAACCGCTATACTAATTTCAAGATGTACATCCCTGATGATAAACGAAATTACGGCGGAATTTACGATAAAAAGAGTATGAAGACTTTATTTCTTCTGCATGGTTATACACAAGACGGTACTAATTGGGTGCCGGATTATATTGCAGAAAAATACAACTTTGCTGTTGTGATCCCTCACGGAGAAAACTCATTCTGGCTTGACGGATTATCGACAGGGCATAAATATTGTACTTATGTCGGTGACGAACTCGTAAACTATGTACGAAATACATTCGGGCTCGCACAAACTGCGGATGATACTGCGATAATGGGATATTCGATGGGCGGTTTCGGAGCATTGCATACCGCACTTACTTACCCCGGTACTTTCGGAAAAGTATGTGCATTATCCTCAGCTCTTATTGTTCATGAAATAGACGGCATGAAAGAGGGCGGTGGAAACGATATTGCTAATTACGCATATTACCATGAATGTTTCGGAAACCTCGAAGAAGTTGTTGCAAGTGATAACAATCCTGAAACCCTTGTAAAACGGCTGGCTGAGCAGAACAAGACGATACCGCAGATATTTATGGCTTGCGGTACGGAAGATTTTCTGCTGGAGAATAACAGGCAGTTTCATGAATTTCTCGACAGCAACAATATAAGGCATACCTATTTTGAAAGTACAGGCAGTCATGATATGACGTTCTGGAGCGAGTATGTTGTCAAATTCACTGATATGATGTTCGGACAATGAGAATAAAGTTATACCCACAAGCGAAAAATATCGTTTGTGGGTATTGCTTTTATCAGACATCTTCCATCTGTTTTCCGAAATACATAGCCGCCGCTTCGACAAGTGCTTTGGTTTTATCGTCAACTGTTGCATTGTCTTTATCCGACAGCATAATAACCGCACCGTTCACATCACCGTCTGCCATTATCGGTGCACAGGCGACAGCAAAACGGTCTACGCCTTCTATAGGGTTCATCTTCACACCGTCAGCTGTGCGATATAAAGATTTTCTCTGTTCAATAAGGTCTTCGAGAGAACTTGAAACCCTACGTTCGAGCACTTCCTTTTTCTGAATACCCGATGCGGCAATAACGTGATCACGGTCACAGATAACTGTCGGCATTCCTCCGACTTTGTATAGTACATCGGCATACTGACCGGCTGTACCTGAGATTTCTCCTACAGGGGAGTATTTTCTGAAAATTACTTCGCCGTCAACGCTTGTATATATTTCAAGCGGTGTGCCTTCTCTTATTCTCATTGTTCGTCTTATTTCTTTAGGTATTACAACTCTTCCGAGGTCGTCAATACGTCTTACTATTCCCGTTGCTTTCATTATATAGTCATTCCTTTCTGAAGAAACTGTTTTTGCTCTTGCAAACATATTATTCCTTGACAGGTGTCAAATATTCAGAAAAATGTCACATATTGATATTACGGCTCAAAATTCGTCATTTCTGATTTTTTCCGATAACCGCTTTTAATATTGATTTTAAACTCTTTTTGTAGTATAATCAATAAAGTATGATTATCTCATGGGGGTGTTGCATTGACAGCTGATGAAGAGTATATGACAATCTGTATCGAGCTTGCAAAACAGGCGGCTCAAAAAGGCGAGTGTCCTGTCGGGGCGATTGTAGTCGATAAGAACGGTGAGATAATCGGCAAAGGGTACAATATGCGTGAAGCGGAACAATCACCCACCGCTCATGCTGAAATTATCGCAATAGAACAAGCCGCCAAGGCTTTGAACTCATGGCGGCTTACAGATTGCACTTTATACGTTACGCTTGAGCCTTGCCCGATGTGTGCAGGTGCGATTATCAATTCCAGACTGAAAAGGCTTGTATACGGTGCATTTGATGAAAAAGGCGGGGCTTGCGCCTCGCTCATGGAAATATTCGATTATCCGTTTAATCATCGTCCGATGGTGAGAAGCAGGGTTCTTATGGATGAATGTGCCGGATTGCTTACAGAATTTTTTAAAGGACTGCGTGACTGATTTATTTTATCATTCCCGACAGTGCTTTTCTGTAAAGCTTGTCGAGAATAACAGAGAAACCTGCTACGATTGCCGATATTGCTATAATTACGGAAATGACTTTTTTCATATACGAATCCTTTCTGTATCGGTTTAATCTGTATTTATACGGTCAAGACGCTTTTCTGCGTTTTTAATAAGACTTAAAAGAGCGGTGCCTTGTTTGTCGTAATCGGCTTCTATTGAATTTGTTGTAATTGACGGCGCATTTTCTGCGTCATTTGCGGCATCTGCCGCCGCTCCGACTTCAAGACATATTGCAGAATCAATAAGGTGAAGTGCTGATGTCGGTGATACGCCGAAAAGATTATCATCGTTCTTTCTGTTGGCGTTGTATGTTATTCTGAACGCTTTGTAAACAGAAAGTGTGAGCATAGACGAAACGCTCTTGCTGAGTTTTGATGATTTTATCTTCTGTAAAAGTGAGAAAATCACTTCGATACTGTTTGTTATCAGCTTTTTATTGAGTGCAAGCATAATGTCGCCCGATTTTGAATCACCCGATGAGTTTCCGTCGGGGATATCGCTCTCTGTGATTATTCCGCCGTTTGAAACGGGAGAACGACCCAAAAGATAGTCGGTGGAAACGTTATAGTAATCAGCCGCTTTTACAAGGAATTCAAGACCACATTCACGTTTGCCTTTTTCATAATGTGACAGGAGTGCCTGGGCAATGCCTAAATCTGCGGCAACCTGTTTTTGTGTAAGTCCACGTTCTTTGCGGAGCAGGGAAAGTATTCTTGGAAAATCGGTGTTCATTATACGATATAACCTCTCTGATTCTGACAATATTCACAAAGTATATTATAACGGAGTTATTCCCTATTGTAAAGCGTGATTTTATACAAAAAATCAGGTGCTTTTTTATGTAATAACCCTATAATAAAACAAAAATCGCCGAAATCGGCATGAATATTAAGAAAAATTAACCGAAAGGAAGTAAAAAATGAAGAATTACAGACTTTATCTTATCCGTCATGGAATTACTCAGGGAAACCTTGAGGGAAAATATATAGGTACTACGGATTTACCGCTTTGTGAGGAGGGTGAGAATGCTATATCATCACTCGCCGCTCTGGAAGTTTATCCGAAGGTGCAGAAGGTTTATTCAAGTCCGCTGAAACGTTGCTTACAGACTGCCGATATAATTTATCCGGAGCGTCTGTTAAAGCGTATTGACGGAATAGCAGAACTTGATTTCGGCGATTATGAGGGAAAGACACAGGATGAACTACAAAATGATGAAAAATACCTTGAATGGCTCAAAGGCGGATATGATGCCGCACCTCCGAACGGCGAAAGTTTCGGACATTTTACGTTAAGATGTCTTGACGGACTTGAAGAGATTTTCAAGGATATGATGGCAAACGAGGTTACATCTGCTGCAGTTATTACACATTCCGGCGTAATTATGAATCTGCTTTCGGGATACGGTCTGCCAAAGATGAAACCGATTGATTTTGCATGCAATCAGGGCGAGGGCTTTGAAATTCAGCTCAGTACATTCCTGTGGCAGCACGGTCCCGTATTTGAGATAGTGGGAAAATTATTCTGATAAAACGGAGAAAAGTATGGATATATTAAAGCAGTTAGCGGAAGAATTCAAGATAAGAAACACTCAGGTAGAGAACACGGTAAAGCTTATTGACGACGGCAATACTATTCCGTTCATTTCACGATACAGAAAAGAAATGACGGGCGGTCTCGACGATCAGCTTTTAAGAGAACTCAGTGAAAGACTTACATATCTGCGTAATCTCGAAAGCAGAAAGGAAGAAGTAAAAAATCTTATTGAGAACGGCGGTAATCTGACCGAAAAGATCGAAAGTGACCTTATCAATGCAAAAACACTTGCTGAGGTTGAGGATATCTACAGACCGTTCAAGCCTAAGCGTAAGACGAGAGCAGGCATTGCAAAGGAGAAAGGACTGCAACCTCTTGCAGATTTTATAATGGCTCAGACTAAAGCTTCGCCTATTGCCGAAGCACAGAAATATGTAAGTGATGAAAAAGGTGTTGCTTCAGCGGATGAAGCAATTAACGGTGCACTTGATATCATTTCGGAAACAGTTTCTGATGATGCAGATCTGCGTAAAAAACTGTATTCTGAGTATACGGGTCATGCACTGATTGTATCAAAGGCTGTTGATGAAAAGGCTGATACAGTATATAAAAATTACTACGATTACAGCGAACTTGCGTGTAAGATACCTCCGCACAGACTTCTTGCACTCGACAGAGGCGAGCGTGAAGAGGCTCTCAAAGTAAGCATCGAGCCTGAAGAACAGTGGGTAATGAAGCACATTTACAGAGCGTATGTCAAGGCAGAAAATGATTGCGGTCATCTTGTACGCTCTGCGTGTGACGACAGCTTCAAACGTCTTATTCACCCCTCTCTTGAAAGAAGACTCAGAAACGAGCTTACGGAGAAAGCCTGTGACAGCAGTATACATACATTCTCCGATAATTTAAGACAGCTCCTTATGCAGCCACCTGTAAAGAACAGTGTTGCCCTGGGTTTTGACCCCGGTTACAGAACAGGTTGTAAAGTTGCTGTAGTTGACGCTACCGGTAAAGTGCTTGACACTTCGGTTGTTTATCCTACACCACCGAAAAGCGATATAGCAGGAGCAGAAAGAATAATCCGTAACCTTATAGAAAAGCATAAGGTTGATATTATCGCTATAGGAAACGGCACTGCAAGCCATGAAAGCGAAGTCTTTATAGCCGATTTATTAAAGAAAATCAACAGGAAAGTAAGCTACATGGTAGTTTCAGAAGCAGGAGCAAGTGTGTATTCCGCAAGTAAGCTTGCGGCTGAAGAGTTCCCTGAATACGATGTATCACTGCGTAGCGCTGTTTCAATTGCAAGAAGACTTCAGGATCCTCTTGCTGAGCTTGTAAAGATTGACCCTAAAGCAATCGGTGTAGGACAGTATCAGCATGATATGCCGTCTGCAAAACTGTCGGAAGCACTCGGCGGAGTAGTAGAGGACAGTGTAAACAGTGTCGGCGTCGATCTGAATACAGCGTCTGTTTCACTTCTCAGTTATGTTGCAGGTATCAATTCAACAGTTGCTAAAAACATAGTGACTTACAGGGAAGAAAACGGTGTATTTACTAACCGTAAGGAACTTCTTAAAGTCGCTAAGCTCGGGAAAAAAGCATTTGAACAGTGCGCAGGATTTATGCGTATCCATGACGGAAAATATCCGCTTGACAACACCTCTGTGCACCCCGAAAGTTATAAAGCGGCAGAAGCTCTGCTTGACAAGTGCGGATTTAAACTTGCTGACGTTTCAGGCGGTATTCCGTCAATAAAGGAACAGGTAAAATCCATCGGAATAAAGAAACTGTCTGATGAACTCGGAATAGGTGAAATGACGCTCGCTGATATTACAAACGAGCTTGCTAAGCCCGGCAGAGATCCGAGAGATGAACTGCCTGCGCCGCTTCTGAGAACGGATATTGCGGATATCAACAGCTTAAAACCCGGTATGATTCTTGACGGTACGGTAAGAAACGTCATTGATTTCGGCGTTTTTGTCGATATCGGTGTACATCAGGACGGACTTGTTCATATATCTCAGATATGTGACAAGTATATAAAGCATCCGCTTGAAGTAGTAAAAGTCGGAGATATAGTAAAGGTCAAGGTCCTGGATATTGATTCTGCTAAAAAGCGTATTTCTCTTACCATGAAGGGAGTTTAATATGATAGAATCGGTTTTAAAATATACATCCGAGAATGTCGGTGAATTTGTAAAGTACAACATTTTCGGTAAGAATAAAGCGTCTAAAGTATACGTTATCTGTTATCTTGTTGCTATGGCGCTTATTGCGGTTATCGGCGTAGTTCTGGCAATAGTTACACAGATGTGGTGGTTTATCTTTGCTACGGTTATCTGCGCTCTGCTTATAGTTGCCACCGGACTTGTCCTTTCGGCAACGCTGAAAAAGTACACTAAGGAAATTTTTGAAATCAATTCAAAGAACGGTTATGATGCGATTGAAATAACGGCAAGCAGTATTGTACTTAAAAACAGCGGTGCGGCAAAAGCTATCGCAGAATGGACAGCGGTGGCTTCCGTTGATTTCAATAAATCAAGCGCATATATCGTAACTCACGACGGGTATCTTTTTATCATAAATGAAAATGATATCAAGGAAGGTTCGCTCGATGAACTTCGTCAGATTGCAGATGAAAAGCTGGTGAAGGCTGATGATTAATTATCAGCTTGAAACGGACAGAATAATTAAATCACTCGATCATGCACCTACGCTTCTTCTTCATGCGTGTTGCGCACCGTGTAGCAGTTATGTGCTTGAATATCTGACTGAATATTTCAATGTAACTGTTTTTTTCTATAATCCGAATATCACCGAGGAGCCGGAATACGAAAAGCGAAAAAATGAGCTAAAACGTCTGATTTCGGAAAAGCCTTTCAGATATTCTGTAAAGATGATCGACGGGGATTATTCGCCACAGCTTTTCTTTGATATGGCTCGTGGAATGGAGAATGTAAGAGAGGGCGGCGAACGCTGTTTCAAGTGTTATGAAATGCGACTGAAGAAAACGGCGAAGCTTGCAAAAGAGCTTGATTATGAATACTTCTGTACAACGCTGTCGGTAAGCCCTCATAAGAATGCGGCAAAACTGAATGAGCTCGGTGAAAAATTCAGCAAAGAGTATAATATACCGTATCTGTATTCTGATTTCAAAAAACGAAACGGTTACAAACGTTCCATAGAACTGTCTGCCGAATACGGACTGTACAGACAGAATTACTGCGGTTGTATTTACAGCCGTATGCAAGCCGAGCGTAAAGAGCAAGAAAAAAATTTTCAAAATGAAACGAAAACTGTTGTCAAACCGTAAAAAGTATGATAAAATAAATACGGTTATGCAATAAAACTGTCAAAAGAGGTGAAAGACGATGACTGCGGACCCTTGCGGGAAACGATTAAAACAGAATGAAAATTGTGCAGGAGTCGTCGCATAACGGCTTTCTGTGCAGGAAAGAGGTACGTTATGCTGAAATATTACAAGACAGTAGAAAACACGATTGTTGAACTCGATACCATGGAGCCGGGATGCTGGGTATCTGCTGTAGCACCTACCGAAACAGAGATTTCCGCACTTCAGGAAGAGCTCAACATTGACCGTGACTTTATCCGTTCCGCACTCGATGAGGAAGAAACTTCCCGTATTGAAAGTGATGACGGACAGACGCTTATAGTCCTTGACTATCCCGTTGCCGAAAAGGTTCAGGATAAGGACGATACAATAAGCTACTACACTATGCCTATGGGTATCATTATAACCGATAGCCACGTTGTAACTGTATGCCTTAAAGAGAACATAATCATTGACGAATTTACAAAAGGCATAGTAAAAGGAATACAGACACAGTTCAAGACAAGATTTGTATTCCACATGTTGCTCAGAATAGCAGGTAAGTATCTTCTGTACTTAAAGCAGATAGACAAACTTTCAAACTATGTTGAGCAGCAGCTGCACAAATCAATGAAAAACAAAGAGCTTATTCAGCTCCTCGGACTTGAGAAATCACTGGTATATTTCTCAACGTCACTTAAATCAACCGAAACAGTGCTTGAAAAGATATTGAGAGGCAGAGTAATTAAACTCTATGAAGAAGATCAGGAACTGCTTGAAGACGTACTGATTGAAGTAAAGCAGGCAATTGAGATGAGCAATATCTATTCAAACATACTTTCGGGTACTATGGACGCATTTGCAAGCGTTATATCAAACAACCTGAATATCGTAATGAAGGTACTGACAGTTATCACTATCGTAATGTCGGTGCCCACAATGGTGTTCAGCTTCTACGGTATGAACGTTGTGGATCTGCCACTGCCGTACACATGGTTCCCTGTGGTTATTTCCGTTATACTTGCTGTCATAGTCGCAATACTCATAACCAAGAACAAGTTTTACAAATAAAGCACGGAGGCTATAATGGAAAAAGTAAAAATATCTATAAGCGGACACGATTTTTACTTGAAGAGCGAAGACCCGGACAGAATGTATGAAACTGCGGAAAATCTTCAGAAACGAATAGATAAACTGAGCACAATGGCAGCATCAATGTCGCTTACAGATATCGTTATGCTTGCGGCACTCGATATTGCCGATGAGAATTACGATAACAGAAATGTGCTAATAAAAGCTCAACAGCTTTCTCAGGAGATACAGGCGAAATCAATCGCCGCCGAAAAGAGAGCGGAAGAACTCGAAAAACAGCTTTCTGTATCGGATACAGAGCTTGCTTCGCTGAAGATTACCGTTTCTGAGGCACAGAGTGAGCTTGCCGCACTTAAAGGACAGCTTGCCGAAATTGATACTCAGAAAGCAAATGTGCTTGAAAAAGAAAACGCAGAGCTTAAAGAGCAGATAAAAGTTCTGACAGAAGAAAAACAGACGCTTTCCGATAACAATGAAAAGCAGACACAACAGCTGAACAGCCGTATAAAAGAGCTTACAGAGGAAAACAATGCACTTTCCGAAAAGAATAGTGAAGTAAATTCGACTCTGAGCGGTGAAAATGAAGAACTCAGAAAACAGATAGAAAATCTCAAAACAGAAAACGATACTCTCAAAACATCAAACGAGAATAATTCTGCATCTGATTCCGAGAATGAAGAGCTTAAAGCAAAACTCGCCGAGCTTACCGAAAAGAATAAGCATGCCGAAGAAATGCTTGAAAGGCTGAGAATAGATCATGAAAAGCTTGTAAACGAGCACGGACAGGACGAACTGCTCCTTGCTCAGATTGACAAGCTCCAGGGCACAGTAGATACATACGAGAAGACCTTTGACGAATATGCAAATCAGCGTAACGCCGAGGTCAAGGACTTAAACGATGAGTTATCGGCACTAAGAAAGAAATATGCTGACCTCAGCGCACAGATGAATGAGATCGTCAATGACGGTCAGATGACTTTATGAGTGAAATTTTGGCTCCGTGTGGAGCAACAGAAAGTCTGACAGCGGCAGTCAATGCCGGAGCAGACGCAGTATACCTCGGAGAAGAATACTTCTCTGCAAGAAAAAATGCAGAAAACTTTACCGCAGAGCAGTTATGCGATGCGGTTCGTTTTTGTCATTATAACGGTGTAAAGGTGTATGTTACTCTGAACACACTTGTGTTTGATAAGGAAATACCTCTGCTTGCGAAAGCTATCGAAAATTGTGCGAAAGCCGATGTTGACGGCTTTATCGTTCAGGATATGGGCGTTGCAAGGCTTGCACGTCAGATTGTACCGGAACTACCTTTACACGCTTCCACACAGATGACGGTAAATTCACCCGAGGGTGCTGTTATGGCGAAAAAGCTCGGATTTACCCGTGTTGTTCTGGGTAGGGAGCTGTCCTTTGAACAAATCAAAGCAATAATAGACAGCTGTGATATTGAAACCGAACTGTTTGTTCACGGCGCATTATGCGTCTGTCTTAGCGGTCAGTGTTATATGAGCAGTGTTCTCGGCGGAAGAAGCGGTAACAGAGGACTTTGTGCTCAGCCGTGCCGCCTTGATTTTACAAGCGGTGACAGGCACAATGTTCTATCGCTTAAAGATTTATCACTTGTAGAAAAGTTACCCGAACTGGAAAAGCTCGGTGTTACATCATTCAAGATAGAGGGCAGAATGAAGCGCCCGGAATACGTTGCAGGTGCGGTTAATGCGTGCAGGGTTGCTCTTGACGGTGGTACGCCTGACCTTATGTCGTTAAAGAACGTATTTTCCAGAAGCGGATTTACAAGCGGATATTTCGATGATGATTTCAGAAATATGCAGGGTGTACGCACAAAAGACGATGTAACTGCGGCTACCTCAAAAGTACTTTCAGGTATGAAACAGTATTATCATAAGCCGTGCAAGCGCTTCAAGGCGGACATTACTGTTAATGTAAAAAACGGACAGTCTGTTTCTTATAAGCTTTCTGCTTGTAATGTAAGTGCGGTTGCAGTCGGAGATCTCCCCGAAAAAGCAATGAACAGAGCAGTAACGGCTGAATATCTCGAAAGTCAGTGCGGTAAGCTCGGCGGTACTGTATATTACCCCGGAAATATTACCGTTAACGTTGACGACGGATTATCGGTTTCGGCGGCACACCTGAATGAGCTCAGAAGAAAAGCAATCGAGAGTGTCAGCGAGAAAATTCTTGAAAAGAACTCTCACCACTATAAAATTTCCCCCTATATTCCTCTTGACAGCAAGGACAGCAAGAAAATCCGTCCCGAATTCAGATGTGAAGTAAATACCGCAGAACAGCTTGAACAGGTGTTGCAGGAAGACGAATATTCGTACATCTATGCACCGATGGGCTTACTTGACGACGATACTCCCGATAAGTTCAGAATAATAGTTGTTCCTCCTGTGTTCCTAGCGGACTGTGAGAATGATGTAATAAAAAAACTGTCCGTTCTCAGAAAGCAGGGATATGAACATCTTGCCGTTCACACATTGTCGCATATCGGAATAGCTAAGAAACTGGATTTCAAAGCACACGGTATGTCAAGACTCAACATTACAAACCGTTATTCGCTCAGAGAGTATGAAAAAATGGGACTTGCCGATACAGCGTTATCATTTGAACTTCTTATGAGCGATGCGGTATCGCTTTGTGCCGACAGCAATATTAAAACGGGAATTGTCGGCTACGGCAGACTTCCGCTTATGATAACGAGAAGATGTCCGATTAACAACGGAAAGCCTTGCGGTAAGATAAAGAGAACCGATTGCCCTCGCTATATTACCGACAGGCAGGGAAACAATATGCCGTGTATGTGTAGCGAGAATACAGTTGAGATTCTTAATCCCGATAAACTGTATCTCAGTGACAGACAGTCCGAGCTTAAAAAGTTCGATTTTATCCTGCTGAAGTTCACTGATGAAACAGACACGGCTGAAGTACTTAATATGTATCTTGACGATATAAAGCCTGACGGAAAGCTTACAAGAGGGCTTTATTACAGAGGAGTTCAATAATGTTCATAGATGTAAAAAAGCTGAACGATAATGCAAAACTACCGTCCCGTGCCACTAAAGTAAGTGCAGGTGCAGATTTGTGTGCTTGTATTGAAGATGATGTTGTGCTTATGCCGGGCGACAGAAAGCTGATTTCTACAGGTATAGCGATTGCAGTACCTGAAGGATACGGCGGATTTGTTTTTGCAAGAAGCGGACTTTCATCAAAGTTCGGCATATCACTTGCGAATTGCGTAGGTGTCATTGACAGTGACTACAGGGGCGAGGTTAAAGTTTCTGTTATCAACCATTCCGCCGAGCCATATACGATTAAAAACGGTGAGCGAATAGCACAGCTTGTTATTATGCCTGTGGATTTATGTGAATACGGATTTTGTGATGAACTCGATGAAACCGAGCGTGGCACAGGCGGCTTTGGTTCTACAGGTAAGATGTAATGCAAATTGCATAAATATCCGACAAAATCGTGCGATAATTTATGAATAATTAATTCTGTATTTTTGTTGTATGCTTTTTCAAAAAGTGGTATAATAATTAACGAATTGTAAAGAAGAAACACCCCGGAGGTTTGACGAATGTTTTCAAAAGATATAGGTATCGACTTAGGTACAGCCAACACACTTGTTTACATGAGAGGAAAGGGCATTATTATAAGAGAGCCCAGTGTTGTTGCTGTTGATGTAAAGATGGACAGAGTACGTTATGTAGGTCAGGAAGCAAAAGACGTTATCGGACGTACACCCGGTTCTATAGTAGCTGTAAGACCGCTTAAAGATGGTGTTATTGCCGATTTTGATATGACAACAAGTATGTTGCAGGAATTCATCAGAAAGGCACTCAAAGGCAGAGCTTTTGCAGGTTCAAGAGTAAGAGTTATAATCTGTATTCCTTCCGGCGTTACGGCTGTTGAACGCAGAGCGGTAAAAGAAGCTACACAGAATGCTGGTGCAAAGCGTGTTTCGATAATCGAAGAACCTATGGCTGCCGCTATCGGCGCAGGTCTTCCCGTTGCAGAGCCTACAGGCAGTATGATAGTTGATATCGGCGGCGGTACAAGTGAAGTTGCTGTTATTTCACTCGGCGGTATCGTTACATCACGTTCTGTAAGAGTTGCAGGCGATGAGTTTGATTCATCTATCATCAACTACATCAAGAAGAAGTATAATCTTCTTATCGGTGAAAGAACAGCAGAAAATATAAAGATTGCAATCGGTTCCGCTTATCCTTACAGCGATAATGAACCTTCAATGGATATCAAGGGCAGAAACCTGCTGAACGGCTTACCCGAAAATATCACAGTTACATCTGAAGAGATAAGAGAAGCGCTTTCAGAACCTCTCAGCCATGTAATTGAAGCAATAAAGGTAACACTTGAAAAAACTCCCCCTGAGCTTGCGGCTGATATAATTGATCAGGGTATCATGCTTGCAGGCGGCGGTGCACTTCTCAAGGGTCTTGACCTCCTCATTCATTCAGAAACAGGAATGCCCGTAAAGGTTGCCGAAAGACCGCTTGACTGTGTAGCTGACGGTACAGGTAAGGTTCTTGAGAACATTGACAAGCTTGTTGACGTTCTTACAGATGACGATACAAGATATTAATTTACAGAAAATATAATGCTTATGGCTAACTGTATTTTTACGGTTAGTCATAATGTGTTATATAAACATATTTAGACAGCACTGAAAGGTATTTTATGCGTGACTTTTTTAAAGGCTTCAAATTCAAAATAATAGTATGCGTTTTTGCACTGGTGCTGGGCGTTGTTATCTATGCCGCAGTATCGGGCGGTTTTTCTACGTTTCCCGGAAACGTGTTGTCAACGATTGCAAAGCCGTTTGTAACTGTTTCTAATGCAGTATCCCAGTGGGTTGAAGATACACTGGATAAGTTTACAAATGCAGACAGGTACAAATCCGAGAACGAGGAACTGAAAGACAAACTAAATGAGCAGTATCAGCAGATAATCGACCTCGAAAATGTCAAGCATGAGAACGATCAGCTCAAGGAAATACTGAAAATAAAAGAAGAAAACGCAGATTTTGAATTTTCCGCTCCTTGCAATGTAATAGCACATAATTCAAATGATGCCTATGCCGGTTTTACTATAGATAGAGGTTCGGATGACGGCATTGCGCTTTACGACCCGGTTATGACTTCCAACGGACTTATCGGGATGGTGTGCGAAATAGCGCCCAATTACGCAAAAGTCGCTACAATTCTTTCAGATGAAATCAATGTCGGAGTAATGACATTTGATAGTAAGGTCACAGGAATTCTTGACAATGATATCAAGAATGCAAACGAAGGCAACTGCCTTATGAGCTATATCACAAAGAGCAGCGGTATCAAGGAAGGCGAGATCGTAAAATCTGTAGCCGGTGTAGTTTTCCCGGGAAATCTTCTTATCGGTACTGTGGAAAAAGTATATGACGATGAAAACGGATTATCAGTTCACGCAGTTATTAAACCTGCCGTTGATGTTCGTACAATTACAGACTGTGTTGTCATAACCGACTTTAAAGGGCAGGGTGTTGTTGACTGATGAAATTCAGAATTCTCGGATATTCTGCCATGACACGCAGAGAAATAATGAAAAGTGTTGCAAAATGGGTACTTTATGCACTTGTTCTGTTGCTTTCATATACGATAGAAATGACCATGCCTTTTGCGGTGTGGCAACCCTATCTGACGCTTACCGTCGCAGTAGCTGTATCGTTTTTTGAACATGAGCTCAGCGGAGTGATATTTGCGGCATTTGCCGGAATGATGCACGATCTAGCTATGGGTTCACTGTTCGGTTTCACATCTATATGGCTTATGCCATGTTGTCTGTTTATTACATTGTTTGTGGTAAACCTTATTCACAGAAACATTCTTAATTTTCTGTGGATGAATCTTGCGGTGATTGCAGTGGTACAGTTTTCCGAACTTTTATTCAAATATATAATATGGAGAAACCCCGATATTGATGTGGTGCTGATAAGCTATGTGCTTCCTGCCGTAATAGCTACTGTTATTCTTTCCGCACCGCTGTATTTATTGATCAGACTTATAAACAAGAAACTGGGAGTAGAAAATACGACTGATGATATTCTGACCGCTTTTGAAGATGCCGAAGACGATGAAGACAACGTGAGATATTAACGGAGGACGGAGTGAGCAAATTTAGCAGACAGATAAGAAATCTGGTTTTTGTACTTGTTGTGGTTATACTGTCATTTGCCTGTACTTTGGAGCTTTTACAGATACAGATAGTTGACGGAGAATATTATAAAGACCAGACAACAAACACTTATACCGCAAATCAGACGGTGCAGGCGGCACGAGGTCAGATTTTTACCAATGACGGTAAGGTGCTGAATACCAATAAACTCGTATATAAAATTATCATACAGAAAGCATTTTTTGAATCCGGTACAGAAAATGACGTTATTGCAAAAACGCTGAAAATACTTCAGAATAATAATGAAGAATGGATAGAAACGCTTCCCATCAGTAAAACTACGCCTTATCAGTTTACAGGCGATGACGATGAAATTGATACTTTGCGTTCAAAGCTTGAACTCGGTGTTTATGCGACTGCCGAGAACTGTATGAATGCACTGTATGAGAAATTTAAGATTTCTGATAAGTACGGACAGGAAATGCGCAGATATATAGCAGGTGTCCGTTATGAGATGCTCATCCGTGACTTCTCATATCAGAACCGCTATACAATGGCTGAAGATGTATCTGTACAGACAGTTATAGAGCTGAAAGAACAGAGCTTTATGCTTGGCGGCATAGATATAATCGAAGAGGCTATACGTCAGTACGACGGTAAGGATTTCATTCCCCAGGTGGTCGGCAGAATTGGTGCAATATCGGCTGATGAATATGAAGAGCTTTCGGATAAAGGTTACAGCCTTAATGATACCACAGGTAAATGGGGTATAGAGAGTGCTATGGAAAGCACTCTGAGAGGTCAGAACGGTGTACGTTCAATAACCAGAGATTCATCGGGCATGGTAGTATCCGATACGATAACTAAGGCGGCTACAGCCGGTAACTCCGTAAAACTGACTATCGAAAGTGATTTTCAGAATGATGTACAGGCGATACTTGAAAACCATATCAAATGGTTACATTATAACAATGACCCTTCAAGAGGTAATAAGGTTGATGCAGGCGGAGTAGTAGTGCTTGATGCAAAAACAGGCGCTGTTCTTGCTATGGCAAACTATCCTAATTACGATATCAATAATTATATTGACCTTATAAATAATCCGACAGACCCGAACCCGACATATAACAGATGTATATACGGACTGTACCGTCCCGGTTCCGCATTCAAGACGATAACCGCAACAGCGGCGCTTGTTTCGGGAATTGCAAATGAAAATACAGAGGTTTATTGCGGTGGCATCTACACATATTACGATGACTATCAGCCGGGTTGTATCATGGGATTTGTCGGAGATGTAACGGTAAGAACCGCACTCAGATATTCATGCAATATATATTTCTATGATATGGCACGACAGATGGGAATAGATTATCTTGCAAAAGTTGCAGGCTGGTTTGGGGTAGGTCAGGACCTTAACCTTGAAATAGGCGGTGCAACCGGCAATATGAGTACGCCCGAATATATCGAGTCACTCGGCGGTACATGGACTCCGGGTTCAACAATTCAGGCAGGTATAGGACAGCTTGAAACAACAGTGACGCCGCTCAATCTTGCGGTAATTGCTTTAACGCTTGCAAATGACGGCACACGTTATCAGCCGTATCTGGTTGACAGTGTAACAAGCTATGACGGAACTAAGACTATAAAGAAAACAGAACCCACGGTAGCGTATAAAATAGATGCCGATAAGCATATATTTCAGGTAGTGCGTGAAGGTATGATAATGGTTGCCGATGATGTCCAGTGGCCTATGGGCTCAGGTATCACACAGCTTGCTGATCTGCCTTACGGTGTTGCTATCAAGACAGGTACACCGCAGGTAACTACCGATACGTTCAACTCAACTATTCTCGGTTATTATCCTGCCGAGGATCCTCAGATATGCTTCGGTATAGTTCTTGAAAAGGGTGAGTTTTCACGACTTATGGTAAGAAATATCATAGAATCGTACTTCTATGATAACTATCAGCCGGTTACAAACGAAAAGGGCGACATTATTCTTCCGTGGGGAGGACAGAGCACCAATACTCCGGGCAGACCGGCACGAGGAGAACTTACCAAGAATAACAACTCCGACACTTCAAACAGTTCAAACAGCGAACAATAACTTATGCAGGTTGCACAAAAAAACGGGCGTAAAACTTATTGAATTAACAAAATTTGATTTTTTTCACTTAAAAGTCTTTATTTATGCTCGCTTTTATGATACAATAATAACAATTAGAACAATGATAAGCAATTATGCCTATCAGCGCAAGGAGAGCGAATTATATGTCACAGATTATAGCAGTAACCGCCGGTAAGGGCGGAACGGGTAAATCTACTACATCAGCAAACGTTGCCCGTGGATTAGCCACATTAGGTAAAAGAACTCTTCTCGTTGAGCTCGACTTCGGATTAAGATGCCTTGATATAATGCTCGGCATTAAAGATAAGGTTAAGCATGATATAGGTGAATACCTTGAAGGAAAGATAGATATACTTACAGCAACAACCAAGGTTGAAACAGTAGAAAATCTGTATCTTGTCTGCGCTACGAGAAATCCGTTCATGGATATTAACCCTGAAAAGATAATGGGTGTTTGTGAAGAGATGCGTCAGCATTTCGATTATATCATCATAGATACAGCCGGTGTCGGAAGCTCGGTATTCAGCGTTATCAAGGCGGCTGAAATGATTCTTATGGTAACTACTCCCGATACAGTCTGCGTCCGTGACGGTGCAATTCTTTCAGACTTCTTATATGTAAAGAACTGCACAAATCAGAGACTTATAATCAATAAAGTCAGCCAGAACTTCAAGGATGAGGAGATACTTTATGACCTTGATGAAGTTATGGACTCGGTAGGTATACAGCTTTTAGGCGTTGTACCTGAAGACAATAATATAAAGGTATGCGGAGCAAAGGGTCTTCCTTTACCGCCGACTTGTCCCGGTGCAAAGGCTTATTCGGCTATAGCAAAGAGAATACTTGGGGAAGATGTACCGCTTACGATCAACATCAACTGATAATTGCATAAACGGTACGAAAAGTAAAGAAAAAGAGGTATAATATGAATATTGCATTGATTGCTCATGATTCAAAGAAAGAACTTATGGTTCAGTTCTGTATAGCATATTGCGGCGTTCTCAGCCGACATAATCTATGTGCTACCGGCACTACCGGTAAGCTTGTATCTGAAGCGACGAGTCTGCATATTCAACGTTACCTCAGCGGTTCACAGGGTGGCGACCAGCAGATTGCTGCAAGAATTTCATGTAATGAGATTGATGTACTTATATTCTTCAGAGATCCGTTAAACGTTAAATCGTACGAGCCTAATGAAATGAACCTTCTTCGTCTTTGCGACGTTCATAATATTCCGCTTGCTACGAATATAGCTACAGCTGAGGCACTTATACACGCACTTGAGCGTGGCGACCTTGACTGGCGTGAAATTGTCAGAGGATAAAAGCTTATGCAGGCGTACTTATGTACGCCTTTTTTATGTTAAAAATCGAAAGGAACAAATGAAATGGAGTTAGTAACAAAAAGACCGAGAGGAACAGAGGACAAACTGCCTAAAGAGATATACAAGTGGCACACTGTCGAAAAAATAGCAAGAAACGTGGCTGAAGCTTACGGTTGTAAGGAGATTCGTACACCTACATTTGAGCACACAGAGCTTTTCCAACGTGGTGTAGGCGGTACTACTGACGTTGTACAGAAAGAAATGTACACATTCAACGATAAAAAGGGCAGAAGCATAACCCTTAAACCCGAGGGTACGGCAGGTGCTGTCCGTGCGGCAATTGAAAACGGACTTCTTAATGACGCACTGCCGCTTAAAACATATTATTTCACACGTTGCTTCAGATATGAGGCTCCTCAGAGCGGTCGTCTGCGTGAGTTTAATCAGGTAGGTATCGAATATTTCGGCACTGCTTCGCCTGCGGCGGATGCTGAAGTTATTGCACTTGCAAATGACATTATCAAAAGTCTTGGCGTAAAGAACATAAGCCTTGAGATAAACAGCATCGGTTGCCCGAAATGCCGTGCCGAATACCACAAGGCACTCAAAGAATACTATTCGCAGTATAAAGATCAGCTTTGCGGCACCTGTCTTGAAAGACTTGACCGCAACCCTATGAGGTTGCTCGACTGCAAGAGCGAGATATGCAGCAGCTTCAAGAAGGACGCTCCCATGATACTCGACTATCTCTGTGATGACTGCAAGGAACACTTTGAAAACGTCAAGAAGCGTCTTGATGTACTGGGCGTTTCTTATACAGTTAATCCTCTGATTGTCCGTGGACTTGACTATTATACCAATACCGTATTCGAGTTTATCTCAAACGAAATCGGTTCACAGGGTGCTGTCTGCGCAGGCGGACGTTATAACGGACTTGTTGAGGAAATCGGCGGTAACAGCGTTCCCGGTCTTGGCTTTGCAATGGGTCTTGAGCGTATCATAATGGTAATGGAAAATCAGAAGCTTGAATTTGAGCCCGAGAAGAAGTGCGACCTTTACATTGCGTCGTTTGACGATGAAACAAATATTTACGCAATGGAGCTTGTTCAGAAACTCCGTGAAGAAGGCTTCTGGGCTGAGTGCGATATTTCCGGCAGAAGCTTCAAGGCGCAAATGAAGTACGCAAACAAAATCGGTGCTACCTACTGCATGGTTATCGGCGGCGATGAAATGCAGACAAAATCCGCTAAACTCAAGCGTATGTCTGACGGTACAGAAACTCCTGTAACGCTTGATGATAAGTTCAGTGAAAAGCTCAACACAATGATACTCGACATCATATAATGTTCATCTCAGCTTAAACATATGAACGATACGTGGAACCCCTGGCACGGTTGCAGGAAAATCAGCGACGGATGTAAAAACTGTTACGTCTACAGACGTGACGCACAATATGATATAGACAGCACGGCAGTAGTGAAAAACAAAACGTTTTACGCTCCTGCCGAGCGTTATAAATACGGCAATTATAAAATGGTGCCGGAGAATAATATCATTTATACTTGCTTTACATCGGATTTTTTTCTCGATGAAGCTGATAAATGGCGTGATGAGTGTTGGCAGATGATAAAACAGCGTCCGGATGTCACTTTTCTGATTATCACTAAGCGAATACACCGCTTTTCACAGTGTATTCCTGATGACTGGGGTGACGGATATGAAAATGTTCATATTTGCTGTACATGTGAAAATCAGAAAATGGCAGATTTTCGCCTGCCGATTTTTCTTAAAGCCCCGATAAAACACAAGTCGATTATATGCGAGCCTTTGCTCGAACATATTGATTTAAGCCCGTATCTCGACAAGTCGCAGATAACTGAGGTGGTTGTCGGCGGCGAATCAGGAAACGAAGCGAGAGAATGTAATTATGACTGGATTCTCAGCATCAGAGAGCAGTGCATAGATGTGGGCATTGACTTTCATTTTCGGCAGACAGGCGCAAGGTTTGTCAAAGACGGCAGGCTTTACAGGATAGAAAGAAAATTTCAGCACTCACAGGCACGCAAGGCAAATATTGATGTTGTTTTCAAAACTGTTTGACATTTTGTTATTGCGGTGTTATAATTAACTTGTGTTTTTATACACTACTAAAGACCGCTCTCGTATGGCGGCTTAACGGAGGAAAACAATGATAAAAGTTACACTGAAAGACGGCAGCGTAAAGGAGCTCGAAAGTGCTTGTTCCGTATTTGACGTTGCAAAGGAAATAAGCCCTCGTCTTGCAAAGGCGGCTTGCGTTGCAAAGATTGACGGCGAGATCAAGGATCTGCGTACTGTAATTGACAGCGACTGCACACTTGAAATACTTACATTCGATGACGAGGACGGCAAGAAGGCATTCCGCCACACCGCTTCTCATATTATGGCACAGGCTGTAAAAAGACTTTACCCCGATGTAAAGCTTGCAATCGGTCCTGCTATAGATAACGGTTTCTATTACGACTTTGATAAAGATACTCCCTTTATGCCTGAAGATCTCGAGGCTATCGAAGCAGAGATGAAGAAGATAGTAAAGGAAGATTTAAAGCTCGAACAGTTTGAAATGGCTCCTGCAGATGCTATTAAGTATCTCAAGGAGATTGACGAGCCTTACAAGGTTGAGCTTTGCGAGGAGCACGCAGGCAAGAACGAGCCTATATCCTTCTATAAGCAGGGCGAATTCACAGATTTATGTGCAGGTCCTCACCTTATGTCAACAGGCTATGTAAAGGCATTCAAGCTGACAAGCTGTACAGGCGCTTACTGGAGAGGCAGTGAAAAGAACAAGATGCTCTCCCGTATCTATGCCACAGCATTCCCCAAGGCATCAGAACTTGAGGCATACCTCAATATGATTGAAGAAGCAAAGAAGCGTGACCACAGAAAGCTCGGCAAGGAACTTGAGCTCTTCACAATTATGGACGAGGGTCCCGGATTCCCGTTCTTCTTACCCAAGGGTATGACGCTCAAGAATACTCTTATTGATTACTGGCGTCAGATACACACCCGTGACGGCTATGTTGAGATTTCCACTCCTATAATGCTCAACCGTCAGCTTTGGGAAACATCGGGTCACTGGGATCATTACAAAGAGAATATGTATACTACTGTAATTGACGATACAGAGTTTGCCATAAAGCCTATGAACTGCCCAGGCGGAATACTTGTATACAAGTCAAAGCCCCGTTCATACAGAGATTTACCTATTAGAATGGGCGAACTCGGACTTGTTCACCGTCACGAAAAGTCAGGTGCACTTCACGGTCTTATGCGTGTAAGATGCTTCACACAGGACGATGCGCATATCTTTATGACTCCCGATCAGATTACGGACGAGATAAAGGGCGTTGTAAGACTTATTGACGAGGTTTACAAGCTGTTCGGATTCAAGTATCACGTTGAGCTTTCAACACAGCCCGAAGACAGTATGGGCAGTCAGGAAGACTGGGATATGGCAACAGAGGGCTTACGCAAGGCTCTTGACGGCCTCGGACTTCCTTACGTTGTAAACGAGGGCGACGGTGCATTCTACGGACCTAAGATAGATTTCCACCTTGAAGACTCACTCGGCAGAACATGGCAGTGCGGTACTATCCAGCTCGACTTCCAGTTACCTATGAGATTTGAGCTTGAATACACAGGTGCTGACGGCGAGAAGCACAGACCTATTATGATCCACCGTGTTGTATTCGGTTCTATCGAAAGATTTATCGGTATCCTGACAGAACACTTCGCAGGTGCATTCCCGATATGGCTTGCTCCCGTACAGGTTGAGCTTATGCCTATCGCTGACCGTCATAATGAATTTACTTCAAAGGTAGCCGCTGAGCTCAAGAGCCGTGGCATCAGAGTTGAAGTTGATGGCAGAAGTGAAAAAATCGGCTTCAAGATTCGTGAAGCACAGCTTCAGAAGATTCCTTATATGCTGGTTATCGGCGATAAGGAAGTTGAAACCGAAAACGTTTCTATCCGTTGCCGCAAGCGTGGCGATATCGGCACTATGTCGGTAAATGACTTCTGCGACATGGTAGAAAAGGAGATAAAGAAAAAGACTATCATTACTGATTGATAGCTTTAAAGGAGGTCTTACTATGGATCTTACTTCTTATATTGCAAGTATGTCTGTCAGCATGGCACAGGCAAACGTTGCACAGAGCGTTTCCACAGCAATGCTTTCAAAGAGCATTGACAGCATAGAACAGAGCGGAGCAGAGGTTGTTGATTTGATCAACAGCGCCGATATACCGCCTGCCGGAGTAACGGGACACGTTCTGAATGTCAGAGCATAAATTTTATGAAAAACTGTCGTTTTTTCGGCAGTTTTTCTTTTTTTCTCTTGACATGGAGTTAACTCCATGTGATAATATAAAAGTACCGAAAGGACGGGATGATTTATGACAATTTCAGAAGTAAGCAAAAAGTACGATATTTCCACCGACACACTCCGTTATTATGAGCGTATCGGTTTACTGCCCCCTGTTCCGAGAACAAAGAGTGGACTGCGTGATTATGATGAAAATTCCTGCAAATCCGTAGAGTTTATCAAGTGTATGAGAAACGCAGGACTTCCCATAGAAGCACTTATTGAGTATATGACCCTTTACAAAGAGGGCGATTCTACTGCTGAAGCCCGTATGGCGATACTCGTTGAACAGCGTGAAGCACTCCTCAGCAGAATTGAAGAAATGCAAAGCACACTTGCCAGACTTGACAGAAAAATCGAGATGTACAAGGGTATGTGTTCGCCCAAGTGTTGCGGTAAAAAATAAAGTTATATAAAAACAGCGTTCGTGTGATTTTTGCACGGACGCTGTTTTTATATTAACTGTAATTTAAATTTTTGTATCATCAAGCACTTCCTGTATCTCCTTTTCCGATACAGTCAGATATCCTTGTATAAACGAATTAAGCACGTTTCTGTATGCACCTACAGGGTTGTCGAAAACTCTCTTTTCCATTTGCTCGGCGCTTTCTCTTGTCGGAGCGTAAATTTTAAGCTCCATAAGATCCGTACCGCCCATCTCGTTTATGAAACGTATACATAGCTGATAACCGCCTTGCTCAACCTTTACAATTTCAGTCTTGACAGTCTTTTCAAGACGTGAGTGCGAGGTGATCTTTTTAGCATAGTAAACCGTATCTTCTCTTATCGAAAGGGGAAGGGTATAGCTGAGTTCTATAGCAAGATATTCGCTTTTTGCAGTCGGCAGGCAGGTTTCGTCATTTCCTGCTTTTTCGCAGGTGATAAGCCCCTTTTCTTCCATATCAAAAAGACAGCAAATAAGGTCAAAATACATTACAAAATCATGGTCAACAGTGCAACGCATAAGTTCGTCCTTTGTGATACTTCCGACCTTGTAAAGAATATAGGCTACAAGCACCTCAATGTCCTTGCGGTCATAAAGCGTATATTTAGGAACAGGTATGCTACCCATACATATTCCTCCTTTCAGCTTGAAAATCAGATAAGATAAGATAAAATAGCAAGATTTGCCGCTGATTCGATACACGGCACTGCTCTCGGTACAATGCAGGGATCGTGTCTGCCCTTGATGCTCAGTGTTTCTTCCGTCATGGTTGTATAGTCAACCGTCTGCTGAGGTCTTGATATCGACGGTGTAGGTTTTACTGCGGCACGGAAAATAATCGGCATACCGCTTGTGATACCGCCTAAGATACCGCCGTGATTATTGGTTCTTGTCCTGATTTTGCCGTTTTCAATGCAGAATTCATCGTTGTTCTGACTACCGAACATATTTGCAACGTCAAATCCTGCTCCGAACTCAATACCCTTTACGGCAGGAACACCGAATACTATCTGTGATATTCTGTTTTCGATACCGTCGAACATAGGTGAGCCTACACCTGCCGGAAGTCCGACTGCGGCATACTCAATAATACCGCCTACAGAATCTAGACTTGCCGATGCACTTGTTATAATATCCCTCATCTGCTGTTCTACAGAAGTGTCTATCAGCGGGAGATAACGGCTTCTTACCTGTTTTAACTGCTCTGCGTTTACGTTTACAGGATCAAATCGTTCATCGCTTGCGTTCATGATTGACAGTATATGTGCACCCGTTGTTATACCCTTGCTTTCGAGTATCTGCGATGTAACCGCTCCTGCAAATACCAGCGGAGCAGTAATTCTGCCTGAAAAATGTCCGCCGCCACGCAGGTCATTACTGCCGTTATATCGTACATATCCCGTATAATCCGCATGACCGGGACGTGCAAGGTGGCTTACACTCTTATAATCTGCCGAATGTTGATCCGTATTCTGAATTACGGCACAAAGAGGAGTGCCTGTCAGTACGCCGTCTACCATTCCCGATACTACGTTAGGAAAATCCTTTTCGTTTCGCATTGTGCTTGTACCGTCTTTTTTAGGAGCACGTCTTGCCATAAAGTCAAGCACTGCATCAAAATCTATTTTAATACCACCCGGAAGTCCGTCGATTACAACACCGATTGCCTTACCGTGTGATTCTCCGAATATTGAAACGGAAAGATCTCCGAATTTAAACGCTGATGACATCTGCTATACCTCCGAGTGCTCTGAAATCGTCAAAAAATCCGGGATAGGATTTGTTTGTACATTCAGCGCCTTTTATTATTACATCGCCTGTTGAACGTGTAGCCGCAACAGCACCTGCCATTGCTATTCTGTGGTCGTTATAGAAACGCACTGTTCCGCCGCTGAACTTTTCTAAAGGGAAAATTTCAATGCTGTCACTGTGAGCAACCGCTTTTCCGCCAAGGTCGTTTATAAGCTCTGTGGTAGCTTCCAGTCGATCGCATTCCTTTATGCGTAATCTCTCACAGTTTATTATCCTGCTAGGCTTCTTCCAGAAACTCATCATTACCGCAATTGCAGGTACAAGGTCGGGAATATCCGATGCGTCGATTACAGATAAATCGCCGCCGTTTCTGAATTTATCGGCAATATCAACTATAGCTTTATCGCCCTGTACACTGTTCATATTGAGATTTGTAAGTTCTATATCAGAACCTGCACAGTTTGCAGCAAGGAAAAATGCACTCTGTGACATATCCGCTTCAACAGTACAGTTATGCGGCTGATATTTCTGACCGCCCTTTATAAAATAGCCGTTTTCCGTTTCGGCAATCTCAACACCGAACTGTTTCATGCAGTCAATAGTGATATTTACATAGGGTCTTGATTCAAGTCGTGTGGTGAGTATGATTTCACTGTCTTCTTTCAGTACGGAAAGTGCAAGCAAAAGACCTGTTATGAACTGCGATGAAACACTGCCGTCTATATAATACTTTCCGCCGTGTAGTTTTCCGTGAACCTTATATGGCATTGCGAGCGTTTCAAACACCGCACCGTTATCCGTCATCGGCTTTATAATCGGTGTTATCGGTCTTTCGGGCAATTTCCCCCTGCCTGAAAATTCTGTTTCACAGCCGAATGCCGAAAAAATCGGGATCATAAATCTCAGCGTTGAACCGCTTTCAAAGCAATCTATTGCCGCTGTTTTTGCAGGATTTACTATTCCTTTTACGTCATAACTGCCGTTTTCACCTTTTATCTCCGCTCCGAGTGCAGTCAGCGCATTTATTGTTGCGTGTGAATCCATACACTCAAGCAGGTTATCTATATGTGTCTTACCGTCACATAAAGCCGCACATATAAGCATTCTGTGGGATATGCTTTTTGAGGGCGGCACTGTCAGCTTTCCGCTAAGCTTTGACGGTGTTATTTTAATATCCATTATGTTCCACCTTTGAACTGCATTTATCTAACTAATAATACTATAAAACAGCCGAAAAGTCAAGTTAAGAGAACAGTGTGAAACCCTTATAAATCAAAAGCCGACACTGAGTTCAATCAGTGCCGGTTGTTTTTGAATATTACTTTTGGTTTGCGTTTTCAAGAGCTGTTCTGAGTGTTCCGGCAAGAAGTGCGGACATCTTGGCTATAAGGTCGTCAGGCTCGCTTTTCATACCGCCTTCAAGCCAGTCAAGTACTATTCCCACAATAGCGTACTTATAGAATGACGCTATGAATTTCTTATCTTCATCGGAAACATTCAGTTCAAGCTGTTTTGAAGCCTTGTCGATGAATTTGTTTGCAAAGTCGAGCGAAACGCTGTAGAGGTAGCGTTCTATCGTTTCACGGTGAAGAGAATTGTAAACGTGGTAAACAAGCTTTTTGTTCTCCTTTACGAAGCAAAGCCCTGTCTTGAGTCCTTCCTCCCACGACTGACCTACCTCCATCTTTTCTACGGATTTCTGCGCTTCAGTAAGGAAGATTTCTTCGAGAAGCTGATAAATATCGCTGTAATGATAATAGAACGTGTTGCGGTTTACTCCGCAGTCATCGGTGATGTTCTTTACAGTTATTTTATCTAAGGGCTGATTGCTCAGCAGTTTTTTGAACGATTCCTGTATTGCTCTTTTGGTAAGTTCGGACATATTACCTCCGTTTTAGCCTGTGGTTTCTCCTGCTTTCTATTTTACGGTTATAATTATACAACATTCCCGTTAAAAATTCAAGTTTTAGGCAAAAAGTCGCATCTGCCTAAAAATCGGTCAATTTATACCGATTGCCCTAAAATTGAACAGTGGCGCAGGATTGACCGTTGTATAAACCGTCACGGCGGGTTAAAATATAGCTGTAAAGAAAAAGAAAGGACTGAAAATCATGAGATTTATCAAACGTGCAAAAGCAGCATATATTTCCACTTGCGCCGCAATAGCGGTCATAGGACTTATACTTATTCTTTTCCCGGAGATTTCAATGCTTGCGGTATGCTATATGCTCGGAATAGCGGCTATAGTATTCGGCATTGTAAAAATCACGGGATATTTTTCAGCCGACCCCTACGGGCTGGCGTTCCAGTTTGACTTTGCATTCGGTATCATAGCGATTCTGCTCGGACTTGTAGTTATTATCCATCCGGGTAATATAATGGCTCTGGTGCCTGTCATAATGGGCATTTATTTTATGATCGACGGCATAATGAAGATACAGACAGCCGTTGATGCAAAGCGTTTTGGCGTAAGGAGCTGGTGGCTGATTCTTGTCAGCGCAATAGTTACAGGCGGAATAGGAATACTGTTACTCGTAAATCCATTTGAGAGTGCGGTAGCGCTTACTGTTCTGCTCGGTATCACATTGCTTGCGGACGGCATTTCAAATATATGGATTGCCGCATACACAGTCAAGGCTATAAAAAAAGAAGTACACGCCGATGACAAAATCTATGTAGAAACAAGCAACAGGGAGGACAAAGATGATTAAGCTTGGCAAATGGATAACAAAGCACAGAGTAATCATTCTTATAGTTGCGGTCGTACTGCTGATACCCTCGGTACTCGGTATGATAGCTACAAGAATAAATTATGATATGCTCAATTACCTGCCCGACACTATGGAAACCATACAGGGTCAGGACATTCTGCTGAATGACTTCGGTAAAGGCGCATTCAGTATGATAGTAGTGGAAGATATGGAGCCGAAAGATGTTTCCGCTCTGAAAGAAAAGATTGAAGCAGTCGATCATGTTGACTCGGTGATCTGGTATGATTCGATCGCAGACGTTTCAATCCCTATGGATATTCTTCCCGACAAGATTAAAGACGCATTCAACACCGATCATTCAACGGTTATGGCGGTATTCTTCGATACATCGACATCAGCCGATGAAACAATGGAAGCTATCAACACAATAAGAGATGTAACAAACAATCAGTGTTTCGTTTCCGGTATGTCTGCAATGGTAACTGACCTTAAAAACCTTTGCGAGCAGGAAGAGCCGATATATGTTGCTATCGCAGTTGTTCTCGCTGTTGTAGTAATGATGCTCTTCATGGATTCTTTCCTGATACCGATAATTTTCCTTGTAAGTATCGGTATGGCTATTCTCTACAACTTAGGCAGTAACTACTTCTTAGGCGAGATAAGCTACATAACAAAGGCACTTTCCGCTATCTTACAGCTCGGTGTTACAATGGACTACTCGATCTTCCTGTGGCACAGCTACAATGAGCAGAAGGTAAGATTTGACGGCGATAAGGAACGTGCAATGTCGCACGCAATATCAAACAGTATCATTTCTGTAGCAAGTTCATCAATAACAACAATTGCCGGATTCCTTTCAATGTGCTTCATGAGCTTTACGCTCGGTGCAGACCTCGGTATAGTAATGGCTAAGGGTGTTGTATTCGGACTCATCGGTTGTGTAACAATTCTTCCTTCACTTATCCTTGTATTCGATAAGGCAATTGAGAAGACAAGACATAAACAGCTTATGCCGAAGTTCGACAAGGTTGCAAAGTTCATTACAAAGCGTTCGTGGATATTCCTTATAATATTCGCAGTGCTTGTCGGTCCCGCAGTTTACGGTTACAACAACACCAAGAAATATTACGACCTGAGCCAGACAATGCCTCAGGATATGGATTTCGTAATCGCCAACACAAAACTGAAAGACGATTTCGGAATGTCAAACGTTCACATGATACTTGCCGATTCAAACCTCTCACAGAAAGACGCAAAGAATATGCTTGATGAGGTAAGTAAGGTTGACGGTGTAAACCTCGCAGTCGGATTTGACTCTCTTATCGGTTCTTCGGTACCCTCAGAGATAATCCCCGATTCAATATCTGAAGTGCTCAAGGGTGATAAGTATCAGCTGATGCTTGTAGGCAGTGAGTACGGCACCGCAACAGACGAAGTAAATAACCAGGTATTAGAGATAAATAACATTATAAAGAAATACGACAGCTCGGCAATGCTTATCGGTGAAGCTCCTTGTACGAAGGACCTTATCGAAGTAACCGACAGAGACTTCAAGGTAGTTGACGTAATTTCAATAGCCGCTATCTTCCTGATTATCTTAGTAACATTTAAGTCGATTTCACTTCCGCTGATACTTGTAGCAGTAATCGAGTTCGCTATCTTCGTAAACCTCGGTATTCCTTGCTACACAGGTACAGAGCTTGCATTCATTGCTCCTATCTGCATCAGTACAATCCAGCTCGGTGCTACCGTTGACTATGCGATCCTGATGACAACAAGATACAAGAAGGAACGTAACAAGGGCAGTGACAAGAATGAAGCGGTTTACACAGCTCTTAAATCTTCAATACCTTCAATCATCGTAAGTGCACTCGGATTCTTCGCCGCAACATTCGGTGTAGGTATTTATTCAAATGTAGATATGATAAGCTCACTGTGTGCTCTTATGGCAAGAGGCGCTATCATCAGTATGGTATCGGTAATCCTGTTATTACCCGCTATGCTCAAGCTCTTCGATAAGATCATAATCCACACAAGCCTTGGCTTCAAGGAAGCAAGAGAAGCCGGTAAGAAGACGAACTGAGAAAGGACAACAGCATGAAAGAGATAAGAAAAAAGATTATAAAGATAGTTTCAATAGTTCTTGCAGCCGCAATGATAGGCACATCTTCAGGTCTGCTTGCATTCGCCGCACAGAACAGCAACGACGACAACACCACATCGTCATCGGTTTCCGACAGTGCCTCAACAAGCAGTGAAAAGAAGCACTCCGACACAGACGGCAAGGAAGAAACCGTATATATTATCGCAAATGCAGACGGCACAACAAAGAAAGTAATCGTCAGCGACTGGCTGAAGAACGGCTCACAGAACGCCTCGATCGAAGACGAAACAACCCTTAAAGACATCAAGAACGTCAAGGGTGACGAAACCTTCACAAATAACGGCGAGAATTACACATGGGCGGCAAACGGCAGTGACATCTACTACCAGGGTACAACCGATAAGGCTCTTCCCGTTGATATGAAGATTACATACACACTTGACGGCAAGACAGTAACTCCCGATGAGATAAAGGGCAAGAGCGGTAAGGTAACTATCCGCTTTGACTACACAAACAACGAAAAGCGTACCGTAAAGGTAGACGGCAAGAGCATGGATATGTACGTTCCTTTCCTTATGGTAACAGGAACAGTTCTCGACAACGAGAAGTTCACCAACATTGAAGTTACAAACGGTAAGCTTGTAAATGACGGTGACAGATCCGCAGTTCTCGGCTTTGCACTTCCCGGTCTTCAGGAAAACCTTGATCTCGACAAGGACGATTATGAAATACCCTCTTACGTTGAAATCAGCGCCGATGTCAAAGACTTCGAGCTCCTCACTTGTATGACAGTCGGAACAACCGAGCTGTTCAACGAAGTTGACACAGATAAGATAAGCATGGACGATATCGACGGCACAATAAAGGAATTTACAGACGCTGTAGACCAGCTCTCTGACGGTTCTTCACAGCTTTATGACGGTCTGGTAACACTGTTTGAAAAATCAGGTGAACTTGCCGACGGCACAAAACAACTTGCCGACGGTGCAGGAACACTTTATGACGGCACAGGTACTCTTGTAAGCGGTGTAAACGACCTCAAGGACGGTGCCGATGCACTGAACACAGGTGCGGTACAGTTAAAGGACGGCACAGTTGCACTGGTAGCCGGTATCAAGGATTTAAAGAGCGGTGCTAAGGCACTTGATGACGGTGCAGGACAGTTAAAGGACGGCACAGGTACTCTTGTAAGTGGCGTTAAAGATTTAAAGAGCGGTGCAGATGCTCTGAATACAGGCGCAGGACAGTTAAAGGACGGTACATCAGCATTAGTCAGCGGTGCAAAGAATCTCATCTCAGGTGCAGATCAGCTGAACAGCGGTGCATCTTCACTCGACAGCGGTGCTTCTCAGGTTGAGAGCGGTGCAGGTCAGGTAAGTGCCGGTGCATCACAGCTGAACGCCGGTCTCGGTCAGCTTTCTTCAAACAGCGCACAGCTCAACACAGGTGCAAAGCAGGTATTCGATACTCTGTTATCTACAGCAGAAACACAGATCAAGGCATCGGGACTTACAGTTCCCACACTTACAATCAGTAACTATAAGACAGAACTCAACAAGCTTGTTGATTCACTTGACAAGGATAAGGTTTATGAACTGGCTTACAATACCGCACTCGAAAAGGTAACAGCTGAGGTTGAGAAGAACAACGATGCTATTACTGCGGGTGTAACACAGGCAGTACAGGCTAAGGTTCTTGAGGGCGTTCTCAAAGCCGCAGGTTATAATATGACTGCTGAGCAGTACAATGCCGCAGTCAAGGCAGGACAGATTCCCGAAGCAGTACAGACTCAGGTTGATGCCGCTGTATCGGCTCAGATGGCAACCGATGCAATAAAGGCTCAGATAAGCACAAATGTTGAAGCACAGAAGAAACAGCTCATCGACCAGAACATGAAGAGTGAAACCGTTACGACACAGATCAACGAAGCAGTTGCAAAGGCTCAGGCAGGTCAGACAACAATTAAGAACCTTATCACACAGCTTGATTCTTACAACCAGTTCTATACAGGTCTTACACAGTATACAGCAGGTGTTGACAGTGCATACGACGGCTCCAAGACGCTTACAGCAGGTGCATCACAGCTTTACAGCGGTACAAAGGATCTCCACAGCGGCGCTACGCAGCTGAAGAACGGTACACAGCAGCTTACAAGCGGCGGTTCAACACTTATTTCTGGTGTTAACCAGCTTGATAAGGGTGCAAGCGATTTAAAGGACGGTACAGCAAGCCTTGTAACAGGTGTTGGCACACTTCAGAGCGGTGCTTCTGACCTTAATAAAGGCGCAAGCGACCTGAAAGACGGTACAGCAAGCCTTGTAACAGGCGTAGGAACACTTTATGACGGTGCTGTACAGCTTGATAATGGTACAGGCGACTTAAAGGACGGCACAGCAAGCCTTGTTGCAGGTGTAGGAACACTTCACAGCGGTGCATTACAGATTCACGAAGGTGCAGGCGACTTAAAGGACGGCGCTGATCAGCTCAATGACGGCGTAGCAACGCTCATTGACGGCGTAAAGCAGTTAAGAGACGGTGCTAAGGAACTTAACGACGGTATGAACGAGTTCAACGAAAAGGCTGTCAAGAAGATAGTTGATGCGGTTGACGGTGATATAGCGGGTCTTATCGACAAGCTGAAAGCTACAGTAGCCGCAGGCAAGGATTACGATACATTCGGCGGCAAGTCTGATAAGACAGAAGGCACTGTAAAGTTCATTTACAGAACCGAGAGCATCTCAGCAGATGACGAATGATCAATAACTGAATAATTTAAAAGCTCTGTCGGAGTTGCATGACTTCGACAGAGCTTTTTCATTTTTTATTACAAATGTCATATAGGATAATTCCGTTTGTAACTGGTGCTGTCGGCTTTATCGGTGTATAATCATTACAGTAAGATAAATAACCGAAAGGGGAGCATTTATGATATTCGCAAGCATAAATAATCTTGTCAAGAATTACGGCAATCACTGTGCTGTAGACAACCTCAGTTTCAATGTAAACGAGGGTGAGATATTCGGTCTTATAGGACCTAACGGAGCAGGCAAATCCACTACAATAAATATAATCACTACTCTTGATGAAATGACATCCGGCAGTGTGATGATAGACGGCATGGATATTGCAAAACAGAGAGCGGAGATAAGGCGCATAATCGGCAGTGTGCCGCAGGAGATAGCGGTTTATCCGTATCTTACAGCAAAGGAAAACGTTGAGTTTTTTGCATCGCTATACGGTTTCAAGGGCGAACAGTTACATAAAAATGCAATGACGGCACTTGAATTTGCAGGACTTGCCGATAAGGCGGATATGAAACCAAAGAAAATGTCAGGCGGTATGAAACGCAGATTGAATATTGCCTGCGGTATTGCGCATAAACCGAAACTTATAGTTATGGACGAACCAACCGTCGGCGTTGACGCACAGTCGAGAGAACATATAATGAACTCAATCAAGAAACTGCGTGAAAGCGGAGCAACAGTAATATACACCTCGCACTATATGCACGAGGTTGAAGAGATCTGTGACCGTGTAGCTATAATAGACAAGGGCAGACTGATAGCCGAGGGTACACAGCAGGAGCTTATTACCATGATAACAGACAACTGTACGGTGCATATTACCACAAAGCAGTGTGACAGTGAAACAAGAAACAAGGTGTCAAGGGCAATTTCAAATCTCCCCGATGTAAACAGGGTGCAGTTTACAGACAATGTAATAAGCGTTGATATGAGTATAAGCTGTAATGATATTTCTCACGTTATCAGCGAACTTGTAAATCATGATCTTCCCGTACTTGAAGTCAACACGGAAAAAACCGATATGGACACGGTGTTCCTGTCACTGACCGGACATGAAATACGTTAAGGAGCGGAAATATGCTTAGTTTGATTATAAAACAGATGAAAGAATATTTCAGAAGTCCGGTTAATGTGTTCATGGGACTTTTATTCCCGGTACTCCTGGTATTCTTTCTCGGAACTATGTTACAAAGCCTTGATATCTCAGATTATGATATCGGTGAGATTACATTGCAATACAGTGTTTCCGGTGCTGACGAACAAAGCGGTAAGGCATTTACCGGATTTCTTGACAATATTGATATGATAAAGGCTGAGAAAAACGATAATGCCGAAAAAGCATTGGCTCTTACCGATAACGGAGATATAGATGCGTATATCGAAGTTAAAGCTGATGAAATTGTTTTTCACAGCGGAAGAAACGATATAACAAACAGAGCACTCGGTTCGGTACTCAATTCATATATTGCGGTATCGGATACATACTACAAGATTGCGTCAACCGACCCGTCACTGCTTATGAATATCGGCAGTACAGATACGGATAAATCGTTTGTTGAACAGGAGGGACTGGGTGTCACACGCAGTATGCTTGATTATTATGCCGTCAGCATGACGGTAATGATGATATTCATGGCACACATGATGATGGGTAGCACGGCTTTCAAGGACGAAGAAAAGATATTCACCCTTTCACGTCTTTATCTGTCACCGCTGGGAAGAACAAAGCTGTTTTTCGGTAAACTTATCGGAATACTTCCCTCAGCGGTTATAAGCAATGCGGTAATAATGTTGCTATCGGCATTTGTGTTCGGTGCAAAATATTGTGATAATTTTATTGGAAATCTGATTTTGTTCTTGCTGTTCTCGTGTTGCTCGCTTGCGGCAATTGCCGTGGGTATGCTGATAGGCGTAATAATAAAAATACCTGCGGAGAGTGTGATAATACCGCTCGCATGGTCGCTTCTGTTTTTTTCAGGTTCATTCTCAAAAGAAATATTTCTGGAAGGCTTCAGTGACAAGCTCCCGCCGTATCTTATTCAACAGTCGGCATTCAGGCTGACTCTTTACGGTGAGAATAACGAAGCAGTCATAACAATGGCGGTATGCCTTGCGGTGACGGTTTTTGTTTCTCTTATCGGTGCGGTAATATTCCGCCGTAAGAAAACAGTCTGAAAGGGGAGTGTATTATGAATAATATCAGAACAGTATTTACGGGAATGCTTAAGCGACTTAAAACCGCACTGGTGATAGCACTCCTTGCAGGACTTGCAAGCATTGCACTATATTACTGCGGCAGACCGATAGCCGATATCTATTCCGTACAGGATAAGATAGATGTTGCCGTGATAGATAACGACAGATCAGAGCTTTCCGCAATGCTTAAAAACTATCTGTCCGATAAAATGAGTATGAACATTATAGAAGACGAACAGAAAAAATTCAATGATAAATTGATTAACCGTGACGTTTCTGCTATAATAGAGATACCACAGAATTTTGAAGCCAATGTGATTTCGGGAAAAGACGTTAAGATAAAATCAACAACTCTTGACGATTATGAAAACGGAGCTTATATTTCGGTATATATCGAAGGCTTTATGAGAAGCGTAAATGTCGCTTCCGATGCCGCAAAGGGCGATGCAGAACTTTTTTCGAGGATTATGAACAGCTCTGCCGCAGATACGGAGCTTATCCAGGAAAACGCTGTAATATCCGACAGGGAAAATGAGTATGTCGCCGCTGGATTTACATTCTCAGAGGGCTTTATGATAATGCTTGTTACCGCTATCGGAATGTTCATAACTCTTGCCGTAATGGACGACAGACAGTACGGAACATACAGCAGAATGGCTATTTCGTCTGTAACAGGTATACAGTACATAGTCGGAACGCTTGGAGCAAGCGTGCTGATATCTCTGATATCGCTTATCGTTTTACCGCTTTATCTGCTTATTACAGGTGCACGGATGAATACAGACTATCCGCTTGTGTTTATAACTGTGATAATCTACTCGTTGTTCAATTCGGCACTGTCGATAATGCTGGCACAGCTGATAAGCTCAAAGCAGGCACTTGCAACTATGTCCGGTTGTATCGCGTCGGTAGGCGCTTTGCTCGGCGGTGCGTGGTTCCCGATAGACGAAACGGCAGGTATGCTGAAATATCTTTCGTACATCACGCCCCAGTACTGGTACTTCAACTTTATGTCGGGAGCGTCGGAACAACCGGTTATAAATATCTGCGTGCTTATACTCTATACATTGCTTATAATGCTTGCGAGTGCCGCACTGTTCAACAAAAAGTCGGTAACAGCAAAGGCTTGACGAAAGGAAAACGAATTGTCACTGATATATCTGATTTATAAGCTGACGGCAATTGCCGCTTTCGGTGCTGTGAATATATTGGATAACTGCAATTCAGGCGATACGGTAGTAACCGTACTCGCCTTTTCCTGCTTTGCTCTGGTAGAATATCTTGTTTCCACGGTAAAAAAATCGGATACAGCGGCAGCTGTATGTTCATGCGTGTCGGCTGTGGCGGCATTTCTGATATACAGCGACAATCTTATATTCGTTCTATGCTTTGCCGTGATTTTTGCTGTAGATAAATTCGGAGCGGAAAAGTATTTTTATTATATAAGCACAGTAGCGGTGCTTCTGATACTTTTTATATTCAAACCGCCGTTTGTTGTACTTATAATCCTTGCGGTAATGCTGATACTTTTCGCAGTAACAAGAGTCACGGCAAGACAGCTTATACAGTGCAGAAAACAGCTTGCCGACAGCAGAGAAGAAACTGTAAGATTGAACCGCAAATCAGCAAGTCTTGAAGAGTACGCCAAAACAGCAAAGAAATCGGCAGCTATTGAAGAACGCAGACGTTTTTCCGCAAGAATTCACGATAAGCTCGGTCACAGTATATCCGGAAGCATTATACTGCTTGAGGCGGCAAAACTGAATATCAGGACAAATCCCGACAGTGCGGAGCAGTGTATAACTACCGTAACCGATAACCTCAGAAGCGGTGTTGATGATATAAGACAGGCTCTGCGTGAAGAACGCCCTGACAGTAAAGCAATAGGTATCAGCGAGCTTAAAGAAATTCTCGGGGAGTATAAAGCCAAATATAATATTACCACTTCATTTGAAATTAAAGGCGATGCGGACAAAGTTTCATTTCAGGTATGGAACTGTATAAAAGAAAATCTGATTGAAACACTTACCAATACGCTCAAACATTCGTGTGCAAACGAATTTTCGCTTATTATATCGGTTATGAACAAGGTTATCCGTGCGGAATTCAAGGATAACGGCGGCGGAAACGAAAATTTCAAAAAAGGAACAGGGCTTACCGCAATAGAAGAACGTACCGTGCTGGCTGACGGCAAGTGCATTTTTCTGGCACAACCGGGCGGATTTTCGGTAGTAAACATATTCAGTATAAAAGAGGATAACGTATGAAGATAATTATAGCAGATGATGACAGTATAATCCGTGAGGGGCTTAAAATGATCATTTCATCTCAGCCTGATTTTGAGATCATCGGTGTAGCCAGTGACGGTGCCGAAGCAGTTGACCTTTGCAGAAAATACAAAACAGATATAGCTCTTCTTGATATAAGAATGCCTGTAATGGACGGGATAGATGCGGCGAAAATAATGCTTGAAGAAAATCTCTGCAAACCGTTACTGCTGACAACGTTTGACGAGCAGGAGCTTATTCAGCGTGCGCTGAAAGTCGGTGTCAGCGGATATATACTTAAAAACACGCAGACAGACGGTATTTTCAGTGCGTTGAGAACCGTGTACAACGGCGGCACGGTATTCCAGCAGGATATCCTGTCATATATCCGTGATGCCGCAGTGAAATGCTACGGCAAAAGCGCCGTGTTCAGCCTTCTGACCGAAAGAGAGCTTGACATAGTAAAGCTGATCGCTGACGGCTGTTCCAATACCGAAATTTCCGAAAAACTGTTCTTATCAAACGGCACAGTTCGCAACTATATCAGCGTAATTCTTGAAAAGACAGGACTTGAGCACAGAACGCAGATAGCTGTCCGCTATCTTAAAGGTGATGAATAAAGATGAAAAAATATTCCCGTAAGCTGATCGGTAGGCTTATGGGAGTTTTCTATGTGATTTTATAAATATATTCGTTGCCTTTCTTGCCGACAAAATCAATCACTCCGACATATTGCAGGATTTTTACGGCAAGGCTTGCGTCTCCCGACCGCATACACTTTCTGAATTCTTTAAGCGTGAACGTTTCGGGTAAACCGTCCGGGATAAAGCATCTGTAACTCTCGCTGTCCTCAAGAAACGTAAGTTGTAGCAGAGAAGTCGGCACGGTAACTTTTCTGTCCGTCTTTCTGCGTTTCATATCCTTTGCGCAGTACCGCAGATTTTCTACCGCTATATCCGCAATGCAGATTGTCAGGTTAGGGTCGTTCAGATACTGTTTTATACGGTACAGCTCAAGGAAAAAATCGGTCATATCGTTTGCCGTGACAGTCCGTCCGCTTTTCAGTATTTCACCCGTAGATTTATCAATGTAATTAAGACGGCTCTTCTTATGAAAAGGATAAACGATTGTAACGTGCGATGCTTTGAGAAAAACATTCAATTTAGGGACAAGATATTTGAAATTTGCAGTTTGTATTTCAAAAATACCGTTCTCGGTAACAAGGTCTGCAAAGTAGTTACCAATCTTTACCTCTTTATCAAACAGGGAAGAGGCAAAATAACTTTTCAACGTTGCGTGTATCTGCTTTTCGTTGAGTATACCAACCCCGTCACCGCTGTCAACTGTAGCGGTGCAGGCACTGAAACGGGCATTGTCTGGTGCAATGTGCAACGGTCGCCTGTCATAATGCCATACTGTGCAGTTGTCGCTCTGAATGAACACCGGTACTCCGCTTTGTTCATTCGAGCGAATTACTCCGGTGGCAAGCGTTTTGAGCTGTTCGGTAGCGTTGGAAACCGCATAGCACCTGTCTGCAACGGAAAACATCGAAATGTCGTTTGTGTTGTCGCCGAAAACTATAAGTTCATCCGCCCCGACCATTTCTTTGAGCTTTTGTGCAGAATTAGCCTTTGATACATCGTCACGATATATCTCATACCAGTATTCGTCGGTGTCGTAAGTGTCGGGTTGGTAGTTTCTTGAAAATCCGTTTTTATTATAGAAATTTTTATCAAGTTCGTCGGGAGAAGTTATCGGTTCGATAAGCGTTATATAGTAGATATCCCCTTTGAAAAGCTCGTCATAATCCTTAGCACAGTACATTCGTCTGTCCCCGGCTCTGTCCTTCAGATACCGCATTGTACCTTTATTCAGCCTGTCTTCAAGGTAGCTGACACGTTCATAGTTATCTATAACAGAATAGATAAGCACCGACTCCTTGTGTTCATAGAAAAAGTTTTTTAGGAACGCTTTTGATTCTTTGCTGAAAAAGTGAGTAACAATGCGCTCCTTTGTAACCGGATCAATGATAAAAGCGCCGTTATGTGTTATAACCGGGAGCCTGAAATCAATACAGCTTACCTTCGGCTCGGCAGAGTGTACAGAGCGTGCGGTGGCATAGCTTATCGCAACACCATCGTCTATAAGAGCGTTCATCAAGGATTCGGTAAGCCTGCCGATTTCTGCTTTATGGTCGAGCAGTGTACCGTCAAGGTCGGTAAGATACAGTTTCATTTCATCTCTCCAATTACAATTTATATATCTATAATAACAGAAAAACTTACATAATTCAAGCTGTTTGTGTATATTGCACAAATTACTATTTTAAAAGTCGGGAATAATTCACTTTCTTTTTTTGATAAAAAATTATCAAACCTCTTGATAATGCGAGAAAAATTTTGTATAATAGAGTAGTAGAAATTTAGCGGACGCATTGCGCCTGCGAAAAATTCACAAAATTTTTAGGAGGAATATTCCAATGTCAGTTAAAGTTGCTATTAACGGTTTCGGCCGTATCGGACGTCTTGCTTTCAGACAGATGTTCGGCGCAGAAGGTTATGAGGTAGTTGCAATCAACGACCTTACAAAGCCCTCAATGCTCGCTCAGCTTTTAAAGTATGATACAGCACAGGGCGGTTACTGTGGTAAGATAGGTGAGAACCTTCACACAGTTACTGCTGATGACGAAGCAGGTACAATCACAGTTGACGGCAAGACACTCAAGATCTATGCTATGGCTAAGGCTAATGAGCTTCCTTGGGGCGAAATCGGTGTTGACGTAGTTCTCGAATGCACAGGTTTCTACTGCTCAAAGGACAAGGCACAGGCTCATATCGATGCAGGTGCTAAGAAGGTTGTTATTTCTGCTCCCGCAGGTAACGATCTGCCCACAATCGTTTACAGCGTAAACGAAAAGACTCTTACAGCTGATGACAAGATCATCTCTGCTGCATCTTGCACAACAAACTGCCTCGCTCCTATGGCTAAGGCTCTTAACGATTATGCTCCTATCCAGAGCGGTATCATGAGCACAATCCACGCTTACACAGGCGACCAGATGATTCTCGACGGTCCTCACAGAAAGGGCGACCTCAGAAGAGCAAGAGCAGGTGCTGCTAACATCGTTCCTAACTCAACAGGTGCTGCTAAGGCTATCGGCCTTGTTATCCCTGAGCTGAACGGTAAGCTCATCGGTTCTGCACAGAGAGTTCCTGTTCCTACAGGTTCTACAACAATCCTTACAGCTGTTGTTAAGGGTGCAGACGTAACTAAGGAAGGCATCAACGCTGCTATGAAGGCTGCTGCTTCTGAGTCTTTCGGTTACAATGAAGATGCAATCGTTTCATCTGATGTTATCGGTATGAGATTTGGTTCACTCTTCGATGCTACACAGACAATGGTAGCTAAGATCGCTGATGATCTGTACGAAGTTCAGGTTGTATCTTGGTACGACAACGAGAACTCTTACACATCACAGATGGTAAGAACAATCAAGTACTTCGCTGAAATATAATCAGTAACCCTTGATACATTACGGCTCGTCTTCGGACGAGCCTTTTTGTATCTATAATTACTTTTCTATTCTGAAAATTAGCTGAAACAGATTGATTTTTACTCTCCGTTGTGGTAAAATAACAGTTAGTTTATGTACGAAAAGGAGTTTATAATGATTAAAAAAATATTAGCAGGCGTTTTATGTGCCGCAACAATGATTACATTATCTGTCGGCTGTTCAGGCGGTGCCACTCCCGGCGCTTCAACCGACCCTTCGGAAAAAATCACAGGTAATACAGGCGATGTAAAGCTTGAAAAAGGCGATAAGTATGCCGTAATGACAATTAAGGACTACGGTGATATCACTATCAAGTTATATCCCGACGCCGCACCAAAGGGTACGCAGAACTTCATCGATCTTGCCAACAGCGGATATTACAACGGAAAGACTTTCCACAGAGTAGTAGCTGATTTTATGGCACAGGGCGGTAAGGATTTCACGGGAAAGACGAATGTTGAGAGTTTTGGCATTGAAACCAACTACAATATGCGTCATTTCTACGGTGCGTTATGTTATGCGAATGCGCTCGGCAAGAATTCGACAGAGTTCTATATAGTAAATAATAAAAATTCGCAGGATTACGATAATTTCAGCACAGCAAGAATTGATAATAACATACAGGGTTATGAAGACTATGCCAAGCAGTATGATAAGGATTCACAGGAATACACCTATTATATGTTCCAGGCAAATTACTACAGAAACTTAAAGCAGTTCATAGAAAATATGGACGATGCTACAAAGACAAAGTACAAGGAAGTCGGCGGTACACCTTCTCTTGACGGTAACTACACTGTATTCGGTCAGACGGTTGACGGTTTTGATGTTCTCGACAAGATATCCGCTGTTGAAGTTGAAGAAAACGATGCAATGGGCGGAACTGAAGTAAGTAAGCCTAAGACAGAAATAATCATTGAAAAAGTAGAAATCAAGGATTATGAATAAGAACTTATACCGCCTCTTTGCAGGCGGTATTTTTATAGCTAAATTGTTTGATAGCATAAAAAGGCTCTTTGTCAATAGTTGGGGTACGAAAAAATAGAAAAATTGCGTCAGCGGGTT